>CAYZRP010000108.1:0-24547 GCA_964480865.1 uncultured Anaerolineales bacterium | reverse complement strand
CTCCCCGCCCCGCTCCAGGCCGCCAGGAGATCCGCGACCGCGCGGGTGGCCAGGCCGAGCGCGCGCTTCTTGCCGCCGGGCATCTGGCGCGCCAGGGCGAGTGAGGCGATGCCATGGAGCGTCGACCACAGGATCGTCACGGCGTCGTCGAGGTCGACGGCCATGACGGCGCGCGCATCGGCCCAGGCGGCCAGGGCCGCACGAGCCTCGGCCAGCGCCAGTGCGCCAGCCTCTTTGTAGGTCGACGCATCGACGGTCACGCCCGTCAGACCATGCATGGCTGCGTAGAGATCGTGCTCGCCCCAGGCGAAATTGCAGTAGGCTCGGGCCAGATCGGCCGCCGCAGCGTCGGGATCCGCCGCGCGCTGGCGGGCCGCGCGCAGCCGGGCGGCCAGCGACTCGTAGCCCAGGCGGGCCAATTCGGCGACGAGCGCGGCTTTGTTTTCAAAGTGGGTGTAGAGGACGGGCAGGCTGTATTCGACCCGTTCGGCCAGGCGCCGCATGGTCACGGACTCCCAGCCCTCGATTGCCGCGATGGCGCGGGCCGCCTCGAGGATGGCCTGGCGGGTCTGCTGGCGCTCACGGTCACGCCGGGTGGTGATCTCGCCTAACATCGTTACGAGAATATATCAATGTTAGGTTTCAAGAGTCAACTGGTATTCTTTTTAGGCTCGGCGGGATCGTCGCTGGCGCGGCAGCCCTGTCGAAGAATGGCCAGGCCGTTGACGGCGCTCGGGCCGATCACGACGGTCAGGCGCATGTGGGGTTCGATGCGGGTCTGGGCCGTCGGCACGAGCTCGCGGCCCTCGTGCACGCAGCGCACGATCACGCAGGCCGGCGGAAGGCCAAGGCCGCTGACCGGCCGGCCCACAAATGACGAGTCGGGCTCGGCGATGATGTCGACCACCATCGGCTCGCCGTGCCCGGGGGCTGTACCGTTGCGGGCCAGGTCGCGCTCGAGCAGCGATTCGTAGATCGGCCATTCGCGCAGCGCCTCCGCTGTCGCGTAAGCGCAGAAGCAACTCACCAGCAGCGGCAACATCTGCTCATAGTTGCCAGTCATCTCGACGATGAGGACGATGCCGGTCAGCGGCGCACGCACGATCGCGGTGAAGTAGGCGGCCATGCCGACGACGGCAAAGACCGCCGGCTGCGGCGCAAGGTCGGGCGACAACAGGCGCGCCACTTCGCCCGTGCCAAGACCGAGAAGCGCGCCGAGCACCAGCAATGGCGCGAAGATCCCGCCGGCCGCGCCCGTGCCATAGCTCCCGAGGGTCAATCCGAAGCGGATCACGAACCAGACCGGGATCGCGAACAGGGCCATCCGACCGGCGAGCACCATCTCGGCCAGGCCATGACCATTGCCAGCGCCCTCCGGCGCGAACCACCCCACCACTCCGACGATCGCGCCCATGACTGCCGCGTAGCCGAGCACCTGTCGACCCTTCAGGCGCGATGCGAGGTTGAGTGTGGCGAGCAGACCGCGATTGAAAGCCACGCCGAGCAGGCCCGCCAACAGGCCGAGCACAGCGAATACCGGCAGCGTCGTCATCGGCTGTAGCGGATAGCTGGGGATCGCGAAGACCGGATCCGGCCCCGAGATCACCCGGGCGACGATGTCGGCGATCACGGCCGCGACGAAGGCCGCGGCGAACACGATCGGGTGAAAGTCGCGCTGGACTTCCTCGAGCACGAAGGTGAGCCCCGACAACGGCGCATTGAACGCCGCCGCAAGGCCGGCACCTGCCCCGGCGGCAATCAGGGTGCGCCGCTCACGCGGCCGCGAACGCAGGAACTGGGCGATTGCGTCGCCCGTCGCGCCGCCCATCTGCACGGTCGGGCCTTCGCGGCCCATGGCCAGGCCGCTTCCAAGCGCCAGGACGCCGGCGATGAACTTCACCGGAAGGACGCGGCTCCAGACCAGAGTTCGAAACCGATGCAGCACAGCCTCGAGATGCGGGATGCCGCTGCCACTGGCTTCAGACGCGTAGCGCCGGACGACGGCCACCGAGAGCGTGGCGCCAATTGCGCCGTACATCACCGGCGCGATCCACCCGAGTTGCGGCCAGGCGTGCGACCACATGAGCATAGCATTGCGCAGGCTGTCGGCGCCGCTCAGGGCCAGCCGGAAGGCGGCCGCCACCAGCCCGGCCCCCAGCCCGACCAGGGCTGCGCGCGGCAAGACGCGGCGGCGTTGCTGGCTGACAGCAAGATAGTCTTCGATCTCGGATTGGGGTTCGATAGGGCCCTGGCCCAACGAGGTCGGCAGAGGCTCAGTCGCGGCTGATCCGGTCTTCTCCATGAGGCGGTTCTACCCCTGTCAGGGTTCCGTCGCGCGACGGCGATGCAGACCACGTACGCGCGACACGGGCACGACGAACAGGATGCCGGAATCCGGCGCATCCAGTGGGCCCGTGACGGCTTCGGTGGCCGTGATCAATCCCTCCACATCGAAACCATCGGGGACGACGGTGAAGAGCGTGCGGCTCGGATCTTCGCGCGGACGCAGGAGCCGCGCAAGAGACGGGATCAGCGGCAGGTCAGCGCTGGAGGCATGCTCCGCGAGATGGTGGCCCAGGCCGGAGCTTTCGATCGACGTCACGCCGGTGACGCCGGCCTCTAGCCAGGCCTCGAGCACCCCGGGAATATGGTCGTCGGTATCCAGCACCAACACAACGAGCTCAGGCATGGCTCTCCTCCTCGACAGGTCGAACCGGCCGTTCATGAAATGCCCAACGCAGTAAGGGTGGCGTGGCCAGCGTGGTCGCCAGCACCATCAGCACGACGCTCGTGAACGATGACGTGTCGATCAGGCCATTGCTCACCCCGACCGACGCGACGATCAAGCCCACCTCGCCACGCGAGATCATGCCAAGGCCGACGCGCAAGGCCGATCGATTGGCCATCCCGCCCAGGCGCGCACCCAGGCCGGCCCCCAGCAGTTTCGTGACGAAGGCGACGACCACGATCCAGAGTGTGATCCCCACGGCGCCGAACGACAGGGACCGGGCGTCAGCCTGCAGCCCGATCCCGACCAGGAAGACCGGGACGAAGAAGGCGTAGGCGAGGACGTGCATGCCGCGTTCGATCTTGCCTTTGAGTGAACTGCGCGCGAGGGCCACGCCGACGATGAAGGCACCCGTGATCGCCGCCACGCCGCCGACGAACTCGGAGGCCCAGGCGAAGGTCAGCACCAACACCACCACAAGCGACAGCACGGGCTCGCTGATGGCCAACTCGCGTGATTCGACCCACTGAACGATGCGCGGGAGCAGCCAACTGCCAAGCACGAGCGCACCCCCCAGGAACAGGACCATACGCACGAAGATCCAGACGAGTCCTCCCACCCCGCCTTCACCGCCCAGGGCCAGCGCCGTGAAGGCCGAGAGGATCGCGATGGCCAGGACGTCGTCGACCACGGCGGCACCGAGCAGGGTCAGGCCTTCGGGGCTGCGCAGCCGTCGGAGCTCGATCAGGGTCTGGGCCGAGATGCTGACCGACGTCGCCGCCATGACGATGCCGAGGAAGATCGCGCGCTGAGGATCGAGGCCGAACGGAAGCAGGGCCAGCGTCCCAAGCACCAGGGGCGACACGACTCCGAGCACGCCGGTCCAGACGGCCGGCCGCCCGGCTTTGCGCAGATCGTCGACTGCCACCTCGAGGCCCGCCGTAAACATCAAGAAGATCACGCCGAGCTCGCCAAACTCCCGAATGGCCTCGCCGACGTGCGCCGACTCGAAATACGGCAGATTGAACAGCCCCAGGACCGACGGCCCCAACACCAGGCCAACGAACAGTTCGCCAAGCACTACAGGCTGACGCAGGAGTCCGCTCAACCATCCGCCGAACTTAGCTGCCGCAATGATCAGGGCGAGTGAAGCGAGGAGGGGCAAAATCATTCTGAGCTACACTGTATCACCGTCGCCCGACCCCAGCCGCTATGCAGTCCAATTCGGTACCGTTCGAATGGCGAGCGACACATGCCCATGATGGCTCTTCTCTATGGTCCGGCCCTTTTTCTGGCCACGTTCTCGCTCACGGCCGCTGCCCTCTATGCCCTCAGACGTCGCGACGTACCAGGCAGCCAGTCGTATGCCCTGGTGCTGCTCTCCGCGGCGTTGTGGGCCCTTCTGGTGGCGCTCGAAACGCAGACCCATGATGAAGCGGTGAAGCTGAGCCTTCACCGTCTGTCGTGGGTCGGGATCGTGAGCGTCAACGTCTTCAGCCTGTACTTCCTGGCCGATTACCTGCACCTGCCCAATCGATTGGTTCGCTGGTTCCCGCTCTTGTGGGCCGTGCCGCTCGGGGCCGTGGCCGCAGTGCTCACCAACGATTGGCACCACGCCTTCTTCCTCGATGCCCTTGTCGTCGAACCACCGGGTGTGGTGGCTCTGACGCCGGGGCCGATATTGTTGTTCGCGGTCTTCTACACCCTCGGCCTGGGGACCATCAACGTGCTCGCCCTGGCCGCTGCGGCCACCCGGTCGCGTGGTCGTCCACGGCGTCAACAACTCCTGTTGCTGGGCGCGGCATTCGCGCCAGGCCCTTTCGGGTTCGCCTACCGATTGGGTCTCACGGCCGTAGACCTGACGCCGTTGTCGTTCCTGGCGGTCGCCGGCCTGATCGCCGTGGCGATCTATCGCTTTCAATTGTTCAGTCTGCTCCCGGTGGCGCGCGATCAACTGGTACGTGAATTGCGCGACGGGCTGCTCGTGCTGGATGCTGAAGGCCAGGTCGTCAGCGCCAACCCTGCCTGGACCACACTCTTTGGCTCCGAGCCGAACCTGGCCGGTCGGCCCGCCCACGATGTTTTCGCTGCCCAACCGGCCCTGACTCAACTGGCGGCGGGCACTCTCGATCACGTCGAGCTCGAACTGCGCAGCGACCCGCTGCGATTGGTCGAGGTGCAGGCCTCATCGGTTCAGGACGACAAGGGTCGGGTACGGGGGCGCTTGCTCCTGGCTCGCAACGTGACTCAACGTCGGATCGCTGAGGCCGTGATCGCCGAGCATCAGCAGAGCCTGGCCCTCTCGGCCGCGCGACGACGCTTTGACAGCGAACTGAAAGGCACACTCACGCGCGTGCTCCGTTTCGTGCGCGGGCAGATCACGATGGCCTCGGACCTGATCGCGCGCGGGGATCTCGCCCCGGCCATCGCGCTGTTGGCGCGGCTGGAGACGATTGCGGGCGATGTCGGCCGCGACGTCACGCGCGAGATCGCGGAAGGTGACCCGCAGGCCTCGGGCGAGGATTTCTTTCAAGCGCTGCGGCAGTATCTCAGACAGTTCGGACAGACGTCGGGCGTGTATGTCGTGATGAGCCTGCCCGAGATCCCGACAAGCGTCTCGCTCCTGCCCATCGTCGAAGCCCAGGTGATGCGGATCATCCAGGAGACGCTCAACGACATCCGGGCGCGCGGCAAGGCACGGGCCGCCCAGATCCTGTTCGCGCGCGAAGGCGAGCTCGTCCAGATCACTATCGCCGACGACGGCGGGTTCAGCGAAGAGGCGCAGACCCGGCTGCTGGAGAGCCTGAATGAGCGGACCGCGGCGGTCGGCGGTCGCGTGCAGATCGACCGGACTCCCGAGGGTGGCACAGCCCTCCGGGTGGCGATGCCGGCGGCCGCGCCTCCGCCCGGCCCGGGTCCGCTGACCGGTCTGCGGGTTGTCCTGGCGGACCGGCAGGCCCTGGTGCGCGAAGGCCTGCGCCATGTCCTGCTCGCGTACGGCGTCGACGTGGTGGGCGAGGCCGGTGACGGGCCTGAGCTGGTGGCCTGCGCCTTTGAACAGGCGCCGGATGTCGTCCTGACCGAACTCGACCTGCCGCGCGTTGATGGAGCCGCAGCCGTCAGTCGGATCCGGGCAGCCAACCCCGAGATCCGCTGCGTCATCCTCACGGAAAGCGCCGAAGAAGCCGACGTCACCCGCGCACTACAAAGCGGCGTGGCGGGTTATCTGCTGAAGACCCAGCGGCTCGACGAATTCCTCGAGGCGCTGGCCCGACTGCGCCACGGCGAGCGCGTGTTCATGGGTGATGTGGCCAACCGACTGGCGACGATCGTGGCGGCCGGTCCCGCGGTTGAGGGGTTGCTCGTCGACCGGTTGACCGCCCAGCAGGCCGACGTGTTGCGCAGGGTGGCCGAGGGCATGACCTACAAAGAAGTCGGCGCCGTCATGCACATCACTGAGCGGACGGTGCGCTATCACATGGAACAGATCCTCGACGCCCTTGGCCTGGCAAGTCGGTCGAAAGCGATCGCCTTCGCCTACCGGGTTGGGCTGGCCCGCGATCGTCGCCAGACCCCGCGCCCCGAACAGCCAGGTGGCACGTAGCGACAGCCTGCTCGTTTGAGAACTCCGTCATTTCTGGAACCAACCTCATCAGCGGTTTGTTAAGTGACAGTCTGGCGCGCGGCGGCAGACTGTCGCTTTTTTGTCGTCACTGACAGTGTCAGCGGCGCGAAAAAAGCACAGACTGGGCGCGTGACTGAGCAAAGCAATGCGACCGGACCACTGAGGATCATCTTGTTGGGCGACAGCCTGAACCTGGACCAGGCCATCGTCCACCTTCCAGCCACGTTACGTTTGGAATGGTTAAGGCTGCCCTCTCACCCACAACGCCAGCAGCTGCTCGCCGCAAAGGCACATCTTGTGTTGTTCGACGCGAGGCATTGCGACCTGGATGCCGTGCTGGCTTTCATCGACGCTCATCCAGCCGCGCTCGTGGTCGGCATCAACCCGGTCGATCAAACCGCGACGGTGCTCTCAGGCGAGACCTACCCGCTGACCTCGAAGCAAGACCTGGCCAACCTGATCGCCCTGGTCCACGACACGATGCGCGACGGCCCGCTGGTCGCCGGCGTTTCTTCCAATGACGACCCGCTTTTTAGATAGGAGAACGACCGTGAAACGACTCAACCGCTGGTTTCAGATACTCTCAGCCGGCACTGCCCTTGCCCTGACTGCAGCGCTTGCGTCGCCCGTGGCGCCCGCTTTCGCCGAAACCACGACCCTGGGCGGCGTCGCCAGTGAAGGCAACCTGCGCATCCGCGTGGCAGACACCGGCCAGATGGGCGTGGAACGCTTCACTGGCGGTGACTGGGTGCAACAGATCTACGACACCTCCCCGGGGAGCAAGGGCTCGGCGCTGTTCGTCAACGGCGTGCACTTCACGTTCGGCTACTTCAACTACAACGCCGAATGGGCGGAGACAGGTACGCCAGCCATGGCGGTCTCCAACACCCTGATCGGGAATACGATCACGACGTCGTGGTCGACCGTCAATACGACCGTGACGCAGACGACCCAATACACCAACGGCAATGCCTTTTACAGGTTGCAGTGGCAGATCACGAACACCAGTGGATCAGCGCTGAGCGATCTGCGGTTCTTCCATGGTGAAGACACGTATCTGCTGGGTGGAGACAAGGGAGCGGGCTTTTGGGACAGCGCCAACCATATCGTCGGCGTATACAAGACCGATCTCGGCGGCAACCAGCAGCGCATGTCTCTGCAGGGCGTGACACCACCAGCCCATTACCAGAGCGAGGCATATGACTCGGTCCTCATTGCGGGTGGCACCGGCCGACTGACCGACGTCCTCAACCCGGACCCCGAAACGGACAATGGCTATGCCCTGGAGTGGAACACCGCCAGCCTCGCGGCCGGCGCGACCTGGACGATCACGGCCTACGAGAGCTTCACCAGCGGCGTTGTGGGAGCCCTGAATGTGGTCGCGCCGATCAGCACGGACTGCGCGCCCGGCGCAACCTGCGACATCGTCTACACGGTCTCGAACCCGACGGGTGGTTCAGTCGATGCTGAGTTGTCGGTGGCCGGTTCACCATCGGCCTGGAGCCCGACGATCATCTCGCCGGAATCGCCCGTGACGATCGGGGGTGGCACCTCGCAGAACGTCACGGTGCGTCTGACCATCCCGGCCGACGCGACAAACGGCACCGCTGGCAGCTTCACGCTGACCGCCAACGATGGCACCAGCGACACCTCGGCCACGGCGGCCGTGAACGTGGTCGCGGCGGCCTCGACCAACGCTGATCTCTCGGACCTCGTGACGAGCACCGGTGTCATGACGCCCACCTTCAGCTCAGACACGACAAGCTACTCCCTCGCCGTGCCTAACGCCACCACCAGCCTGACGGTCACAGCCACCGCCGCCGACACCGGCTCCACCATCAAGGTCAACGGCACGACCGTGCCATCGGGCAGCGCGTCAGACCCGATTGCGCTCTCCGTCGGCGACAACACGATCAACACCGTCGTCACGGCCGAGGACGGCACCACCACCAAGACCTACACGATCACGGTCACCCGCGCGGCGATCTCCACGAACGCCAACCTCAGCGGCCTGGCCCTCAGCGCAGGCACGCTTTCGCCCAGCTTTGCCGCAGGCACAACCAGCTACACCGCCACGGTCTCGAACGCGACGGCCAACCTGACGGTGACGCCCACGGCTGCCGATTCCGGCGCCACGATCAAGGTCAATGGCGCGACCGTGACATCGGGCAGCGCATCCGGCTCGATCGCACTCAGCGTCGGAGACAACACGATCACGACGGTCGTCACAGCCGGGGACGGCGAGACCACCAAGACCTATACGGTCACCGTCACTCGCGCCGCCTCTGCCAACGCGGATCTGAGCGGTCTGGCGCTCAGTGCCGGCACACTGTCGCCAACGTTCGCAGCGGGCACGACCAGCTACACGGCCACCGTGTCGAACGCGACCACCAGCCTGACGATCACGCCGACGGTCGCGGATGCCACAGCCACCGTGACGGTGAATGGAGCCACCGTGACGTCGGGCAGCGCGTCGGGTTCGATCGCGTTGAACGTGGGCGACAACTCGATCACCACGATCGTCACGGCCCAAGACGGCTCGACCACGAAGACCTACACGGTCATTGTCACGCGAGCCCCCTCCGCCAATGCGAACCTGAGCGCGCTGTCCCTGAGCGCTGGCACGCTGACACCGACGTTCGCGGCGGGCACGACCACCTACACGGCCACCGTCTCGAACGCCACGACCGGCCTGACGATCACGCCGACGACGGCTGACGCGACGGCGACGGTCACGGTCAATGGCTCGTCGGTGACGTCAGGCAACGCCTCGAGCACGATCCCGCTGTCGGTCGGTGACAACACCATCACGACGATCGTCACAGCGCAAGACGGCACGACCAGCAAGACCTACACAGTCACCGTCACGCGCGCGCCATCGTCCAACGCAAACCTGAGCGCCCTGGCGCTGAGCGCCGGCACGCTTTCGCCGACGTTCGCGGCCGGCACGACCAGCTACACCGCGACGGTCTCGAACGCCACGACCAGCCTCACCGCTACTCCGACTGTCGCCGACGCCAACGCCACGGTCACGGTCAACGGCACGGCCGTAACCTCGGGTAACGCGTCGGGTTCGATCGCGCTCGCCGTTGGCGACAACACCGTCACGGTCGTGGTCACGGCTCAGGATGGCACGACGACCAAAACCTACACGGTCGTTGTGACGCGCGCAGCCTCGAGCAACGCCGACCTGAGCCAGCTCACGTTGAGCGCCGGCACGCTCTCCCCGACGTTCGATGCAGCGGCCACGAGCTACACCGCCACCGTCGCCTACGCTGTATCTTCGCTCACGATCACGCCCACCGCGGCCGAGGGAACTGCCACGATCACGGTCAACGGCGATGCCGTGGCCTCTGGCAGCGCGTCGAGCGCCCTGCCCCTCACCGTCGGCGACAACACCGTGAGCGTGGTCGTCACAGCCGGCGACGGCGTCACGACCAGGACGACCACCGTCACGATCACGCGGCAGCCGTCGAGCAATACCGACCTGGCGGGCCTGGCCCTCAGCACGGGAACGCTCACGCCGGCCTTCGATCCGGCCACGACGTCCTACACCGCCACGGTACCGAACGCCACGGCCAGCCTGAGCGTCACAGTGACCGTCTCCGACACCAATGCCACATTGACCATCAACGGTGACGCCGCGATCTCGGGCAACCCGGCTGGCGACTTCAGCCTCGACGTCGGCGACAACATCATCACCGCAGAAGTGACGGCCCAGGACGGCACCACGACCCAGACCTACACGATCACGGTCACGCGGGCCGCGTCCTCCGACGCCGACCTGAGCGACATCCTTGTCGCGCCCGGCACGCTCGATCCGGCCTTTGACCCGGCCACGCTCGACTACACGGTCGCGGTCTCGAACAACGTGTCAGCCATGGCGGTCATCCCATCGCTGGCTGACCCGACGGCGACCTACACGATGTCGGTCAACGGCGAGTCGCTGGGCATCATCGTCAGCGCGTCGCTCGAGGGCGCCGCTGTGCCGGCCAACGTGCCACTCGAAGTCGGCGCCAATCTGGTCACCATCGTTGTGACAGCCCAGGACGGGGTGACGACGAAGACCTACACGGTCACGGCCAATCGCGCCGGCGCGGCAAACGCCGACCTGAGCGACCTGAACGACGACCTGGGCGGCCTGCTGCCGGGCTTTTCGCCCGAAGTGTTCACTTACGAGGTGACCGTCGAATGCCGTGACTCGGCCCTGACCTTCCAGCCGACGAGCTCCGACCCGCACGCGACCATCCTGGTCAACGGTGCGCCGGTGACCTCGGGCGCGAACTCTGGCTCGATTGCGCTCAACCCTGGGAGTAACGTGATCACGATCACGGTGATTGCCGGAGACGGCGTCACCTCACAGACGTACACGATCACGGTGTTCCGACCATACGCGCAAATCCTGAGCTTCATCGCAAAGGCAGCGATGCTCCCCTAGCGCGTGGGGACGGCCGGCGCGCCACGCGCAGACCGCAGCTCAATGGTGTGACGTCGAGGCGACCGGGCGCAGGGCCCGGTCGCCGCGACGCGGTTGTGTCAGGTTCGGGGAAAAGGGGTGCAGGCGGGCGTGATCGTCACGTCAGTGACGGCCAGATCGCCGTCCTCGACAAACAGACCGATCATGCCTTCCGCGGGGATGCCCGCCAGCAAATCGGCGTGGTCGAACCAGATACGATCGTTGAGCGCAGCCGAGATGGCGTCGCCCGACACGCGCACCGCCAGGCGGCAGCGCGAGCCAGCCACATCCTCGAGCTCAGCCTCGTCGAGGACACGGCGGACTCCGTCGTGCCAGTGGACGAGCCGAACGGCGCCGCCCCCGACCTCGAAGGCGACGTAGCGGCGCAGACCCGTGGCGCGCACGATCAGGCCGCAACAGCCCCCCTGAAACGTCAGATCCGCCGTGACGATAAGCGACTCCCAGCCCGGACCGCCCTGAAGGATCAGGCCGCGGCCGTGCGGCTGGCGCAGCACCAGCGGCACCTCGGCTGTGCTTTCGAGCGCCGTGACAGCGTTGATCCACGCGCGCCGCCAGAGCCCGTCGGGGTCGCCCTGACGCACGAGGCCTGTGCGCGGCGTGCCCTCCCACCAGACGCGATCGACCAGCAGGCGCCCGTCCATGGCAGATTTGGCGCGCAGCCCGATCTCAGCCACGGGTCGGCCACCCAGATCCGAGAGCGCCCAGCTGAGTCGCGAGCCGGCGCCCGGAAGGACAACCATCTCGGGCCCAACCATCTCTTGCAGCGACTCACCCTCATCGTAGACGCGGATGATCGGGCGCGCCAGGACATAGGCCGCATTCGTGTCGGGCGCGTCGACGTCGAACTTCAGCACCTGGCCGGCATGGAGGGCCGGGCAGGCCTGGAGCTGGTAGCCGATGTTCAGAGCGTCGCGCGGCATGAAGACCGGGGTGGTCACGGCCACGGACTCGTTGGCCGGCAGTTCGAGGGCGAGCGCGCGGGCGGAGCGAACCGGGTTTGTCACGTTGCTCAGGCTGACGGCTGGCTGGGCCGAAAAACCCTGAACGCTTCCTGATAGTTCAAAGTGAAACGGCGCGCCGCCCTTGACGATCAGGGGTGCCTGGCCACGCAGCCGACGGGCATGGTCGACGATCTCGAGCGAGAGCCGCGCGGCGTCCGTGATCGAACGGCGGCCGTCAGCGCTCGACACGAAGGCGCGGTCGGCCACGGGCACGCGCCAGCGCGACGCGATCGAGCCGGGGCCGCCGAGCAGGCCGAGCAGGCAGCCGACGTTGCCGACGTTGCAGTCGGTGTCCCAACCGGCGGTGGCCGTGATGCTCAGGCCCCTGTCAAAGTCGCCGCCCGAGTAGAGCAAGCCCATGAGGACGACGCCGTGGTTCGGCAGGATGTGCACGCCCGGATACTTTTCCGGCCCGTAGTTGGCCTCGAGCCGCTCGCGGGTCTCGTGCCAGTCGTCGTAGCCGGCGTGCCAGTCGCGCACGTCGTCGGCCAGGCGGCGGATGGCGCTGTCGGAGGGGATGTGCGTCAGGCCGATCTCGATCAGGCGCTGGATGTTCTGCTCGGCGAAACCGGCGGCGAGCATGGCGGCCAGGAGCATTGAGGCGTGCACGGCGGCGCCATCATGGCTGACCTGAGCGGCGGCCTGCGCAAAGGAAGCCGCAAGCGCCGGGTCGCCGGGCGCGACGAGGCCCCAGCCGTCGATGAAGATCTGGGCCCCGATCTGTTCAGCCGTCACGGCGCCGTTGCGGGCGATGCTACCGCTTTCGGGCGGGCGCACCCCGGCGCTCAGGTTCTCATAAGCCGTATGCTCGGTCGACACGCCCACCCCGCCCCACCAGAACGTCGAGCGTTCGCGGACGACGTCGTTGAGCCAGCGGTTGGCCACAAGCTCCGACACACGCGCGACGAGCGCGGGGCCGTCGAGATCAGCGGGCAGGGGTCCCAGGTCCTCGAGCGCGCGCAGGAACAGCCAGGTGCCCGAGATGTCGTCGTCGGTGACCACCAACGGCAGGTCGCGGCGCTCGTGGACATACGCGTGGATCTCACCGAGTTGCTCGACGATGGTCTGATGCGTCCAGCATTCGAAAGGCCGGCCGAGGTAGACGCCGATGATCTTGCCGAGGACGGCGCCATAGACTTGTTCGAGGTAGTCGGTGGGAAGCGGGATCATGGAAAGGTCACCTGAAGGGAATACGGGGCGGCCGATGTGTAGCCGCCGGCGGTGTAGACGCGCACAAAATACACGCCGGGCGTGACGCTGACCGTGAACGCATACGGCGCGACGCCGTCGGATTGCACAAGCGTGGCGGTCGAGACGGGCTCACGGTACAGCTGGAGCTGCGTGCCCTGTCCCTGCGGATTCGTGATGGCGGCCGACAGCGTGCCGGCGGCCGTGACCGTCAGGCGATAGTAATCGCTGACGTCATTGGCGAAGCCCGTGATCGTCATGCCCGAGACGACCGGGCCGTTCGCGTCGACGCTCGTGTTGTTCGGCTCGACCTCGCTCGTGCTGAACGGTGGCCTGTCGCCGTTCTGGAGCGCGGGGACGAGGACGCGCAACGATAGATCGGCCAGCTGGCCGAAGACCTCTTGCTTCGCGGCGGCCACGCCGGGCAACTCGTCGTTGCCGTACCAGACTGTCAGGGCGCGCCGCGGCGCCGGCGCCGCGGCGACCGCCGGCCGGAAGGCGCGATAGCTCGTGCCGCCGACGGGACCCATCTGGCTGAGTTGAACGGGCGTGTCGCTGAAGGCCTGCTGGCCGACGGACACGGGCAGGCCGAAGATCTGGGCGCCGCCCGGGCACAGCGAACCGCCCATCTGGCTCCCGTCGCCCGATGACCAGGTCACCAGGCCGCGCCCTTCGCCAGGCACGAACGCCAGGGCCGGCTGCGTGCCGACGCAGGCGGTCGTCTCGGGCAGGGCCGAGACGACCGTCGGCAGGCGGTTTTCGAGATCGCCCGGCAACCAGCGCAACTGGATCGTGCCCAGGCCGTTGCCGAACGGCGCAGTGCCAACCCAGGCCAGCAGATAGCCTCCACCGGGCACATAGGCGACATCCGGATACATGGCGCGCGGCGGCATCTTGGTGTGCTCGTCACGCGAGACGATCAGGGGCGCGCCGACGACGGCGCTGCTCGAGGCCGTCACGCGTTGGGCGAAGACCGCGGCGTCGTGACGGTCGAAGACATACCAGTACTCAAGGCCGAGCCACGTCACAAGGAACTCGTCGGCCTCTGGGTTATAGACCACGGACGGCGACGTGTCGGCGGCGGTCGGCTGCCCGAGCCCGAGCGGCCCGGTGAAGTCGACCTGGGGAAAGACGATCCGCCCGTCGGATGCGACCGCGATGCCCTGCACGCGCGAGACGGTCGCCGACATCGTGTTGGGCGTCGACGCCCAGACGAGCCAGTAGCGGGACGCCGCGGGGCTGTACGCCACGCGCAAACGGTCTTCATCGAAGATGTTGTTGGCGTTGTGGCTGCCCCAGTTGACGAGAGTCAGGTGCGCGGCGCCGAGCGGCTCGGAGGTAACGGCGTTGATGAAGCGCCCGAAGATCAGAAAGGGCATGCCGGTCT
Source organism: uncultured Anaerolineales bacterium (assembly GCA_964480865.1). Classification (GTDB taxonomy): domain Bacteria; phylum Chloroflexota; class Anaerolineae; order Anaerolineales; family UBA6663; genus UBA6663. Next base: position 10,141 of record CAYZRP010000108.1, on the reverse strand, counting down.
GATTGCGGTGCCAGACCACGAAGTAACGGCCGTCGACGCCGTTGTAGACGACGTCGGGCATCTCGGAGAGGTAGCCCTCGTCGCCGTTGTCGGGCACGCTGACGGCGATAACGCCGCCGACGCGTTGGCCGGTGAGTGCCGAGACCCGCTGGGCAAAGATCTCGGTGCGTGACGACGGATTGCGTTGAGTGACTGCCGCCCAGACGACGAGGTACTCCTGAGCCTGCGGGTTGTAGGCCACGCGCGGCTGGGCGGCGACGAAATCCGCATCGGAGTCTGCGCCGGTGGTGCTGAGGCGCACATCATCCGGCCCGATCTCGGGCCAGGCAGCGCGCGCCGGGGCGGCGGCCCAGGGCGATGCGATCAGGAACAGCACAAGCAACACCCGCACGCTGAAGCGTCGAACGCGCTCCAGCGCGGTCAGGCGTTCGTGGGTCAAGGTCTGTCGAGGACTCGTGAGGGAGATGATCATGTGCCCGATTGAACGTTATGGCGGAGCGGGTGTGGGCGTCGGCGCTTCGGGCTCCGGGGGAGCGGGCGTCGGCGACGCGGGATCGTTGGTCGGCGGAGGCGCCGTGTTCGCGGGCGGCGGCGCGCTCGTGGGCGACGGCGGCACCGCCGTGGCCGTGTCTGGTGGCCGGGTGGCGGGCCGACGCGTGGCGGTGGGCGATGTGGTCGCCGTGGGCGTGTCGGTCGGTGTCGCCGTGTTCGTGAAACTCGGGGCCGCTGTCGTCGTGTTCGTCGGGGCAGGCGTGTCGCTCGGCCGGAGTGAGGCCGTGGCCACCCCAATGGTCTGCGACGGTCGGGCCTGAGCCGTGAACGTCGCGGTGGCGGTCGGCGAAGCCGCCGTCGATCGGTTCAACGACCAGACAGCCGCCAGGCTCACCAGCGTCAGGCCGCCCAGGCCCATCACAACCAACACGCCCGATCGTCTGATTCGTGTCGACGCCAGCGTGGCGCGTTCGGCCGCCGGCCGCGCGTCGGGCACCGGGGCGGCCGGGCGTGTCGGCGCCGTCATCGATGGCCGGGTCGTGGCAGTCGGGTCCGGCAGTCCGGCCGCCGAGGCGATGATCCGCGCTAACTCGAGCGGGGAGGAAAACCGGTCAACCGGCTCCTTGGCCATCGCGCGCGTCAACGCGGCCCCGACCGCAGTGGACAGACCGAGCGCCTCGAGTTCTTCGGACGACAGTTGGGGCGGCGGATCCTGCAGGTGGCGCAGCACGACCCGCATGGGCGTGTCGCCGACGTAAGGCTGGCGGCCGGTGAGAAGCTCGAAAGCCACGGCGCCGAGGGCGTAGATGTCGGAGCGGCCATCGATGGCCCGATCGCCGACGGCCTGCTCGGGGCTCATGTAGGCCGGCGTGCCAATGATCGCGGTGCCGGTGAGGGATTGCGTCAACGAACCGCCCAGGGCCTTGGCGATCCCGAAGTCGGAGAGATAGGCGTCCCCGCGTGAGTCGAAGAGGATGTTCGAGGGCTTGAGATCACGGTGGACGACGCCCTGGCGATGGGCGGCATCCAGGGCCTCGGCCACGCGCAGCAGGATCTCGGCGACGGCGCGGAGCGAAAGCCGGCCGGCCTGCAGGCGACGATCGAGCGCGCCGCCGGGCATGTAGCGCATGACAAGGAACGGCCGACCCGCCTGCTCACCGACGTCGAAGATCGGCACGATGCAGGCGTGGTCGAGCGAAGCCGTCAGGCGCGCTTCCTGGCGCAGGCGAGCGACGACGTGATCGTCGCCCGGGAGTCCGGCCGGCAAGACCTTCAGGGCGACGTCGCGACCCACGGCTGGATCGTGAGCCAGGTACACGACGCCCATGCCCCCCCGCCCGATCTCCCGGCGGACCAGATAGCGGCCGTAGCGTTCACCGGGCATCGGCCCATTGTAACGGCATGTGATAATGCGGCATGCCCCGACGATTTGCCTTCATCCTTGTGACACTTTTGTTCGTCACCCCACTCATGATCGCGGCCGCTCAGGCCGACGGCCTGCTCTTCCTGCCGATGCTGGCGCGCGAACCCGACCCCACGCCCACCCCGACAGCGACACCGATCCCGACCGGATGTCAGCCGGCGCCCGAGGAACAGGCCATCGCCGATCGGATGCTGGCGCATCCCGATCAGGCTCATCCCGCGTTGACCTGCCACCCGATCCTTGAACGCGTGGCGCGTGAGCGCGCGCTCGACATGGCCACGCGCGGCTATGAGAGCCACGTCAACCCCGAAGGTCTCGGCCCTAACTACCTTGTCCGCCAGGCGGGCTATCCGCTTTCACCGTCCTACTCGACGCGGCCTGACGCTAACAGCATCGAGGTCATGTACTTCGGCTACGGCTTCAGCGCGACGCCGAACCCCGACAACCCCTGGAACTGGTGGATGAACTCGACGATCCATCGCACCATGCTGCTGGGCCTCGATCCGTTCTTCCAGGCGCAGAACGAGTATGGGGTCGGTCACGTCTATGTGCCCGGAAGCAACTACGGACATTACTGGATCGTGCTGACGGCGCGTCAATAGCGACGCCAAGAATCAAAGGCGCGGAAGCGGCACGCGGCACTCCAGACGTGTCCCCTGGCCGGGACTTGTATGGATCTGGAGGATGCCGTCGATGGCGGTCAGGCGCTCCTGCAACCCCAGCAGCCCGAAGTGCCCGGTCGTCGCCAGCTTGCCGAGCCGATCTGGCAAGGTGAACCCGACGCCGTCGTCATGGGCCACGAGCAATACCTGACCGGCACTCACCTCCAGCAACACGGAGACCCGCGTGGCCTGCGCGTACTTCTGGATGTTGTTCAAGGCCTCGCGCAGCGCGCTGTAGATCGTCGAAGCGATCGGCTCGGGAATGTCGATATCCTCGTCCGGCCGGATCGCCAGGTCGACCTGCAGGCCTGTCGCGCGCGTAAAGGTGCGCGTCAGACCCTGCACGGCGGCGCCCAGGCCGACCTCATCGAGCGCCGGCGGGCGCAGGTCTGCCGAGATCCTGCGCACATGCGTGATCAGATCCGAGATCTGCTCGCGCGCTTCGGCGGCCTGTGGCACGTCCCGCACTGTCGCGAGGGCGAAATTGAGACCCACCAGGGGCTGGATGATGTGGTCATGGAGTTCAAGCGAGACGCGCCGGCGTTCGTCATCGCGCGTCTTCAAAGCCGCCCGCGAAAGCTGCTCGAGTTCGCGCGCATACTCGACGTTCTCGAACGCCGCCCCGATCTGCGTTGAGGCCAGGGCCAGGAGCTCGATTTCCTCGTCGGTGAAGGCTGTCGGGCGCGGCCCCAGCAGCAGCACGGCCTTGAGTTGCGCATGCGCGCGGATCGGCCACCACAGATCGAAGGCGCCGCTCGCCAGCCACGCCTCGTCGGTGCTCGGAGCGCCAGGCGTGAGCAGGGCCGCTGTCAGATCCCGAACCCTCACAGGCTGTTCGAGCGCCATCAACCGGGTCATCAGGGATGAGCCCGGGTCGACCTCCTCCGGCACTGACCCGACAGCGCCGGTTGAATCAAATACAGCCAGGCGCAAGGCAGTCTCTCGCGACGACCGATAGAGCAAGGCGATAGGCGTCAGATCGAGCGCCGTCGCGAACTGGCGACAGACGGCCATCGCCCAGACCGCCACATCCGGGCTCGCGGCGAGGGTCTCGTCGACGTTCAACAACGTCGTGCGGAATTCGACCCAGGGCCGTTCGAAGATCTGGTCGACGACTTCCTGAATTCGACGGCGGGCTGGCTCAAAGACCACGGCCACCACCACTGTCAACGCGACCACAGCTGCGAAGAACATCGACCCGGCCGGGATGATGCGGCTCACAAACAGGATCACGATCATGGCGATCAGGACGCCAACCATCGCCAGGATGGCAACAACGTAGCCGATGGCGCGGCTGACGGCACCGTCATAGCGGATCAACCTGTAGCGCAGGATCGCGTACGCATAACCGATCGGCACGATGCCCATGAACACAAAAGTAAGCGACGGAGCGGCAAAGTTGTACGCATTCAACACGAAGATGGGCAGGAGTGTCAGGAGCAGCGCCGGCAAAAAGCCGACCAGCGCCGTCAGGGCCGTGAGTCGCGCTTGAACTGCCACATCGACACGCGCGTTCTGAAAGAGCGCCAGACCGAGGATGACGACCACGGTCAACAAACAGGCTGTCATCCAGATGCCCATGAATTCGCCAGCGATGCTGAGATCCGTGCTCAGGGGCGTGAGCAGAGCCACAGCCGTGTTAACGACCGCGACTCCATAGGCAAGACCGAGGCTTACGCGAACCCAGGTCGTTTGCGACCAGGCAACCGGGAAGTGCATATGAAAATCGACCGCGAGTGTGCCCATCCAAACACTCGAGAGAATCATCAAACGCACGGCTGGTTCGCTTACGTACAACGACACCTGGAGCGCAACGATGAACACCACTAGACACTGGCAGAACGCAAAGTACAGGCGTGAGATGAGGATGCTTTGACCGGCGCGCGTGCAGACTGCGATCACCACGAGACTGCTGAGCCAGAACGCCAGGCTGACGACCAGCGGCAACAGACGATCCAGGAGAACCCGCATCGTGATGGGGGACACGAGGACGATCTCGATCGAACGTTCCAGGCCTTGATCGTTCCGAATGCCCAGGCTGAGTCGGTCGCCCACCGCGCGAAGACCGAGCTCGCGCGCATACGCCCGAACGGGTGCGCCGCTCAGCGTGGTGATGTGCTCGCCTGCTTCGAGTTGGCCCCCTGCCGGTCCCTCTGGGTCCACCCACATGACATCCATAACATGGCCGTCGCCAGTGAAACCGGCTTCCAGGCCCATGTAGGGAGAGCGAATGGCCCAATAGCCAGCCCAAATCAGGCCCAACAGCGACAGACTGGCGACGAGGGTTGGCGCGAGCAAACTGATGGAATAGGCCCTGGCCTGGGCCGTCAAGGAAAACCAAATGCGGTCGAAGGGATTTGACACGGCAGTGTTTGAAGTATACAGGTGCGGATGCACAAGTTGCCGAGCGACGATCACGGTGGGCACGAGCGAGTTGTCAGTCGTGGAAGTCGACCGGTTGACCAGTGGATAGAGGCATTCCGTTCCTTCCGCGAAATCGGCGCCATCCGCGGCCAAAGGAAACACCCTGACAGATCGTGCCTGCCAACGATCAGACGTGTGGGAGCGGCGCCCGGCACTCGAGACGCGTGCCCTGCCCCGTGCTCGTCTGGATCTCGAGCGAGCCTTCGATCGCGGTCAGCCGCTCCTGCATCCCCAGCAACCCGAAACGCCCCTCTGACGCCAGTCGAGCAAGACGTTCGGGTTGCGTGAACCCGACTCCGTCGTCATGAATGACGAGCGACAGGGACTCGGGAGTGGCCTCGAGCAGCACCGACACACGCCCTGCCTGAGCATGTCGCTGGACATTGTTCAACGCCTCACGCAAGGCGCCATAGAACGTCGAAGCGATCGGTTCCGGCACGTCGATGTCCTCGTTTGGGAGGATGACGAACCGGACTTCCAACCCGGACGTGCGCATGAAGGTGCGCATCAGGCCGCGCGCGGCAGCACCCAAACCGACCTCATCCAGCGCCGGCGGCCGCAACTCCGACGAGATCTTTCGCACGTCGACGATCAGATCCGAGATCAGTCGGCGCGCCTCGGCCGTCTCCGGCACGTCGCGAACCGTCGCCAGCGAGAAGTTCAGGCCGACGAGCGGCTGAATGATGTGATCATGCAGCTCGCGAGAGACACGGCGCCGTTCATCATCTCGGGTTTGCAACGCCGAACGCGACAGTTGCTCCAACTCGCTCGTGAACTCGGCGTTCTCGAGCGCCACGCCGATCTGATGCGACGCCAGCGCCAACAACTCGATCTCGGCATTGGAGAACGTCGTCGAACGAGGCCCGACGAGCAAGACGGCGCTGAGGTGCCCGTGCAACCGGATCGGCCACCATAGATCGAACGCTTGAGTGGTCAGCCAGGCATGCTCATCTTCCGAAACATCGGCCACGGCGAACGCCAGTTGCAGATCCCGGCGCCGCGCAGGTTGGTCGATCAAGCTCACGCGCTCCAGCAACGCTGAGCCGCTCTGAAGATCGCGGGGAAGCGCGCCGGTCATGCCGGCCGGGTCATGAACAGCCAGCCTGAACCGCGGCGCGGCCGGCGTGCGATACAGGAGCCCGATCGGAGCCACGTCGAGGGCGGACGAGAACTGCAGGCACACAGCATCGGCCCAGGTCGCGACGTCGGAGCCTGCGCTCAAGGTATGTTCGACGTTCTGGAGCGTGGAGCGGAACTCGGCCCAGGGGCGTTCGAAGGTCTGGTCGACCACTCGCTGGATGCGCTGTCGGGCCGGCTCGAAAGCCACGGCCAGGGCGATCGTCATCGCGACGACTGCGGCGAAGAACTCCGGTCCGACCGGGAGTAGCCGGAAGGTCAACATCACAAGCATCATTCCGGCCAGGACGACCACCAACAACACGATCGCGATGAGATAACCGATGGCCCGGCTGACGGTTCCGTCAAAGCGGATCAGTCGGTAGCGCAGGATCGCATAGGCATAGCCTAACGGAACGATGACCATGAAGGCAAACGAGACGGACACCGGCAGACCCACCCCGATGATCCTCAGGGCTGTGGGGACCAGGGTAAAAACGAGCGCCGGCACAAAACCGACCAAAGCAGTCAGGACGATCAAGCGAGTTTGGAGGATCGTCTTCGCCTCGCCCCGCTGGAAAAGGGCCGCTACCAGGAGGACGATCACGCCAGCGAGACAAACCGTTACCCAGTTGTAAGACCACCGCAGTGCCGGAAGAAAACCCCCAACATCCGGCGCCAACGCTGCGGTAAGGCCAGCCGCCAGGGCGACGACATAAGGAACGGCAAGTCCCAGACGCAACCCGGGCCGGAGGCGCCAGGCTCGCGGAAACCGCATGTGCAGGTCGATGGCAACGGCGCCGAGCACAGGCCCCGAGAAGAGGAGCAATCGCCCACCGAGCTCCGGCAGCGCCGTCGATAACGTGCCAGAAGCGATGTAGAACACGATCAAGTGGCAGAACGCGAAGTAGAGGCTCGCTACGATCCGCTCTGTGCCCGCCCGGATCGATAGGGCGATGACGATCAGGCCGCTCGCCCAGAACGCCAGGCTGACGAACAGGGGCGCCAGACGGTCGAGCAACACGTCGACGTTGTCGGTCGCCTCCAGGACAATGGTCTCGGTGCGCACATTCCCATCCAGGGAGCGAAGAGTCAGGGTCCACACATCGCCTACTTCAGCCAGGCCGACCTGAAGTGAGAACGGCGCCTCAGGGTCGCCGTTGATTGCGAGCAATCGGTCTCCGAGGACCAGCCTGGCAGCTGCCTGACTGCCGAAGTCCACTTCGTCGATGCGAGCCACCGGGGGGGTATACGTCCAATGGAAGCCATAGTATGGCCTCCGGATCATCCAATACCCGGCCCAGACCAGGCTCAACAGCGAAAGCACGGCCACGAACGTCGTGAGGAAGGTCCCGACCTGGGCCAGCCGTTTCAAAGCGGTGACGGAATGCTGAAGGAGAGTGGCCACGGCGTTGCGCGAAGTATACAGGCGCATGCGATAATGCCGGCATGCGCCTCGACTCCCTCACCCTCCACCACATCAAAATGCCGTTGCGATCGCCGTTCCAGACCTCGCGCTGGATCGAGCTCGATCGCGAATGCCTGATCGTCGAAGCCCGCGCCGACGGCCTGACCGGCTGGGGCGAATGCGTGGCCGGCTCGATCCCGAACTACTCGTACGAGTCGACCCGGACCGCCTGGCACATCCTTTCGGATTTCCTGATCCCGATGGTGCTCGAGGCCGACCTGGCCGACGTGCCCGCCTATCACGCCCTGATCGACCCGATCAGCGGCCACCCGATGGCGCGGGCCGGGCTCGAGCTTGCCTTGTGGGATCTATTTGCCCAGCGCGCCGGGCAGTCGCTGCGCGATCACTGGGGCGGCTCCGCCGACCGCGTGCGCGTCGGCGTGTCAGTCGGCATCCAGTCATCGCCAGAAAAATTGCTCGAGACCGTCAACGCCTATCTGGCGGATGGCTACCGTCGCATCAAGCTGAAGATCAAACCCGGCCGCGACGTCAGCGAAGTCGGCATCATCCGCCGTCATCACCCCGACTTGCTCCTGCAGGGCGACGGCAATTCGGTTTACCGCATCGGCGACGCCGAGCACCTCAAGGAACTCGACGCGTTTGGCCTGCTTTTGCTCGAGCAGCCGCTCGGCATGGATGACATCATCGATCATGCGAAGTTGCAGCCTGAGTTGAAGACGCCGCTCTGCCTTGATGAGAGCATCCACACCGTCGACCACGCGCGCTGGGCGATCGAGCTCAAGGCCTGCAAGATCATCAACATCAAGCCCGGCCGCGTCGGCGGCTACCATGTGGGCAAGCAGATTCACGACCTGTGCCACGCCAACGACATGCCGGTATGGATGGGCGGCATGCTCGAGACCGGCGTCGGCCGGGCCGCCAACCTGGCGCTGGCCGCCCTGCCCGGCTTCACCTTGCCCGGCGACACCTCGGCCTCGTCGCGCTACTACGAGCGCGACATCATCACCGAGCCGTTCGTGCTCAACACCGAAGACAGCACGCTCACTGTGCCGACCGGCCCCGGCCTCGGCGTGACCGTCGACCGCGAAGCGCTCAAGGCATTCACGGTCGCCTCGCAGACATTTGGTTAATCCGACGAAGGACGAAAGACGAAGGACGAAGGTTGAGTGAAACAACCTTCGTCCTTCGTCCTTCGTCGTTCGTCGTGTATTGGGAGGACCGCGATGTCCAGGACCCTGAGACTGTTCGGCGTGCCGATGGATCTGGGACAGCGTCGACGCGGCGTCGATATGGGCCCGAGCGCGATCCGCTATGCCGGGCTGGCGCCGGCGTTACAGGCGCTCGGCCACACCGTGATCGACGCCGGCAACATCGCAGTGCCCCTGCCCGAGCAGGAGCCCGACGAGCCCGAAGCCCTGCGAGCCCGCCACCTCCCGAGCATCGCGCGCGTCTGCAACGCCATCTACGACGCCGCGCACGGGTGTGACGACAAAGGCGAGATCCCGGTCTTCCTCGGCGGCGATCACTCGCTGAGCATCGGCACCGTGTCGGCCGTGACGTGCGAACCCGGTCAGGTCGGCGTGCTCTGGGTGGATGCACATGGCGACTTCAACACGCCCGAGACGACGCCGTCTGGCAACGTGCACGGCATGGCGCTGGCTGCGCTGTGCGGGTTGGGCGCGCCGGAACTGACGGGCATCGGCGGGCCATACCCCAAACTCAAACCCGAGCATGCGCTCGTCATCGGGGCTCGCGATATCGACGCCGGCGAAAGGCGCCTGTTGCGCGAGCACGACGTGCGCGTCTTCACGATGCGCGAGGTAGATGAAGCAGGGATCGCGGCCGTGGCCCGACAGATCCTGGAGCGGTTCGAAGGCCTGAGCCGCATCCATGTCAGCCTCGACATGGACGCACTCGACCCCGGCCAGGCGCCGGGCGTCGGCACGCCGGTGCCGGGCGGCCTCACCTACCGCGAGGCTCACACGCTGATGGAGATCCTGGCCGACACTGGCAAAGTCGGCTCGCTCGACGTGGTCGAAGTCAACCCGATCCTCGACGAACGCAACCGCACAGCCCGCCTGGCGGTCGAACTCGCTGCGAGCCTGTTTGGGCAACGGATATTGTGACAAAGGTTGAACGACGAATGACGCACGTCTATGCATGCGCTCGGGTGTAAGCCACGCCTGCCGGTGTCATCCAGGCCCTGCGCAGCCGCGTGCCCCCGCGTGTAGCGTGTCATCCAGAGCGCCTGGCGCCCCACGGCGCGTCGCGTGTCATCCAGAGCGCCTAGCCATCTTCGGCCGTAGTCCATTGTAATGAGCGCGAAGGATCTCCTCCGACGACCTGCACGGCCCTGGCAACAGCCGGCGAGTCCGACAGGAGATCCTTCGCGCTCAGTGTGCGAGTGAGATAGCCCAGATCAGGGGCGCTCTGGATGACACGCCACACGCGGGGGCACGCGGCAAGCCACACGCGCCACACGCTCCACGCTCCACGCCCCACGCTCCACGCCCCACGCCCCACGCTCCACGCCCCACGCTCCACGCTCCACGCTCCACGCCCCACGCCCCACGCTCCACGCCCCACGCCCCACGC
>CAYZRP010000107.1:3988-24663 GCA_964480865.1 uncultured Anaerolineales bacterium | reverse complement strand
GTAGCCCAGAATCCGGTCAAAGACCGCTCGCGCATCAATCGGCGCGAACTGGCCAATGTGAGAGTGGAGCAGTGACAGGACGACACCCTCCTCGTATCCCAGATCGTACCCGAGCAGGTGAAACCGCCTCAGAAACCTGAACGTGTCTGCATCCGATACCGGTTCATCATGATTGGCCCGTTTGAGTTGCTCCCGGATCACCCCCAGCTTCTCCTCACACCCGGGTGGCGCGAACTGAGCAATCGGAACCCGACCAAAAAACGCGGCGGAGTCAGAGGCGTGTCGTGCCTGCTCCAGCAACCAGTGCACGACCCTGGTATCTTTTCGGGTGAGCGGGCCCGTGATCAGGGCCAGCACATCCTTGTTTTGATCGAATACCTCTGAGTTATTGAAATCGTTCCAGGCAGCCTGAATGACCTCGCAAAGATTCGGATCACTAGGAATGAACGAAATGGTGCGCTTGGTCTGTGCCAGAAGCCGGCGTTGCTCGGGTCCATCTGGCCGCTGCACGAAAATGATCAGGTCATCGGTTTCCCAACCGTCCACGCGCCCCTGGAGTTTGATCTGCCGGATAGGCCAGGTGGGAAGGCAAGGGGCATAGCCGCCGCTCAACAGGAGCGCGACGAACGCGGCCTGAACATGGACTTCAAACGTATGGCCACCACCGCCGGTCGCGATCGGGCTGCTGAGTTGCTTGGAGGCTCGAGGTATGCGAGGAGGTTCGTTGCCGGGCATGGAGTTGGCCACCTATACGCACCATTATCCCGGAGGAAGCGTTGGAAGGCGAATGAGGCACGCCATACACGGGGTCGTGTTGTCGTCCTCGATGAGAGGACGAGGCCGGTCCAATGACTCGGACAGCATGCGGCTCGTTCAGCGTCGGGCGATCTGGCGTGACCTGTCATAGAATAAGGGATCTCAATAGCTTTCTGACCCATACACTTCTTTTGTGACTGACGGATGGGTGCAGGTGTGGAGCGGGCCCGATTGGCCCCTCCGAGTCCTTCCTTATTTGTCTTGTGGGAGGTGCGTTATGCGACTGAGGTACGGTCCCCGGGCACAGATGGTTACTCTGGTGGGTCTTGGCTTTGCGGTATGGGCGGCCTTTCAAGGAAAAGATCCCCAAGCGGCCTTTGGATACCTGGCCGGCACCTTGGTTGCGGCGTTCCTGGCCAGCATCTACATCGTATTGCCCGGTCGTCGTTCCAGAACCAACACCCCGAGCCCCTTCGCGACTCACACCGCACCGGCGAAGGCACAGGCTGGCGAATGGTCTGCGAGTGGACTCGCGGGCGAGCGCAAGCAAGACGGCCATAGTTCCGGTCTAAATGCGCCCACCGTCCGGCGAGCCGAATACGACTTGCCTTGGAACACGCTCGACAAGGGGACTCCGGCACCCCAACCGCAGCCCACTCCGTCCGGCAGCCTTCGCTTGGTCGAGACTACGATACGAGGGCATCAGATGAGGCTAGATGCGGTCATGGCCAACCCGACGCCGGCTGAACGGGATTGGATTCGCTACGGCGATGCCGTGGCGCAAGTCCTTCAATTCAACTTTGAGGCCGTGAGCGTCTATATGCAGGAGTCGTTTCGGCCGAAGAACGAACGCTTTGTCAATGATCTTCCCCATTACATTGCACGGGCTGCGCTCGCTCTCTCCGCGGGCTCGTGGGCAGCGGGCCGGGATGCCTGCCTGGCCGATCCAAGCATTGCCAAACGCTGGACAGACACGCCGATCCTATCGTTGTCCGAAGTACCTGAGGAGAACCGGCGGGTCTTGGATGAGGCGTTGCATTACGCTCTTGGCCTGTTCATCGCCGTTCTTGATGATTACTACAAGGGACCTTTCGGCAGGGCGGTAGCCCAGCAGCGCGAAGGTCACTATCGAGATACTTACCAGGGATTTGAGCGGGCGGCGCTGTACTGCTTCCGTGCCGGGGTACGCTCCGTATAAGGTGATCAGCGGGTGTTTCTTCGGATGAGGCAAGGGGTGTTGTATTTATCGCCACATGGCCAAACCGTTCACTGCAGCTGGCGGCCAACGGCCAGTCCGGAAAAAAGGTGAGCGACAGGACTTCATCGAAACACTTGCACGGGCTTAACTGGCAAGAGACGGTGTGGTTGGGCTTCCCTTGCTTTGGCTTGCCTTCGCGCTCGGCCTGGTGCTGTGGATTCCGTGCTACGACACGCTCTGGATCGGCGGGTGTGAACTGGGCCGTCTGCTCTACAGCCTCGTCGCCGGCGGCTTGTTCGCTGGCTATGCATTGACGGCGCTAGCTATCACGCTCTGGGCTACGTGGAAGGGTGGCGTCACCGCGATCGCTCGACTCGTCGGCGGGCTAGGGCTAGCCACCGGACTGGCGGCCTTCGGGATCATGGTCAACGAAGCGCGCACCGCGCCGGATCTCGCCCCCGAACGATTGCCGGAATTGCAGGCGCACGGCCGCCAGGAGGTCACTTTCACGTTGGAGGACGTGACCGCCCAGCCCGGGCTGCGATCGGACTCCATTCAGGGATACTCCGTGACCTCATCCATCCGTGTTTCACGTGCCGGCACGTATCGCGTCGAGCCTCTGCATGCCGCCGGGCCACTGTATGTTGTGGCGCTCGATCCAACTACCGGTCTCCGTGCACGAACGATCGACGTCGCCTTCGAGGCTGTCATCCCGCTGTCGTTTGTGTACACCCTCCAGTTTCGACAGGGTGCCGCCGGTGGCATTGCGGAAGAGGGCCGTTGTACCTTTGAGTTGGAATGGTCCATTGAGCAGGTCCCGTCGTTCCCGCTTTACCTCTTTGGCCAGGGTCTCGTCGCCAAGGTCTATCCAATGGCTGCCCAAAGTGTCACACACCCTCAGCCCGAGTTTGTGCTGGGTCCGGTGGACTGCGACCAAGCGGAACTTCATTGAGGGGATCGGCACCGGTGCTTTTGGCTCGACGCTAGTGCAGGGAGCGTCGACTGTGATGCCCATCAAGCACCAACGCAACCCTGACTGAGAAGCCGACTACCTGCCCTCGCCATTGCGATAACGGGCACATCGCGGACGCCCGGTGCACGCTGAACTCCAATCCATCTGGACACCTGTCCAGCCCTGTCGAAACCCCCTCGATTCCCGCCTGTTTTTGCGCAGGACGGGCGTCCATGGGTCTGGACCCGCTCGACCCTATCCTGATCGCGTCGATCTCGCCTAAATGGCTTTCCATACTTTTGCGAATGGGGGATTGCTCATGGCCACACCACGCCACCTGCTGACCAGCCTGCTTGTCCTGGCTCTGCTGATTGCGCCCCTGCCCGCCGCGGGCCAGGAGGGCGTGAACTCGGACGACGGCGCCGGGTCCGCGCTTCCGCTTGAAAGGCCATCTACCTCATCTCTGCAGACCGCGCTCGACGCCTCGCAGTCTGCTGGCCCGAGTATGACGGTGTCCGACGGCGACTTCGGCGCCGGCTGGACCAGCTTCGCGTGGATCGAGGACGACTACAGTCGCACCGCCCCTGGACCCGGCACCTCGACCTCGACCGGCGGGTCGCGCCTCACGTCCGGCGGCAATCCCGGCGCGTATTGGTCCATGACCCACACGGCCATTCAGGGCGATGCGATCTTTTCCGGTAGTCTGAAGTCGACGGCTGTGTTCACGCCCGCCGATGGCGCCCTCACGGCGTTCCGTCTGAGCATGGACGTCAAGCAGGCGCAGTGCTGCAGCACCGGAACCGGACTGCTGCTCGAGCAGGACGGGATCACGTACATTCCATCCTCAGGCGGCTTTCGGGCTCCCAGCGCCTGGCGGCACATCCAACAAATCGTCACCGCCGACGACTTCCGCGTCGCCCGACGCGCCCCGGGCGCGCCGACGGACCGCACCCAGCCGGACTTCTCGACCGCGGGGGCGCCCATCCGAGTCGGCCTATTCTTCGGCAACATCCTGGCGCCGGGCGCCCTCGGAGATCGCGTGACGATCACGGTGGGCTTTGACAACTGGACCGTGACCAGCAATCCGCCCGCCGAGCCGGTCGTCAGTGCGATCGAGGTCACGCAGGGCGTGCAGGATCTCTACAACTCGGTCGCCTTGATCGCGGAGCGGTCGACGACCGTGCGCGTCTACCTGTCCAGCCCGGCCGGCGCCGTCATCAGCCCGACCGTCCAGCTGATCGGCCTCGGGTCCAACGGCGCGCCGCTGCCCGGTTCGCCGCTGACGCCCACCAACGCCTATGCCAAAATCCCACGCGCGGCCTCGCGCGTCATCGTCGACAGCACAGCCAACTTTGCGCTGCCCACCTCGTGGACATCGGGCACGGTGGAGCTGGCCGTGCGGGTCAACGGCGAGGAACCCTGGGACTGCGCCATGCCCAATGCCGCCTATGGCAGCCCGTGTTCAGTCCAGGTGAGGTTCGGGCCAGCAGCCTGGCTCGACCTGCAGATCGCGCCGGTCACCTGGGAAGACATTGCCACCGGGCGACGGTTCACATCCGACCAGGCAGATCTCTACGAGGCCATGGCCAAGATCCGGGCCCTCCTGCCGGTCAGCGGGATCAACGCCTACATCCTCCCCGAGCGACCGCTCCTGCGCGTCCCGGGCTACGGCAGCCAGGACTGCTATGGCTACCTGGTCGTGCCAAACCCGATCACGTGCCAGCTGCAGGCCTACAGCGCTTACCTCGAGAGCCAGAACATCGAGGCCAAGCTCGCCGGCGTGCGGCGCCTGATCGTCATGGAAGATCCGGCCGGCGACCCGGTCATCTCCGGCGGCGTGGCCCCCGATCACGTCGCGTTGGCCGTCAACCGCGGTCTGGTGCCGGCGCACGAAACCGGCCATACGCTGTCGCTCAATCATGCCCCCTGTGGCAGCGCCGCCGGCGCCGATTCGAACTACCCGTATCCGGATGCGCGCATCAGTCCCGTGCTGGACGGGCCACGCGCGCTCTTTGGCTTCGACCCGCAGCATGTCGCCGGTCGGTCGGCGATCGCCAACCCGGACTACAAGGACCTGATGAGCTACTGCTCGCGGCCCGGGGTCTGGCTCTCCGATTACCACTACGAGAAGGCCTACTACGATCTCACGGGCTACCTGCAGGCCAACGCCATCCAGGCAGAGCCGCCGCTGCTGGACTCGACCTTGGCCCTGACGCCGACCACCTTCCTGGTGAGTGGCGTCCTCACGCCCTCGACGTTGACCGCCGTCTTGAACCCGGTGCTCGCGTCTCACGCCGCAGTCGACTCGCGGGCCGACCTCGACACGACCATCAGGATCCGGGTATTGGACGGCGCCGGCCAGCAGCTCGGCCAGTACGACCTCGAGGCCATGTCCGACGCCCAGCTGCCCGACACCGTCATCGTCAATCAGCGCGTGCCCTACAACGCGCTGGCGCGCCGGATCGAGCTGATCAAGAGCAGCAGCCAGCAAGTGCTCGCCGCGCGCGACGCCTCGGCCAATCCACCGACCGTGACGCTGCTGACGCCCAACGGCGGCGAGGCGCTCGCGGGCTCCGTCACCGTCCAGTGGGCCGGCAGCGACCCGGACGGCGATGCCCTGACTTACGTTCTCTGGTACACGGGCGACAGCGGCCAGCACTGGACGCTCGCGGCCGGCCCCACCCCTGCCACCCAGGCCACGATCGACGTGGCGGGCCTGGGCGGGTCGACAGCCGGGTATTTCCGCGTGGGCGTCAGCGACGGGCTGTTGATCGGCGTCGATCAATCCGACGCAGGCTTCAGCGTCCCCAATCGCCCGCCCACGGCCACGATCCAGTGGCCACCGAGTGACCGTCTGCTCGTGATCGGTTTGGGCGATCGCCTGGTGCTCAGCGGGGTGGGGTGGGATCCTGACACCGGGCCGCTGCCGGACAGCGGCCTGCGCTGGCTCGTCGGCTCGACGACGGTCGCCAGCGGCGAGTCGGCCGTGATCGATGCCACCGCGCTGGGCGGCCTCGGGTTACACACGATCACGTTTGAAGCGCGCGACGGCGGCGCCAACATCGTGACCACGACCGCCACGGTGGAGATTGCCGCGACCCGACCGACGCCACCGACCGCGCTGTCGGTGCCCGAGGCGTTGACACTCGAGGTGCCGGTTGGCGCGCGCACTCGCTCCCAGGACTTCGGCGTGCTCAGTCTCGGAGTGGGCGAGGTGCATTACACGATCGCGGGCTCAGCGGGCTGGCTCCAGCCGGCGTCCGGAATGTTGAGCACGGACCTTCCGCAACCGCTGTGGATCAACACCGCCGGTCTATCGGTGGGGAGCTATGAGGGTTCTCTGACCCTCACGGCGCTGGATGGGGACCAGCCCGGCCAGACCCTGACGGTTCCGGTGTCGCTGCAGGTGGTGCCAACCCGGATCTATCTCCCGTCCCTGCGCCGCAACCGATAGCGGGTCCGTGACCGTGGGGAGGATCACCGTCGATGGGCCATCTGGCGCCCGACGTCCGGCTCAGCGCGACGTCGCTCTTCGTCCGGTTGAAACGCCGGCCTCAGCCTCCTGGTGAACAGGAGACGTCGCCGTGACCGGGCGTCGTTCCGCAACGATCGTGGCACGATCCTTTTTCTTGGAGGAACGTATGCATCAGTCCTGGAAGCGTGTCCTGCTCCACGTCAGTCGACTGGGGTTGCCCCGCTTCCGATAGAGACCGAGATGATCGACTCGCGAACGATTGACACCTGGGCGATCCTGCAGAACATGCGATGAGTAGACGTCTGGCCGCCATCACGCTCGTCGCCATTTTCCTGCTCCTGCTGCTGGCGAGCGCCTGGCTGAATGCCGTGGGCCTGCCCGACCCGCGCGGCCCGACGGCGACTGGCAAGGCCTGCCCGCCGCCTACACCACGCCCATTCTCGCGCAACAGGCGGCCCTGGTTGCTGACGATCTTGGGCAGAGCCAGATGCTGGGTCTGCTGGTGACGCGCGACTGGCTGATGACGGCCCGTGCTGACCCGGCGCTCAAGGCCAGCCTGCTGGAGATCATCGCGGAGACTCGCCCGCTGATTGTGTGGGGCGCCACGACCCGCGACATCCATGAGGCGTTTGTGAAGCTTCCGATGGCGTTCAGTTCGAGTGGCGGTCAGCTCCCGGTCGCCTACGCCTACGTGATCACGTATCAGGGCGTCACGCAGGCCGGCGAGGTCGTGCTCAGTACTCCGGGCTCGCCGCAGCCGGCCGGCCACGAGGTTGACGCCATGCTGCGCCTGATCTGGTCGGAGCGCCAGGGCCTCATGGATCGTGTCGATCACTACACACCTGTGGTGTGGACAGCGCTGCCGACGCCGTAACCGAACGGGCCCGGGTGAGGTCGGGGCGGCGCAGCGCGCGTGGGAGCAGCGGCGGGGCGGACGGCATCTCACTGGCCGGCAGGCCGATCGGTCGCCATCCGACTCACCTCGATGGGCACCGCGCAGGTCCGGGCCAACCTTGCCGCAGAATGCATGACCTATGACTGATGGACCGAGAGCCTCGCGCGACGACGATGACCCGTGAACGCTGCTCGCGAGACGATGGTCGGCCCTACGCCGCGACGGACACCCCGCAGCCGGGGGCGGGTCAGCCGGCCCGAACCGCCCGGGAGCCCGGCGGTTGACCTGACCCCTTGAGATCCAATCCGTCTACGTCGGAGGGAGGTGGGCTGCGCGACAGCCCGCCGAACGACCGGGCCGTCCAAAGCAACGTGCTACACTCCACCCATATCTGAGTCGGTGCACGTAGATGATTGTGGGACTATGAGTGACCTGTCTGCGGACAACACCCACCACATGGACCGTGAGATTCGGGTTGCCCGTGATCTCAGCATTGGCGGCGATCTCATTGGACGCGATAAGGTCGTACACGGTTACTCGGCCGACCAGGTTCAGGGCCTGCTGACCGAACTCGCCGCGCGCTACCGACCTCGCTCCTTCGACGGTCGTTGTCCCTACCCCGGGCTCGGGCCATTTCACGAAGACGACGCTGCGCTGTTTTTTGGGCGCGAGCGCCTGATCCAGGACGTCGTTCAGCGCCTGAGTGACACGGCCGCGCTGGTGATCACCGGGCCGTCGGGCAGTGGCAAGTCATCACTGGTTCAGGCCGGGTTGCTGCCCGCCCTGAAGGGTGGGGCGCTCGCGTCCAGCCCACGCTGGCGCTATGCGACGCTCACGCCGGGTCGTTCGCCGCTGTTGGCTCTGGGCCGGGCCCTGACGCGCCTCACCGGCTCACTCGACGCGCAAACCGATCTCATCGATCAGGCCTTCACCGACCCCGCGCGATTGACCCGCTGGCTCCAGACACATCTCGCCGACGATCCCGAGCAAAAAGCCGTTCTGGTGGTTGATCAGTTCGAGGAGCTCTTCACCCAGACCCCGGCGGAACCCGAGCGGCGCGCGTTCATCGCGCAGTTGTGCACGGCCGTCGACCAGGCCCGCGAAAGTCTGCGCCTGGTGCTGACCCTGCGCAGCGACTTCATCGGCGCCTGCGCCCGCTATCCGGCGCTCAACGCGCTGCTGAGTCAGGCTCTGGTCCAGGTCGGCGCCCTCAGCCCGGATGAGATGTTGCGCGCGATCGCGGCGCCGGCGCTTCAGGTCGGGCTGCGCCTGGACCCCGAACTGATCGCCCGGCTGCTCTACGATGGGCAGGATGAGCCGGGCGCGTTGCCGCTCCTGCAGTTCGCGCTGCGCGATCTGTTCGAGGCCGAGCGCGACTCGAACGGTGTACCGGCGCTGACGCTCGCCGGCTATGTGCGGCGAGGCGGATTGCATCAGGCTCTGCGTCGCCACGCCGATTCGGTCTACGCGACGCTGACGATGGAACAGCAGGCGCTGGCGCGCACGCTCCTGAGCCATCTTGTGTCGGTGGGACAGAGCGAAGGCGCGCCTCTCGCGCGGCGCATCGCGCGGCTCGCCGATCTGCCTGGAGAGCCGCACGCGGTCGCCGAGGTCGTCGCCCGCTTCACCCAGGCCCGGCTGCTCATCGTGGATGACCGCTCGGATCATCGATCGTCGCCATCGACGGCCACCGTGACACTGGCGCATGAAACGCTGCTCGCCGCCTGGCCGCTCCTGGCAGAGTGGATCGCGGCCGGTCGCGAGATCATCCGCTTGCGCGCGACCCTCCTCGACGACGCGGCCGAATGGGCGCGGCAGAACCGCGACGCCAGCTATCTCTATGCCGGTACCCGGCTGGCGGTCGTCGAGGAAGCCGTCGGGACTCACCGTCTGAAGCTTCCCGAAGAGGCCGTGGCCTTCCTCAGCGTGGCCCGTCAACGCGAGGTAGCCGCAGCCCTGACTCGCGAGGCGGCGCGCCGGGACGAGCTCGAGCGCGAACGATCGAGCGCGCGCCTGCTACGAACCCGCAATCGCTGGTTGCTGGGTTTTGCAGTGACGGCCGGTGCCTTTCTGCTCTTGGCTACCTATAACGGCTGGAATGCGGGGCGCTCGGCAGCCGCGGAGCGAACCGCCAACGCGGAGTTCGCGGTTCAGAGTCGGGTCGCTTTTGCCCGTGCTGCCATCTTGCAGGCTCAAGCATGGCTCCGGGCAGGACGTCGCGACGATGCGCTACAACTAGCCGCCGAAGCCGTCCGGGTGGGGTTATCACAATCCCCTCAAGGTATCGCCGACGTCAACACCGGCCTCAACTCGATCCTGGACCAGGCACTCTCGCGTGGTCGGGAGCTCACCCTTCAGCTTCCGCCCGATAGCACGGACGTCCTTTCCTTCGGCAAACGACTCAGCCCTACCCAAGCAGCCTTCATCACGAACGACGGTCGGGTCGGCGTCTGGGCATTGTCCGACTCCGAGGTGTCGATGTTATCGGTGCCGGGATACGAGGTCCTCGATGTCGTTCGCGTGAATGGGCAAGAATGGCACCTTGGCCGTGCCAATGACTCGCACAGCCTCGCCGTCATTGCACCTGGTCTCGACATTCGTTTGATCGGACCACACGAAACGTGGAGTTCGCACTTCTCGCCGGATGGCTCTCTCTTTCTGGTGCTGGAGCTTTCCAGGGCAACGCTCTGGTCGGTCGATAGTCAACACATTGCTGACCTAGAAATCGACGGAGATGAATTGATCGAGACTTCGCTCTTTACACCAGACAGTCAGCGAGTGCTAGTTGGGGCCTCTCTCGGAAAACTCAGTCTATACACTAACGCTGGCCACCGTCTGGCTCGCATACAGGGTCCCGATCAGCAGTTGGCCAACCTAACGACTAACCGCAATGGATCACTCATCGCGGCCAGTGGATTTGCCAGCGTACTGATCTGGAACGACAAAGGAGAGGAAGTCGCGAATATCCCGATCGATGGCGAGGGTGAAGTCGGCCACGCCAACCCTGATCGGGTCAGGGCGCTGGCTTTCAATCCCGAGGGGACACGACTCGCTATCGGACTGCTCGATGGCCGGATCCTGATCGTTGACGCGAACGGCGTTGTCCAGACGTCGATCCAGGGACATCAAGGTGAAGTATTTGACCTGGCCTTCAGCGACAACGGGCTCACGTTCGTCAGCGTTGGATTGTTCGATGGCGCTGTGCGCGTCTGGCAGACCGATGGGTCGGCCGTGGCCGAGTTGCAGCCGGCTGAACATCAGGACACTCTGATCGGCTCACTGGTGCTAGAAGCCGGAACCGGCCTCTACGGCGGGATAGAGGTGGTGACGCTGCCTCGCGTCGGTCAACCCTGGGCCTGGACTGTACCCGCCAGCATCACCGATACATTGGCTCTCGCTGATGCCGTGAGCCATGGACGCCTCAACGCCACCTACTGCGATCAGTTCTTCCATGAGCCCTGTCAACCTTGAGGCTGGATCTCCGACTCCAAATATGCCTGCCAGAAAGCAGCCTGAGGACTATCGCGATCTCGCCACGGCGCGCGGCCTGATCTGGCGCGATAAGGTCGCGCCAGGCACACGCAACCTCACGCCCTGGCGTTGTCGCGCTGAGGGTCACGTCTTCGAGCGCACCTACAACCTCGTGCAGGCGCTCAAGGGCTGCCCGATCTGTTCCGGGCGGTTGCGCAAGACGCCGGCCGACTATCACGCGCTGGCCGAGGAGCGCGGCATGCGCTGGCTCGGGCCGAAGGTGTCCACCACCAACGACCTGACCGAATGGCAGTGCGTCCAGGGCCATCGCTTCACCAGCCGGTATACATCCCTGCAGCAAGGGTTCGGCTGTGCGATCTGTTCCAACCGGGTTCGCAAATCCGCGAGGGATTATCGAGCGCTGGCTCGCGCCCACCGCCTGACCTGGCTGGAGAAGCGGCCGCCGCTGACCCGTCAAAAGACCCTCTGGCGCTGCGCCCAGGGTCATCGCTTCACGGCAACCTACAACACCCTCCAACAGGGACACGGCTGCCCGACCTGCGCCGGGAACCGCCCGCCGACGGCCGCTGATTTCCGGCGCGCCGGACAGCTGCACGACCTGGTCTGGCTGGGCCCGCTCGTGGCCAATCGGCGCGCCAAGTCTCGCTGGCGCTGTGCGAACGGACACGTCTGGGAGACGGCCCTGAATACCGTCGCCGACGGCCAGGGTTGCCCGCGCTGTCGGCCGCCGCGCCGCGATGACTCCGACTACCGGGCGCTGGCCCGGCGTCGCGGCCTGACCTGGCTGGGTCCGTTGCCCGCCACGGTGACGGAGAAGACCAAGTGGCGCTGCGCACAGGGCCACACGTTCGCGACTCGCTATGACCTGATCCGGCGGGGCTCGGGTTGTCCGCAGTGCGCGGGCCATCTGCGCAAGACCGACGCCGACTATCGCGCGATGGGGCGGGAGCGCAAGCTCACATGGCTGGGACCGTCCGTGGCGCGAACAGCGCAGAAGACACGCTGGCGGTGTCGACGCGGGCACGTCTTCGCCGCCCCATACAATACGCTGCGGGCTGGCCATGGATGCCCGACCTGCGCCGGCAATGCGCGTAAGACGGCCGCCGACTACCGGGCCCTGGCCCGCGCGCGCAAGCTGCGCTGGATCGGGCCGGAGGTGCCGCGCTCGGTGAGTTTGAAGAGCCTGTGGGCCTGTTCGCTCGGCCACCGTTGGGCCACTCGCTACAATTCCATCCAGCAAGGCTCGGGCTGTCCGGAGTGTCAGGGTCGACGTCCACAACCCATCCCGTCTGGTCGACGACGATGAACGGGCGCCGCGCTGCGCCTATCGGTCTTGCGAGCCGGAGGACGACAGGCTCCGCCGGCGCCCTGGACGGTTGAGGAACACGGCATGCTGCGACACCTGGTGGTATTCCTTCCCGGCATCATGGGCTCGATCCTGCAGAAGAACGGTCGCGACGTCTGGGCGCCCGGCCGGCAGGCGCTCTGGACACTGTTCGAGACCGGCGGCAACGCGCTCACGGAGCTGCAGGTCGCCGGCGAGGATGGCCGGACCGACGATTTAGGCGATGGGATCCGTGCCGATCGGCTCGTGCGCGACACCGTGCTGCAGGTGCCGCGCCTGATCGAGCACTCCGGCTACGGCCCGCTTCTGGATCAACTGCCCGAGTTTCTCGAGATCAGGCCGGGGTCTGTGCAGGCGCCACGGGATGAGGCCAGCTTCTACCCGTTCCCGTACGACTGGCGCCGCGACAATCGCGTCTCCGCGCGGCGCCTGCAGCGTTTCGTGGAAAACCAGTTGCCGCGCTGGCGCGACTGGAGCGGCGCGCAAGACGCGAAGGTGATCCTGATCGGCCACAGCATGGGTGGGCTCGTGGCCCGCTACTATGTGGAGGTGCTCGGCGGCTGGAAGCACACGCTCGCCCTGATCACCATCGGCAGCCCGCACCGCGGTTCGCTCGGCGCCCTGGATATGCTCAGCAACGGCATCCCGAAGCTGAAGCGGATCTTCGATGTTGGCCAACTCGTGCGCTCATTTGAGTCGGCCTACCAGCTCCTACCGACTTATCGAGCCTTGCAGGTGGACGACGACTACCTGCGCGTCGTCGAGGCGCCGGCGCTGCCGAACATCGACCCGGCCCGCGCGGCGGCCGCGCGCCAGGACTTCTTCGAGGCGATGCGCCTGGCGCGCGAAATGCACCTGAATGAGCCAGGATACGACCCGAACCTGCTGGTGCCCTGGGTGGGCACGCGCCAGGAAACGTGGCAGTCCGCGCGCCTGCAGGATGGGCGGATCACGGCCAGCTATGCCGCGCCGCCCGGCCTGGCCCCGGAGCTCGCCGACGGCGACGGCACGGTGCCGCGCATCTCTGCCATCCCAGCCGCGCTTGAAGGCAAACGGCTCGAACGATTCGCGGCTGAGCGCCACGGCTGGTTGACCAACAACCCAATGTGTCTCGACCCGCTGTTGCAGACGATCCGCCAGATCGGCGCTGGACGGTCATCCACAGATTTTCATGGATCCGTCGACGGGGTGGGGGGCGCGTCGATCGGCCTCGGGCTCGAGGGTCTCTTCGCGTGCGACGAGACCCCGACGGCCATCCTGCGCGTCTATGAGGCGCGCAGGCCGATGGTGCTCCGGGTATCGCTTCAACCCACAGCGCCGGAGTGCCCGCGTCAGACCCTGGATCTGACCCTCCAACCCGATGAAAGCCGGACCGTGGCGTTTGAAGCGCTTGCGCCCGGGCAATACGTCCTGACGGTAAGCCCGGCCGATCGGTTCAGCCCGGGTCCTCCTCCCGTGCACGGCGTCTTTGAGGTGCTGCCATGACCCCTGACTACGAATGGACCCTGGCCGAGCCGCGTGCTCTGGCGCGTTTCGTGAATGAGAACGATCTCGTCGCGCCGCTGACCTTCCCGGCCGAACTCAGTCGCGTCGATACGCAAGCGAGTGGCGGCGCGTCGGCGGTCGCGGCCGAGATCTATCAGGCCATCGCCGGCGCGGGTCTGCAGTACGAGCTCGCGCCTTTCGACACCCGCTCCGGCGTGGTGCAACGGATTCGCAAGCCGGCCACGATCCTGACCGAAAAACGGGCAACGTGTCTCGACCTGGCCGTCCTCTTTGCGGCCGCTTGTCTCAAGCAGAACCTGCAGAGCTTCGTGGTTCTGCTCGAGGGCCATGCCCTGGCGGGCTTCTCGCGCACGCGAACTCGACACGACAAACGCCGTGGCCCGTTGCCGGCCGCCTGGGATCGCGGTCTATTGACCCACCTGGATCTGGCAACTGAACTGGTAGCCGACGACCTACAGCTGGTGGAGTGCACGGGCCTGACAGCCTGCGTCTCCCTGGACATCGCGTTTCCCGAAGGATGCAGCCGGGATGCCGACGGGCGCATGACGTTCAGGCGCGCCTGTGTCGCCGGCGCCGAGCAACTCCTCAAGCACGCTCAGCCCGCCGGCGAGGTTCCGCTCCCCGGCCACCGTCGTTTCCTGTGTGTGCTGGATGTGCACGATCTTCAGACCAGACAGGGGTTCAAGCCAACGGAGACGGCTGGCGACTCAGATGCCACGGGCGAGTCCGGTTTCCGGCTCACCGTCGGACGGGACTTCAAGGTCAAGGGAGACTTTGCTGCCCGCGACATGGTGAAGACCTCTGGGGACACGATCAACGTCGGATCGATTTCGGGCAACGACAACACGCTGGCCATCGGTCGGGGCGCCCAGGCGTTTTCGTACCGGGGCGGTGGTTTGTCTGACGTCTTCAACGCAGCCCGGCAGTTGATTGCGATCCGGCCCGAATCCCCGAAGATCAGTAAGGAAGAGCTCAAGCAAACGGTGGGCTGGATCGAGCAAGAGACGGCCCAGACCGCGGCGCCCAGTGAGAATAAGCTGATGCGCTGGGTCGGCACGCTGATGGACTCCGCTCCGGATGTCCTGGACGTCATCGTGGCGGGTCTTGGCAATCCCATCAGCGGCGCCGCTCTGGCGTTGAAGAAGGTCATCGAGCACGCGCGGTTGGGTCGCCAATAAGAACGCGTTTGAGACGAATCGGCCAGCCCGCTCATTGTGTTTCTCGCCTGCCGAAGTTCGCGCGACGTGGCCTGGAGAGATAGCGGTCACGAGGCCTGACGCTTTCGACTTCGAGTGACACCGCGACTCTGCGCCGCCAGATACCGTTGAATGACCGGATGGGATTGACGAATAGAAACCTGGCACACGGGGAATCTGACATGAGGATGCGAAATGCTCACTGGAATGGAATACGGCAAGGGGCTCTGATCCTCCTACTGACTCTCTCCATGCCGTTCGACTCGAGTCCTCCAACTGCCTGGGCTCAAACCGGCGTGCAATGTCCGGGTGCGCCCGTCTCAAGGATCCAGGCTGGCCAACGAGGGTTCATCAGCCTCGATCCTCCCAGCCCAAGT
Organism: uncultured Anaerolineales bacterium; assembly: GCA_964480865.1. Classification (GTDB taxonomy): domain Bacteria; phylum Chloroflexota; class Anaerolineae; order Anaerolineales; family UBA6663; genus UBA6663. The sequence continues at coordinate 9,471 of CAYZRP010000107.1, read as the reverse complement.
CGGATCCGCGATCTGCCAGGCAAACAGGGACGTATCCTCGGGCAATTGCAGCCCGGCGAGGTCTTCCTGGTGCTGGATGGGCCACGCTGTAGCGACAACTACAGCTGGTGGAAGGTCCGGGCCGAACACAACGACCTGCAGGGATGGGTCGCCGAAGGCGACCTGAGCGACTATTGGATTGTGGCGTGCCCGGGACAGGCCCGTGGCAGCGATTGTCAGGTCCCAAGCGTAGACCAGGGACCCGCCCTGGACGACCTGGCGCTCGCGCCGGTCAACAGTCGTTCGGACGGCGCCATCGCATACGCCGACGAAGAGGGCGCGGTCTGGCTGAAAGCCTCTGCCGATGCGTCGCCACAGCGATTGATGGACAACACGCAGGGCACGAACCTCGCGCAGGCCTCACCCGACGGGCGTTGGCTGGCGGTGTCGCGGTACTCGCGCGAGGAAGCCCGCTCGTCGCTTTGGCTCGTCGACCTGACGAACGGACAAAGCCGCCTCGTGTCGGAGAGTCACATGCGCGGCTTGAGTTGGTCGCCGGATAGCCGTGTGCTGGCCTACGATCGCGCGATCGGGGTGGATACCTGCATGGGTGGACCCTGGCCGGACGCGGACGGAATCTGGGGCCTGACCATCGAGACCGGTGCGACGGCGCTGCTCATTCCGGCTCAGGCCGGCTATCCGCTGCTCTTCCCGCAATGGTCTCCCGATGGGGCCGCCATCCTCTTCAACCAGATCCAGTACTGCGAAGGCAACGGACCCTACGGCTATTGGACGACCGGAGACTCTCAGTATCACGACTCGGGCAATGTGCTCGGCAGCCTGGACTGGTCCCCGGACGGACAGTGGCTCGTGTTTGACACCGTCAGCTATGGCGGCTCACCTGCACCCAACATGTGGATCCAGCGTCTGGATGGTCGCGATCCCCGCATGCTGCCCTCGTCGGGCGCGTACGTCGAGTCCCAGCCGCGCTGGTCTCCGGACGGCCGTCATCTTCTCTTCGCGCACTTGATGGACGAATTTGGCAACGCCGAGTTGTGGCGCTTCGACCTGGGAAGCGGACCGGCGCGGCTCAGCGACATCCGGTTGGGCGAATTCGACTGGTCGCCCAGCGGGGCATTCGTCGGGTTCTCGTCTCAAGATGGGCTGCTCTACACCATGAATGTCGATGGCAGTGGCCTGCGCCCCTGGGGTCGGGGCAGGCTCCTAGACTGGATCGCGGCCGGCAGCGCCCAGGACACTCTGGCCCGCCTGATCGCTCAGAAGCGCGGCCTGATCGAGTCCCTGACCCAGACGGACGCGGTGGTGGGCTACGGCGTCGTGCGCGTTCCGCTCACGGCCTTTGACGAGAAGTCGTCGCTCGACCTGACGAATGCGCTGGCGGCGGGACCCGTGACCGACGCGCAGGCTGCAGCCTTTGAACGGCTTGTTTTTCAGGAGCAGGCCCTGGCGAGCACCTTGAAGGACTACACCACCTTGAGCGGCTACCAGGCGGATGCGGCCGCCGATGTGACTGGCATGTACTGGGGCACGGCGTTCATGCTCGCCGGCAGCCAGGTCAAACCTGCGCAAGCTGCCGCCGGCGTTGCCCGCAAGATGTTCCGCGACGTCGTGGTCGCGGTGGCCAGCCGCCAGCCGGAAGGCCCGGTGCGCACCTTGTTCACCTCAGGCATTTCGGCCGCCATGGACGCCTATGAGGCCCAGGGCGACAACGGGGCCACAGCTTTTCAGGTGTTGGCCGAGTCAACGGTACGCGAATCCCTGGCGCGACGCAATCTGCAATTGTTCCTGGACCGCGTGCAGCCCACACTCGATCAGGGTGTGCGCAGTGTCAACGGGATGGGTGATCCACGCTGGGACGTACTGGGCACGGCGGCGGCCGCGCGGCTGCAGACAGACGGCGTCACCACGATCAGTGATCTGCAGAGAACGAACGCCACCAACTGGCATGAAGGCTTCGATCGAGGTCGCCAGGCCAACGAAATCCTCAAAGACATGGCCGACCTGTTGGGCACGACGGGACCGGCTTGGTACTTCCGGCTCGCTCAGATCTGGACGCGTGTCCTCCAAGTTGGGATCGACTTCATCGAAGGTGAAAAAATCGTCGCGCCGGCGATGGAGTGTGTGCTCGGCCTTTCGGAACGCGCCGGGTCGCTGGCCTTCAACCCGGGCCAGCAAGTCGCCACCTGCAAAGTGCCCGGTGCCCTCCATGTCCCGGGTCTTCCGCGATCATCGACTCCTCTAGACCTTGGTCGTCTGGGGACCCGGTTGCAGCAAGATCTTGAGGCCTATCGGGCGGCGGTGGAGTCCGTTCGCACCGCGAGCCAGAGCGGCGATGCAGCAGCGCTCGAGCCCGCTCTTCAGACCCTGTTGACGGCACAGGAGGCCCTGGATCCGATGACGTCGGCGGCCCTCATGCTGGCAGCTCCCGAGGAAACCGGCGCCGCCGGTGAATCTGTCGTTCGCGATGTCCTGGATCTGGATGGCGCCGCCGTCCAACTGCTCCTGAACCTCGCTGCCGTTCAGGATGAACCCACGGCGGCTGAACCGCGCCAGAACCTAGAGCAGACGATCGACCAGCTCTTGCAGAACGTCGACTCCCTTGACGCGAGCCTGGCCGCCCACGCGAGTGCCGGGAGTGAGAGCGAAGGCCTGGCTGTCTTCGTGAACGTCCCGGATCAAGCCGCGGCCTCCGTGGGCAACCCGGTCGCGATCACCGTCCGTATTCGAAACGCCGGCGACCGTGAACTGGCAAGCGTGCAGGTCACTGCCAGTCTCGACGGAGTCGCGCAGGAGCCTCAGATCGTCCACTCACTCAAGGCAGGTGAAGAGGTTGACGTTTCCGTCCCTGTGGTGGCGACTCGCGTGGGACGTCAAAGCCTCGCACTCGAGTTGTCGACTGGTGCTTACGTCGATGTCGTCTACGTAGTGCTGACGTCGCCCGCGACACCGGATCAGGCTCAGCCATCCCCAACCCCTGGAGCGGCAGGAAATCCCTGTCTTCCAGGCGTCGCGATCGTGCTGACCGCCATCGGTTTCAGTCGCCGACGGTGGACGACGCGAACGAAATAGGAAGAAACCTCAGGCTGTCACGCACTAGCCGAGGTTCAGATCGGAAGGCTTGTCCTTAGCGGGCAAGAGTTGCGTTTGTGACTTTTCCCTGATGCTGACCGCACGCCTTTCGGCACTCCTTACATAATGGCGCTTACGCCGGTTTTTGTGTCCTGAACGTTACTCCACCCACCTGGGCAATGAAGCGAGAGCGAGATCGTCATGCGATTGCCCTGCCAAGAGTCCAAGCATGAGACTCTTGGCCCGATTTTCCCTGCGCCGATGATAAAAGTACAATACGAGTGTCTTGGGTTCAAGAAGCCCAAGGCACTCGCGATCGTTTCCCTTCGTCGGCGACAACGACAGTGGACATCCAGGTTGGCATTGTCTCGACCCTTGCAGAGCAGCGCGAGTTGGTGAGCCTTGCGCTCGCCTGCGCGCCGGGGTGCATCGTCAGGTATGCCGGCGCCGATGCCCGTGTGTGGCCGGACCAGGCGCCGTGGCCGGACGTGGCGGTGTTCGGTCTGCAGGAGATCCCCAAGCCAGCCCGCTCGGCCGAAGGGTGGCGCGACCTTAGCTGGCTGCGCAAGGCCGCGCCGCACGTGCACCTTTGTCTCTGGTTTCAGAACGCCGAGCCGGAGGTGATCCGGGCGGCCTCGGAGGCCGGCGTCAAGGGCCTGGTGCAATGGGGCGACGCCACAACCGAGTCCTGGGCTGCGATGGTTCGCGTGGTCAGCGCCGGCGGCAGCTATTGGTCTCGACCTTTCGACGTGATCGCACGCTGGGGTCGAGTAGCGGTCGTGGTGCCCTCTCCATCGGATCAGCGCCCGGACTGAAGAACCGGGCCAAGTCGGCTTGAGTCGGTATCGGGTTTCGTCGGTTTCCTCATGCAAGCGTCGTCTCTTCTTCCTTCACTGAGCGCGATCCTGGACATCGGCGAACGCGGCCAGACGGCCCTGGCGCTGGTTCAGGGGCGCCTGCAGCTTCTGACCCCGACCGGACTCTATGTGGACATCCTCGGCGAGGTCGTCAAGAGCGGCCTCCACCGCCCGAACGATCAGCCCGGACTCCCGACCACCTTCGACACAGCGGCCTGTGCGGGCAAGCTCGCGATCGCCCACATCGACCTCTGGGACTACACGCTCTTCGCGCCGGCCCTCGATTCCCAGTTGCGCGCGCCGGTCACCGAGCTGCTGGTCGCCACGTTGTCCACCGAGACCGGCTTGACAGAGAAGACCCAGAAATGGGTCGGTGATCTGGTGAGCACGACCCACGTGCTCTATATGCAGGCGGTCTGGCAAAGCCTCCCTGAGTACGCTCAGATCCGCGCCCTCTGGGGCCTGGCGGCTCAGGACAAAGCCATGCGCGATGCCGTGCGGCGCACGCTCACGTCCGACCCGATTGCCCTGCGTCACGTCGTGACAATCTTGAACGATGCGGTGAAGTCGCTGGCGGAAACGGCCACGCGCCCGGCGCCGTCCAGCTCAAGTGGGGTGGGGGACCCGTACGGGTTCGCGACGGGCAAGACGCCCCTGGCCGGCTTCGCCGACCCCGGCCGGCCCGATCCAGGATCGTTGTCCGCGGACGACCCGCTTGAGTATGCCTGGGCGCAGTGCCGACGGGCGGAAGCCCTGGCCGATCTGGCCGGGACGTCCGGAGCCGATCGCGGCGCGCGTCTCACGGAAGCGCTGTCCTCGTTCGAACAGGCCCTCAAGTACATCACGCCTGACGCGGCTCCGGCGAGCTATGCCAGGATCCAGTTGCGGTGCGGCGATATCCTCAGTCACCTGGCCACGCTGCCCGACGAGCCGCGGGTCACCCGTATCGAGATGGCCCTCGACGCTTACCGCTTGGCGCTGCGCCACATGGTCCCGGAAGCGGATCCCGCGCTTTTTGCCCGGGTGCAGCAGGCGCGGGGCCAGATTCTGATGGAGTTGGCCCGTGGCGATCGGCAACAGCACCGCGATCAATTACACGAGGCTATCTCCGCCCTGGATGAGGCCTTGCGCTTCCGGACTCCGGGCGGATCTCCGAATGAGTACGTCCAGACTCAACAGACACGTGGATCACTGTTGATTGAGCTGTCCCTGATCAAGGGCGAGGACAGACACCTGCGTCTACGCCAGGCGCTGATCGCCCTGAACGAAGCCCTGGACCTGCAGTCGCTGAGATTGTCGCCGGATGAATATGCCGTGCTCCAGAACAGGCGCGCCTGGGTGCTGTTGTCGCTTTCGTCATTTGGCGGCGAAAACCCCCGAGGCCGGCTACACGAGGCCTTTGGCGCGTACAACGAGGTCCTGGCGCACTACAATCCGGCGTCGCGGATGCTCGACCTGACCGAGGTCGAGAAGAACCGAGATCGCGTATTGGATCTCATGGCCAAGAGTATGTTGGCCGACTAGCACCTCGTTACATCCGACTCTTGGGTCCTCGCG
>CAYZRP010000107.1:0-3888 GCA_964480865.1 uncultured Anaerolineales bacterium | reverse complement strand
CAAGAGTATGTTGGCCGACTAGCACCTCGTTACATCCGACTCTTGGGTCCTCGCGGGCGATCAGAAGGTCAAGTCCCAACTCTGTACAAATGTTTAAGAGCGATGGCCGAATCGCACTTCGTCGAGGAAAGCGAAGGCAATTCGGGGCCCCGGAACCTGGACGGTCGCTCACAGCATGCCCACGATCGGCGTCGATGGCGCCGCGATTTAGGCCCTCATCCCGGACGCGCTTCTGCCTCAGAGGAGCCACGCTGCCTCGCCGCGTTTACATAAAGGTACCTCTTTTTCGTTCCGATATTCCGGTGGACGCAATACGGAATGGAGAGGCAATTGCTCCACGCTGTCATCAGGCTCCATCCTGACTCCCGGCCACCCTCTTCACAAGGGATGGGTCTCGCCCGAGGCCCGACTCACGACCTTGCGGCGAATGGAATAGCGGTGTCTTCCCGAGAGGGGGGTGTATCCCGCGATGGCAAATTGGGAGTGGCATCCGCCACAGGTCAGGTCGCCGACGCCCTCAATCGTGAGCTCCTGCTCGCAGTCCGGGCATTTCACCTTTGCCGGACCTGTCGGACCGGCCCATTCCATCTGGAGCTGGTCGTTCAGAGTGCGTTGGCCTTTGATGATCACATAGCGTTGGAGATCTCGACTCATCATCTCACCTGTGCCAGAACGATATGGGTGCATGATAGTCGAAAGACCTCTGGTCGCCACCGGCGGGCGGTTGCCCTTGGGTGCCGAGTTGTCATAGAATCGGTCCATGCCTCCCTTCCGCCGCGACAAACCGCCCAGCCGCGCCAAGTGGGACCGTCAGCTGGGCGATGCCCTGGTGCTCTCTGACAAAGGTGCCGCGAAATACGAGGAGACCTTTGGCGTTCCACTCTCGCGCATGTTGCTGGCTCGCTGGATCCAAAAAGGCTACATCCGGCGCGCGGCCGGCGCCGCGCACGGCAAGCCCTCCGTTCTCTTCGAAGCCGATCTGGCCTTCTGCGCCGAGACACACGCCTGGCGCCAGGCCGTCGGGATCGCCAAGACTGTTCCGCTCCTGACCTCCGACGGAACACCTGCGCTGCCGGCCCTCAAGCCCCCGGCCCAGGTGGAAGCTGAGTATCGCAGCCGACTGGCGCGCGGCATTCAACTGCGGCCGCGAAAAGCCAAGCCAAAGAACAAACCCAGCCCGGCGCGCTCCACACGCTCAACTCGAAAAAAGCCCTGAATTTCAGGGCTTTTTTTGATCTCCACGCCCACGCGAGATCGCCATGTTATATCTTATTTACTCTCAAGTCTCGGAGACGTCATCACCCGAGGCCGAGCGATCGACCGTCGTCTCACGCTTGTTATTTCTTGTTTACTCATCACGTTTTCGGGCGTGCGTCAGTTGCACGCATTGGGGTTTGTGGTAGATTCGGGGTCCGCTCCTGTAAAAACCGGATAAACAACCGTCGTGAGGTGGCGGGCTGTGTGCGATGCCTCGGCGTCGGCGCATAGCCGGCAGCCCCCTTGGACGGGGCAGGCCGAATGAGTGCTGATCCGGTTGAATGGGTGGCGGGAATAAGAGAGGGCCGCTGCGGTTGCAACGCAGCGGCCCAGCGGGTGAAGGGCGCCGTGGAGGGCAATTTCCCTTCTGTCTCTTGATTGTATTCGGACTGCTCCGAAGCGCAATCAGGCGGTTTCGGCATCGGTTTTTCCTCTTCGGAGGGCCGTGAACCGCCCAGAGGCTCAGCAGGGTCGGGTCTCCTCTCCACGGTTTTGCACCCCCATTCGCTAACGAACAACGCTCGCTGCAGCGCCGCGCTCAGGTTGTCTGGCGCGCGTCTGGTGCTCAGGATATTGCCTATGCGCTAAGCCATCGTCGTCTGTACGCGCTTCAGGTCTGACTCGTGGTCTTCCAGGATCCGTGTTGGGCGAGGGGCGTCGTCGCCGGCGCTTAAACGAAACGGCCCCTTGCGGGGCCACCCTTGAGCGGGGTTTTCGTTGGGCACCGAACTGCAGAACCGCTGAGACGTGTTCCAGCACTTCTCAGCCAGTCGGGTGACCGGTCAAACCGGTCGGCCCAGGCGGTGCCATTCCTGGCGCCGGAGCAACCAGGAGTTCCAAGATGATATCTGTGACACAGCCGGCTGTCAACTCCACGCCGCTTACCTGAGCGGGCAGGGCGCGATGGCGGCCAGGCACGTTCGTCACAACATCAAAGTCCGCGTCGATCCGGCGTTGGCTGTGGCGGTCCGCAAGGGCCGGCATGAGAAGGGCTACGCCATCTGGCTGTTGGCGCGGACGCTCGATCAGGCGGGCAGGGGGCGCGTCGACCGCGAATCCCTGGCCGCCTTGGCCGAGCGCGCCGGCCTGTCACATAAACGCTGGACACGCTGGTTGCAAGACGCTACGCGCGCCGGCTTTATGAGCGTCGGGCGGCGCGGCTTTGTGCGCCTGGCCAGCCTCGAGCGCGTTTGCCTCCAGCTGGGCGTCGACGGCCTGCCGGGGCTACCCGTGGAGACGCCCGCGACCCTGGACAAGATCGGCCGCTGGCGTGCACAGCTCTGGGCGGCCTGGCACGCCGGCCGCTCCCGCCAACCCGACGTCCCGATCGCTCGGGCCACGATGCAACGCGCCACGGGCCTGCCAGCCCGCACGCAACGAGTCTACGAGCTGCGTGCCCGTGTCCGTCGGCGCCAGAACCTCGCCATCGATACCGATCACCCGCTCACCCCGGAGGCCGCCGAGGGCTGGGCGCGCGCCGCGCGCGAGTTCCACGGCCGCCCGGGGGCATTCGTCATCTATCGGAAGCTCCGCAGCAACCAGACGGTCGTGGCTTACCGTGCCTACCATCTCCCGAACACGTACTCGTCGCCACTGATCCCCACCAAACGCGGTCGTCGCCGCAGCATTCATCGGACGTGTCGTTATCGCGCCACCCACCTGGTCACTTATGGGGGACCGGGTACTTGCGATGTCGTGAAGCGCACGCCCCGGATCTTCTTTGACTGTGCGTCTGCCGCCCGGGAAAGCCTGCAGGCCTACGATCGCAGACGCGAGCGCCTGCCGTCTGGGGAACGAGTCCGTCTGGTCGAGAGACAGCCGGATCCGCGCGCGGAGGTGTACGCGCCTCGGGGTTATACCCGGGCGGGCCGTCGGCTGTGGAAACCCCTCCCCCAGACCCCCACCCCTGAGCCTCAGGACCACCGCGCTGTCGCAACACCAGCCTGCGGTCGGGCATGCTCAGGTAGGGAGGAAGGGAAGTCGGCTAGCGCCGCGCCGATGGCTAACCCTTCTCCATGGGGTGGGGGTACCCCATTTAATAGCGGCAGGATTTGTCCGCAGAAAAGTGCTGCGTCTTGACCCGAATCGACTCGAGAGAATACGACCATGATCTACTTTCATGACACGCCCACGGGCTTTGCCTGGAACCGAACGCACCTCCTGTCGGCCATGAACGTGTATGGCACACGTGCCCAGGACGTAGAGCAGGCGCAGGTGCCGCCCGAAGCTTTGGTGGCCTGGATGCTGCAGGCCTCCACCCAGGCTGGCATTCGCTTTCCGAATATGGTGGCCGCGAGCAAGGCTGTCCAGAACCCGGAAGGACCGGGCGGATTATTCGGTGACCTGGCTGCGCTGGGGCCCGAGACCCTGGCGGCGGTGATGTATTGGGCTCAGGTCGGTGGACCGGGCCATGCGCCCGAGGCCATTCGTCAGCGGGCCTACGAATTCCGCCAGGCCATCGGCCGCCGCGTGCTGCCCGATCACCTCGGTTTGCGCAGGCTGTATCGGTCCGTGGCCGAGGCGCACGAGGCCTGGCGCGCCAACCGCACTGCGTTTGACGGCTTGCACGGCTACGCGGCCAACGTCGCAAGCCCCTAGCGGGCATTTGCGAATCGTGCAAAATTGTTTAAT
>CAYZRP010000106.1:17056-24802 GCA_964480865.1 uncultured Anaerolineales bacterium | reverse complement strand
CACGGACGAGGTGTCAGGCCGTTTCAGGACCGTAAGCCTTGTACGCGGATGGCGCAGATCGGCCCGGATGACGTGGAGCGATTGTCGATGAATTCCGCGTGGTCCGTTCCGATCCGCGCCATCCGTGGACAGGATCCGGCACCGTTCCTCAGGCGCCAGACAACTCGTTGGACGACAGGACAATTGCGTCTCAATCGGCTCAGCGGGAGAACTTGCCACGACTTTCGCAAATTGAAACGAATGGGCCCATCGAACGCCGTGTGGCCACTGGCGCGCAGGGACAGGGATCCCTCCTCCGCGGCATCGGCGCCAACCGCGGCCGCATTTTTGGGCTGTGATGAGCGGCAATTGCCCTGCTTGGCGCCGCGGGGCTGCGTCCATGAACCGACCGGCGGGTATAATCTTGCCAATTCCACGGAGGCCCACCCTGATGTCAACGCTCAAGGCGGACGTTCTCAACGCAGTTGCCGGCGGCTATCATGGCGCACCGTTCGACGTCCTGGGCATTCACCCTGCCCCAGAACCTCACAAAGGATGGGTCATCCGCACGCTTCAACCACACGTCGCCAGCGTCGACCTCCTGATCTCGGGCACTCGCACGCCGCTCGAGCGTGCGCACGAAGAGGGCGTCTTCGAAACGGTGTTGTCCGATGTGCAGGGCCCCGTGCCCTACCAGCTTGCGCTGAAGCACCACGACGGCAACGAAGAGATCGCCGATGACCCCTATCGCTTCGGCCCCGTGCTCGGCGAAACCGATCTGTACCTCTTCAACGAAGGCACCCTGGTGCGCGCACACCAGAAACTTGGTGCGCATCTTGTCGAACACGAAGGCGTCTCCGGGACCGTTTTTGTGGTCTGGGCGCCGGCGGCAGAGCGGGTCAGCGTTGTCGGCGACTTCAACCAGTGGGACGGCCGGCGCCTGCCGATGCGACCGCGCGGCGCCAGCGGACTGTGGGAGCTCTTCGTGCCCGGGATCGGCGAAGGCACGATCTACAAATACGAAGTCAAGAGCCGCAACGGGGGGTATCTGGTCAAGAAGGCCGATCCCTACGCCTTCGCGGCCGAGCGTCGGCCAAACACCGCGTCAGTCGTGCATGACCTCAACGGCTACATCTGGGGCGATCAGGCCTGGCTTGCCGAGCGGAAAACCCGGCAGGACCTTTCGGCGCCGATCTCGGTCTATGAGGTCCATCTGGGCTCGTGGCGCCGCCACACAGACGGCAGCTTCCTGAGCTACTCCGAGTTGGCCGAGACCCTGATCCCGTATGTCAAAGATCTGGGCTACACGCACCTGGAGTTGCTGCCTATCGCCGAGCACCCGTACGACGGCTCCTGGGGCTATCAGGTCACGGGCTACTTCGCCCCGACCGCGCGTTTCGGCGGACCCAATGAGTTCCGAGACTTCGTCGATCGTTGCCACCAGGCCGGTCTTGGCGTCATCGTCGACTGGGTGCCCGCTCACTTCCCAAAGGACGAGCACGGCCTCGGCTACTTCGACGGCACGCACCTGTACGAGCACGCCGATCCGCGTCAGGGCGAGCACCGCGACTGGGGCACCCTGATCTTCAACTTCGGTCGCAATGAGGTGCGCAACTTCCTGCTGTCGAACGCGCTCTTCTGGCTGGATGAATATCACATCGACGGCCTGCGCGTCGACGCCGTCGCGTCGATGCTTTATCTCGATTACTCGCGCAAGGCCGACGAGTGGGTGCCCAACAAGTTCGGTGGGCGCGAGAACCTCGAGGCCGTCGACTTCCTCAAGCGCTTCAACGAACTCGTCCATCAGGAACATCCCGACATCCTGATCTTCGCCGAGGAGAGCACGGCCTGGCCGATGGTCTCGCGGCCCGTGTATCTGGGCGGCCTGGGCTTCGACCTGAAGTGGAACATGGGCTGGATGCACGACATCCTCGAGTACGTGCAGAAGGATCCGGTCTATCGGCGCTACCACCACAACGGCCTGACTTTCTCGCTCATCTACGCGTTCACCGAGAACTTCATCCTGCCTTTCTCGCACGACGAAGTCGTCCACGGCAAGCGCTCGATGTTGCACAAGATGCCCGGCGACGACTGGCAGCGCTTCGCCAACCTGCGCGCCCTGTACGGCTTCATGTACGCGCATCCGGGCAAGAAACTGCTCTTCATGGGCGGCGAGTTCGGCCAATTCAATGAGTGGAACGCCCAGACCGGCCTCGATTGGTACTGGCTCGATCGCGAGTTCAACGCCAAGCTTCGCAATTTCGTGCGCGACCTCAACAACGTCTACGCGACGGAGCCCGCGCTTCACGAGGTTGATTTCACCTGGGAAGGCTTCGAGTGGGTCGACTTCCGCGACGTCGACAACAGCATCGTGTCCTTCATCCGGCGCGGCCGCGATCGCAACGACGCGATCGTCGTCGCCGCGAATTTCACCCCGTTACCGCATCATGGCTATCGGATCGGGGTACCGGCGCCCGGCTACTACCGTGAGCTATTGAACAGCGACTCGGTGCACTACGGCGGGAGCAACCTGGGCAATTCGGGCGGCCTCGAGGCGCAGGATCTGGCCTGGCAGAACCAGCCGTACTCGCTGCAGATCACGGTTCCGCCGCTCGGCGTGGTCTACCTCAAGGCCTCGCCGACGCCCGACACGCAGGGTTGACGCGTCATCCATCGCGGAGTGGGTCGGAGGCGATGGCATGTCCTCCAATACAGTGACGTCGAGGGTCCTCAGCGACCAGCGCTTTGGTTTCGTCGTGCGCGCGTTCGTCTACGTCGCCCTGATCCTGCACGCGTTCTTTGTCCTCGCGTTCTACGCTCTGGATGTGACGACATTGGCCGCCGTCAATGTCGGCAGCGTCATTTTGTATGCGATCGCTATCGTCATCGGACGCCGTGGGCGCATCAGAGCCGGCTTCGCCCTCTCGACGTTCGAGGTGCTCGCGCACTCCGCCCTGGCCGTCCTGATCCTCGGCTGGGGCAGCGGGTTCCAGTACTACATCTTCGTCATGGCGATCCTGGTCTTCCTGTACCCGTCGGAGTACACGCCTCTAAAGATCCTGGTCGCGGCCGGCATGTACCTGATGTACGTGATCCTCAGCCTGGTCTCGCAGGTGACGCCTCAGCCGGGCCTGGTCTCGCCGACGATCTTGCGCGGTTTCGAGGCCTTCAACGTCTCAGCGTTCTTCGTCCTGATCATTTTCCTGACGTACCTGTACAACAAGGCTGCCAATCAGGCTGAGACCCGGCTCAAAAGCGCCAACGAAACGCTCAGCGAACTGGCCCGCACCGACGTCGTGACCGGCCTGTCCAATCGGCGCGCCATGCTGCTGCGGCTCGAACAGGAGCTTGCCGCAGTCGAGGAAGGACGCCGCCCGTTTGCCCTGGTGCTGGCCGACATCGACGACTTCAAGATGATCAACGATCGTCTTGGCCACGCGAGCGGGGACGAAGCACTGCGCCAGACTGCGGCGGTCCTGCGCTCTGCCGTCCGCGATCAAGATCTCGTCGCGCGCTGGGGCGGCGAAGAGTTTTTGGTGTTACTGCCGGAGACCCAGCCTGAGGGAGCCATGCTGGTGGCCGAGCGCATGCGATCGCTCATCGCAGGGACGACGATCCGCTGTGACACAGCCACCACTGTGTTGACCCTCACGTTCGGCGTCAGCACCCATTGCCCCGGAACAAGCCTTGAGGAATGCATCGTCGCAGCCGACCGGGCCCTCTATGAAGGCAAGCGCCTGGGCAAGAACCGCGTCATCCAATCTCCCACGATCAACCCGGCGCTGCCGGCCTGAACAGATCCGCCTCTCATCGACCGATCACGGGCAATCGAAGGACGTAGATGACCGGCGTCGGTGTCACCGTCGGCGTCGGCGTTGACGTCGGTGTGGCCGTGAGCGTGGCCGTTGCGGTGGCTGTCGGTGTCGGCGTGGGCGGCGGCGCGATGTAGAGCGACGAGAAGATCAACGGCAGCAGCAAACGTTGCACAAGGAGCGGATTGTCATTCACGGCCCACAAGGGGCCGGCCGGGCTTCCGCCGTACAGACAGGCGCCCGAAGCCGCCGGGCTGGCCGGGAATGCATCGCCGACGGTGCTTGTGCAGTTCCCGGCGCCACTGGCCTCGTCGAACCTGTAGTGCGCCACCACGGCGTTATCAAGCGCCAGGCTACCGGCCGGTTTGAAGGTCGCCGTATAGCGCACGGTGTTCGACAGGCGCAGATCGTCGAGCCAACCCTTGAACGACGGCTTCAGCGCCAGATCCGAATCGATCTTGCGTCCGCCAAGCACCAGATACGGATCGACGCTGTTGCCTGCGCGACCGTCCAGGTAGCTGATGTCACCATCGGGCCCGTCTATCTCGGCATCGAGTCGGCCATCGATCCAGATCCGCAACCAGCCGTCGCTGCGTCGGCGCGTGACAGCCACGTGGTGCCACTGCCCATCCGCTACGGCTGTGTTGGCGCAGAGCGTGGTGCCTGTGAGACCGTTGTTGATGCCGAACGCCGGGCGTCCGCCAAGCAACGCCAGCCCATAGTCGCCGTTCTGCGCGGCCCCCACGATGTCGCGGTCCACGATCACACTGCCATGGATCCAGCCGTCGTTGACGCCGCATGTGTTCGCTGCCGTGCGGGTCGAATCGAAGGCCATGTTGTCGCCAGCGTTGGCTCGTAGCCACAACTCGAGTGTGAAGTCCGCGGCGCCCACGTCGGCGCCACGCGCGCCGGTGTCGATCGGGATCTGCACCCGGCCAACATTGGCCAGCGCGCTACCGTTGAACCACAACACGTAGTTGGCCTGGAAGAAGTTGAGCCGCGTGTTCGTGTACGCGCCTGTCAGGATCTGGCCGAACGTCTGCCCGGCGTCGGCCTGGCTCTTTGAATCCCATTGGCCCAGACAGTTCCCGGTCAGACCGACGTCCGCGCACTGCGTGGCGTAGGCCCGGTAGTACGTTGCGAAGATCTTGCCATCCCGCGTGAGCCGCCAGTTGAAAGTGTCTTCGACGGCGGCGTTGGTGCTGGCGTAGGCGATAGCCGGGTTGTAGACCTGGTCGCAGGTGCTGTCGTAGACGTCGGCATCGGGCCACTTGCCACCGCGCGCGATCATGAACCAGGCGTACATCTTCACGGCAACAGCGCCGGCTCTGACCGACTCGCGCGCCCAACTTGCGCCCCACTCATTCGGGAGGACGTTCTTGAGATACTGCTTGAAGTCGATGCTCTGGACGGTGTAAGCGCGCGAGAGATCACAGTGCGGGTAACCGGTCACGCGCACGCGGATCTGTTGTGGCACGCCCCATTGGGTTTGATCGACATAGCCGGGCGGCAGATCCCGGATCGCTTCGAAGTCCTCGGGGGTCAGGCCGTCGCGCCCGCCGGACGGGGTCGGCGCGTCCTGGGTGATCGGGTCGGCGCCGAGGCGCGCGGTCAATAACAGGGTGTCGGCGGCCAAGACGCGAGCGCCGCGCAGAATCCAGGTGCCGTAGCCCGAGGCCTTCACCGTAACCGTGATCGGCCATTCAGGCTCGGGCAGATCGAGGGTTGCGGCGCGCAAGCCTGAACGATCCGTCGGCCCCGACAGGCCGGCAGGCCCGTCAATCGTGGCGCCGGGGATCGGCTGACCAGTCGCGTCATCGAGGACGGTCACCTCGACGCGGCCGGTCAGGGCTTGCGCCAAAATCGCTGCGGGCTCGGTCGGTTGGGCTCTGACTGCGTCGTGACCGTTGAGGGCCGGCATCAGCCAGATCGCCAGCAAGATAAGTTGTCGCCATCTGTTTCGGGTCTGCATCAGCCTCCCTGCCTAGCCGCCCCGAGAAAACGCTACTCGGTCAATACCTCGGTGATACGTTCGTAGAACGCGAGCAGCGTGCTCCCATACTTCCGTTCGGACACCGGGGCAAGGTGTCTCAACTCCAGGGTCTTGTGTTCGGTCGGATCGATCTGAGCGCACACCCAGCCGTCAGGGTTGATCCACGCCGGCTGTGCATCCAGCGCGAGCAGGGCGTCGATCCACACGCCCTTATACTGCGGCGGCGCGACGTGGATGTAGTCGAAGCCGACTGCCGGTGGTCGCTTCAAATGAGTGAAGACATCGGCGCGCACGAGTTTGGCGCGATCGCTCAGCCGTGTCGCCTCGAGGTTCTCGCGGATCACGTTCGCGGCAGTCCGATCGGCCTCGACGAGCTCAGCGTAAGCGGCACCGCGGCTGAGGGCCTCGATGGCCACCGAGCCGGTGCCTGCAAACAGGTCGAGCACCCGGGCGTCGACGATATCGGCGCCGAGGATATTGAACAGGGCCTGCTTGACCCGGTCCATGATCGGCCGGGTGCCATCGCCCGGCACCATCTTGAGGTGTCGGCCCCTGGCACTGCCCGAGATCACGCGAATGCCCGGCATCGGTTCACTCCCTATCTGCGATCGCTACCGACGAAAGCGCGGAGGGCATAGGGATAGCGGTCGCACACCCCCATGCCCTCCGCGTGATCGTCGAACGAGTGGACGACGTTCAGGCTTTCTTCTCGGTCAGGTTCCAATCGCCGGTCTGGAGCTCGCTCAACTGGCCCCCGATCAGGCGCGTCAACATCTTGTGACGGTCGTGGTCCTCGATCCGAGACGCAAGGGCCGCGGCGGTTTCGAACATCTGCACCGCCAGGCCGGTCGATCCGGCCATCTTGTGCGCGAGCCCCAACCCGTACGTCGCCTCGAGGTGATCGCCGTTGAGCTTCAGGGCCTCCTGAAACGACTTGATCGCCTCGTCGAACTGGTGCTGGCCGTAGTAGGCCCAGCCAAGGCCCGACTGCACATCCGCATCTTCAGGATGGGCGGCGACTTCGGCCTGGTACTTGGGCAGCGGGTTGGCGGGTTGAGACAGTTCAGGCATGGATCGTTTCTCCGACGGACGGCGGCTCTGGCCGCCATCAGGTTATTTCAACAGGTCCGGGATCTCTTCCGGGTGGCTGGCAACTTTGACATTAGCGGCCTGCAGCGCCGCGATCTTGTCGGCGGCAGTGCCGGAGCCGCTCTCGATGATGGCGCCGGCATGGCCCATGCGGCGTCCGGGCGGCGCCGTCTGCCCGGCGATGAAACTGACGACTGGCTTGGTCATGCGTGAGGCGATGTACTCGGCCGCGCGCTCTTCGTCGCTGCCGCCGATCTCGCCGATCATCACGACCTTCTCGGTCTGCGAGTCGGCCTGGAACATCTGCAGGACGTCGATGTAGTTGAGGCCCTTGACCGGGTCGCCGCCGATGCCGACGCAGGTGCTGGCGCCCATGCCGTTCTGGGTCAGGGCGTTCAGCACTTCGTAGGTCAGCGTGCCCGAGCGCGAAACCACGCCGACGTTGCCGGGCTTAGCGATATGCCCGGGGATGATGCCGACCTTGCACTCGCCGGGCGTCAACAGGCCGGGGCAGTTCGGCCCGAGCAATTTGACGCTCTTCAGGTCAAGATAGGCGCGCACCTTCATCATGTCCTGCACCGCCACGCCTTCGGTGATGCAGACCACGAACGGCACGCCGGCATCGGCGGCCTCGAGCATGGCGTCGGGAGCCAGCTTGGCCGGGACGTAGATGACCGAACAGTTCGCGCCGGTGCTCTCGACCGCCGCCTTGACGGTGTCGAAGACCGGGACCTTCTCTTCGACCCACTCACCGCCCTTGCCGGGCGTCACACCGGCCACGACCTTTGTGCCGTAGGCCAGCATCTGCTTTGTGTGAAACAAACCCTCGCGACCGGTGATGCCCTGCACGAGGACTCGGGTGTCTTTGTTGAC
>CAYZRP010000106.1:0-16956 GCA_964480865.1 uncultured Anaerolineales bacterium | reverse complement strand
TACTTCGCTGCCGCCACCGCTTTCTGTGCCGCGTCGGCCAGAGATGTGGCCGTGATCATGCTGGCGTCGGCCAGGAGCCGTCGGCCCTCGGCCTCGTTCGTGCCGACCAGGCGCACGACCATCGGCACCTTGATGCCGACCTCCTGCATGGCCTGGATGACGCCGCGCGCAACCTCGTCGCAGCGCGTGATGCCACCAAAGATGTTGATCAGGATGGCTTTGAGCCTCGGCTCGGCCACGATGATACGCAGCGCCGCCGTCACCTTGTCGGCGCCGGCACCACCGCCGATGTCGAGGAAGTTGGCCGGCTCACCGCCGAAGTGCTTGACGATGTCCATCGTGCCCATCGCCAGCCCGGCACCGTTCACCAGACAGCCGATCTCGCCGTCGAGCTTGACGTACGACAGCCCGTACTTGCGCGCCTCGGTCTCGGGCGGGCTCTCTTCGTCGAGGTCACGCATCTCGGCCAGATCGCCGTGTCGGAAGAGCGCGTTGTCGTCGAGGTCGATCTTGCCGTCGAGCGCCACGAGGCGGCCATCGCCGGTGATGACCAGCGGATTGATCTCGGCCAGGGTGGCATCGGTGTCGACGTAGGTCTGGTACAGGCCGAGCGCGATGGCGCTGAAGGCCTTCCAGTGCTCACGGCCGAGGTTGATGGCCAGCGCGATGTTGCGGACGTTGTAGTCGCGCAGCCCGATCAGCGGGTCGACGTACTCGCGCACGATCGCCTCTGGATTGGTGCGCGCGACCTCCTCGATCTCGACGCCGCCTTCCGACGAACAGATGATCACCGGCCGGCGCGACGCGCGATCGTTGGTAATGCCAAGATAGATCTCTTTGCGGATGTCGGCGGCCTCATCGACCAGCACCTTCCGCACCGGCAGGCCCTTGATCGTCATCGACAGGATCTGGGCTGCCAGGTTCTCGGCCTCTTCGGGGCTTTTGGCCAACTTGATGCCACCGGCCTTGCCGCGCCCGCCGACGAGCACCTGGCTCTTGACCACCACACGCCCGCCCAACTCCTGGGCGATGGCGCGAGCCTCGGTCGCCGTGCTTGCGACCTGGCCTTTCGGGATCGACACGCCATGCTTCGCAAACAGCGCTTTCGATTGGTATTCGTGAAGTTTCAAAACGGCCTCCGAGCCGCCTGGCTAGCGAATGTGGGTCTCTCGCCCCTCATCCTGACCGGTTTTGGGCGATTATACACTGTGGAGATGGCTCGAGTTCGGCTTGATAGACGAAGGACGAACGACGAATGACGAAGGTTGTCAGACTTAACCTTCGTCATTCGTCGTTCGTCCCTCGTCGGTCGTCATGCATCCATCCGCGATCTCAAGGCAACGGCGCGTATGTCAGGACGCGATCCGAGCCGGGCTCGCTGACCAGGATCGTGCCATCCTCGGCGACGGCGACACCGGTCACCAGGGTCAGCAGCGAGTCGCCGGCCTCACCCAGCGTGTTGCGATACACGCCATCCGGGCCGAAGACGATCACGCGGTAGCCTTCTGGATCGGTGATGTAGAGATTGCCCTTCGTGTCGACAGCGATGAACGGCTTGTTGTCGAGGCTCTGGCCGAACCAACCATTGACGTCGATCTTCTGAGCGAAGACGTAGTCGAGCGAGCCGCCGGCCAACGCCACCGGCACGAACTTCTGGATCCGCTGGTTCCAGGTGTCGGCGACGTACACGGCTCCATCGGGCCCAACCGCCACGCCGACCGGCTCATCGAGTTGTCCATCATCGAAACCGTACGTGCCGATCGATGAGACGCCCTGGCCCTGTTCGTCGAAGACGATGATGCGCTTGTTGCCGGTATCGGCCACGAACACGTACCCGTCAGACCCGACGGCTATGCCGCGCGGGCCCCACATCTCGTCGAGCAGACCGCTCTGTCCGAACCGGCCCCAGGCCAGCAGGAAGTTGCCGTCGGCGTCGAACTTCTGGATGCGATGGTTCCAGGTATCGCTGACATACACACTTCCATCCGGCCCAACCGCCACGCCCCACGGCTCGGTGAACGTGCCAGCCGGCGCGTCGGTCACCGGCTGGCCGGTGGTCGAATCCGTCGGGGTGCCTGCGCCGAAAACGCCGATGACGTCGCCCGACGGGCTGAAGTGCTGGATGCGGTTGTTGCGCGAGTCGGCCACGTAGTAGCTGCCATCGGGCGCAAAGGCCACGCCACGCGGCGCGTTGAACTGCCCGGTCCCGGCGCCTGTCGAACCAACCGTCGTGAGCGGCGCAACGTCGAGCTTGCCCGCCGCATACGGGTCGATCGTCTCCTGAGCGGTGCCCGAAGCGCCGACGCCGTACGACCAGATCTGCGCCGCGATGTCTTTGCGCACGTACAGACGCATCCGGTCGGACGGGTTCCACTGGGCCAGGTCGAAGGTCGAGCCATTGATCTCGCCGTAGCGCGTGTAGTCGCGATCCCACCAGATGTCCCACAGCGCCTGGCGCTTCGCCGGATCGCTGAGGTTGGTCCAGACACGTTCGAGGATCGGCGTGTCGTTGATGAAGTAATCCTGCATGGGCCAGACCATGCGGATGTATTCGAACTGGTAGTAGTCGTTGCGCACCAGCGGTTCGACTTTGCCGAAGTCGCTGGCGCCGGCGATGATCACGGGCACGTCGCGCAGTTGATCGCGCGTCGGGTCGCTGCCATAGAAGACCTGGTTGGTGTAATCGCGCAGATACCACGTCATCGGCCACGACACGTCAGCGTCATAGGCGACCTTCAGGCCATAGCCGTCGGTGGTGCGCTCGGCAATTTCGTCGATCTGTTCCATCACGGTCTTGACGCCGCGCGCGCCGTGCGCGTATACCAGGAACTCGTTGGCGAGGTCGTAGTTGATGTAGGCGGCCACAAACGCGGTTCGCGCCGTGAGCACCGCCAGCACGCCGAAGGCCGTCACGCCCGCCATCCGCCCGATGGTCAGCCAGCCAAGCGGGCCACCCAGGAACACCAGGGCGGCGACACCCAGGACCGTGATGAGCACCGTCGACAGGAACGTCGTCGTCGCCTGTACCTGCGGCAACTCCATCCCCGCGAAGGGACGATCAGTACCCAGCAGACTCCCCACGGCCGAAGCTGCGGCCAGCAGCGTGATCGGCAGGATGACGGCCACAAGCCAGGCGCGCTGAGCCCTGAACTGCGTCCAATCGATTCCCTCGATCAACTGCCCGACCACCCAGCCGCTCAACAGGATCAGCGGCAGCGTGATGTGCGTGGTCAGCCACGGCATCTTTTCGCCGGCGATGCTGAAGCCGATGAAGGCCATGATGGCCCACCAGCCAATGTACAGCAGCGCCGGGAAACGCCGGATGGCGGGCGCTTCGACATCCACGGCCTCATCCTCAGTCGCGGGTTCCTCGATTCGCTCGGCCGTTGGCTCGATGACCGGCGCTGCCGGACCATCGACGGCCGCCGACGAATCGGATTTCTGCCGCCAGTCGACGATCCGCAGCAGCGACGACGCCCGCCCGACGATCAGGCGCTGCAGGCCGATGCCGGCCGCGATCAGGGCCCCGATGGTCGGCAGGTACTCGTACATCGGCAGGTTGATCAACAGGTAGTAATACCAGGGCTGGCCGCCGCGCCGGACGCCGTGCTGTTCCATCCAATAGCCAAGCGAGCCGACCAGGCCCGTGGCGATGCCCGCGCCGTTCGTAAAGAACGTTGTGTACAGCGGGATGTAGATGCCGTAGAAGATCAGGGCGCAATAGATGAAGACGTTGCGGTTCCAGATCCAGCCCAGCACGATCGAGGCCACGATCAGGAAGATCGTGATCACGGTGGTCACGCCGAAGTTCGATGACAGGAAGACCGGGATGTATTCAAGGAAGCCGATGTTGGTCATCGACGGCGCGACGTAGTCGGTCGCCTTGTAGCCGAGCATCATCACCGGCAGCGCCGCAGCCTGTGGCAGAACGAAAATGCCGAGCGCCATGATCAGGTCGAGCGATGCGAAGTTGCGTACGCGTCGACCGAAGGCGCGCGTGACGATCCCGAGCGTCCACACGCCCGCGACCAGCGCGATCAAGAAGGCGACATCCGCCGCGATGGTGTACATCGTCGCGGGACGCAACGCCGGCTCATCGGGGTTGGCGGCTTCGGGCGCGAAAGCGGTGCCCGTCATCCCGAGCCGATCGTTGAGCAGGAACAGGCCAACGCCGACCAGGGCCGCGACGGCCATCAGGCCAGCGGCCGTCCAGAACGAGGGCTTCAGCTCAGGGCGCGGCCAATCGTTGATCAACACCTCGGCCAGGAAGTACACGCCGAGGAACACCATGGCGATCGCGACGTAAATGAACGACGACTCCATCGTCGCGTAGAACAGGGCCATCACAGCCGTCAGGCCGTAGATGAACTTCACCTGACGCGTCTCCATGTAGCGGAAGACGCAGAAGGCCAGGAGCAGCCCCCAGACCATCACGTAAGGTTCGTCGCGGATGTAGCGGGCGTAGTACAGCTGGTAGGGCGAGATCAGGATGAAGAGTGCCGCGGCCAGCGCGCCGGCCCGACCGAGCCAACGCCGGTAGTACCACATCAGCCCGATAGCGATCACGCCCATCAACGCCGCCGAGATGCGCGCGGTGAAGTCGCTGTCGCCGAACATCCAGTAGAGGAAGGCCGTCACTTCGAACTTGAGCGGGCCGTGCATCATCGGCGTGTGTTGAAAGCCGCGGCCCTCGTACAGGTACCACGAAAACTGCGTGTGCAGGCTCTCGTCATGGCTCATCACACGGGCGCCGAGGTCGTAAAAGCGCGTGATAAAGCCCAGAACGATCAGGGCCATGTACGCCAGCTTCTCGAGGTCCAGGCTGATGACCGACGCCAGCGGGCGATCGAGCCACGAACTGGAGACCTTGTCGTTCTCTAGGGTTGCAGTCGCCATTCCATCCTTCTTCCGTGACCGTCGGCAGTCACCGCGCCGACGCCCCGCGACTCATTGCGGCTTCTTCTTTGACTTCATGCGCGTCTTGCGCGCGGGAGCGGGCGCTGGCCTTCGGCCATCAGGAGCCCGCCGCGGCGTACTCGCGGTCCCCGGCTTGCGGCTGGCCGTACGCGAACCTCCGGCCGTGCGTGAACCACTGGCCGCGCGCGAACCACTGGCCGCGCGCGGACCCTTGCGGCCCGACGTCGACTTGCGAGCCGAGCTCGCCGGGCGCTGGGCCGACGAGCCCGATCGGCGCGGCGATGAGCTTGGGCCACGCAGCGCGCGCACTTCACGCTCGTCGAGCGAGCGCCACTCGCCGGTGCGCAGATCACCGAGCTCGAGCGAACCGATGCGCACGCGGATCAGACGCAGCACCGGGATGTTCAGGGTCGAGCCGATCTCGCGGATCTCGTGCTTGCGGCCTTCCTGCATGACCACGCGCAACCAGGTCGTCGGGCCGGGCGCGTCGTCGCGCCAGACCTTGGCCGGTCGCGTCTTGCGGCGCTCGCCGGTTTCTCGATCGGTCAGGATGATGCCGCGCCGCCAGGCGTCCAGTTGGTCTTCGTCTGGATGGCCCTTGACCAGGACACGGTATTCCTTCTCGACGTTCTGGCTCGGGTGCGTCAGGTGATTGGCCAGATCACCGTCATTGGTCAGAAGGGTCAGGCCCTCGCTATCGAGATCGAGCCGGCCGACGGGGTACAGGCGCACCGTGCTCGGCACCAGGTCGAGCACGGTCTCACGCGGGCCCTGCGGCTCACGCGACGAGACGACACCGGCCGGCTTATGCAGCGCGATGTAGGTGAGTTGCTCGGCCGCGCTGAGCGGCTCGCCGTCGACGACGATGCGCTCGACGGCCGGGTCGGCTTTCTGGCCGAGCTCGGCTGGCCGGCCGTTCACGGTCACGCGCCCCTGAAGGATGAGTGCCTCGCAGGCACGACGTGAGCCGTAGCCGGCCGCAGCCAGTAGTTTCTGCAATCGTTCAGACATGGTCGGTTCCGCCTTTGCTCAGCGCACGGGCGACGCCTGAGGCGCCGGGGTAGATGCGGCTGCGGTGCCGGCCGCCGCCGTTGCGTCGATCGCGGGGCTGGCGCGATGGCCGACGGCTTCGGTTTGGTTGGGTGTCAGCGTGGTCAGGCCGACGATCGGCGCCGGCGCAGCCATGGCCGCGGCCGTCGGTGTGTTGCCGAACATCACGCCTGCGATCGTTGAGCTCAAGAAGAGGGTCATACACAGCGCGGCGCTGGCAAACGCCGGCCAGACCGGGGTCGGGCGCCGCCGGGCGTCCACTCGCGCCCACAGATCCGACCACGAGTCGGCCGGTGTGGCCAGCGAGTCGAGCGCGGGTCCCAATGCACGCAGCATCGGTTCTACGGGGGACGTCATCCGGCAGCCTCCCAAATGGACCCGTCGATCTCGGCGCCCGCCTCGCCGAAGGCCTCATCGGCCGTCAACGTGCGGCGGAGCCGTTCCACACCCAGCCGCACGCGCGACTGGGCTGTCTTGTCGTTGCAACCCGCCACATCGCCGATTTCGCGGAAGCGCAGCCCGCCCAGGTAACGCAGGGCAACGGCTTCACGCAGATCGACTGGCAGATCCTGCAGGGCCTGCCACAGTTGTATGCGCAATCCACGCGCCGCCAGCGCCTGCTCGACCTCGCGGTTCGTCGCCGCCTGGCTGAGCGCGGCCGCCGTCAGCGGCAGAAAATCAAAAACGCGACGGCGGCGCTTGTTGCGGCAGCGGCTGACCGCGATCAAGAACAGCCAGGTGCGGAAGGCCGCGCGTTTAGGGTCGTAGCGGTGGATGTTGCGCAGGGCGTAGACGAATGAGTCCTGCGCGACCTCTTCGGCATCGGCTACGTCGCCGAGCAAGGCCAGACACAGCCGCATGACCGCCGGGTAATGCTCGGCGTACAGCTGAGCAGACGCCTGTTCATCGGCCGCGCGAACGCG
The DNA here is from genome assembly GCA_964480865.1 of uncultured Anaerolineales bacterium. Lineage (GTDB taxonomy): Bacteria > Chloroflexota > Anaerolineae > Anaerolineales > UBA6663 > UBA6663. The sequence continues at coordinate 10,066 of CAYZRP010000106.1, read as the reverse complement.
GGTCAGGAGGTCGTTCTCCATATCAGACATATATACACGCCCAGACGTCGAAGTACTTATCCGGGTTCACGAAGCTTATCGTCAACTCACCTGGGTGCGCCAAACCAGCCATGGTGCAATAAAGCGGCCAGGCGGGCCTCATCCCTTGAGGATATCGCTGGCAAACTGGCGACGCACCTCGTCCAGGTTGAGGGCGGGCAGTTCCGCCAGCGCCGACAGCCCAAAATGCTGCAGGAATTCCGGCGTTGTGGCGTAGAGCACCGGCCGCCCAGGCCCCTCGGCGATGCCCGTTTCCTCGACCAGGCCCTTGGTCAGCAGGTTCTTGATTACGCTGTCGGAGTTGACACCCCGGATCTGTTCAATCTGCGGACGCGTGATCGGTTGCCGGTAGGCGATGATCGCCAGGGTCTCGAGCGCGGCCTTCGAGAGCGGCGCCGTCGCCGACAGGCCCAGAAAACGCTGGATCAGCGGCGCGGCCGTGGCGGATGTGGTCAGCTGGACACGGTCCTTGATGCGCTGGATCGAGATGCCGCGTCCCGCGTAGCGCTCTTCAAGCAAGGCCAGCGCGGCTTCGATCTGATCGGCCTTGACCTCGAGCGCCTCGGCCATTTTGCCGACCTGGGCCGGCCCATCTGCAACGAACAGGAGGCTCTCAACCTGGGCATCCAGCTCCAGCGGCGACGGCGGCCGACCGACCGGGAGCGGCTGGGTTGGGTCCGGCTCCAGGGACTCCTGGACGGCTTCAGCCCCGTCAGTCACCGCGCTCACATCGGTCAATTCGCCTGCAACAGCCGGCTCAACCACCTCCTCCTCAACAAGCCCATCACCCTCAGGGCCCGTGGCAATGCTGTCGCTTTCGGGTTCGGAGGCGACCGGCTGCGGCTCACCGTCCAACACTTCTTCGATGGCAATCGGCTGGTCTGACACCTCAGCCTGGGCTTCTTGAGAGGGCTCTGGTTTTATGTCAGCAACTGGCTGGATGGACCCAACCGGCTCATCGGGGTTCACGTCGTCGCCAGCAGGTTCCTCGGTCGAACCCATTGGAACCGTATCCAAAGTGGCCACCGGGCCGCCGCTCAGGCCCGACATCGGGCTGTAGTGCGCCAATACGTCTCGCTCGGCCATTTCGTCGGGCTGATGGCCGTTGACGCCAGGGTCCGAGTCGGGCGAATGGGGCACAAATCCGTTGATGTTATCGATCATGAACGTCCTCTCAGAAGGCGTGCAGTATAGCCCACGTCGGCGGAGCGGCAAATATGACCGTGCTATGATTTTCGGATGATGAAAAGACCCATCCTGACGGCGATCGTAGCCTGCGCCACGGCCACCCTGGCCTGCGGCCTGCCCGGCTTCGCGTCGCCCACCCAACCTGCTTCGCCGATCCCGGTTTCGGCCACATCAGCGCACGAAGTCACCGACCTGCTGCAGTCGGCCGCCACGGCGGCGGCCAGTGGCTCGGTCACCGTGACCTTCACGGAACAACAACTGACGTCGGCTGTGGCGTTGTACCTGGAGGATCATCCCACCGATCCTAAGCTCACGAATCCGCAAGTGTTCCTTCGAGATGGCAAGATCCAACTCTACGGCACCGCCGAGGTTCAGGGCCTGTCGGTCGATGCGACGTTCGTCATCGTGCCCACCGTTTCGTCCGACGGCTTGCTGAGCTTCACGGCCGAGAGCGGATCGTTCGGGCCGATGGGCGTGCCCGACGACGTCCTCAGTCGTGTGACCGACACGCTCAACGAGTGGGCCACCGGCTCGATCGCGCCGGCGATGACCGGCGTGCGCATCACAGACGTTGACGTGGCAGACGGCGAATTGACGGTGACTGGAACGAAGTAAGATAGGGGCATGGGGGCCAATCGAACGTGGGGCCTGTTGCTTGCCGTTCTCGCGGCCTGGCTGAGCCTGGCTGCGTGTCTGGCGTCGCCCCAAGGCAGCGCGCCGACCGAGGCACCCGAAGGCGGCCTTGTCATCAGCATCACGGCCGATGGCCAGACTCAACGCTTCCAGCTGACCCACGCGGTCACGACGCGTGAGGCGCTGGCACTGGCCGGCATCGCCGTCTCCGACTCTGACCGTCTGTCGATCCCGCCCTTTGCGCGGCTGGCGGACGGTGACCACATCGTCGTCACCCGTGTGCGCGAAACGACCTCGGTCGAGCAGGTCGTCATCCCTTACAGCTCGCGCACCGTCCGCAACGAGTCGCTCCCGACCGGTGAACAACGGCTGGTGCAGGCCGGCGCCAACGGCCTCGAGGAGCTGACCTACCGCACCGTCTTCGAAGACGGCCTGCAGACCAGCCGCAGCGTGATCCGCCGCGTGGTGCTGACCCAGACGGTCGACGAGATCGTGATGGTCGGCGCGCAAAACGCGTTCACGGCAGTGCCGGTGACGGGCACACTGGCCTATCTCAGCGCCGGCAGCGCGTGGGCCGCGCGTGGCCTGACCAACCAGCGCCTGCTCGTCGCCGCCAACGGCGACCTCGACGGCCGCGTCTTCAGTCTCTCCCCCGACGGCCAGTTTCTGCTCTACACGCGCGGCATCACCGACACGACCAGCGAGTTCTTCAACCAGTTGTACGTGGTCGACATCGTCGCCGGCGGACCGCGCGAGCCTATCCAGCTGCCGGCGACTAACGTGCTCTGGGCCGATTGGGTCGTGCTGCCCGACTCGCCGCCGACGATCGCTTACACGTCGGCGCTCAAGACCGATCGGGCGCCGGGCTGGCAGGCCAACAACGATCTCTGGCTGCTCAGCTGGGCGCCGAACGCCCGGACCGACGAAGTGGAGTTCAATCAGCTGCTCGTGCTCGACACATCGTCGGGCGGCCTGTACGGCTGGTGGGGCACGGGCTTCGCGGTCTCACCCGACTATACGCAGATCGCTTATGCGCGAACCGACGGCATCGGCGTAGTCGATCTGGCGACCTACGAGACGCGTGGCCTGATCAGCTTCGCGGCCTACAACGCGCGCAGCGACTGGGCCTGGTATCCGTCGCTGCGCTGGGCGTCGGGCGGGTGGCTCTACACCGTCACACATGGCGCGCCACTGCGGCTCGAGCTCCCGGAGGACTCGCCCGCCTTCGACATCACGGCGCTCAACATCATCACGGCGGCGCGCCTCGACCTGATCCCGCGGGCCGGCATGTTCGCCAACCCTGCCCCGTCGCCGATCACGGATTTCGGCGCGCCGCAGCAGATCGCGTACCTGCAGGCGCTCGAGCCCGACAACTCGCCCTTCAGCAACTATCGCCTGCACGTGATGGATGCCGACGGCAGCAACGCCCGCGCCCTCTTCCCGCGCGAAGACGAAACCGGGCTGGCGCCGGGCGCGTTTCCCTCGTGGTCGCCGGACGGGCGCCTGATCGCGATCGTGTCGGGCGGCAACCTCTGGTTGATCGACCCGAGGACCGGCATTGCCCAGCAGGTCACCGGCGACGGACTGACATCCCGGATCGACTGGCGCTGACCCAAGGAGCCAACCATCAACCCACAGTCCCCCACACCGGCGTTCGAGATCGGCCTGTATTCGTTCGTCGAGCGCACGCCGGATCCGCAGACCGGGGCGCTCATCAGCGCCGAGCAGCGGCTGCGCGACCTGCTCGAGGCCATCGAGTTGGCCGACCAGGTCGGCCTTGACGTGTTCGGCATCGGTGAACATCACCGGCCCGACTTCGTGTCATCGGCGCCGGCCGTTGTGCTGGCAGCGGCCGCGGCCCGCACGAAGCGGATCCGGCTGACCAGCGCGGTGACGGTGCTCAGCTCGGACGACCCGGTGCGCGTCTTTCAGGAGTTCTCGACGCTCGACCTGCTTTCGGGCGGACGGGCCGAGATCATGGCCGGGCGCGGCTCATTCATCGAGTCTTTCCCGCTGTTTGGCTACGACCTGAACGACTACGACTCGCTCTTCGACGAGAAGCTGCGTCTACTGATCGAGCTGCGCGAGAAGGAGCGGATCACGTGGTCGGGCCGGCATCGCCCGGCGCTTGCGGGCCAGGGCATCTACCCACGGCCGCTGCAGAGCCCGCTCCCGATTTGGGTGGCGGTCGGCGGGACGCCCGAGTCGGTGGTGCGGGCAGGCACGCTCGGGCTGCCGCTGGCACTGGCCATCATCGGCGGGATGCCCGAACGCTTTGCGCCTCTGGTGAGGCTCTATCGACAGGCGGTGGCCGAAGCTGGACACGATCCCGCGACGCTGCCGGTGAGCATCAACTCGCACGGCTTCATCGGCGACGACTCGCAGCAGGCCGCCGACGACTACTATCCGACGTTCGCGCAGATGATGAACAAGATCGGGCGCGAGCGCGGCTGGCCGCCGATCACGCGCCAGCAGTTCGACCAGTCGCGCACGTTACGCGGCTCCGACTTCATCGGCGCGCCGAACGAGATCATCGACAAGATCCTGTTCCAGCACACATTGTTCGGCCATCAACGGCTGTTGCTGCAACTCGGCGTTGGCACGATCCCGCACGCCAAGGTGATGCGCGGCATCGAGTTACTCGGCACCCGCGTGGCGCCGGCCGTGCGCGAAGCCCTGGCCGCATGATTCTAACCATGGACCTGACAGGTCGACTCGCGTTTTTCGGCATTTCTAGCGATTCGACTCATTGATCTTTGTCGATAGATCAGGTCATTTCAAACATTTCACCCGGTCCGGCGGCGTCTGCCCGATCCCGTATACTGGGCTGGCCCTATGAAACGCATCATCGGATTGATCTCGCTCGTGGCGTTGTTGGCCGCGATCGCGGGCGCCAGCGCCGCCACATGGCAACATCAGGTTCGGGTGCGCGGCGTCGTCAGTGGTCTGCCGCCGGCAGAACTGCCGGCACGGCCCGCTGACCTGCGCGCCGTGAACGTCGATCTGACCAGCTACGACGGGGCTGCGCTCCCGACCGTGCTCGATCAGTTGCGCGGCTTCGGCTGGCTGCGCGTGCCCGTGTACTGGGACAGGATCGAGCCGCGCCAGGGCGAGTTCGACTGGAGCGCGCCCGACGCCGCCCTGCCCGTCGCCGCCGAGCACGGCTACAGATTGCTCATTTTGCTCATCGGCGCGCCCGACTGGGTGGCGCTGTCCGACGCCGAGGTTCACTCGCCGGTCGGGGATGTGAATGCCTTCGCACGTTTCGCCGGCGCGGTGGCCGGACGCTACGGCGCCATCGTCGACGCCTATCAGGTGTGGGACGAGCCGAACATCGAAGTCGGCTGGGTGGTCGAACCCTCGGCCTCGGAGTACGCGGCGTTGCTGGCCTCTGCCTATCCGGCCCTCAAGGCCGCCGACCCGAGCGCTACCGTGGTCGCCGCAGCGCTCGCCCCGACGCTCGAGACCGGCCCCGCGAACGTCAGCGACCTGATCTACCTCCAACAACTCTACGACCTCGACGCCGATCGCTATTTCGATGCGGCGGCCGGCAAGCCCTATGGCTTCGACCAGGGCGACGACAGCCGCGACGCCGATCCGACGCTGCTGAACGTCGCGCGCTTCACGTTGTTGCGTGAGGTCATGGAACGCAATGGCGACTCGGCCAAGCTGCTCTGGGGCGGCAACTTCGGTTGGAACACGGTGGCCAACTCACCCTGGCGGACCGTGTCGGCCGACGAACAGGTCGCCAGCACGATTGGCCTGTTCAATCGGGCCGAGACGGAATGGCTCTGGGCCGGGCCGCTCGCGCTCGAGTCGTATCAGCCGGCCTTCGCGGCGCCGGGCGTGCCGGCCGACATCGGCGACGCGCACTGGGGCTTCGCGCTGGCCAATCCGCAAGGCCAGTTGACCGCGCTCGGCCAGGCCCTCGCATCACAACGAACGCTCGACCTGACTGTCGCCGAGCCGGGCACTTACCCGGCCCAACACCCCGCTGCAGCGTACACGGGCGACTGGGAGTTCTCGGAACTCGGCGCCGATATCCCCGAGAAGTTCACTGACGCAAGCCTGACGATTCGCTTCAGGGGCAGCGACCTCGGCCTGCGCGTGCGCCGCGGCGACTACCGGGCGTACTTGTATGTCGAGGTCGACGGCCAGCCCGTGTCGGTGCTGCCGCGCGACTCGCTCGGCTCGTATCTGGTGCTGACCTCAGCCACCACCGAAACGGTTGTGGAGTTGATGCCGGTGGCGCGCGGGCTTGATCCGTCCGTCGAGCACGTCGCGGTGATCAAACCCAATCGTGGCTGGGACCAGTGGGCCATCGTCGGGTTTGCGGTCGGCGCACCGGCGGTCGAGGACGGCTATTCAGAAGCCCTGACGGCCGCGATCCTTGTCGCCCTCGCGAGCCTGATCGCGCTGTGGGTGACCCGCCGCGAACTGTTGACACTCATCCCGCGCGCCCTCAGCGACCGAGCCGGCGTGCTCCTGACGACGGCGGCCGGCGGGCTGCTGTATGTCGCCGGCTGGCTGGCCTGGGATGCGCCGGCCGCGGCGCTCACCCGTCGCCTGGGCGACGCTCTGCCGATCGCGGTCACCGCCGCGACGGCCGGCATCTTCTACTTCGCGCCGTCGTTCACGCTGGCCGTGATCGCGTTGCTGGCGCTGGGTGTGCTGTTCTTCCTGCGGCCCGACCTGGCGCTGGCCCTGCTCGCGACCGTGCTGCCGTTCTTCCTGTTTCCGCGCATGCTCTGGAGCCGCGGCGCATCGCTGTATGAATTCGCGTTGTGGCTGGCCTTCGTCGCCGCGCTCCTGCGCTATGGTCCGACCTGGTTGAAGGCCCGCGTCAGGCCCCGGCTCTCGATTATGGACGGCGCTATCGTCGCGCTCGCCCTGGTCGGGGCGGCGAGCACGCTGGCCGCCGAACAGCGTGCCGTGGCGTTGTACGAATACCGGACGGTTTTCCTTTCGAGCGCCCTGCTCTACTTCTTGATGCGGGTCGTGCCGCTCGATCGTCCGGCGCAGTTGCGGATCGTCGGCGGTTGGATCCTGGGCGCCGCGCTGGTCGCCGGTTATGGCGTGTATCAATACGTCGTCAAGCAGGACCTGATTGTGACGGCTGAAGGCGTTGCGCGCATTCGCAGCGTGTACGGCTCGCCGAACAACGTCGGCCTGTACCTCGGACGCGCGCTGCCGCTCGGGCTGGCGCTGCTCACCGTCGGCCTGATGGGCGTGCGACGCCGCCGATCGGCGAGCCGGGCGGCCCTGGGTGGGCTGGCGGCGCTGGGTGTCGCGCTCAGTCTGATCGGGATCGCCTTGATCCTGAGTTTCTCGCGTGGCGCGCTGGTGCTGGGGTTGCCGTTCGCTTTCGCCGTGCTGCTGATTGCCTGGCAAGGCCGTCGCGGCGCGCTCATCGTCGGCGGCGTCATCGTGTTGGCCTTGATCGCTTTGCCGATCTTGCTGCAGTTCCCGCGTTTCGCCACCATGTTCGATGTACAGACCGGGACCAGCTTCATCCGCATCAACCTGTGGATCTCGGCCTGGCGCATGTACCTCGATCATCCGTGGCTGGGCGTTGGGCCAGACAACTTTCTCTACGCCTATCGCAGCTTCTATATATTGCCCGACGCCTGGCGCGATCCTAACCTCTCGCATCCGCACAATCTCGTGATGGATTTCCTCAGTCGGCTGGGTATGCCCGGGTTATTGATCGGCCTGACGCTGCTGATCGGTTTTTGGGCGTTGGCCTGGGGGCAGGCGACGCGGCGGCGGTCAGCCGGGGACGCTGTCGGCTTCGCGCTCACGGTCGGCCTGATGGGCGCGATCGCCGACATGATCGGCCACGGCCTCGTCGATCATTCCTTCTTCCTCGTCGACCTCGCCGGCGTGTTCATGATCGCGGCGGCGTTGGTGCAGCGCAGTGACGAAGGACGAACCACGAACGACGAAGGTTGAACGGCCGTTCAACCTTCGTCGTTCGTCTTACGTCGTATTTCAGCAGTACCTGCGCAGCACCGGCAAGAACAACTGGAAGGCCCCTGTCGGAAACGCGCCGGGCGTGGTGCCCGTGGATTGAGTGCAACTGACACCGGCAGGCGCGAAGCTGGTGCGGCCGTAGTCCGCGCGGCCCGTGCCCCAGCGGATGTCGGCGTTCGCGGTGTTGGGGAGATCGTAGGCCACGAGGCCGTTGTTGATCGTGCCGATGACGACTTCGAGATCGGCATCGGCGTCGATGTTGGCCAGCGTCGGTGCGCCCAGCGCTCCCCCGGAGGTGGCCGACGTTGCATGCGGGAGTTCGGTGGCCGAGATCAGGGTGCCCTGCGCCGACAGAATCAGCAGTTGGCCGAAGGTGTTGCTGCCCTTGACCGTCCAGGTCGTGACGAGGACCTCGGCCGAACCATCGTCGTCCAGATCGGCCACGACCGGCTCGGAGGCAAAACGCAACTGCCCATTGACGTCGAGTTCATACGGCCAGTTGTACTTTTCGGTTTTGTCGAGCCAGAAGGCGTGGAGCCGCCCGTCGTACGACGCGTACAGGATCTCGCGTTTGCCGTCGCTATCCAGATCGGCCAACACGGCGTTCGGCTCGGCGCTCTCAATGACGTTGTAATCCTCTGAGCGCGGCGCTGAAGCGCCATCGGGACCGGGCACAGTCGTCCAGTTGTAGGAGGCGGTCGCCCACCGGGAGCGGTCCGCGTTGAACACGAACGGCGTGTAGTACAGATCGTCGTACGGGTCGGCGCCGCAGTTGTAGACGTTGCCGATCACCACGATCTCCACCAGACCATCGCCGTCGAGGTCGCCGATAGCGGGAGAACTGTTGGCGAAGTTGGGGCGATGCTCGACGCCGCAGTTAGCATAGCCGCGGAGGTCGACCGTATCAGAGACATGTACACCCACCTGACGCCAGATCTTGCCGGCGCCGTAGCGCGTGTTGACGGGCAGCTGGTTGCCGTTTCGATCGAGGCCGGTGATGTAGTGGGTGTCGGTCGGCACGATCAGTTCCTTGGTGCCATCGTTGAAGAGATCACCCACCGCCACATTCTGGTTGTACAGGCCCCAGCCGTAGCCGGGCGAGCCGGACGCCGGCGCACGGAAACCGGCTCTGACATTACCGGCTGCATCGTAAACGCTGATCTGCTCGTCGCCGCCGCTGCCGGCGCGGCCGACGATGATCTCGAGCTTGCCATCGATCTCGAGGTCGACGACCGACTGGGTGCGCAGTTCGCCAGCGCCGAAGGGGTTGCGCGTCCAGAGTGTTCCACCGCTCGCGTTGTAGACCGTCAGGCTGTCGCCGCTGCGACCGGCTATCACCTCAAGGGTGCCATCGCCGGTGAGATCCGCCACAGACACGCCGCCCCAGACGCGGTTGCCAGACGTGGCTCGCCATTGCAGTGCGCCATCTTCACCATTAACGGCCACGACGTCATACGAACCCCAGACAACCTCGGGTTTGCCGTCCTTATCGAGGTCGGCCACCGCGGGCGAACCATACCAGCCGGTCTGGCACCAGCTTGAGAAGCAGCCTTTGGCCGACCACTTGAGCACTGGTGCGCTGACGACGGCCCGGGCCGGAACCGGGGGCATCCATATGCTTGAGGACATAACGCCAAGAATCAGGAGGACGCGTCGAACCATATCAGCCACCCCCGCCCCGGTGCCGTTGAGGCGGCCTAGCCCAGGGATAACAGCAGGAAGAACACAACGACCGCACCGACCAGGGCGACCAGGAGGATGATCGCCAGCGGCGACAACCCGGCTCGGCGGGACGGCGCCGGCGCCGCAAACACCCCGCGATCCAGGGGCTCGGTGGCGTCCTTGGCCGGAGGCAGGACGCGCTCTATCACGGACGGCTCTGGAGCGATGTCCAGCGCGCGCTCCAACTCCTTCAGATCCGGCGGGGTTTCAGCCGCGCGGGCCCGCAGGCTGTGAGCGTGGACGGTCGGCAGACCGCAGGCACGGCAGTACATGTCGCCAGGATCGAGGGCCTGGCCGCAGTTGGCGCACATGAGCTCGGTATTGCCCATGCGTCAGGATTGTAGTTGAGCGGGGGTCCTGCGCAATCCGTAATTCAGTCGATCCTAACCAATATTCAGGCGGGTTTTGGAAGAGCGTGGAGCGTAGAGCGTGGAGCGAGGGGCGAACGCTGCCGCGCTCTTTACCGGGAGCCGTAGCACCACCCGCCCCCCGACCCCCCCCCCGCGCAAAG
>CAYZRP010000105.1:0-24828 GCA_964480865.1 uncultured Anaerolineales bacterium | reverse complement strand
CGCGGCCGGTGTTCCGCACCACGCTCCACGCTCTACGATCATTTGTTGACCTGCGCCAGATACAGCCGCTGCGTCAACGCCGTCGGATCCCCAAGCCTGTAGAGTACGCTGTCACTCCCTGTCGGGTGGTAATCCAAAACGTAGAGCTCGCCGGTTTCATCTTCGCCGAAAGCGCTGATGCCGAAGGACGTTTGTGGCAACTCCGCCGACGTCCACGTGCCGGCGTTCTGCATCACCCACATCCGGCCCGTCACGAAGTCACCGAAGAAGTAAGTGCCCTGCCAGGTCGGCACCGCGGCACCGCGATAGACATAGCCACCCGTGATGCTCTCGGCAGTCGGATGCGCGACCGTGAAGATCGGAACCGTGTACGTGATGGTCTGACTGCAGGCAGCGGCGTTGTAGATGCTGTTGCCTTCGTAGCAACTCCACCCAAAATTGGCTCCGCTTTCGCCCGCAGTCTGAAAGTCGATCTCTTCAACCGCCTCCTGACCGACATCGCCGATGTAAAGGTCCTGCGTCTGGCGATCAAAGCTGAAACGCCACGGGTTGCGCAGACCCGCATTCCAGATCTCGCCGCGCGTGGCCGCGTTTCCGTCGTTGGCGTATGGGTTATCGGCCGGGACGACGTAGGTCGTGGGCGTGCCCGTTTCGACGTCGATGCGCAGGATCTTGCCACGCAGATCGTTGAGGTTCTGCGCCGCCTCGAACGGGTCGCCGGATCCACCACCATCCCCGGTGCCGACATAGAGCATGCCGTCGGGCCCGAACTGCAACTGGCCGCCGTTGTGGTTTTCGTACAGTGGGTGCGAGATCGTCAACACGATCTGCTCGCTGGCTGCATCCGCCACATTGGCATCGTCGCTGATGTCATAGCGCGCGATGACGTTGTTGCCCGCGAGATTTGTGTAGTAAACGTAGAAACGGCCGCTCGTTTCGAAGTCTGGCGCAAAGGCGACACCCAACAATCCCTCTTCGGATATGTCAGTGGCGTTCGTGCGGACGCGGGTCTGGATATCGAGAAACGGCGTTTCCAGCATGAAACCGTCATTGAGCAACATCACTCGGATGACGCCACCTTGTTCGACAACGAACAGGCGATTCGTTCCATCGCCAGCGTGGGTCACGTACACGGGCCGCGTCAAACCGTTCGCGGCCTGATAGTAGGCGACCTGCGCCGGCAGCGCGGCGACTTCGTCATCTGGTGGCGCCGCTTTAGCCAGTGCAGGGACCGGAAGCAACAACACCGCAGCGAATAACCAGTGAATGCGCATCATAGGGCCTCCTGGATTGTGTGAACTGTCAAGAACCGTTGAGAAGAGGAAAGCTTAGCGCTACGACTCTTGCGTTGGTGTCGACAATTTGTGTAGGAAATGACCCACATTACGAAAAGAACAGTCTGTCACCGTTCTGTAACCCGGGTGTCAAACGACTGCCACAAATACATGCGATCCTGCGTTAAGGCACATGCACACAGGAGGATCGTATGTGGATGTTCATCGCTATCACGGCCATTGGGCTCGTCACCGGTTTGTTCGTGGCCCTCAATCTCGCCAGCATGATTTGGGCAGACGACATCGTCCGGACGATCGAGCACGCTCGATAGTGCCCTTCGCCAGCGCTGGTGCTTCTTCGAGGCCGTGGGTCGGGTGCCACCGATCCGCGGCCTCGTGCGTTATGGCTGACGCAAACCTTCCGACATCTATAATGGCCTCTCCCACCCTTCTGCTCATTGGATGCGATGGCCATGACCCTCAACCTGCTCCCGCGACCCCGACACCTGATAGCGCATGACGGATCTTTCGCCCTGCCCGCGCAGGGTCTGATCGTGATCGAAGCTGCGCACCCAGCCGCGGTGCGCACCACGGCTGTACGCCTGCAACACACGCTTGCCGAGCGGCGCTCGATCCGCTGGGAGATCCAGGCCGGCGCTGCCGCAGCTCTGCCCGGCACAGCCGTGACGCTGCGCCTTCGCCCTGAGTTGAAGGGCCGCGCTGAGTCGTACACTCTCACCATCTCGGCCGACAGGGTCGAGGTGATCGCATCGGATGAAGCCGGGTTGTTCCACGGCGTCAGCACGCTCCTGCAGATCGACGCGCAGAGCGCGGTCTGGCCCTGTGTGCACATCGAAGACTGGCCCGACTTCGCGGCCCGCGGCGTGATGCTCGACATCAGCCGCGACAAAGTGCCGACGCTCGAGACGGTCTTCGCGCTAGTCGATCGGCTGGCCGGCTGGAAGATCAACCAGTTCCAGCTCTACACCGAACACACCTTCGCTTATCGACAACATGAAGAGGTCTGGGCCCAGGCCTCGCCGTTCACAGGCGACGACATCCTGGCGCTCGACGCCTACTGTCGCGAACGCCACATCGAACTGGTGCCCAACCAGAACTCGTTTGGACATCTGCATCGCTGGTTTGACCACGATCGCTTTTTGCCTTTGGCCGAAGTGACCGGCGGCTTCGACACGCCCTGGGGCATCCGCATGGAGGGATCGTTCAGCCTCTGCCCGGGCGATCCTGGCAGCCTCGCGTTTCTGCGCGGCCTTTACGACGAACTCCTGCCGCACTTCTCAAGCCGGCAATTCAACGTCGGCTGCGACGAGACCGTCGACCTTGGCCAGGGGCGCAGCCGCACTGAGGTCGAGGCGCGCGGCGTCGGCCGGGTCTATCTCGACTTCCTGAAGCAGATCCAGGCTGAGGTCAAAGGTCGCGGTCGTGTGATGCAATTTTGGGGCGACATCATCATCCAGCATCCCGAGCTCATCGCCGAGCTGCCACGCGACGTCATCGCGCTCGAGTGGGGTTATGAAGCCGATCATGACTTCGCAACGCGCTGTCCGCAATACAAGGCTTCGGGGATCCCGTTCTACGTCTGCCCCGGCACATCGGCCTGGAACTCCATCGCCGGGCGCACGACCAACGCGCTCGGCAATCTACGCAATGCGGCCGCTGCGGGCGTTGAGCATGGCGCCGTCGGCTATTTGAACACCGACTGGGGCGACAACGGACACTGGCAGGCCGAGCCCGCTCATGACCTGGGCTTCGCGGCCGGCGCCGCCTACAGCTGGGCCTGGGCCGCCAACCGCGACCTCGACCCTATCGAGGCACTCAATCTCCACGCCTATGCCGATGAGGCCAATGTCCTCGGGCGCGTAGCCCACGACCTCGGCGACGTCTATCGCGTGCCCGGCGAGACACCGCACAACAACTCGATCCTTTTCAGCGCCCTCCAGCGCACGCTCGACCGGGCGCCCGAGCTCGACGACCACGAGCTCGACCGGACGCTCGCGGCGATCGACGCGGCTGTGGCACCGCTTGCCCGGGCGCGCAGCCAACGGCCCGACGCCGCCCTGCTCCAACGCGAGTTCGACCTGATGGCCCGCCTGCTGCGCCACGCCGCCAGGCGTGTCAAGTTCGCGCACGGCAACGGCGACAGGGCCGAACTGGCCGCTGATCTCGAGCGCCTGATCGTCGACTACAAGGCCCAATGGCTGGCCCGCAATCGCCCCGGTGGCCTGGCCGACAGCGTCGCGCGCCTCGAACGCCTGCGGGTTGATTACGAGGCATAGGAGATTCTTGCCGCGGCAAGAATTTGGAAAACAAAACCGCCGCCCTGAGACAGGGCGGCGGTTGCAGTTGGCGGAGAGGGCGGGATTTGAACCCGCGAGGGTTTGACCCCAACGCGCTTTCCAGACGCGCGCCATAGACCGGACTAGGCGACCTCTCCGAACGGCTCACATTATAACGTGAGTGACGCTCACAGCGCGACCTTCAATTGGAGCGCCAGGGCAAGCAAGGCTTGTTTTCAAAGACCTCGCTTGCCCCGAATGGCACGAGTTGAAGCGATTAGCTACAAACGGACTTTGCCATGGCTTTCACTGACTTTGTAGAGCGAACCTCTATCCGGGTCATCCGTGCAATCCGCGCCAACGCTGCCGCTCTGTCGCTCTGGATGCGATGGCCCTGATCACGATACCTGGAAGGTCTCGAATTGCCAGACATCGTCGTCGCCGGGTCGCCCGACCCCGTTCCAGCGTTCGAACGGGTTGAACCGGTTCTTCAGCGGCGTCCAATCTGTCTGCACCGAGGGCGTCGGGCCAAGATACGGGCCCGCCACGGCGAGAACGTCGCGATACGGCAGATCGTCGGGCACGCAGATGCCACGGTTCGGGTTCTTGATCATCCAGGCGATGGCGCCGAGGATCGAGGCCGCGACCTGAAGAGTCGTGGCGCTCTGGCCAGGGTTGAGCTGACGGGCTTCATGGATGTCGAGTTGCGAGCCAACCCACCAGCCGTTGAGGGCATGACCCAGCAGGAGCACGCCGAGCTCATCCTTACCGCTGAGGATCTCGTCGTTCATGATGCGCTGACGCGGTTGCAGGTCGTAGTTACGCATGCGCAGTTCGTGCAGCGACGCGATCGCGGCATCGGTCGGCAGATAGGCGTAATGTACGGTCGGCCGATAGATCGGACGGCGACCGTATGCGCCGTCCTCCCAGACCGTCAGGTGATCGCAGATCGTGAAGGCCTCGCCGTGGCGGATGACCATGCCGACGATCTCGCCGCCCTCAGGCACCCACGATCGCACGAAGGTGTTCATGCCCATCTGCGCGAGGCAGATCTGGTTGGCCGGGCCGTAGGTGTGCACATAGGCATTGGCCGGCAGGCGACGTTCGTGAGTGCCCCAGCCCATCTCGGCCGGCGCGATCCCCTCTTCATGAAAGCCCGCCACCGACCAGGTGTTGACGAACTCGTTGACTTCCTTGGGCCGCTCGCTGATCTGGGTGTCGCGTTCAGAGATGTGGATGACCTTGGTGCCTGTCAGACGCGCGAGCTCGGGAAAGTTTTCATCAGCCAGAGCGCGCGCCAAAGCCGCGCGGTGAGATTCATCCTCGGGCAGGTTCTGGCCGATCATGGCCGTGGCGACGTCGACCAGCGCGACCTTGGTCCAGTGGCTCACAAGGCCCGGGTTGGCCCCGTGCTCGACGACGGCCGTCGGACCAGGATTGGCGTAGCCGTCGCGCAACGTGCGCAGGCGCATGTGACGAACAAACAACGTCCGGTCGAGCGGCGAGACGGCGCCGGCATCCTCATACGGATCCCAAAGCTCGACTGACGTGTTGAGATACAGAACGTTGTGTTGGTGACACCAATCGATGATGTCGTTGCAGTCGATGTTCCAGGCCAGGTCGATGAGCAGATCGCCGTTGCCGACGTGTTGGCTCAGCAGCTCGCCAAGGTTCTCGCGCGTGACGCGATCCTGCACGTACCGGGCCCCCGCATTCAGCGTGTCGGGGATCGTAGGGCGCAGGTCTTCAAAGTCCATGATCGTCAGCTTCGAGAAATCCATTTCGAAGTGGCGCAGGATAAGGGGTTGCAGACAACGCGACACGGAACCGCAGCCGAGGATCAGGATCCGGCCTGAAAACGGAATCTTCATTCTCTTTCCTCTGGTCACACACCTCGTGGGCGTGAGACAAAAAAGAGGAGCCGGCTCGCCGCAGGCGCTGCCTGCGAGTCGACTCCCACCTGTTGATCAATCGGCCGCCATTATGGCGCACTGTGCTGTGGTGTCAAGGGCGAAGAGCGAACGCTACCGCGAACTCGCGCGGCAGCGTTCGCTCCTCGCTCTACGCTTCACTGTTCATCAGGCGCCGCGGGCACGTATTCCCATTTACCCGACGATGCATCGAGGGCAAAGGTGTAGGCGGTCTGCTGCTTCTCGCTGGGGGCGATGAGATTGTAGCTGAACTCGATGCCATAGACGGTGAGTTGTCCGGCTGAGTCGACGACGATTCGGCGCGCCTTGTCATCGCCGCGCGGGCCGAGCCCCGCGAGCGTGAATTCGAGTCGCGGCTCGCCGGTGAAGTCGCCGTTGCCGTCGAGCGCGATCGACCAGATCTCGCTCGAGCGAGCTTTGCCGTACAGCAGGCGCTTGCCCTCTGCGGCGTTCCAGGCGGCCAGGCCGATGGCATCGATGCCCGTGAGGGTGTCGGCCACGACGCCCGTGGCGTTCTCGGCGGCGATGCGCACGATCTCGCCGACCTCGGCCAGGCGGGTAGAGCCCGCGACAGTAGTGGCGTACAGGCTACGCGTGTCGCAGTCGTAGCTAAGCCCGAGGACACCGTAAGGGTTCGAGGCGTCCGGCGCCTGCACCGGCGGGATCGTGACGAAGGCCTTCATCTCGGCGCTGGCGCCGTCGACGCGGTAGATCGTGTTCTGCTTGTCGGCGCTGTTGTCGAGGACGTTGATGGTCGGCACCGGGGCGACGTAGGCGTTGCCCGAGCCGTCGAGTTGGATCGGGCCGAGGCTGCCGGCTGCTGACCAGCTCGGATGTTGAAACGTCGCCCCGCGGCGAAGTTCGGAACCGTCGATCAGGATGAGGCCTTCGATGCGGCGCTCGCTCGTGCTATAGAAGCTCTGCTGGCTGAATCCCTGGTTGAGCGCGAAGAGCGGCATGGCGCGACAGTAATTGGCGGTGCCCGGCTGCAACGACCCGGGCGCGAACGTCGGCGCCGGCGCGAGATACTGGTTGTAGAGCCACACGGCGGTGGCGAGCAGCAGGGCGCCGCCGATCGCACCGGCGAGCGCGAACCAGCCCTGGAAGAGACCGGCTGAGCGCTCCGACTTGCGACGGCCGCCCTGCCCTGTCGTTCGACGTTTGCTCATCGACGATGCTCCTGTCGCGGAAGCCGTGTCATCTCACTGACCGACCCCAATAGGCACGAACATCGGCCCTGCCACGCACGGGAACTCGTTGACGCGATAAATGCCATCGACCACCGTGGATTGCGCCCAGCAATACTCCTCGCCGGGCGTGTCGTCGTTCTTGATCTGCGGCACATACCAGAAGACGAGCGGCGCGCCGTCCGCCAGGCTCTCAGGCTGCGGCTCGATGAACTTCTCGGGGCCCTGGTGGTAATCGGTGTTACAGCATGGCCCGATCGTCGGCAGGTCGGTGCCGCCCTCTTCGCCGTCGGGCTTGGCGCGGGTCACGAACACATAAGGTGTATCGCCGCGACCGCCATCGTCGAACTGGCCGCGACCCGGCTCGATGAAGTAACCGCCGTTCTCGGTCACAAGCCTGAACATGTAGCCTTCATCGGTCGCCCGCGCCTCGTTGTCCTTGAGGACGTAGGCCTCGCGATCCCAGGTTTGCCAGTCCGTGCCCGTCCATTCGCTGAAACGCGTGCCCGATCCCGCCCACGCCAGGCGGAGCACCGGGCGGTACATGCCGTCGTTGCCGCAACCGCGGCCGTGGCTGATCGCCATCATGCGGAAGCGGCCATCGGCGTAGAAGTCGAAGCGCTGCTCGTAGTAGTAATTGCAGGGCGCCGGCCAGCTCGGCGACCAGAAGTCCTGGCGCAACGACACGCCGATCTCGGCGCCGTCCTTGACGATCGGCGAGACCGCCGGCGGCCGCGCCGCGACCACGGCGGCCTGGCTGAACACCGGGCAGCCAACGGCGTCGCTGTAGCCGAAGCCATCTGTCGCCGAGTAGGCGACGTGCCAGTCGACGACCTTGGCGTCGGTCAGCACGGGCTTGCCGTTGAAGGTCACGTTCGAAATGCGCAGGCCGTCCGAACTCGTGAGGATGTAGTCAAACGACCAGCCGGACTGCGTCAGATTCGTGGTGCGGTCGCAGTAGTTGGCGGTGATGACCTCGTCCTGCAGGCTCTTCTCGGTGACGGGCTGCGCCACGGAGGCCTGGCCCATATCGGTCCAGCGCACACCGACCAGGCGATAGTCCGTGAGGTCGACGATGGCCCACAGCCCGCGCTCGCCCGACATGAAGGTCGGGGCCACGCACAGATGTTGCGAGCGCTCGCAGCGGCTGGCGCTCAGCGCGGTCTTGGTATTGGCCATCATGGCGTGAGCGGCCTCGGGTTGAACGCCGAGCGCCGTCGTCACCTCGGGCGCGTGGATGGCGATGTCGGTCGCCAGATCTACAAGGGTCTTCGGGATGTCGGGCTGCGTGGCCGCCAGGTACTGAACGGCCAGCACCGTTCCGCTCGCGACGTCGATCGTGGCGAACGTCGAAGCGTTGTAGGCGTAGTTGTACATCTCGACCCGGTAGCAGCGCGCTGGTGCGTCGAGGCAGGTCGCCGTCTTGTCGGTCAGGTCGCTCTCACGCCAGGGGTAGATGCCGAAGATCTCGCTGCGCAGCGGCGCGCCGCTCTGCAGGTCGAACAGGTCGCGCTGGAAGCGCGTGTCAGCGATCGCGAGTTCCTGGGCTTTGGCCTGATCGTCGGTCAAAGCGCCGCCGAGAGTCATGATCGGCACGGACTGCGCCAACGCCTGCGCGACGCGCGCGACCTGCGTGGCAACCGAGGGCAGCGCAGCGGCCTCAGCTCCCGGTGTTGTCACGGGCGCGAGCACGCCCGCAGCGGTCGGCGGGATCTGGGTGTTGACGGCTGTGGGATTGGCTCCGCATGCGGCCAACACGAGCGACACGAGCAGCAGATGTCGTAAACGATACATGCCCGCGATTATAACGGCCAGACTCTGGCGCAAGCCGAGGGGCCAGATTAGCCGACAGGAAAGATTCGGCGCGGATTTCGCGGATGACGCGGATTGTGGATCGGAACACCACAACCCGCGGCTGGTCTTCAGCCTGGGAAGAGGCGCTCAAGAAGTTCGGGGGCGTAGTCAGCGACCATGTCGGAGTCGAGGGCGTGTCGGCGGCAGATCGCGGCATAGAGCTCGGCCGAGCGGCGCGGCGTGCGGATCTGCGAGACGCGGTCGAGTTCGTAAAGGCCGAAGCGATGCGTCCAGCCGCGCTCCCACTCGAAGTTGTCGACCAGCGACCAGTGGAAGTAGCCGCGCACGTCCCAGTTGAAATTGACGGCGCGCCACAGCTGGCGCAGGTGCTCGATCAGGTAGCGCGGGCGCATCCGATCCTCGGCATCACCGATGCCGTTCTCGGTGACGTAGATCGGCAGACCCTGGCGGTGCGCCCAGGTCAGGGCGTTGAACATACCCGGCGGATACGACGCGTACCAGCCGGCATCGTCGACCTCGGCGCCCGGCGGAAAGCTGCGACGCCCGAAGAGCTCGGCGAACGACGTCGGGTCGAAGCGCACCAGATCCGCCGTGTAATAGTTGAGGCCGAAGTAGTCGAGCGTGCCTTTGGCCTCGGGCACCGCCAGCGGGGTCGAGAACGGCCGGCGCAAGCGGCCGGTGCGGATCGCGTCGTTGAACAGCGAACTGAAGAGTTCGAACTGCGTGCGCGCCACCCACTCGTCGAGCATGAAGCCAGGATGCGCGGGCAACGTCGGGCGAAAGTGGATCGGCAGCCCAACCAGCGCCTGGGGCTGGATCTCGTGGATCGCGTGATACGACGCGGCGTGGGCAAGCAACAGATTGCGTGCCACCTTCATCGCCCGGCCGATCGACGGCCTGTCGCCGGGCGGGAAGGCGCCGGACATCCAACCGTTGAAGTAGTAGACGTTGGGCTCGTTGATCGTCGCCCACAGGTCGACGTGGTCGCCGAGCACCTCGACGACGCGGCGCGTGTAGCGCGCGAAGGCCTCGATACCGCTGCCGTCCTCCCAGAGATGTTTGCCGTCGGACACCGACCAGAGCGGGTTGACGAAGTGGTGCAGCGTGACCAGCGGGGTCAGGCCGCGCTGGCGCAGACCGACGACCATCTGGCGGTAGTGATCGAGGGCGTGGTCGTCCCACCTGCCGGGCTCGGGCTCGATGCGGCTCCACTCAACGCTGAGGCGCAGCGCCGTGTGGCCATCGGCGGCCGCGCGATCGAAGTCCTCGCGCCAACGCCCGCCGTCCCACCAGTCGCAGGCGGTCTCGCTGCGTTCACCAGCCGCGATCGTGCCGGGCTTGTGTTCCCACTGCCAGAAATCGGTGTTGGTGCTGTTGCCCTCGACCTGATAGCCCGCTGTCGCGGTGCCGAACAGGAACGATGAGGGAAACGTGAAACAGGCGCGTGCCATGAAGGCCTCTCAATAAGAAGGACGAACGACGAAGGACGAAGGTTGAATGGCCATTCAACCTTCGTCCTTCGTCGTTCGTCCTTCGTCGATCCGTACTGCCTCTGCCAGGATCTCGCGGGCGCCGGTGTCGCGGAACCCGACGGCTTCTGCCAGGCGAATGGAGTAATCGTTCGACTCGGCGACCACGTAGAGCGGGATGCGGCCAGACTCGAGCACAAGCCCCGAGACGATGCTGACGACCGACTTGCCCCATCCCCGCCCGCGCACGGCCGGATCCGTGTAGACGTAGATCTCGGCATAGCGCGGGGTCTGCCAGTTCACGCCGGCGACGGCACCGAGATGATCGCCGGAGCGGATTTCGGAACGTGGGGCACCGTTCGGGTCGCGGCCGGTCGTCGCCAGGACATTGATCAACGGCTGATGATCGGCGCGTTCGAGACGATAGATGCGGTGCAACTCGGCATCACGGGTCTGCAAATGTTTGTAGGCCCAGGAGCCGAGCGTCTCTGGGATGGCCAGGATGACGGGGCGACCGGGCGGGACCCCTTCAGCGATCAATCGTGCCGTCGCTGCATCGGAGCGGGCGCGAAACGAGACGACCGGCCGGAACAGGTCAAGGCCCGTCCGCGCGCGCACCAGGAAGCCCTCTGGCTGACCCTGAGCGTCCAGCAGAGTGTGCAGGGTGCGCGTCCCGGCGGGCGCGTACAGTCCGTAATAGGTGGCCAGCGCATCGGCAGGATCATCCTGACTGACGAGGCTCTGGACGACCGACGATTCATTGACAAAGTCTGCCATAAAACGCGGCGAGTATAGCACGCAGCCCGCACGGCGACCATGCTTTGCCTCTCGCACAGGGCTGTTGCCTATGCACACATCAGTTGGCGCGTGCACGGGAGATGGGATGGGCTACAATCAATCGAGACTTCAGGGCATCGACATAGCAAATTGTAGGCTCAACGTGACCAACCTCTCGCCCGCGTTGTTGTTGGCCTGGGACCTTGCCGCGACAGAAGCCGCCACGGCCAATCGGAGTCTGATCGACCCCGAGCACCTCATGCTGGGTCTGCTCCGTCTGGCCGACTTCGAAACACACGAGACCCTGACCGAACTGGGCTACCAGACTGACGAAGCGCGTGCCATCGTCCCCGAGGTGCGTCGCCTGATGGGGATCTTCGCTGCCTTGAAACTTGACCCGGTGCTTCTTCGACGCGATCTACGCGAGCGCAAGACGGGCAAACTGCCGTTGATGGGTTGGAACACAGGACCGCTCCCGCGGCGGACCATCGACCGCGAACCGCCCAAAGTGCTGCATCGTTCGACAGAGAGTCGCCTGGTCTTCACCTATGCCGACGAATTGACACGTCGCGCTGACGTGAACGGTTTGACCACCCTTGTGCATCTGTTATGGGCGTTGTTGAAGAGCCCCCACAGCCATGTGGGAGCGTGGTTGCGCGCGCAGCACGTCGATGTGGAAGCGTTGCTGGCTACGACCCAAGCGGCGCTGGAGCCGACGTCGGGCAACTGACGGGCAGACGAGCGCACCCCTGGTCGCCACGACTTGCCGAGCCACAATGCGCGGAGAGGGTCACGCGCACAGAGTCGGGCCGGAAGCCCAGCGTGGCGGCTGCGGCGCACAGCGCGCCGGCCTCCGCCGGCAAGGCATCGACACGACCACAATCCAGACAGACGACGGTCATGGCATCGGGCGTCTCTGAGCGGACGCCAAAGCGACGCTCACCATTGAGGCCCGGCACCGCCTCGACCCACCCCAGGGACACAAACTTGTTGAGATTGCGATATACGGTGGAGAGGTTCAGGCCGCTGCCGATGACACGCGCGTGCAACTCCTCGGCGCCGAGGGGTGTTTCGGCGGCCAGCAGGGCATCCACCAGAGCGCGACGCGGCGCCGTCAGTCGGTAGCCGGCTGCGCGCAACCCCCGATAGACGTCGGTCGCCTTCAGGCGGTCTTGATCCGAATGCATTTGGCCACCTCAGAACCGATGACGTGTTCGCGCGCCTCGCGGCCTTCCCCAACCTTGAGGCGCATCGGCCCGTTGAACGGGGCGCGGCCCAGGACCTCGATCGGCACGCCAGGCACCAGGCCGAGCTCAGCCAGATAGCGGAGCTTGGCCGCCTCGTCGGACTTGACGCGGGTGACGCCGCCGTTGATGCCGACCAGGGCGTCCAGCAGTGGCGCATCCTCCACCGGTGTGATCTGGCCGTCGCGGGTCGGGATCGGATCGCCATGTGGACAATGCGTGGGGTGCCCGCAGAGCTCGTCCATGCGATCCTCGAACGCATCCGTCATTCCGCCGTCAAGGCCGTGGGCCTCCTCATGCACTTCGTCCCAGCCGAAGCGCATGACCTTCACCAGGAAGACCTCGAGCAGGCGATGGCGGCGAATACCACGCAAGGCTTCGCGGATTCCCTCAGGCGAGAGTTCAACCCCATGATACGGCGTGTGCTTGAGCAGGCCGGTTTCATCCAGTCGACGCAGCATGCGCACCACGGCTGACGGGGATACGTTGAGGCGTTCGGCCAGCGCGCTGGTCGTGGCACCCGCCGGATCGCTCTGCAGTCGATAGATCTCGGCCAGGTAGTCGCGCATCGTGGAACTGACGACGACATCGGGCTTGTTGTGCGGCTCGGCCGCATGATGGTGAGCGGCACGAGCCGCCTCGACGGCGCTGGCTGCAGCTTTTTTGATCGGGGTCAACTTATTTGTCATACCCGGCGAATTCCGAAATCATCCTAAGGTGATTGACTTTGTACGAGTAGCATCATCATAATTCAAATGCAAAACGTTCGCAATATCGGTTGGGAGGGTATCCGTTTGAGCAAACCTCATACCCCAGGCGGCCAACAAGGCCTGAGTATGGCACTCATCGTGTCGCTGCTGACGGCCTGTACGCCCCTGAATGCGGTTCCAACAGCCGTTTCCACGGCAGTCGAGCTGGACCTGTCGGGCATCAAAACCTACCTTGGCGAGAAGAGCACGGCCCTGACGACCGCGACCACCGCCCTGCAGACCGCCAGCGACGCGTACTACGGCCTGGCGCAGGGCGCTGGATTCGACTACGCGGCTCTCTGGGAGGGCCAGACGGAAGCCGTCAAAGGCGCGCTCACTCAGGCCCGTGAAGCCTGGGTGACGGCCAGCCCGACCTACGAACAGATGGAAGGCATTGTCGCCGGCGTCCCTGCCCTGGCGGATTTCGACGTGATCCTCGACGCTGGCGCGTCGGGCGCGGAAGACCCCGAGAACGCGGTGCCGTTCGACCTCACTCTGCCCGACGGGCGCGTCCTCGTCAAGCCCGGCAACCTCTTCGGTGTCACCGAGTCCACCCTATGGGGCACCGAACCCGACTACGACTCCGGCGTCGCGGCCGACTGGGACGGTGACGGCAAGATCGCCTTTGGCGAGTCGCTGCCGGACGCCAACGTCCTCAAGGCCGGCGTCGACGCGCTCCACGATTACGCCCAGCAGCTCCAGACCGCCGCCGCTGCCTGGACGCCCAACGAGGCCGAGGCGCTGCAGGCCCTGGTGACCATGGTGCCGACGATGAGCGAGTATTTCAACTCCTGGAAGACCTCGCGTTTCGTGGCCGGCGAGGCCAGCGAGCAGCGCGACTTCGTCGCCATCTCGCGTCTGGCCGACATCGGCAACATCCTCGGCGGCCTCGAGGTCGTGTACGCTGATTTGCGGCCCCTGACCGACTCGATCGACGCCGCGCAGAGCCAGCAGATCGCGGACGATCTGGCGGGGCTGCGCGCCTTCGTGGCGGATGTCTATGCCCGCGAACAGGCCGGCGAGCGCTTCACGGCCGAAGAAGCCGACACACTCGGGGCGGAGGCCCAGAACCGGGCCACAGCCATCACCGGTCAGATCGCCCAACTCGCCGCTCGCCTCGGCATCCAACTGGAGGAATGACGTGTCGGTCCGCGCCGCCCTGCCCTTCTGTCTCGCCCTGCTGAGCCTGCTTGCGAGTCCGGGCCTGACCGCCCTGGCCCAGGCCGAGGTGAAAACGCCGGCACGGGTGGCTGAGGCCATCCGCGCCGATCTCGTCTCCGCCCAGATCGCGTTGGCGCGCGACCCGGCAGCGGTGGTGGCCGTCGTCGACTCGGCCCATCGCGCCTTCGCCAGCGGGCTCGCGCCTGAGCTGACCGTCGCGCAGGCGGATCTGCAACGCGCCCAGGCAGCCCTGGCGGCGCTGAGCGAGGCCGCACGCGCCGGGGACGCGGAGGCGTTCGCGGCTGATCGTGCAGCCTGGTGGACGGCCCTGCTGGATGCCAGTCACACGACCGTCGTCGAGTCCATCCGCGCCGGCGACGCCGCCGATGCGCAGCGCTGGTTGGGCGTGCGCGAGTTCCGCCAGGCCACGCGCTTCGAGCGGACCGGCGTGGACGCGACAGTGGCGCTCGACCAGTGGCAGGCGGGCGCGGTCGACGCCGAGACCGCCATCCGGGCCGTCGACGCCGATTTGCTGGACACCTATCAGGCGCGTCTGACAGAGGCCCTCACCGACCTGCGTGCCGCCGACGTCCAGGGGTTCGCCACGCGACGGGCCGAGAACGCAGCCCTGGCCGCCGGTTACTTCACCATCCTCGAACCCGCCTTCCGCGACCAGCGCGGCGAGGCCGCCGCGACGGACATGCTGGCCCGTTTTCAGGCGCTGGGCGCGATCAGCGGTCAGCCGCTCGGATCGGCCATCGACGCGCTCGAGGCAGACCTGGCGGGCTTTCGGGCCGCGCCGCTCAGCCCGCAGGCACAACAGCGCCGCGCGGGCCAGTTGCTGCGCTACCTGCAGCTGGTGCCGGTCGAGTACGGGCGCGCGGTCAGCGGCGGCCAGGTGACGCAGGACATCGAACTGCAGGAAGCCATCTCCTTCCGAGACGCGGCCGAGTCCGCCTTCGCGGATCTCCGACCGGATCTGGAGCAGATCGCGCCGGAGGAAGCGACCGCGGCGGCCCAGGCGCTCGACGCGCTCGAGGCGCAGCTGGCGGCCGCGCAGAGCGCGCCGCAGGCGCCGTCACCGGAAGACGTTCAGGCGGCCGTGACGGCCGTCAGCGACTCGCTCTCGGCCGTGATGCCCGAGGCCTGGCGCAGCGGCGGGTCTGGCGCCGACTTCGACGTCGTTGAAGCGACGCTCAATCAGATGGAGAATGCCGTGCGCGCCGGCGCCTACGACCTGGCCGAGAGTGCGCGGCTCGAGGCGTACGCCATCATGGAGACCGGGCCCGAAGCAAGGCTGATGGCCTTCGCGCCCGGGATGAAGGTGACGCTCGAGGAACTGTTCTGGAACGGTCAGGGCGAGCATCCTGGCCTGGCCTATCTGCTGCGCACGCGCGCGCCGCTTTCGGAGGTGCTGGCCACCCGCCGGGCGCTGGATGAGCAGCTCAAGATCGCCGAGGATCTGCTCAGCCAGCAGACGGCGCCAGCGGCGGTGGCCACCAACGCCGGGCTGATCGTCTTCCGCGAGGGCCTCGAGGCGGTCGTCATCCTGGCCTCGCTGATGAGCAGCCTCAAGGGCGCGAGCCAGCGCCTGCGTCGGCCGCTCTGGTTGGGCGGTCTGTTGGCGTTGGCCGCCACAGCGCTGACCTGGATCGTGTTCCGCAGCATCTTGACCGCGTTGGCGCGCTACGGCGAGTTGCTCGAGGCGGTTGTGTCGCTGATCGCCATCGGCGTCCTGCTGCTCATCACCAACTGGTTCTTCCACAAGATCTACTGGACGGATTGGATCGCGAGCTTTCATTCGCAGAAGCGCCGCGTCATCGCGGGCGAGGCCGGACTGTGGCTCGGGTTGGCGTCGTTGGGCTTCACGTCCGTCTACCGCGAGGGCTTCGAGACCGCGCTCTTCCTGCAAGCCCTGGTGCTCGACGCCGGCACCGGCATCGTGATGGCGGGCGTGGCCGTCGGCGCGATCGCGGTGGCCCTGGTCGGCTTCCTGGTCTTCAGGCTGCAAGTCAACCTGCCACAGAAGAGGATGTTGATCGTCACCGGCGTGCTCATCGGCGGCGTCCTGTTGATGATGGTCGGGACGACCACGCACGTCCTCCAGGTCATCGGCTGGCTGCCGATCCACACCATCGCCTGGCTGCCCCTCCCCGTGTGGACGGGGATGTGGTTGGGCCTGTACGCAACCTGGGAAGGCGTGGGCCTGCAGGCGTTGGCCGCCGCCTTCGTCATCGGCAGCTACGTGCTGGCCGAGAACGCCAAGGCGCGCGACCGCGCCGACCATGGCGCGCCGCGCCAACGGCCGACCGGTGAGGCCACGCAGGGCTGAATACACGCGCCCTTTAGGCCGCCTTTAGGCGTTCTTTTCGCCGCTGGTGCGGGTTTCTGGCTAGACTGCTCGAGGGGAGTAGTCATGTCACAGAAACTTACACAGCGGTACCACATCTTCGATGAAAGCCTTGCGCTGCGACGCGCCTTCGTCGGCATTCAGGCGGAGGATGTCAAGATCCTCAAGCAGCTCCAGCCGTGGGCCCACAAGGTGGCCGATCGGATGGCCAAGGAGTTCTACGACTATCAGTTCGCGTTCAGCGAAACGCAAAGCTTCTTCAAGGACTATGCTGCCAAGAAGGGCATGCCGCTGGATAAGCTGCGCGAGCGGCTCGAGCAAAAGCAGGCCGGCTACTTCCGCGAGATCTTCCAGGAGGCGCTCCAGGAAGGCGGGTACGGCGAAGCGTACTTCGAGAAGCGTCTGCACGTCGGCCAGATCCACAACATGATCAATCTGCCGCTCAAATGGTATGTCGGCAGCTATACGTTGTACCAACAGCTGACGCGCAAATTCCTGGCCAAGGATTTCTGGTATCGGCCCGGTTTCCGCGTCAAGGCCGAGCACGCCATCTTCAGCGTCTTCAACTTCGACATGCAGGCCGTGGCAGACGCGTTCTTCTACGACTACCTGCAAAGCATTGGCCTGAACCTTGACCTGATCGACGTCAAGCGTCGCGATCAGGATCTCTCCGAGCACTACACCGTCTTGAAGGACTCTGTCGCGCGGCCGTTGTCGATCGCGATCGAAGCCGGGGCGCACCTCGCGCGAGCCAGTCGTGAGCTTTCAGGCGCGTCGGGCCAGGCAGCTTCGGCGACCACAGTGGTGGCCAGCCGGATCAGCGGCGTGGTCAGCACGCTGCAGGACGAAAGCACCGCGCTGAACACCACCAGCGACAACATGCGCCATATGCAGCAGGCGATCGAGGGCGTAGCGAAGGGCGCGGCCGAGCAGGCGCGGGCCGTCACCGAGACGGCCGCCGTGGCGGGCCAGCTTTCCGAGGCCGCCGAAGCGATCCTGCAGGGCGCGCAGTCGCAGGCGCAGGGCATGCAGAAAGCCGGTTCTGAACGCGAGGCGCTCGAGCAGGCCCTGTCACAGGTCAACGCTTCCACGCAGGAGATGGCCGGCGAGGCCGGCCGCACCGCCGATTCCGCTGCCGAAGGCCGCCAGATCGCAGCTCGCACCGTCGACTCGATGCGTCAGGTGCGCGTCGCGACCGATGAACTGGCCACGCGCGTCCAGGATCTCGGGCGCATGAGCAGCCAGATCGGCGTCGTGGTCGAGACGATTGACGACATCGCCTCGCAGACCAACCTGCTGGCGCTCAACGCCGCGATCGAAGCCGCCCGCGCTGGCGAGCACGGCAAGGGCTTCGCCGTCGTCGCCGACGAAGTGCGAAAACTGGCTGAGAAGTCGGCGGTCGCGACCCGCGAAATCGCCGAGATGGTGAACCGCGTGCAGACGGGCGCGAGCGAGGCCGTCGCCGCCATGCAGCAGGCCGGCACCGACGTCAATGCCGCCGTCGCCCTGACCGACCAGGCCGGCGCAAACTTCGACGCCATCGCCGTGGGCTCGCGCGATACAGCGACACGCGTCGACAAGATCGTCTCCGCCATCAACGCCATGCGCTCAGCATCGTCGCAGCTCGCGACCGCCATCACCCAGGCCAGCACCACAGCCGAGCGCAACCGCGAGGCGGCTGCCGGCATGGTGAAGCTTCACGCGAAGGTGACGGGCAGCCTCGACAGCGTCAGTGCCGTCGTCGAAGAGAACAACGCCGTGACGGAGGAGATGTCAGCGCAGGTCAACGAGATCTCGAGCACGGTGACCCAGGTCGCCAACCAGGCCGACGAGAACCGGTCCGCCGCTGAGGAGATCGGCGCGGCTGCCGAGCAGATGAGCGCGCAGGCGGAGCAGGTTACGGCCACGGCCCAGGAACTCGAAGAGCTGGCCCGGCAACTCCAGGACGCGGTATCGGTTTTCCACCTGCCCGAAGAGATCATGGCGACCATCGGCGACAAGACAGTGCCTGTCACAGCCCGCCAGACGGTCCGCTACTGAGCCACGCTCGACCCTCAATCGAAGAAAAACGACGCGCCCGGAACCGGGCGCGTCGTTTTGGTTGTGCGAGCGTGCAGTCTTCTACTGGGCGCCGGCGGTGCGACCAAGCGCGGCCGCGGGCGATGGGTTGGGCACGGTCGCCGGCCGTTCGAGCGCTGTGGCGAACCACAACACAAGCGTCAGCCAGACCGCATCGGCCATCAGCAAGTGAGCGATCTGGGTCCACATCGGCACGTTGAGCCAGACGTTGAGCAGGCCGACGCCCCATTGGGCCACGACAAAGCCGGCGCAGATCCAGGCCCAACGCCGCGGGCCCGCCCAGGGCGACAGGCGGCGGTCGAACGTCAGCCAGATAATGACAAGGCCTGCCCCGATGGCGATGGCCGGATGCCCAGGCCGCATCTGATACATGATCTGGACCAGGCTGTCATAGTTCTCGCCGAGCTCGCGAATGAGCAGATCTCCGAGTGAGATGATCGCGCCGGTGCCGTTGATGATCATCACCATCAGCCCCGCCAGGCCGAAACGCCACCAGAACCCGTTCGGTTTGTCACGCCACTCAGAGGGTGCGTCGTCGCCGGCCCACCAGGCGTTCAAGAGCAAGAAGGCGAGAAGGATCATGGTGTTGATGAAGTGGATGGGCTGCAGAACGACGCGCCACCACGACACATCCATGGCCGTCCAGCCGCCCAGCACGAGCAGCGCTCCGAGCAGCGACTCGAACACCAGAAAACCCAGCGACCAGTAAGCGGCGCGACGAACGCGGTGGCCTGAGGGCGCCACGCGCCTCGCCCACACGACCATCGCGGCCACAACAAGGAGCGCCAGTCCGCTTGTAGCGCGGTGCGTGAACTCGATGACGGTTTCGATCTGCTGCGGACGTGGGATCACCTCGCCGTTGCAGATCGGCCAGTGCTCGCCGCAGCCCGCACCGGAGCCCGTCGACTTGACGACGGCGCCGCCCACGACCACCAGCACGTTGAGCGCCAGCGCGAACCACGCCATCTTTCGGTAATTCGACATACTGTCTTCCTCCAAAACCGGCCGCTCACGCTAACGCGCTGAGGCCACGATATCTGCCGCCAAACCAGACCAGGGGATCGTGCGCTGCTTCGCTCAAGTAAAGCTCTTCGACACGGCCAAGTAAGATCCAGTGGTCGCCACCCTCATCGACGCGCTCGAGTCGACAACCGAGGGCCGCAACGCAGCCCGCGATGCGCGGCCCACCTGCCATCGGTTCGAACGCAAAGACCGGCACTGAGCCATCTTTGATCTGCCCGGCGAAGTAGGAAGACAGGTCGCGCTGCGGCGAGGCGAGGATGCTGATACCGTAGCCCGTCATGTCAGACAGGTGTTCGGCCAGGCGGGTCTTCTTGTCGAGACACCACAACACAAGCAGTGGGTCGAGCGAGACCGATGTGAGCGAGTTCACGGTAAGGCCACGGACTTCACCGCCGACGTCCGTCGTCACAACGGTGACGCCGGTGGCGAAGTGGCCCATGATGTTGCGGAATTGTCTCGGTTCCAATGAAGGCATAGTTCCCCATTCTACCGCCTTGCAGAAGAGCGAGGCGGTTTTCTGGTCGCCTTTACGCCGGGTTGGCTGCCCGGCAATAGCCGCGACGAGGGTCATGCTCTGCACGAAGCCACTCAAGCACCCCCCTCCATCCGCGCTGCGTTTCATCCAGAGCGCCTGACCGACCTCGCCCGCTACCTTCTGTCATGAACGCCTAGGATCTCCGGTCGAACTCGTGGGCTGTCGCCAGGGCCGTGCGAGTCTTCGGAGGAGATCCATCGCGCTCATTCGGCGCAACTCTTTCCGTCACGGGGTAAGCGCTCTGGATGACAAGCGACGCTCGGACGAAGGGCAACGCCACATAGGTACGACAAGAGCTCTCAGTGACAGGCAACCAGTGAGAATAAGGCATTCCGAATGTGATGGAAGCAGCGGATCGAGGGCCCTCGATCCCCTTGGGGTCACCACGACGATTCAAGGCAATGGCGGTCGGGATTCAGCCCGGTAAGAACGCCTCGGTCAGTGGCATTCGAGAGGGCGGGTCCGAGTCAGACTAAATCTGCGTGCACGTCAGTCAGATTGCGGCAGACGTCAATTTTCATTAATGATTGAATGAGGTACGATTGACACGTCCGTGGGAAAACTGTTTCGCGTCATCCACACTGACACAATTTCAAATAGGAGCAGAAGATGTCACCCTTGCAGTCACTGAGCAAGCGGGCGTTCGCGCTGACGAGCCTCGTCGCCGCCGTCCTGACCGCTTGCGCCCCGGCCGCCTCGCCGACGGCCCCGGCTGCGCAGACCGATTGGTCCAAGGTCACGTCCGCCGCCGAAGCCGGCGGCATGGACGCCCTGATCGCGGCCGCCAAGGCCGAAGGCACGCTGACCACCATCGCCCTTCCGCCGGATTGGTGCAACTATCGTGGCGCGATCGACGGTTTCAAGGCCAAGTATGGCCTCGAAGTCAACGAACTGAACCCCGATGCGGGCTCGGCCGACGAACTTGAGGCCATCCGCGCCAACAAGGACAGCGGCGGCCCACAAGCGCCTGACGTGATCGACGTCGGCGTGGCCTTTGGACCGCAGTCCAAAGAGGAAGGCTTGATCACGCCCTACAAGGTCGCGACCTGGGACACGATCCAGGACGTGCCCGGCGCCAAGGATGCTGACGGCTACTACTACCCGGACTACGGCGGCGTGCTGGTCTTCGAGGTCAACGCCGACGTCATCAAGAGCGTGCCTCAGGACTGGGCGGATCTGTTGAAGCCCGAGTACAAGGGCCAGGTCGCCCTGGCCGGCGATCCGCGCGCCTCGAACATGGCCGCGCAGACCGTCTACGCGGCGGCGGTCGTCAACGGCGGCACGCTCGACAACATCCAGCCTGGCCTCGATTACTTCAAGCAGATGAACGACGCCGGCAACCTGCTGCCGCTCATCGCTAACCCGAGCACGGTGGCCAAGGGCGAGACGCCGATCACCATGCGCTGGAACTACCTGGCGCTGGCGAACAAGGAATCGCTGGCCGGCAACCCGCCGATCGAGATCGTCTATCCGAAGTCGGGCGCGTGGGGCGGCTGGTACATCCAGGCCATCAGCGCCTACGCGCCGCATCCCGCGGCGGCACGCCTGTGGATGGAATACCTGTACTCCGATGAAGGCCAGCAGGCCTGGATGCAGGGTTACTGCGTCCCGGCGCGCCTGGCCGACCTGCGCGCGCGCAACGCCGTTCCGGCGGATCTGCTTGAGCGCATGCCCCCGGAGGGGACGGTCGAGAACGCCGTGATCCCCTCGTCGGCCCAGCTCGACGCGGGCCGCGAGTTGATCAAGAACGAGTGGGACAACGCGGTCGGGCTCGACATCAAGTAATCGATCGATCACAAGACCGGCGCCGTGGGAAACCGCGGCGCCGGTCTCATCCCCGACCTCGATGACCACAGCCACGCCAGCTCTCCCGTCGGCCGCGGCCCGCCCGAAGCTCAACCTGGCCCTGATCGGGCTCGTGCCGTTCCTGACGTTTGCCCTCTTGTTCATCGGCCTGCCCTCGCTGAGGATGTTCACGGGCAGCTTCACCACGACGACCGGGGCCTTCACGCTCGACAACGTCATCGAAGCCTCGCGCACAACGCTGATCATCGACGCGTACGTCAACAGCATTCAACTCAGCCTCGTGACAGCGCTCGGCGGCGCCGTCGTCGGCTTCTTCATCGCCTCGGCTGTCGCGTACGGGAATATCCCGACGTCGGTCCGGCGCGCCATCATGACCTTCGCCGGCCTCGCCGCGAACTTCGGCGGCGTGCCGCTGGCCTTTTCGATCATCTCGATCGTCGGACGCACGGGCTTCCTCACCACCCTGCTCAAGACCTATCTGGGTTTCGATCTGTATGGCACGGGCTTCAACCTGTATTCGTTCTGGGGCCTCGTCGTGGCGTACCTGTACTTTCAGGTGCCGCTGGTGGTCGTCATCCTCGTGCCCGTGCTCGAGAGCATGCGCAAGGAATGGCGGGAGGCCGCGGCCAACCTGGGCGCCAGCCAGCTGCAATACTGGCTGCGTGTGGCGTTGCCGATCCTGATGCCGACGCTGATGGGCACCCTGATCCTGCTGTTCGGCAACGCCTTCGGCGCGTATGCGACGGCCCAGGTGTTGACCGGCGGACAACTCAACCTGATCACGATCCAGATCGGGTCGCAGCTGCGCGGTGACGTCCTCGGCAACCCGGGCCTGGGCTACGCGATGGTGCTGGGCATGGTGGCGATCATGGCCGTCAGCATCGCGGCCTACAGCGCGCTGATGCGCCGATCGGAACGGTGGTTGCGATGAACGAGAAACCGAAGACCTCACCGTTCACGTGGCTCGTGATCCTGCTGGCGGCACTTTTCTTTCTGCTGCCGATCTACGGCACGCTCGATTTCTCATTGCGCGCGCAGCGCGACGTACTCAGCCTGTTGGCCTACGAGCGCGTCCTCAACGACCCGGCTTTCGTCTCCGCGTTCCTGTTCTCTGTGCAGCGCGCGCTGCTGACGATCGTGGCCAGCTTCGCGCTCGTCGTGCCGACGGCCTACTGGGTGCATCTGCGCATGCCGAGCTGGCGGCCGGTGCTCGAGTTCATCAGCCTGATGCCGTTCGTGATCCCGCCGATCGTGCTGGTCTTCGGCCTGATCCGCACCTTTGGGCCTCCGCCCTTCCAGCTGATGCGCAACACCTTCACCACCGATGTGCTGATGGTGGCAGGCTACATCGTCATCACCCTGCCCTACGTGTACCGCGCGGTCGACGCCGGATTGCGCGCGATGGACGTGCGTACGCTGACCGAGGCCGCCCAGAGCCTCGGCGCCGGCTGGTTCACGGTCATCTGGCGCGTGGTCTTCCCGAACCTGCGCGGCGCCCTGATCAGTGGCGCGCTGATCACGTTTGCGACAGTCATCGGGGAACTCATCCTCGCTTCGTTCCTGGCGCGACCGGCCTTCGGCCCGTACATGGACAACATCGGTCGGGCGAAGGCCTATGAGCCTGCGGCGCTGGCCATCATCAGCTACGCGCTCACCTGGGCCTCGCTGGCCCTGATCGACCTGTTCGCCGGCCGCAACGCCGCCACCAACGCCACTGTGCGCTGAC
Source organism: uncultured Anaerolineales bacterium (assembly GCA_964480865.1). Lineage (GTDB taxonomy): Bacteria > Chloroflexota > Anaerolineae > Anaerolineales > UBA6663 > UBA6663. The sequence continues at coordinate 1,405 of CAYZRP010000105.1, read as the reverse complement.
GGAGAGCCCATGTCGTTCCTCGAATTGAACCATCTCAAAAAGGTCTTCGGTGACACGCCGGCCGTGCGCGACTTCGGCCTGTCTGCCGAACGCGGCGAGTTCATCAGCCTGCTCGGTCCATCGGGCTGCGGCAAGACGACGGTGCTGCGCATGATCGCGGGCTTCGAGCAGCCGACGGCCGGCACGATCACGCTCAACGGCATTGACATCACGGGCCTGGCGCCCAACCAGCGCAAGATCGGCATGGTCTTCCAGTCGTATGCGCTGTTCCCGCACCTCAACGCCGCCGACAACGTCGCTTTCGGGCTGCGTCTGACCAAGATGCCGGCGGCCGATATCAAGAAGCGCGTCGGCGAGATGCTCGATCTCGTGCGCCTGGCCTCGTTCGGCGCACGCTTCCCGTACCAGCTCTCGGGTGGTCAGCAACAGCGCGTGGCGCTGGCGCGGGCCCTGGCCCTGCAGCCCGATCTGTTGTTGCTCGATGAGCCGCTGTCAGCGCTCGACGCCAAGGTGCGCGCCGAGGTCCGCGAAGAGATCCGGCGCATCCAGATGCGGCTGGGCATCACGGCGGTCTTCGTGACGCACGACCAGGAAGAGGCGTTGTCGATTTCGGATCGCGTGGTGGTGATGAATCAGGGCCAGATCGAGCAGGAAGGCCCCCCGTTCGAGATTTATAACTACCCGAAGACGGCCTTCGCCGCCGCCTTCGTCGGGACGCTGAACCGCCTCGCGGGCGAAGTCGTCGACGCCGCCGCCGGCCGCGTGCGCCTCGGAGCTGTGACCCTGCAAACCGAGAAGCCGCTGCCGCAGGCCAATGGCAGTAAGGTCACGGTCATGCTCAGGCCAGAAGAACTGCGTATCGCCGGCCTTGGCCATGACGTCGCGGGGCCGAACGGCAACGTCCTCGACGGCACCGTCGAAGCCATCAGCTTCCTCGGCGCCGTGGTGCGCATGCAGATCCGCACGCCGCTCGCCCCGTTGACCATCGACGTGTTCAACGAGCGCCAGCTCCAGCTCCCGGCGCTCGGCGACCAACGCCGCGTCTTGATCCCGCCCGAGGCGTGTCTGGTGATGGCGGAGGGCTGACGACGGACGGTCGACCGCAGAAAGACGAATGACGAAGGACGAAGGTTGAAAGGCCATTCAACCTTCGTCCTTCGTCATTCGTCTGTTCGTCTGTTCGTCGTACTTCGAAGATCTACGAAGGTGATCAACAAGGCGTTCACCGACCTATTGAAACCGGTTGTGTTTCGCGCACTTCGCGAGCGATAACGCCGCAACCCGGCCGTATATCGCGATTCATAGGCGCACTTCTTTCTTGGTTTCATTTTGGCGAGGTCGTCGCGCCCCACCCGCGTGTTGCGAATCCTCCAGAGCATTGACTTCGCCTCGCGGCGTGCCATTC
>CAYZRP010000104.1:0-24837 GCA_964480865.1 uncultured Anaerolineales bacterium | reverse complement strand
GATTCACGCGACGCGATCAAGCGCGGTAGCGTGAATCGCTCCACGCTCCACGCTCCACGCTCCACGCTCCACGCTCCACGCTCCCCGCTCCCCGCATCACCAAGTGCGATACACTCACCAAATGCGCCCCGTCAGTCGTACCATAAGACTCCCCAACGCCCTCCGGGCCCTCAGACATCGCAATTACCAGCTCTACTTCGCCGGCCAGCTCGTCTCCCTGACGGGCACCTGGATGCAGGCGACCGCCCAACAGTGGCTGGTCTACCGGCTCACCGGGTCATCCCTCTCGGTCAGCACGCTGGCCTTCGCGCAGACGGTGCCGACCACGATCCTCTCGTTCTACGCCGGCGTGCAATCCGACCGACGCGACCGGCGCCAGCTCTTGATCGCGATCCAGGTCGTGATGATGCTGCTGGCCTTTGTGTTGACCGCCCTGACCGGCACCGGCATCGTCCAGTACTGGCACGTCGTCGCCCTGGCTGTGGCCCTGGGTGTCGCCAACACGTTTGACTTTGCGACCCGCAACGCGCTCGTCGGCCAGCTGGTCGAGAAGCCCGATCTGGCCAACGCCGTGGCGCTGAACTCGTCGGTCATTCAGGGCGCGCGCCTCGTCGGACCGGCCGTCAGCGGCCTCGTCGTGGCCCAGATCGGCGAGACGGCTGCGTTCGCGATCAACGGCCTCAGCTTCCTGGCCGTCATCGGCGCGCTATGGGTGATGAGCCTCGCCCCGCGTGAAGGTCCGTCTCAGGTCAATCAAAACATGTGGCCCGCGTTGAAGGAGGGGTTGACGTTTCTGTGGCGCAGCGACACGATCCGCGGCCTCGTGGCGTTGGTCTTCGTCCCGTCGACCATCGGCTTCCCGCTGGCCGTGCTGCTGCCGGAGCTGGCCAACAAGCGCCTGGGGATGGGCGCCGACGGCTACGGCTACCTCGTAGCGATGTCTGGCCTCGGCGCGCTGGCGGGCGCTGTCGGCCTGGCACTCCTGGGCGGCTATCGCAAACGGGGGCGGCTGGTGGCCTTCGCGCCGATCGTCTTCGGCCTGGCCGTCATCGGCCTCGGCAGCGCTCCGGCGCTTGCCTTCGTGGTGGCCGCCATGGTCGTCATCGGTTGGGCGCAGGTCATGCACCTGGCGATGACAAACACGCTGTTGCAGGACAACGTCCCCGACCATCTTCGTGGACGGGTGTTGTCGGCCTACGTCTGGGTGGTGGTGGGCTTCCAACCCTTCGGCGGGCTCGCGCTTGGAGCGCTGACCGAGTCTCAGGGCGTGCAGGTCGCGCTCTGGGCCTCAGGCGCGATCTGCCTGGCTGCGGCGCTGGTCGGCCTTGTGGTGGTGCCGAACGTGCGGCGGATACCGTGACGGCCCGCGCACCGACGATAGCCGGCGACGCGCGATCACCGTCTGTGCCTCGCGGATGTTCAGTGGCCCAACAATTGGTCGCAAAGCCGCCGATTGCGCGCCATCTGCTGTCGCGCCGTAGGGGCCAGGTCGCCGGCCAGAGCCAGCTGCGAATAGCCTGTTCGCGCGGCCTCAAAGTGTTTGCGGCTGACCTCGAGGCGGATCAGGGCCTCCGAGTACGCCTGCGCCGGTAAATCGGGCCGGGCCGCCGCAGCCGCTTCGTCGGCCGCTCGCTGACCCAACGCAATGTGGGCCTGCGCCCAACTCAACAGGGCCATCGAGTTGCGCTCACCCGGGATCGCGGCCAGGCTTGCCTCGGCATGCGTCAACGCAGCGCGCGCATCGCCGGCCTGGAAGGCCAGACCGCTCAGCAGGCGTTGGGTCAACGCGCGCTCCGTCTCCCCCAGTCTTTCGCCGAAGCTCACGGCGCGCTCCAGATAGAGCTCGGCTTCGCCGGGTTGGTTCTCACGCAGCGCCAGCGAGCCCAGTTGAAACCAGAGATAGGCGTTCTCCGGTTCGCGACGCAACACGTCTTCGATGATGTCGCGGTCGCGCCGCGAACGTGATTCGCCACCCTGGACCGTCGGTCGCAGGTAGCCGTAATGCGTCAACCGCAGGTCGCTCGGCTCCACCCGCCCATCAGCCCGCTGGATCGAGGGCAGCACCTGCTCATGGATCGCTTGCTCGAAGCGATAGTCCTCGCGGTTCCGGAAGAGCCGCAGCACCGGGTGCTCGGTGAATGACACGGCCTCGCCGGGTGGCATTGGACTGTGATACAGCATCGCCCAGCCGTCGATAGTCGGCGTTGCCGCGTCGGCGGCATCCAGGAACGCGATCAGGGCCCCGTGAGTCTCTTCCGGTACTTCATCGTCTGCATCCAGCACCAGGATCCAGTCACCGGTTGCCGCGTCGAGGCTGACATTGCGCGCCTCGGCGAAGTCGTGGCGCCACGCGTGTTCGATCACATGCGCGCCAAAGGATCTCGCGATGGCGATGGTGTCGTCGGTCGAACCGGTGTCCACCACCACAAGCTCGTCGGCGAGGCCCTTCGCGCTCGAGAGACAGCGTGCGAGGTCGGCCGATTCGTTCCGGGTGATCATGCAGACGGATAGACGGGGCATGTGTAGGCTCGCAATATCGTGTCGATCAGATGGGGATGTCGGTCGTACTGGTGGACGATCGCCGGTGCATGGCCATCGACGGTCAGCACGCGCCCGTCCTGGCCGGCGATCAGGTTCTCGGGGAACATCGAGCCGGCCGTGAGGATCCTGCCGCCGTTGGGCACAGCGACCGCGCCCGGTAGTCGTCCGGAATGGAGCAGGGCGTTGTGAGCGCCTTGATCGAGCCCGGCCAGGCGGCCGTCTGTCGGGTGCGCGACCAGCTCGCGAGTCAGGCTATCGAGGTAGCGGCCGATCGCCGCCGACGTGCCGAGTACCGTGCCCGAGCACGCGATCGGCGCATCGCTCAGTTCGGCCCACCGCTCGCGTCCGTACAAGGTGCGCAGCCACTCGGCGTTGTTGGTTTCGCTGCCGAGGGTCAACAGCGGATCCTCCAACGGCAGAACGAGTTCGCCCTCAAGCGGCTCCGCGAACGGATCGCTCTGGAAGATGACGTCGCGGACATCCGTGAGGAGCGCGCCGTCTACTTCGGGGTGGGCGGCCAACCAATCTGCATACAGGCGATAACGCTCGACGTTGACCGATTGCGTCCCCGGCTTGAAGGGGATCAGGGTCGCATGCTGCCGGATCTCGGCCTCGGTCTCGGCGTCCAGATCTGCCCCAAAGATCACAAGGCGCGCGCCCGGGTTTCGACGCCCGACATGTAGCGTCCACGACTCGAAGAATGGCCACAGCCCGCCCCACGGCAGGCCGCGCACCGCGCCGAGCGTCGCCGGGCGCAGCAACAGGAAAGGCCGTCCGGGCTGACGAGTGGCCGCGCAATCTGACGACAACGGCAACCCGGAGGCGCGCGCCATCAGGCGATCGCACAGCCCCAGTTGAGCACGGGCCACCTGCAGGCGGTCGAGCAGATTGGCGCGGTGCTCGGCTCGCAATGCCGGGTTTGCGGTCAGGGCGGCGAAGCCCTCGACAGCTTCGGCCAGCGCCCCACGCGCAGAAGGCAGCCCGACACGTTGGGCCGCCAGCGTCACCTGCCCTTTGTGAGCGCGCGTCAGAACCTCGACGGTGCGCTGTACACCGATCTGAAGCGCGGCATTGGCGCCGATCAGATGCAGAGCAGGGCTCATCCGGCTGGTGCGCGAGAGTTCGAGACCAAGCTTTGTGTAGTGCCGAGCCGCGGAAAAGTCTGACCGTCGTTCGGCGATGGCCGCCAGGGCGGTCAGGCTCTGCTGCAACACATCGACGTTGACGCCGTCGACGGCCAGGTCCTGCCACACGTGCAGGAGCGTGCGCTGAGCCTCCTCGTCAAGGCCGAGGACCTGCTGAGTTAAGCCAAGCTTGATCCATGAATAGGCGTCATCGGGCCGTCGTTCGGCCTCGGCACTGAGCAACTCAAGGTTGCGTTGCTGGCGGCTGGTCCCTTGAGCTTGCTCGCTCAGGTAGCCGTAGTGCCAGATGCGCAGACCGCCTGGCGCGATGGTGCCACCGGCGCGCTGAATGCTCGGCAGGATTTGCGTGTGGAGGTTGAGTTCGAAGCGGTGCTCGGGTCGGTTGCGGAACACACGCACTTCGTCCGATTCGAAGTGGTCGGTCAGGACGTCTGCCGACGTGAAGTGGTGCATGGTGAACAGCAGGCCATCCGCCGGGCACGCCGCCACCACGTCGCGGAGCACGCGGGCGGTCTCGGGTGGCACTTCCTCATCCGCATCCAGGTGCAGGATCCACTCGCCGTTCGCGGCGTCGAGCCCGACGTTTCGCGCCACCCCGAAGTCGTTGGTCCAGGTATGGCGCACCACCCGTGCGCCGAGCGACGTCGCGATGGCGATGGTGTCGTCGGTCGATCCGGTGTCGACCACTACGACCTCGTCGGCGACGCCCACGATGCTCGCCAAACAGCGGCGCAGGTTCGCGGCTTCGTTCTTGACGATCAGGGTCGCCGTGAGAAGCATGGGGACCTCATGTCAATGCCAGACGAAAACCGAGGCCGGTTGAGGTGTAAGACGGCAACAAGCTCTCACGTGCGGCGCAGCGCGCCAGCTTGCGACTGTAGTACCACGAGCCGCCGCGTACGACACGTTTGCCCTCAGCCTGCAGATCCTCACGCCCGTCACCGGCCACATAAGGGTAGGGCTTCAAGAGCGACGCCGTCCATTCATAGACATTGCCGGCCATATCCTGCACGCCGTCAGCGCTCACACCGCCCGGGACGTACATGTGCAGCGGCGAGGTGTCACGACGATTGTTCTCGGCAGTATTACAGCGCCAGGCGTCGAAGTCGGCGCCCCAGGGATAGATGCGGCCGTCGGTGCTGCGCGCGGCCCGCTCCCACTCGGCCTCCGTCGCCAGCCGGTACGTCTGCCCTGTCTGCTGTTTCAGCCACGCGCAGTAGGCCAGGGCATCGTGCCAGGAGACGTTGACAACCGGGTGCTCCTCAATGCCCTTGGGGATGTCAAAGTTAACCCAGTGCCGCGGCGCCTTGTAGCCCGTGGACCAGATGAACGGCCGATACTCAAGGTTCGTCACCGGGTGCTGGCCGATGCTGTACGCCGCCAGTTCGACGGTGTGGGCCGGCTGCTCGGCCATGAACATGTTGCGGCTGTCCCACTCGTTGGCCCAGTCCTCGCGCAGGAGCAGGTACTTGACCTGCTCATCCGGTGTGCCGAGCAGGCATCGCCCAGCGGGGATGTGGACCATGGGCGCGACGCGCACCATCAACTTCTCAAGATCCTTCTCGGCGACGGTCTCGTGCTCTTCAGCAGCCCTGAGGTCCGCAGCAATCTGTGCCAGGCGATCGAGTTTGCTCATGGCACCATCCTTTCGGTCTGGTGTGTGGCGACGGCCACGGGTACCGTGTTCGCTTGCGCTCGCTCGTGGATGTGCTTGTAGGTGTTCAGCATGTCCGGCACCATCGCGTCGGACGTATAGCGAGTGGCCTGGGCGCGGTTTGCGCGCGCCAGCAGCCGGCGTTCGCCCAGCGTATCGATGTGGGTCAGGATGGCGCGCTCCCAGGCGTAGGCCGTGTTCTCGACAAGCGTGCCGAACTGGCGCAGACCTGAATAGACGGATCCTTCCGAGGCGATCCAGGGCACACCGACCGCCAGGTACTCGAGGGCTTTGATCCAGCTGCGTCGTTCGTCGTAGCCGCCCGAGAGCGGTGCAAGGCCGATGTCGAGCCCGCGCAGTTGGGCTGGCCACTCGTTGTACGGCACCCACGGCCGTAACGTCTTTTGTTCGTGAGAGACCTTCAAGGTGTCGAGCAGCCGGCCGTCGTTCCCGTGGATGACCACTTCGACGTCGGGCCGCGCCCGGCAGACGCGTTGCAGCGCCGTCAACACGCCGCTGTCGGTGAAGGATTGCAGGTGCGACAGGCTGCCGCCCCAACCGATTCGGATCTTGCCCGGCTCGACGGTGGCGCTCAGTTCGCCCGTGTCGCGCGCCTGGCGGTCGTCGGCGCGGTAGATCGCCGGGTCAAGCGCGTTCGGAAGGTGATAGGTCGGGAGCAGGTGGGCCCAGTCCTCGGCCAGACGTTGCGACGGCATCGTCGCGGCATGACAGAGCTTGAGCCCCCAGGCGAATTGTTCGATGGGCGTGGGCGATAGGGTCTCGTAGCCGCCGTCGGGATGCCGCACCCAGCCCTTGTGCCAGTAGGCGAAGGCCGGGTTGGTGTCGGGCATCTGGTCGTAGGCATCGTCGAACTCGGCGACGATCGTCTTGCCCTGCGCCTTCCAATGCAGCAAGGCAGCCAGAACCGGGCCGACCAGGTTGCGCTGGATGATCAGGATGTCGGCGGCGCGGCAGGCCGACATGGCGACGGGCGTGCCGCTCAACCACTCGCGCAGGTCGACCAGCGTCGCGTGGGCGAGGCCCGATCGGTTGATCGCGCGGGCGGGCACGGCGCAACGCCATTCGCTGCTATTCCACTCGTGTGGATTGTCCGCCGTCACATAGACCAGTTTCATGACCGGGCGCCTCCCCAGGCGCGATGGGCGACGTCGAAAGCCGCCGACGTAGACACAGCGGGTGTAAAGTGTGGTGCGGTGGGCGCCGCGGCAATACTCGTCAGCGCCTCGAGCCGGGCCAGTGGGAGCGCGCCCGTTGTCGTGCGCCACCAGGCATCCGCCAGAGCGCCGGCTTCGTAGCTCTGAGCGGCGCGACGGCCATGCGCGGCCAGTTCGGCGCGGAGCTGCGGTTGTTCGATCACTCGCGTGAGTTGCGCGAACCAGGCATCCGAGTCCGCCGCCACGAGACCGCCCGACCACTGGCTCGACGTCATCGTCGGTGAGGCCAGCCAGGGCAGGCCCAATGCACCCGCTTCAATGAAGGGTTGGCCGCCGATGCTCTCTGCATAGGCGCCAGGCCGCAACGGCTGGACCAGGACATCGAACTGCGAGAGAAGATACGGCCGATCGGATCCGCCGACCGGCGGCAGATACTGACGCTGACCGTCCGGGATCGACTGCGCGAACTGCTGATACGCAAGCGGGTCGCCGGCCACGACGAGGCGCGCATCGGGATGCGTCTTCAGCACCCGCGAGAGCTCTCGCCGAATGAGGGCCAGATCGAGATGCGTGCCCGGGCCAGCCAGCCAGCCGATGCTCAGCTGGGCTTTGGGCTGATGCGGCAGGTCCCAGCCGCCGCTGGCGCGGGCCCAACCGCCGGCGATGACGCGGACGCGCTGCCCGGCCTCGCGCAGCACCTCGGCCATCGGCTCGGAGGGCGCAATGACCGTATCGGCCAGGCTCAGAGCTGTGATGAACGAGTCGACCCGCTCGGCCGATGCGAGGCCGACGCGGTGGAAGGCCGGGTGCTCGCCGGGCAAACGGGCGTAGTCGCAGGCCAGGCTGATGACGATGGCGACGCCCTCGGAGGCAGCCAGGGCCAGGCCCTGGGTCAATTGCGGATCGGCGTGCGGTTCGTGGGCGATGATGACGTCGTAGTCGCGCGTCCGCTCCGGCGCCAGCGCCAGACACTCATCGACTTCGGCGCCTCGCGCGCGCAGGGCGGCGGCCGGCACCCGCGTGAAGCCTGATCCTGCCACCGGCGCGACGATCAGGGCGCGCAGCGGGCCGCCTCGCCGATGCTGTTCAGGTGCAGCTTCTGATTGACGTTGCAGCCGCAACGAGATGAGCAGCTGGCCCAGCGCTTCAGCGACCTCGTGCTGGCCGTCGCGGCGAGCGGCGCGGATGTTGAGCTCAACAAGCGCCGGCAGAAGCCGATCGATCTCGCTCAAGCGCGAGGCGATCAGAGCGCCGGGCTCTCGAGAGGTGACGATCTCGTCGAGCAATGACGCTGCGCGGCGCACGTCCGCCTCGCGTACGAAAGACAGCCCTTCATCGACCGCGCCCAGATCGCGCCGCAGGTTGACCAGATCCTGCTCTGCGAATGACGGCGCCGGCGTGCTCCGGCCTGGCGCGACAGGTTCGCCGTGCTCGGCCTGGACCAGGCTGAGCCGCGTCAGGACGTCATGGCCATCGGGCCTCAGGGCCTGGGCGGCGGCATAGCGCTCCTCGGCCGCTGACAGGCGCCCGGCTGCCAGCTCGGCGTCACCCAGCCAGAGCAAGGCTTCGACGTCGTCCGGCGCAGCGGCGACGATCGAGCGGAGCAGATCGCGGGCCGAGTCGACTCGGCCGGCATGAAGCTCGGCTCGAGCCTGTGCGCGGCGAAGGTAGAGGGCAGTGGGCAGAGGCATGGGCTTGGCTGTGTCGCGTGGGCGCGATCCGACGCGGCGGGCGTCAGCGCGCTCGCGCCAGGTCTCCGATGAGCTCGTGCCAGAACGCCCCGACGATTTCGGCCCGGCGAGACTGCGCCAAACCATGACCGGCCTTGGCCAACTCGGCGCGCCAGGCGTTCTCGTCGACCAGGCGGTTCAGTTGCGTGGTCCATTCGTCGGAGGAGGCGCAGAACACGCCGCCAGCCGCCCACTCGCCGAGCGCCGGCGCCGGGCTGGCGGCAAACGGCAGACCGCGCGCGCCGGCTTCCATGAGGCGCTGATCGCTGCCAACGCAGGCCCAGGCCTCGTGACGCACCGGTGCCATGAGCACGTCGAAGTGCGCCAGCAGGTACGGGAAGTCGTCGGGGCCGACCATGGGCAGGAAGAGCTTGCGTGGTTCGGGCACGTCATCGAAGAGTTGATAGGCGGTCGGCGAGCCCGCGATGGCCAGATGAACGTCGGGTCGCGACTTGATCACGGCGCAGATCGCGTCGTGGATGCCGACGAGATCCAGATCCTGGCTCGGATCGCCGACCCAGCCAAGCACCGTGCCAGCGTGTGCCGGCGCCGCCCGGGTCCACCAAACGTTTGCCGGGGACCAGGCGCTCGGCGCGACGGCCACCCGGCGACACCGCGCCGCGAGGGCGGCTGCCAGGTGTGCGCTCGCCGTGGTGACAAGATCGGCCTGGCCCAACACCAACTCGAGGTTGGTCAGGGCTTCGCGGCTTGCCAGGTAGGAGCGCCGCGGATGATCCGTCGGGAGGGCGAAGTCGTCACAGACCATGTCGACGACGATCTTCTTGCCGACCGCCTGCGCGCGCTTGAACGTGTGCAACAACTCGGCAGAGAGGTGCGGCCGGCTGAAGACGATGACGTCGAACTGATTGAGATCATCGGTGTCGGGCGTGCGCGTGAGCTTGACGCGATGTCGTTGGTCGGCCAGGGCGTTGGCGGGAATGCTCAAGCGAGTCGCGTCACTGAACTCCCCCGTGCCGTAAAACGCGACGGCTGGGGCATGAGCCGGCGCCGGGCTGCGGGGCGCGGCAGTCGGGGCACTTGCGGCTGTTGCCGGTCGAGCCGATGCCTTGAGGCGGGCCAACTTGTCGCTCAGGCCGGGCCGAGCGAGGACGGCCTCGGGTTGAGCTGGCGCGACTCGAGCCAGAGCCGTTTGAAATTCCACTTCAGTCGGACGCAACGCGACGGCCTGCCGGAACAGCGCGCGGGCCGACTCGAGATCTTCAACCTCCTCGTAGCAGGTGCCCAGTAAGTGCAGAGCGTCGGCGTCATCGGGCGCGGAGCGGACCCGGCTCACCAGCAGGGCGACCCCTTCCTGAAGCCGGTCAAGGTCCAGATACAGCTGAGCCAGGTTGCGCGTGGCAGCCCCGTTCTCGGGATCCTGTTCGAGCGCGTTCAAGAAGGCCGTCTCGGCCGCATCGGCCTGACCGTTGAGCGCACAGGCAAAGCCGAGGTTGTTGTACGTTTCGGCGTTGTTCGGCGCCAGCTGCACAGCAACCTGGAACTCGTTGAGGGCATCCGGCAGTCGACCCAGGCGCAGCAGGCTGATCCCGAGGCCGGTGGCCACGCCGGCGTCGTGCGGGGCCAGGATCCGGGCCTGGGCGAGATGCTGTTGAGCGGTGGCCCAGTCACCCGCGCCTGCGCAGGCGTCGGCGCTGTTGAGCAAAGACTGGAGGTCGTAAGTGGCAGTGGTCATTGCAGGCACCCGGCCGGAGCGACGTCCGGCGAAAGACCCGGCGCCAGCCTCATGCGGCCCGGGCAGCTTTCACTCTACGGCCCGCGGCGGCCTCTCGCCATAAACCACGGGTGAACGGGCGCTAAATCAGGGGTGAATTGCGGGGGCGAGCGCTGAAGTAGGGGAGCAAACGGACGGGCCAGGCAGATGCCTGGCCCGTCGAAGGGATCGTCAGTCTGTGCGAATCAGGAACCCGTCGCGAGCGCGGCCCTCTGACCCCGGCGGGCCAGGCGCCGATCGATCCACCAGCGCACGCCGAAGATCGTGGCCAACCAGTACGCCACATACACGACAACCGACTCGATCGAGGGACTGGCCTGGTAGCCGAACACGATCGAGACCACCTGACCGACAGCCGAGTCTTCGCTGAGGACGCCGCTCAGGTCCCACACGTGTTCATTGATCGTCGGAAGCACGCCGGCTTCCTGGAACTCATGCACGCCTCGCGCCAGCAAACCGGCCGCGAACGCAAGCAGCAGCAGGCTCGTCACCGAGAAGAACAAACGCAGGTTCAGGCGGATCGTCGACGCGTAGATGAGCGCGCCCAACACGGCCGCGAGTGCCAACCCGATCGCGGCGCCGGCCAGGGCGCCGACGGCATCGGTCGTGAAGGCCGCGGCCGACAACAACAGCGCTGTCTCGACGCCTTCACGGAACACGGCCAGAAAAGCGACGGTCGCGAGGCCCCAACCGGCGCCACCGCCAATGGCCGTCTGCACCTGGTTTTCGAGAGACGACTTCATTGTGCGCGCCTGGGTCCGCATCCAGACGACCATCCAGGTCAGCACGACCACGGCCAGGATCATGGCGGTGCCTTCGAAGATCTCCTCGGCCGCGCCCTCGAGTTCAGCGCCTGCCAGCTGGATTCCGACCGCCAGGGCCACACTCAGCGCGATGGCGCCGACGACGCCGATCCAGATCTGACGACCGTGAGTGGTCTGCCCGGTCTTCTTCAGATAACCGAACATGATCCCCACGATCAAAGCCGCCTCAAGACCTTCACGGAGCGCGATCAGTAACGTCACCAACATAGTCGTCCCTCGTCAGTCGAATGGACGAACTATAAAGACGGAATCGCTCCGAATCAAGATGGGTGCGTCAAGTTCGCTTTTGCGCGTCAGCCAGAACGAAGTTGAGGTCAGTCAAAAAAGGCTCAGCGATCGCGGACCTCTACAGGTCGCGGCGTGAGAACCAGCGCACGCCGATGAGGACGGCCACGATGGCGTACCCGATGCCGTAGTAGACCATCAGGGGGCTGGGTGGGGAGCCAAGGCCCGAGAACGGCGAGACGCTGCCGACGCTCTGGGTCAGCGCTGAACTCATCTCGAAGGCTGCGCGCCGCCAGATGGCCTCGGTCGGCACGAGCAGGCTCGAGAAGATCCCGATGTTGACCGCGGTCTGGTTCTCGAGGATGGCGCCGATCTGCTCGACCATGCTGCCGATGAACCCAAGGCCATAGAGGCCGAAGATGACGCCGCCCGTGGCCAGCGCAGACAGCCGGCTCGAGCACATCAACGTGACTGACATCACCATCAGGCTGATCAGGAAGATCAGCGGAAGGCCCTGAGCCAGGCCCACCATCAGGTAATCGGCCTGCAGCCACATGCCCAGCACGACGCCGGCGTCCATCGCGGCCTGGTAGATCGCGAGCATGAGCGCGAAGCCCAGCCACTTGCCGGCCACGACATGCCAACGCGCGATCGGCTTTGTGACGATCGATTGGATGGCGCCCGACCCGATTTCGCCCGCCAGCGTGTCGGCGGCCAGTAGCGCGCCGAGCGCGAGCGAGAGGAAGTTGATGGCGTACATGCCTCCCAGCGAGAAGAAGTTCAGGATGCTCCGCTGAAACACCTCTTGCTCAGGCCCGCCGGTCACGTTGGGGCCGCGCCAATCGTTCATGATGAAATACAGGGCTGCGTTGTAGATCAAGACGAAGGCCAGCCCCAACACAAATGCCGCCAGCGCGATCCTTCGGCGCACAGCCTCTCGAAACGTCAGCCCCGCGATGGTGAATATGGCGTTCAACATAGGTTAGTGGCTATTGGCTGTTGGCGATAGGTCTTCAATACTCCATCGCCAATAGCCAATGTCTCAGAGCACGCCTTCCGTGCCGACGGTGCGAATGAAAATCTCCTCGAGCGACAGCCTCTGCGGCGTCAGGGCATACACGTCAACGCCCTGGGCGATCAGATAGCGCACGATGTCGGGCAACGATGCTTCGCCCCCGGGCAACACCAACGTGGCCTGCTCGCCATCCGCGCGGATCCCGGTCGCCCATTGCTCGAGCCCGGCCAGCACGGCCGGTGTCAGACCACGAGCGCGCAGAGTCGCCTGCACCTCGCCCTGAGCCAGGTCATGCAGCGCTTCTGTACGGATGACCTCGCCGTGTTGGATGAAGGCAACTCTGTCGCAGGTGACTTCGATCTCGCCCAACAGGTGACTGTTCAGAAAGACGGTGGTGCCTTCGGCCCGCAACTCGCGGATCATGTCGCGCACCAATCGCCGGCCGACAGGGTCGAGGCCCGAGGTCGGCTCGTCAAGGAAGACAATGTCCGGCTTGTTGATCAGGGCCTGCGCGAGGCCGACCCGCTGCAGCATGCCCTTGGAATACGTGCGGAGCTGTTTGTGCCGGAAGGGGCTGAGCCCGACACGTTCGAGCAGGTCGTCGATCCGGCGCTTCAGCGCGGTTGCGGTCATGGCGTGCAGTTGACCGTGGAGCGTCAGGAACTCCTGAGCCGTCAACCAATCGTGGAAGCGAAAGTGCTCGGGCAGGAACCCGACCCGGCCGCGTGTGGCTCGATCGCCGAGTGGGACGCCAAGCAACCGGGCGCTGCCGCTGGTCGGCGCGACGAGGCCCAACAACATCTTGATCGACGTCGTTTTGCCAGCGCCGTTTGGACCGAGGAAGCCGAAGACCTCGGATCGCTGCACTTCGAGGCTCAAGCCACGTACGGCGACCTGTGTCCCGAACTCCTTGCGCAAAGAGTCGGTCTGGATAGCCAGGGCGGTCATAGGGAGATCATAGTATGGATCTGCGTGGGCAACCGAGGACGACTGACGAATGACGAATGACGAAGGTTGAACGGCCATTCAACCTTCGTCATTCGTCGTTCGTCGTTTCGCCGTCCTTACTTGAGGCTATTCGCCAGCGCCAGGCCCTGCTCAGCGCCATTGGCGCCGATGACGGCGTAGAGGAAGCCATCCTTGGTCCAGACGATGGTGTACATGTCAGGCGACTCGGCCTTGTCGATGGCCGTGATGAGTTTGCCTGGCACGCCGTCGACAGTGACGTCCTGGGCGGCCGCGGCCTGGCTGGGCAGCGGCACGACAAGGGTCGTGGCCCAATCGAACTGGGCGGCGGTCTGGCGGGCTTCGTCGACGCTCATGCCCGTGATCTGAAGCGCGAGGACGGCGAGCTCGGCCGGGTCGAAGGGCTTGTCGCTGGTCACCGAGGGGCTCGGCATCTGCTGCACGAGCACGCAGTCGACGTTGGCCTCGTCGATCGGCTCATCGCCTTCCCGTTGCGTGGCAAGGCGCGGGCACTCGCCATAGGCGGTCGATACGGCGTTCGGGATCTTGACGGTCAGCGCTGCGCCGTCGGCCGCGGCCGGGAAGGTGAGATCTGGCCGGCCCAGATCCGTCAGGATCGATTGAGCGCGATCGGCACTCAGGGTCATAACGAACTCGGTGCCCCCGCGTACGACGTGCTGGGCGAACGGCTGATCGGCCACGCGCACCGTGAACCCGGCCAGGGCAGAAGCCTGGGCCGTGTCGGTCGTGGTCTCGAGCACATCGCTCTCGCTGCGCACCTCGACCGAGTCGGCGATCGCGCGCGACGCGCGCCGCATGGCGGTCGAGTTGTTGTCAGAGGCGATGCTGTCGAACCGACTGAAGTCGATCGGCAGCGTGGCCACCTGCTGCACCCGGAAGAGCGCCAGGAACTGGCTGAACGCCTGCTGCACGGGCGTGAACGTGAAAGCTACGGCGATCACGGCCACACCGAGGCCTGTTAACAGAAGCGGGCGAAGCCGCGTCATGAACGAACGGAACATGTTGGTCTCCTTCATTTGATACTCGCGTTGGAAACGATGCCACGCAGCGGCGGCCGGTCGCGACGCCACTGCCGTGTTGTCGAGGGCCTTCAATTGTCCCTGGATGACCGAGCTCCGACTCACCATCTCAGCGAACCGGGCGCGGCATTCGGCGCACTGCTCAAGATGTCGCGCGCCCGACGCATCCAGCTGGCCATCCAGGTGCGCGCGCAGGGCGCCTTCGTCGAGATGTGTCATCGTCTGAATCCCCCATCCTGATCCTCTTGCCGGTGCCACTGGGCTTCGAAAGCGGCTTCGGCCCGGGCCAGAAGCGTGCCGACGGAACCCGGCGCCACTTTGAGCGCTTCAGCGATCTCCTGATAGGAATAGCCTGAGTAGCGCAGCATCAACACCTGCCCATCGCGCTCCGACAGGGCAGCCAGCGTCGCACGGACCTGTGCGGATCGAGCCCGATCGGCGGCAGCAGCGTCAGGGCCGCTGGCCGCAGTCTCATCGATCCAGGCCTGGCCACCGGCCGTCTCGTAGCCCTGGCGTCGTCGGCGAGCCCGCAGGGCGTTGAAGCCCAGGTTCATGGCGACCCGGTAAAGCCATCCGCCGACACCACCATCCCGGTCGCGCGGGGGGCGGCGGTACAGGCGCCAGAAGGCCTCGAGCGCCAGGTCCTCGGCCTCATCCGCGTCGCCGACCAGACGAGTCAGGGTCGCATGAATGCGCGGCCACATCGCCAGAAAGACCCGTTCGAACGCGTCATCCGGGCCTTTCTCGTCTGCCAGGCCGGTTTGCTCCAAGTTGATGGCCATCCTCTACCTATATCACACCGGCCGCCGAATGTTTGTGACAGTCGCTCCCGGTGCGAATGAGCCACCGACTGTGCAGGCAGACGGCATCGGTCGCGATCCGCGACAGCCACGGGCTGTAACGGTCCCGAATCCTCAAGACAACGTCTTCACAATCCCGCCTGTTTTTCGCGTGGTGTCACAGAGTGTGGTACTTTCATGAGCGTGGGATGGCGGTGGGCCGTTGGAGGTCAGTCATGAAATACGGGCAGGTCGATGGGATCTCGAAACCGGTGTCGCGCCTCGTCCAGGGCACGGTCATGATCTCGGGTAACGATCCCGAGCGTGAGTTCGCGCTCCTGGATGAGGTCGTGGCCCTGGGTGGCAACACGTTTGACACGGCCCACGTGTATGGCAACGGCGCCAATGAACGCGCGTTCGGCCGCTGGGTGCGCGAGCGCGGCCTGCGCGATCAACTCGTCATCCTGGCCAAGGGCGCTCATCACAACGCTGATCGGCGCCGCGTGACGCCGTTCGACATCAGCGCTGATCTTTTCGATACGCTGGCGCGCTTTCAACTCGACTCGGTCGATCTGTATGTGCTCCATCGCGACGACCCGACGGTCCCGGTCGGCCCGATCGTCGAGGCCCTTCATGCTCACAAAGAAGCCGGGCGGATCAGTGCGTACGGCGGCTCAAACTGGAGCCATGAACGGATCGCGGCGGCTAATGCTTATGCAGCCGAACATGGCCTGACGCCGTTCGCCGTCTCGAGCCCCAACCTGAGCCTGGCCGAGCAACTGCAGCCGCCATGGGATGGCTGCGTCAGCATCAGTGGGCCCTCGGGAGCGACGGCGCGCGCCTACTACAGGACGACCGGCCTCCCGATCTTTGCCTGGTCGAGCCTGGCGGGCGGGTTCTTCTCCGGCCGTCTGCGGCGCGACAATCTCGACACGTTCACGACGTACCTCGATAAGCTGGCCGTCACGTCCTACGCCGGCCCCGATAACTTCGACCGGCTCGATCGAGCAGACGAGCTGGCCCGGCGCAACGGCGTCAGCCTGCCGCAGGTCGCGCTCGCGTACGTGCACGCGCTGTCGCTCAACGTTTTCACGCTGGTGGGTTGTCAGACAGCCGATGAGTTCAAGACCAACACCGAGGCGCTCGATCTCGCGTTGTCGGCCGACGAAGTGCGCTGGCTCGAGGCGGGAGATCAGTCGTCGAACTGAATGATCAGGCGCCCCTGGTCATCGTAATGGTAGCGAGCGGAGAAGGGCGCATCTGAGTCGTCCTGGGCGAGCGCGCGTGGAATGATCGTGGTCAGGTCCTCTACCAGATCGAGTGCGCCGAGCGAACCTGGGTGGACCCACTCGAGTTGGCCCTCGGTCGACGCGATCACGTCGCGGCCACTGGCCCAGGCGCTGTAGACGTACAGGCCGATGCCCACCGGTTCGCCGGTATGGATCGTGATGACACCCCGCAGCCGGAGGCCGTCGACCTCAAGGCCCGTCTCCTCGCGGATCTCGCGCCGGGCCGCTGCGGTCGGGCTCTCGCCGGCCTCGACGTGCCCCCCGACGCCGTTGTACTTGCCGGCCCAGATGCGTTTGGTGGCCGCGCCGCGGATGAGGAGCACGTCGTCGTCGTGACGCACGAAACACAGGACGCGCGGGATGATCTGAAAGCGATGGCGTGAGACCCCCACGCCCTGTTCGGAAGCTGGCATAGGCCGTTTTATACCAGAGATCGGGAGTGTCCCGATGTCTCCCGATGTCTCGCGATTTCTCCCGGTCTCGCAACCGCAAAACGCCGTCTTGCGTAATAATCCCTGTGACACGGCCCCGACCAGCGGGCGCAGTTGCGCGCCCCGATGTAGAATACGGGCATCTGGTCCACTTGTGAGGAGCCTTGCAATGACCGACCTGTTCAAGAAAATCACTGACTCGCGCGGCTTGCTCGAAAACCTGGTCTCCAAGATCCCGGGTTTCTCGGGCTACATGAACAAGGAAGCGCGTCGAGAATCCGATCGGTTGCTCCGCAACACGATCGCCAACCGCTACGGCGAGCAGCTAGGCCGTGTCCGCGATCTGCAGACACAATTGCTCACCGGCGGCGGCATCGAGTACGTCGATGATTTGCAGGATGCGGCCCAGCGCCTGACACGCTTCATCGACATGGTCAAGACCGCGGCCATGGGCTACGGCGGGCTCTTCGATGCCGTCAAGGTCGAAGAGAAGCAGCTCGAACAACTGTACGCCTTCGACTACACCCTGCTCGATAACGTCAGCAAGGTGGCCGCCGCCGTCGATACGATCGAGGCCGGTCTGGGCGACACGAGCGGTCTGCCGGCCGCCATTCGCACACTAGTCAAAACCGTGGCCGAGTGCAATGACACCTATGAGCGGCGCAAGGAAGTGCTCTTGAGCTGAGCTCGAGCCGGCCGACACAATCAACTCGCCAACAGTTCACAGGACGAACGACATGTTCAAAAATCCTTCCGGCCGCATCTTCGACATCATCGAATACGCCAGCATGGGACCGAACGAAATCGTGCGGCGTCTGCCCGAGGGCGGCAACGGCAACTTCCGGATTGGTTCGCAGGTCCGTGTTTATGAAGGCCAGGCCGCGGTGTTCTTCCGCGACGGCAAGGCCCTCGACGTGTTCGGCCCCGGCCAGCACACGATCACGACGGCGAATATCCCGTATCTGGTCGACCTGATCGGCAAGCTGTTCAACGACCGCTCGCCGTTCGCGGCCGATGTGGTCTTCGTCAACACCCGTGAGTTCCCGGACATGGGCTGGGGCACGTCGCAGCCCATCCTGGTCCGCAACCCCGGCATGGGCCTGGGCGTTGCGCTGCTCAAGGCGCACGGCACCTACGCCTTCCAGATCACGAACCCGCAACAGTTCGTGTCGCAGGTCGTCGGCGCGGCTGGCGCGTTCAAGACCGAGCAGATCCAGACCCGGTTCCGCTCGATCCTGCTTTCGAAGCTGCAGGACCTGATCGCCGAGCTCGGCACCAAGGGCGGCAAGTCGGTGCCCGAGATGATCGCTCTGACCGACGAAATCGGTTCGGGTCTGCTGGCGAAATGTCAGGAAGACTTCAAGGCCGTCGGCGTCACGCTCAAGCAGGTCTATGCTCAGAGCATCTCGCCCGATGAACGCGGCGCCGAGCAACTGCGCGCGATGGGCATGCTCGACATGGCCACCTACACCCAACTGCAGGCCGCTGATGCGATGCGCGACGCTGCCAAGAACCCCTCGGGCGGCGCCGGCCTGACCGCCGGCATCGGCGCGGGCATGGGCATCGGCCAGGTGCTGGGCGGCGCTCTGCAGCAGGGCATGGCCAACACCGCGGGCTCGGCCGTCCCGGCCGCCGGCGCGGCTGCCGGTGCCGCAGCGGGAGCCGCCGCAGCGACCCCTGATGTCATGTCCCCGGCCCAGGCTGCGGCGTACCTTCAGGTCGCCGAAACCGACGTGATGCAGATGATCACGGGCGGCCAGCTGAAGGCCAAGCAGATCGGCAGCCAGTACCGCATCTCGAAGTCCGCGCTCGACGACTTCCTCAAGAGCTGACGCTCTCGAGACCGACGAACACAAACGGGCGGCAATCCCATTGGGGTTGCCGCCCGTTTCTTCATGTATCGATCAGGTCTCAAGGTTGAATGATCGTCTGGAACTCGCTGGCCTCAAGATCGAGCTTCACGAGCCCGACGCCGACCAGGAGCCACAGGCCGTCACCCTCCTGACCGAGGCGGATGGGTCGACTGAGCGTGAACTGCGCCGCGATCGGCATCTGCGCGATCGCTTGAGTGGCCCCATCGGCCAGCGTGATCTGTTCAGCCCTCAGGCGCGAGGCGCCACCGGCTTCAGTGCCCACTGCGTACGACAGCATCAGAACCTGGCCGGGCTGGCCGGGCACCAGGTCGACGTAGGTGGATCCATCATCGAGGCTGAAGCTGTCGACCGCCGCCAGCAACTGGCTCTTGCCAAGATCGATCGTCCAGATGGGTTTGGCTGTATCTGGATCGACCAACCACAGTTCGCTGGTTGGTGTTCCGATCTGCCGGGTGCGCACCACGAGCAGTCCCGCGTCACTCGCTTCAACGAGATGATAGGTCACGTCGGTTTCGGCCAGCAGCGTCCGCGGGTCGCTGAGGTCGCGCTCGTACGCCTGAATAGCGCCCTGGAAGTCGACGAACACGGCTTCGGGGCCGACGATCACGGGCCATGGATCCAGCCCGCCATTGTCTGACACAGCCGCCGCCCGCCACGCGCCCGCCGGTGCTGCAAGATCGCCGCGAGCGATGCACGTGCCAAAGAATCCGAATGTCACGTAGAGATCCTGGCTGTTGTCAGCCAGAGCAAAGACGGCGTTGCGCGAGACCTCGTCGGGCAGGGAACCGGCGTTGCAGGTCGTCGTGGCGCGCTCGACGACGCCCGAGGCCGGGTCGATGAAGGCGATCGCGTTGGGCTGGTCGTCGGGCTCGTCGATGACGACCACGCGGTCGCCGATCAGGTCGAAGCCATAGTAGTCATTGCCGAATTCCATCGACCAGGCGATGTCGCCCGTCTCGGCATCAAAGGCCGTGAGCCTGCGATCTAACGTCGCGACCACGATGCGATTGTCGACGACGACCAGGCAGTCGGGCCGCAGGCATGTGGTCACCACGTCGCTGAGTGTGGCGCGCCAACGCACCTCGCCCGTCTTGCCATCGCGCACGGTCAGATCGCTGTCGTTCACCTGGGCCAGTAATCCGCTGCCGGCCGCCACAAACGGGTTATTCGAAGACGTGCCTGCGTCGCTGCTCCAGAGTACCTGGTGGTTGGCGAGGTCCACAGCGACGAGCGACAGAGTCGAGGCCGCGTACGGATAACCAAGGACATACGCCGATCCGGTCTGGGCGTCCACCGCAGACTTGCCGACGATTCGAAATCCCTGCAACTCGGCTCCGGTGACGGCGGCAATCGTGGCCGTCATCGCCGGCGCGGATGTCGGTCGCGGCGTTCGGGTCGGCTCTGGGTTCGCGGTCGGGGAAGGCGCCACGAGCGCCACGACGGTGGCTGTGGCCGGCCGCGGCGTGGTGGTGGGTGTTGGGCCGAACGCGCGACTGACCAGCAACCCGCCGACGCCGAGGGCTACAACGCCGAAAGCGCCGAGCACGACCAGGGCGGCGCAACCGATCCACCAACCGGTGGCACGCGCCGGCGCGGGGCTGACGCTGCTCGGCGGCCTGGCGACCAGGGGCGCTTCGGTCAACGCATCCGGGCTTGAGACACCGGGCAGGGGCACCGTTGGCGCGTTCGCCGAAGGAGAGTGCGCCTCTGCGGCCGCCAGATCGTTCGGCCGGGTCTGCAGCGAGGCGGCCAGGGCCGCGTGCAGGTGGCTGGCGGTGGCGAAGCGATCGCGCGGATCCTTGGCCATGGCGCGACGAAGCACGGCATCGGCCTGTTCAGGCAGGTCGGGGCGCGCCTCACGCAGACGCGGGGGTGGCTCCATGACATGCTTGAGCGCCAGCGCGATCGGCGTGTCCGCCGCGTAGGGCACGCGGCCGGCGAGCATCTGGTACGCGACGACGCCCAACGCGTAAAGGTCGGCGCGCCCGTCGATATCTTTTGCGCCCTTGGCCTGTTCGGGGCTCATATACGCCGGTGTGCCGTAGACCGCCGTCGCGCTGAGGTTCACGTCGGTGTTGGCGATCTTGGCCAGGCCGAAGTCGGCGATGTAGGCGTTCTCGTCGCGGTCGAAGAGGATGTTGGCGGGCTTCAGGTCGCGATGGACGATGCCAGTCCTGTGCGCCTGATCAAGGGCGGGCGCCAGTTGCCCGACGATGCGCAGCGTTTCGGGGAGCGCCAGTGGGCCGAGCCTGAGGCGATCGGCCAGGGATCCGCCCGGCATGTAGCGCATGACCAGATAGGGCTGGCCATCGTCCTCGCCGAAGTCGTGGACGGGCACGATCGCGGGGTGCTCGAGCGTGGCGATGGTCTGAGCTTCGCGGAGGAAACGCGCTTTGAAGTTCGCGTCGTGAAGCAACTCGCGTGGCAGAACCTTGACCGCCACGTCGCGGTTGAAGTTGGGGTCACGCGCGCGATAGACGACGGCCATGCCGCCGCGCCCGATCTCGCTCAGGATCTGATAGCGACCAATCTGATTCATGCCCGCCCCGCATCACTGGCATCTGGCTGCAGCCGGTAGGCGCCGCAGCCTTCGCCGACATCCTCAGTGGCTCAGGGCACGCAGTTGCCGCAGATGCACCTGGTCGTGATCCAGCACCACCTGGAGCAATTCCCTGAGCGACGTTCGCCCGAACAAGGCATGCCGGGCTGTGCGTTCATAAGCCTCGGTCGGCAGGGCGCGCAATCGTTCGACCAACGCCCGGCGAGACATGGCGAACCTATCCAATGCAGCCCGCCCATCCACCTGCGCATAGCCACGTTCCGCAGCCCACTGATCGGTGTCAACGCCGGCGATGAAGGGATTGTCCTGGGTCAGCACGACGTCGACGCGCTGGGCATTCACCTCAACTTCGACGTCTCGCAGGTGTGTGGCGATCTCGTTGGCAGACCAGGCGTCCGGCGTGGGGCGTTGGTGCCAGACATCCGGCCGGCCCTCGAGGGCCGCGAACTCGGCCCACAGGCGCGCCAGATTGCCCGTCAACAAATTGGGCAGGGCGCTTGATGGTGAGGGAGCCGGCTCGAGCGAGCCGAGGCATTCACGCGCCCAACGCCCGAAGACCTCGAGCGAGCCCTGGCCGACGACGATCGTTCCTGCCGGGGGTTCGGCCAGACGGTCCTCCGTGATCCACCAGCACGGAATGCCGAGTGATGAGGCCGGCGCGATGTCGTCGCTGGGATCGTTGCCGATCATCAGGGTTTCATCCGGACGCAGACCGAGGTCGGCCAGGATCTCGGCGAAGTAGGCGGGGTTGGGTTTGGCGAAGTGCCAGTCTTCGAGCACCGTGACGCGTTCGAGGGCGAGATCGCCCACTCCGGCCCAACTCAGACGGGCCTCGATCGCGGCACGTGGAAAGAGCGCATTCGTGGCGATCACGACCCGGTAGCCGGACGCGAGGGCCCATTCCAGCACGTCACGCGCCTCTGGCCGGCGAGCGGTCAGCGGCTGCAGGGCCAGAAAGCCTGTCGCGTAGAAATGGGCATATCGCTCGCGCCATTCGGCTTCGGGTCGACCGAGCTGCGGGGTGAAGGCTTCGGCGAAGACGCTGTCGAGCGTCCGGGTTGGATCCTGATTGCGGAGCATCGAGGCCACCGACCGCTGGGTGGCAACCACCACCGAGTGAGCCTCAAGCTCGGGATACTGGCGTGCCAGGTGTCCGAAGTAAGGTGGCAGAAACGACTCCATGCTGTTGACCAGCAGGGTGTCATCGAGGTCAAACAACAGAGCTTTGATCATGGATGATTGAGTGCAGTGGTGGGCGACAGATGAACCAGGCAAGGGCGGCGTCAGACGCGGGCGTCTGACCTTCCACTCACACGATCATCCATTGTCCAATGCGTCTTCGAACACTTTTAGATCATGGCACTGTCCGCAACCCACATGCGGGTTCTCAACAGCACCGCCTGATTTGCGACACACGGCCGAAGCCTCGATTTTTCGTCCGAAGCCTAGCCAGGTCTTCACGACCTGGGCTTCGACCATCAGATGCGGACAGGCGTTGGCACGTTCGATTTTGGGCACCGGGCAGTCACGGCACATGCCGGGCGTCCAGGGTTCGCTGTGCGGGTTGCGCGCCACGAGGCGGCATTCCTCAACATGTCGACCGCGGAAATAATCTCCGTGAAAGTGCGGGCAATCGAAGCCAGCAGGCGTCTTCATACGGGCATTGTAACGCGGTGGCTGTTAGAAACTTCTCAACGCCTGAGGCGCTCGCCGGTTCTTACGCGGCTCTCATGGTGAAGGACGAAAAAAGAGCGCGGCGTTTGAAGCGCCGCGCTCTTTTGAGCGTCTCACTCAATTGTTCAGGCACGTGTGACGTAGGCGCCGGTCTCGGTGTTCACGCGGATGGTGTCGCCGACGTTGATAAACAACGGGACCATCACCTTGAGCCCGGTCTCCAGCGTCACAGGCTTGTTCGCGCCGGTTGCGGTGTCGCCGCGCACACCGGGCTCGCCCTCGACGACCTTGAGGTCGACGTTGGTCGGAAGTTCGACGTCGAGCGGAGCGCCTTCGTAGAACGTCAACTTGACGTCGAGGTTCTCACGCAGGTAGTCGGTGTGCTCGCCGAGTTGGGTCGCGCTGATCGGCGTCTGCTCGAACGACGAGTTGTCCATGAAGTAGTAGAAGTCGCCGTCGTTGTACAGATACTGGGCCGAACGAGTCTCCAGCCGGATGTCCTGCACCCGGTCGCCCGAGGTGAAGGTCTTGTCGGTGATGGAACCCGAGCGGAGGTTGTAGAGCTTGGTGCGGATGGTGGCGTTGCCACGGCCGGGCTTGTGGTGGCTGTATTCCAACACCCGGTAGAGGTTGCCGTCCATGGTAAAGGTGACCCCTTTGCGGAGGTCGTTGACGTCGATCATGCGCGTGCCTGTCCTTCGTTACAAAACGGTTCCGGTGCAGCAAACGGCGCAGGCGATTGCCTGCGCCGCGGCACGCTATTATAGCCGGGTGCCCGGTCCGGCGTCAACGGATACGGTTCGTGGTTCGTGGTGTGCACGGGCGAGGTGTCAGGCCGTTTCAGGCCAGTAAGCCTTGTACGCGGATGGCGCGGGGCGATTTTCGTTGGATTCCGCGTGATCCGTTCCGATCCGCGCCATCCGCGTACAGGATCCGGCACCGATCTTCAGGCGCCTGACAACCTGCGCTTGCATACCGGTTCGTGAGCCAGGCGATCGACTCTCAATCGGCTCAACGGGAGAACGTGCCACGGCTTCCACGAACTGGAACAGTTTATGCCTTTACTCTTCGATTCGCGGAATTCGTGGCCAACAACGACTATCGAAATCAGGACGCGATGGTCCTGGTTATGTGAGGCCGCGAATGACTCGAATTGAGGGGTTCACTTTCGCCGAAGCCGCGTCATTCGCGCCAGAATCCTTCCCTATACGCCCAAGCTCCAGATCCCTATGAAGACTCCCCTGTTCCTACGGCCTCGCCCAGGACGCCTCTGGGTTCGTCGGGCCATGATCGTCGTCGCCGTGATGGTTGTTGCGGGCCTGACCGCTTTCGGCTGGCTTGGCCAGCGGATGGCTTACGGCTATCTTCACCCGCGGCGCGTCATGCCTGCGTCGAACCCGGCGGCCTACGGCATCGACTACCAGGACGTGACGCTCACTACCCGCGACGGCGTATCGCTGAATGCCTGGTACACGCCGCCGCAGAACGACATCGTGGTCCTCGCCGCTCACGGCCATGCCTCCGCCCGGCTCGCCGACGTGCACGCCATGTTTGCGACATACGGGTATGGCGTCCTTTCGTGGGACTTTCGCGCCCACGGCGCCAGCGGCGGGGACTTCACAAGCCTCGGTTATTTCGAACAGCGGGACGTGGCTGCGGCACTCGACTACGCCCGTTCGCAGCCCGGCGTCAATCACGTGGCCATCTGGGGGCAAAGCATGGGGGCGTCGACGGCGCTCCTGATGGCGGCCGGCGAACCCGACATCGAGGCCGTCATCGCCGACTCCGCCTACACCTCGCTCGCCGAAACCATCGACACCGCCGTGCCGATCGCGGTCCTGCGGCCTTTCATCCGGCCCTTCGCTGAAGCTGAAGCCGGCGTGAGCGCAGACCAGGTCAGGCCCATCGACGCAATCGCCCAACTGGCGCCGCGCCCCGTCTTCATCATCGACAACGAGTTCGACGAAGTGGTGCCGCCGCGTTCAGGGCAACGCCTCTATGAGGCCGCCGGCGATCCCAAGGTGTACTGGCTGATTCAGGACGCCGGTCACGTGCGTGGCCGGCTGCTCGAGCCTGAGGAATACGAGGCGCGTGTGCTCGAATTCTTGCGGGCGACGTTCAAGCCGTAGAGCGTGGAGCGTAGAGCGTGGAGCGTGGAGCGAACGCTACCGCGCCAGATCGCG
>CAYZRP010000103.1:0-24992 GCA_964480865.1 uncultured Anaerolineales bacterium | reverse complement strand
AACGCCCGGCCGGTGTCGTGTCGGATCAGATGCGCGCGAACATGAAGTTCCGCATCTGCCTGCGCGTCGAGACCTCGGAAGACTCGAAGGAGTTGCTCGGCCGGCCTGACGCGGCCTTCCTGCCCAACCTCGGCGGCCGCGGCTACATCCAGGTCGGCAACGACATCCTCAGCGCCGTCCAGGTCGCGCGCGCCGGCGGCGACTACACCGACGACCGCACCCAGACCCTGCCCGACGTGATCTGGCTCGACGAGCAGCCTTCGATCCTGTCGCAGCAAGGCCCCGACGCCCCGCTCTACTCGCCGCAGGAAGTGGCCGAGGCGCTCGGCATGAAGCCCGGCGATGTGCCGACGACGCTGGTCGACTGGATCGTGGGCATCGCGGCCCTGCGCGCCAAGCGCGACGGGGTGCCGGTTCAGACCAAGCCCTGGCCGGATCCGCTCCCGAACGACCTCTCGCTGACCGAGCCCGTCGACGCGCGTTACCTCAACACCGAACGCACGCTCGAGGCCAATCGTCGGCTGACGATCAACCCGACGCTAAAGGACTGGCTCGACAACGCCGACGAGAAGCCGCTCTGGACGGCCGTCGACTGGAAGAACCCAAAGCCGTTGCGCGTCGACATCGGCCTCATCGACAACCCGTACCGCGCCGAGCAGCGCCTGCTCACGCTCGACGCCGCCGAGCCGACGGTCGTCCTCGGCCAGTCGGGGCGCGGCAAGACCGTGTTCGTCAAGACCCTGCTGACCGCGCTGGCCGCCCAGCGCTCGCCCGACGAGCTGCACATGTACGCGCTCGACTTCGGCCGCGGTGGCCTCAAGGGCATCAAGGCCGTCCCGCATCTGGGCGCCTCCATCGACGCTTCGGAGACCGCGCGCGTCGATCAACTCCTGCGCATGCTGCGCAACTTCATCAATGAGCGTCAGGAGCGCCTGTCGAAGTACGCCAACCTCGCCGATCACAACGCCAAGAACCCGACCAACATCCTGCCCGAGATCGTGGTCGTGATCGACAACTTCGCGGAGTTCAAGGAAAGCTACGAGCAGCAGCTGCCCGAGCTGATGGCCCTCATCCGCGACGGCCGCGCCTTCGGCATGTACTTCGTGA
Source organism: uncultured Anaerolineales bacterium (assembly GCA_964480865.1). GTDB lineage: Bacteria > Chloroflexota > Anaerolineae > Anaerolineales > UBA6663 > UBA6663. The sequence continues at coordinate 23,885 of CAYZRP010000103.1, read as the reverse complement.
TCACGGCCGGCACGCCCGGCGAGGTCACGGCCAAGCTCTTCAACCTGCTCAGCCAGCGCCTGACCTTCGCTCAGTCGGACCGGATGCAGTACGCCGAGATCGTCGGCACTGGCGCGCGCAGCTTCGACAACGTGCCCGGCCGCGGCCTGATCTCGGTCGTGGTGAAGGACAACCCGCTTCCGCTCGAGTTCCACGTCGGCATGCCCGGCGTCGGCGAGGGCGAGCGCGCGGCTTACGCGGCCGCCGACATCGATCCCTACCAGCTGATCGCGGGCCGCATGGAGCGCGCCTGGTTCTCGATCGGCGGCAAGCGCCCGGCGGCCGAGCTGCCGCGCGCGCTCAGCATCCTCGACATGTTCACGCTGCTCGAGGGCAAGACGATGGACCGGATCGGCGACCTGCCGATCGCCGAGAACTGGCGCAAGTCGATGCTGCCCGAGAACCAGGAGTGGCTCAAGTCGCCGATCGGCCTGGTGTCTTCCAAGGAGGTGCGCACGATGTCGTTCCACGCCCAGGCCGACGGCGTGCACGGCATGATCGCGGGCACCACCGGCTCCGGCAAGTCGGAGCTGCTGTTGACCATGATCGGCGCGATGGCGATCAAGTACGACCCGCGCATCGTCAACTTCGTCATGGTCGACTTCAAGGGCGGCGCGGCCTTCGAGCCCTTCAAGAAGCTGCCGCACTGCGTCGACATCGCCACAAACCTGCAGGGCAACGCCGTCGAGCGCATCTTCATCGCCATCAAGGCCGAGATGGACCGGCGGGCCGCGCTCCTGGCGCGCTCGCGCGTCGACGACCTGGTCAAATACCGGGCCAAGGTCGTACCGCAGAAGCGCCCCGACCTGCCCGAGACCTTCCCGCATCTGTTCGTCGTCGTCGACGAGTTCGCGGAGATGATCTCGACCAACCCCGAGTACAAGGCGCAGTTCGAGTCGGTCACGCGCCTCGGCCGCGCCTACGGCGTCTCGCTGATCCTGGCGACCCAGCGCCCGGCCGGCGTGGTCTCCGACCAGATGCGCGCGAACATGAAGTTCCGCGTCTGTCTGCGGGTCGAGACGCCCGAGGACTCGAAGGAACTGCTGAAGAAGCCGGATGCCGCCCGCCTGCCGCAGATCGGCGGTCGCGGCTACATCCAGGCCGGCACCGAGCTCCTGACTGAAGTGCAGGTCGCGCGCGCCGGCGGCGACTACACCGACGACAGGCCCGATCCGGTCTACACGACCGACGAGATCCTGACCGCGCTTGGCACGACGGCCGAGACCAAGCCGGGCCTGATGATCGACTGGATCGTCGGCGCCCTGGCGGCTGAGGCGCACAAGCAGGGCATCCCGAAGCAGTTCAAGCCCTGGCCCGACCCACTGCCCGAACGTCTGGCCCTCAACGCGCCGGTCGACTCGACCTACATCAATGAAGGCATCGCGGCCGGCGACAACACCGTCGTCCTCTGCCCCGAGCTCAAGGCCTGGGCCGACAACGAAGAGCCCGTGGCGCTGTGGCGGCCGTGGCACTATCAGGCGCCGGTGCCGCTCAAGGCCACCTTCGGCATCGTCGACAACCCGTTCCGCGCCGAGCAGCGCCTGCTCACGCTCGACATGTCGTCGGACCCGGTGGCCGTGTTCGGCGCGTCGGGCCGTGGCAAGACCACGTTCATCAAGAGCCTGCTGTTCTCGCTGGCGGCGCAACGCTCGCCGAACGAGCTGCACATCTACGCCCTCGACTTCGGCCGCGGCGGCCTGAAGAGCCTGCGCAGCCTGCCCCACTGCGGCGCCACGATCGACTCGTCGCAGCCCGAGCGAGTCGAGCAGCTCTTCCGCCTGCTGCGCGGCATCATGACCGAGCGCCAGGAGAAGCTTCAGAAGTACGCGTCGATCGAGGACTACAACGTCGAGCACATGGATAACCCCGACGCCATGTTCCCGGCGGTCGTGGTCGTCATCGACAACTTCGCCGAGTTCAAAGAGAGCTACGAGTACCTGCTCGACGAACTGACCGGCCTGATCCGCGACGGCCGGGCCTTTGGGATCTCGTACGTCATCACCGCCTCGCAGATCAACGACGTCACCAACAAGCTGATGAACCTGCTGACCCAGCGGGTGGCGTTCACACTGGCCGACGCCAGCGCCTATTACGACATCGTCGGGCGCGGCGCGCTCAGCCTGTCGAACGTGCCGGGCCGCGGCCTGATCGCGCACGAAGGCCAGCCGCTCGAGTTCCACGTCGCCATGCCGGTGCTGGCGCACGAGAAGGATCCGTACTCGCGCCTGGCCGAACGCATGGAGAAGGCCTGGTTCGACATCGGCGGCAAGCGCCCGGCCGCCGAGATCCCACGCTCGATCAACATGCTCGAGATGTACACGCTCATCCTCGGCAAGAAGATCGACCGCGTCGGCCAGCTGCCGATCGCCGAGAACTGGCGCAAGTCGATGCTACCCGACAACCAGGAGTGGCTCAACGCCCCAATCGGCCTGATCTCGTCGAAAGAGATCCGCAGCATGAAGTTCTCGGCCAAGGCCGATGGCGACGGCGTGCACGGCATGATCGCGGGCACCACCGGCTCGGGCAAATCCGAGCTGCTGCTGACCCTGATCGGCGCGATGGCGATCAAGTACGACCCACGCATCGTCAACTTCGTGCTGGTCGACTTCAAGGGCGGCGCGGCGTTCGAGCCGTTCAAGAAGCTGCCGCACTGCGTCGACATCGCCACAAACCTGCAGGGCAACGCAGTCGAGCGCATCTTCATCGCCATCAAGGCCGAGATGGACAGGCGTTCGAAGGCGCTGGCCGACGGCCGCGTTGGCGACCTTGTCGACTACCGCAAGCGCGTCATCCCACGCCTCAAGCCCGATGATCCGCTCCCGCAGACCTTCCCGCATCTGTTCGTGATCGTGGACGAGTTCGCTGAGATGATCGTCCAGAACCCGGACTACAAGCTCCAGTTCGAGCAGATCACGCGCCTCGGCCGCGCCTTCGGCGTCACCCTGATCCTGGCCACGCAGCGCCCGGCCGGTGCCGTGTCGGACCAGATGCGCGCGAACATGAAGTTCCGCATCTGCCTGCGCGTCGAGACCGCCGACGACTCGAAGGAGTTGCTCAAGCGGCCGGATGCGGCCACCCTGCCAGCCATCGGCGGCCGCGGCTATGTGCAGGTCGGCGGCGGCCAGCTGACCGAGGTGCAGGTGGCGCGCGCCGGCGGTGATTACACCGACGACCGGCCCGACCCGGTCTACCCGAGCGAGGAAGTGCTCGAGGCGCTCGGCCTGCGCGAAGACAACAAGCCCGGCCTGATGATCGACTGGATCGTCGGCGCGCTGGCCGCCGAGTCCAGGCGCCAGGGCGTGCCGAAGCAGTTCAAGCCGTGGCCCGATCCTCTGCCCGAGTCGCTGCCGCTCAACCAGCCGGTCGATGCGGCCTACATCGACCACGGCCTGCGCGGCCCCGAGATCGTGATCAACCCCGATGTCCAGGCCTGGTGCGACAACGCCGAGGCCAAACCGATCTGGCAGCCCTTCGACTTCGGTGGCGGCAAGCCGCAGCCGGTCGAGGTCAGCCTGGGCGTGATGGACAACCCGTACCTGGCCGAGCAGCGCGTCTTCGATCTGGATCTCACCGGCGACCCGCTGGCGGTTTGCGGCGCTTCGGGCCGCGGCAAGACCACGTTCCTGATGACCCTGGCGACCACGCTGGCCGCCAGGTACTCGCCGATCGACCTGCACCTGTACGTGCTCGACTTCGGCCGCGGCGGCCTCAAGCAACTGCGGACGCTGCCGCACGTCGCCGGCGTGGTCAACGGCGGCGAGGACGAGCGCATCGAGCGCCTCTTCCGCGTCCTCTTCAGCACGATCAACGATCGGCAGCAGAAGCTCGCGGCGTACGACTCGATGGCGGACTACAACGCCAAGAACCCGAACACGCCGATGCCCGCGATCGTGGTGCTGATCGACAACGCCTCGGAGTTCAAGGAGACCTACGACCGGTTCCTGCTCGACCTGATCTCGCTCGTCCGCGACGGCCGCGCCTTCGGCGTGTACTTCGTCGCCGCCGGCGCGCTGATCACGGACATCCCGAGCAAGCTCTTCAATGTCCTCGGCCAGCGAGTCACCTTCGCCCAATCCGACGTGCTCGACTACACCTCGATCGTCGGGCGCGGTTGGACGCGCATCAATGACGTGCCCGGGCGCGGTCTGGCGGTGGCCATGATCGATGGCAAGCCGCAGCCGCTCGAATTCCATACGGCCATGCCCGTGATCGAGGATGTGCCCGGCAGCCCGTACCGCGAGCTCTTCCGGCGGATGTCGGTCGCCTGGGAGGCCTACGAGCGCGAGAACCCGGCGATGCGCACGCGCAAGCCGCGACCGATCGAGCCGCTGGCCACCCTGATCGACCTGCCGACGGTGCTTGGCACGCCGGTCACGATCGCGGCGGATGCCATTGCGGTGCCGCTGGGCATCAACGACCTCGACCGCGAACCGACCGTGATCGACCTGACGACCAAGGGCCCCAACCTGCTTGTGATGGGCCCGCCCGTAGCCGGCAAGACGACGCTGCTGCGTTCGTTCGTCCTCGCGCTGGCGCAGAAGTACTCGCCCGAACGGCTCGCCCTGATCCTGGTCGATCCGAGCGATGCGACCCGGCGCTTTTACAACTTCGGCGTCGGCGAGCAGACGCTCGACAAACTGCCGCACGTGCTCGCGGCGGTCGGTACCTCGGCCGAGATGGAGACACTCGTCAAGCGCCTGAAGGCCGAGTACGACGAAGAGACCGTGGCCAGGTTGAGTGGGCAGAGCGCTGTCTATTCCAAGATCGATCACACGAAGCGCACGGTGGTCATGATCATCGACCACTACGACGACATCGAGTCGATCAACAAGGCCAAGGTCTTCCAGGATCTGGCCGAGGTCGGCAAGGGCAAAAACCTGCACCTGGTTCTGGGCGGCAGCCTGAACATCACGCGCACCAGCCTCGACGACGTCCGCAAGCGGGCCGAGTCGTCGCGCTATTCGATCATCCTGCAGGACTTCGAGACGGTGCGCTACATGGGTGTGCGCGGGATCAATGCCTCGAGCATCAAGGATCTGCCGGCCGGCCGTGGCTTCGCGGTGAAATCAATCAGCGCGGCGCTGGCGCAGTTCGTGCTGCCGGTCATCGACGGCAAAAACGGCTTCTCGGCCGAGGAGCAACTTTCGGGGCTCTTCAATGCCATCCGGCGCCGACATGGCAGCACCCGGGCGCGCTGGAGCTATTTCGGCGATGACCTGACCGCCCTGAACGAGGTGCTCGGCCTTGGCGCTGCGGCAGCGACCGGCGCCACGCCAGCGGGCGGCGCACCGGCGGCCTCGGCAGCTCCGGCCTCCTACGACGCGACGGCCTTCAGCATGGGCGAAGAGGCCATCGACATCGATGCCCTGCTGGCCCAACAGGCTGCCGATGCAGCGGCCGCCACCATCACGATGCCGACGAAGTTGAACTTCGCCGAAGTCCTTGTCGAGCGCGACGAAGAAGAAGGCGCGACCGCCGGTGAGAACGGGGCGGCGCCGTCGAACGGCACAGCCCCCGGCGAGAACGGGAGCGCAGCGCCTGAGGCCAAGAAGGAAGGCACGGCGTAGACCGCGGACGGCGGACGGCCGACCGCAGATCTCCTGTTCATGGGGATCTGCGGTCGACGGTCCGCGGTCGGCCGTCGTCCGAAGGACATTCAATGGACCGCTACAACCTCACCCTCAACATCGCCGGCTCCGCCATCGAGAAGCGCCGCCTGAACGTGCGCAGCAGCCTGCCGGTGGCCAGCCTGATCGCCACGATCCAGGACAAGTTCAACCTGGACGGGCGCTATGAGTTGCGCCTCGACAGCGAATCGCGCCCTGCCCTGCCGCTCGAGAAACAACTGATGGAGGTCGGTGTCCGTGAGGGCGCGACGCTCGTGTGTGTGCGCATCGTCGAAGCCACGGGTACTGAAGAAGCGATCCGGCGTGGGCATCGCGAGTCGTTCAGCAAGAACTTCAAGCGCGTGTACCTGGTCGAGAACCGGTCACTGACCGAGTTCGAGCTGGGCTGGCAGCCCGCGATCCTGGGCCGGCGCGACGTGCGCAATCCGGCGAACAACAAGCTGCTGGCGGTCGACCTCGAGGATATGGAGGAACTACCGACGGTGTCTCGTCATCACGCGGCGATCACGGAGAAGAGCGGTTCGTTCTTCATCGAAGACATCCAGGGCCGCAACCCCGTCTATCTCGATGGACAACGCCTCAAGCAAGGCATCCAGTACCCGCTGGCCGCCGGCGCCACCGTGCAGCTCGGCCGGGTGTCGCTCACCTTTAGGCTCGTCAGCTGAACCTCAACCCGGTTCAACAAAAACGGTCGGGCCATGCCCGGCCGTTTTTGTTTTGGGCAAGGCCCGGATGCGCCATGCTATTCATCGGGTGCTGAGATCCAAGCGCGGCAGACGAATGCGCCATAGTCGACCGACAAATGATCAACCTTGCCAGATTGGTTCTTCGCCCTAAGATGAAGGATTGACGTCCAGAACCACCCATCGAAAGCATCCGTCATGCGGATCAATCGCTTCGTGCATTGCACGTCCTTCCCATGTGAGGACGTGAAACACGAGTGTTACGTGGTGCCAAGCCGGCCCTTCTCACAGGCCGACATCGGCATCGTGTTGATCTCCGAGGTCGCCCCACCCGCGCCCGCCGACGGCTATTACGCGCAGCCGGCTGGCCTCTTCGCCGAGACGACGGTTCAGGCCTTCCGCGACGCTGGCGAAGACGTGCACACCATCGATGACGTCATCGACCTGGGCGTCTACCTGACCACTGCCGTCAAGTGCGCCAAGACCCAGTACGGCCTGACGACGGCGACGATCGACGCCTGTTCACATCTGCTCGAAAAAGAACTCGCGCTCTTTCCAAACGCGCGTGCCTATCTGCTCATGGGCGACGTCGCCATCCGGTCGCTCAACGCCATCGCGCGCCGGCTCGGTGAGAAACCGCCCATCCCGCGCGGATCGACCTACAAGATCCGAAACGACTCGCATTTCTACCAGGGCAAACGCGCCTTTCCGTCGTACCTGCAGGCCGGACCCAGCTTCTACATCGAGCGCAGTAAACGCGCCATGATTGCCGAAGACATATCCGCCGCGCTCGCGCTCGTGCGTGGACATCGGCATTGATGGCATTGCCCCACGGCTCAAGCCGTAGGGAACCAAGGAGGCAGATATGGCAGCACCCACCAGTTCACTCGATCTCACGCTCGACCAGGCCCTGACGGTCATCGCAGCCGCCCGTCGCTGCGCCGAGAAGCAGGGCACGCTCATGGACATCGCCGTCGTCGATGCCGGGGCGAACCTGAAGGCTTTCGTGCGCATGGACGAGGCCTTCCTGGGCAGCATCGACATCTGCATCAAGAAGGCCAAGACCGCGCGCTTCTTCAACATGCCCACCGGCGACCTGGGCAAGCTGGCCCAGCCCGGCGCGCCGCTGTTCAACATCGAGTTCTCGAACGGCGGCCTGATCACGTTCCCGGGCGGCGTCCTGCTCAAGAACAAGGCCGGCGCGATCGTGGGCGCGATCGGCGTCAGCGGCAGCAGCGTCGAGGACGATCACGAAGTGGCCTCGGCCGGGGCCGAAGCCTTGTTGGCTTGAGGCTCTGAGCGACCAACGGAAAGCGCCCGGCATCGACGATGCCGGGCGCTTTCCGTTGGGGTTAGCTGAGTCTTACAGCCCGAGCGCGCGCAACAACTGGCCGAACAGCCCGGCCGTGCCCGATGACGCCGTCAGGGCTGCGAAGACGACGGCAACCGTCGACATGAGCTTGATGAGGATGTTCAGCGAGGGGCCGGCGGTGTCTTTGAAGGGGTCGCCGACCGTGTCGCCGACGACTGTGGCTTTGTGGGCCTCGCCGCCCTTCCCGCCGTGCTCGCCGCCCTCGACAAACTTCTTGGCGTTATCCCAGGCGCCGCCGGCGTTCGACATCATCACCGCCATGACGAAACCGTTCGCCAGCGCCCCGGAGAGCAGGCCGATGACTCCGGCCGCGCCGAAGAAGATGCCGACCAGCAGCGGCGCCGCGACAGCCAGGAGCGACGGCACGAGCATCTCGCGCTGCGCGCCGGCTGTGGCGATGTCGACGCAGCGCGCGTAATCGGGCCGGGCCTTGCCCGTCATCAACCCCTCGATCTCGCGGAACTGACGACGCACCTCGGTCACCATCAGGCCTGCCGTGCGCCCGACGGCCGACATGGTCAGGGACGCGAAGTAGAACACGATCATGGCCCCGACGAACAGGCCGATCACAAGCGATGGGTTGAGCAACGTCAACTCGTAGTAGTCGACAAGATCGCGGATCGTGACAAGGCTCATCGGGATGAGGGTGCCACGCACCTCCAGGCCGCTGCTATCAAGGACGTGTAGCAGGCTGAAGCGGATCTGGTCGACGTAGGCAGCCAGCAAGGCGAGGCCGGTCAACGCCGCCGACCCGATCGCGAAGCCCTTGCCGATAGCGGCAGTGGTGTTGCCAACGGCGTCGAGCTCGTCGGTGCGGCGGCGCACCTCTTTGGGCAGGCCCGCCATCTGGGCGTTGCCGCCGGCGTTGTCGGCGATCGGGCCATAAGCGTCAGTGGCCAGCGTGACGCCGAGCGTAGCCAGCATGCCAACGGCGGCCAGGCTGAGGCCGTATAGCCCCTGAAGGACGTCGTGCAGGCCGCCGGCGAAGGCGAAGCTGAACGAAATGCCGGCGCCGATGATCAGCACCGGCGGGAGCGTGCTCTCCATGCCCACCGCGAGGCCCTGGATGACGACGGTTGCCGGCCCCGTCAGGCCCTGCTCAGCGATGGCGCGCACCGGTCGGTAGTCGGCTGAGGTGAAGTACTCGGTGGTCTTGCCGATCAACACGCCGGCCACCAGGCCGACGAGCAGGGCTGTCCACAGGCCGAGCGGGTTCGCGACGCCCACCACATACACGAGCGGCAAGGCCGCCACGGCAGTGCCAACGCCGGCCACGTACACGCCACGCTCGAGGGCGTGTGTGATCTCGCCCACCCCGGCCTCCTCGCGCGTCCGCACCACAAAGGTCCCGATCACGGAGAAGAGCGCTCCGGCGCCGGCCACGGCGAGCGGAAGCGTGAGATAGCCCAACTGAGTCTGCGGGCCAAGGGCGGCAGCGGCCGATGCGCCGAGCGCCATGGCCGACACGATCGCGCCGACGTAGCTCTCGTACAGGTCGGCGCCCATCCCGGCGACGTCGCCCACGTTGTCGCCGACGTTGTCCGCGATCGTGGCCGGGTTGCGCGGATCATCCTCAGGGATGTTGGCCTCTACCTTGCCAACCAGGTCGGCGCCCACGTCGGCGGCCTTGGTGTAGATGCCGCCGCCCACGCGCGCAAACAGAGCCATCAGGCTGGCGCCGAACGAACCGGCCAGGACGATCCCCGTGATCTGAACGAGCGGATCGTCACCTCCCCAGCTCTCGGCCGGCGCGAGGTAGAACAGGGCCAAAAAGACCACGAGGATGTTGAGCAGCGCCAGGCCGACCACCGTCAGGCCCATGACCGCCCCGCCCCGTAAAGCGACCTGCAGGCCCTCGTTCAGGCTCTTCTGAGCCGCGAAGGCCGTTCGCGCGCTCGCGTTGGTGGCGGTGCGCATGCCGACAAAGCCAGCCACGGCCGAACACAGGCCGCCGATGATCATGGCAAACGGCACAAACCAGCTCTGCAGCCCGATGCCGGCCAGAATCGCAAACAGCACGAACAGGATGACGAACACGACACCCACCACTCGATACTGGCGCCGCAGATAGGCCATGGCGCCCTGCCGGACGGCCGCCGCGATCTCCTGCATCAGCGGCGTTCCCTCCGGGCGGGTCATCAACTGGCGGTAGAGATACACAGCGGTGCCGATCGACACGACGGCACCGACGGCGGCCAACCCGATCCAGATCGATAACTGCATGACGTCTCCTCGTAGGTTCGGCGCAGGCCAAAAGGATCGACACTCCGCCGACCGGCGGCTTTCACCGCGGTCGACAGGTTCCTGCTGTTGCTGAGCCGATAGGGTCAATGCGCGACAAAGCGGCACATCGGGTCCACATCCCGGTGTACCGCTTGCGCAGACGCGGCGAACTCGCGAGGACATGCGAGGCCGCATCGAATATGCCGGCGTGTTGCGCCTGGGCCGATGCTATCGGCTCAGGGCCAGATCGTCAAGCATGTTGTCGCAAGTCCCAGTGAAGCCTGGGGTTCGAGACGGCAATCGCAGGGGCCAAACCTCTGCTGGTTTGATCCGCATGTTGGAGGAAATGACAGAGGCTCGGCATCGATGATGTCGGGCATCTATATTCTGTGAAGTGATTTGCCCTCAAGTTGTTGGCGTCGGCGCGGGCGTGTTGCTGGGCGGCGGCGTGTCCGTCGGTAGAGGAGTATCCGATGGCTGCGGCGTATCGGTGTCCGTCGGCGCCGCGGTCGTTGGCGTGAATGTCGGCACAGGCGTTCGCGTAATCGTCGGCGGCACAGGCGTTTCCGTCGGTGTACGCGTCGGGGGCACCGGTGTATCGGACGGCTGCGGTGTGCGTGTCGACGTGGGCGGGGTGACGGGCGTGCGGGTGTCTGTCGGCTGGTTTGTGGTCGTGGTCGTCGGCACCGGCGTGTTGGTCGGCCGCGGCGTCGAAGTGGCAGGTCGCGGGCTGGCTGTGGCTGTGGCGGGTTGGCCTGGACCCGGCCCCGGCCCAGAACTGACGCTGTTGGTCGAACTGACGAGCGGAGGCGTTGACGTTGGAGCCTGTGTCGACGTCGGACGGATGGTGCGGGTCGGCGTGGCGGTCGGCGCCGGCACGTTGCAGGCTTCGCGCGCCTTCATGCCCGACGAATAGCCCTGCAACAGCGCGTAGTATTCGCGATAGACCTCGCTGGCCTGGATGACGTTCGGGCCTGTTACGTCGAGACTCTGTGTGTCTATGCTTACGCGTTGTCCCGCGGGCAACGCCGTGAAGTCTGAGCCGTACTGCGTGCTGAAGTCGCAGGTGCCGTCGAGGCACTCGATGGTGACCGAGGTCGGCTCGATGTAGGTAATGGCCATGCAGCCGCTGGCCACTCGCGCGGCGGCCGCAGTCGTTCCGATGTCGAGATCCATCACCGGGTACGGCCCGCTGCGCACAACGATCTGACTGCCGGTGAGGACACGCAGATCGGCGCCGTCGCTGGCGGCGGTGCGAAGCTGCAGCTTCGATCCACTCAGCGCATAGATCTCGCCGTTCTGGTTCGCGCCGGTGTGATTGATCGCCAGGAAGCGCGTCTCGCCGTCGGGCGCCGCCAGGATCTTGCCGTCAGAGGCCACCACCTGCACCAACTCGGCCGGGCTGAATAGCTTGCCGAGCTCGCCCGGCGCCAGGGTCGGGATCGCTGTCGGACGCGGCGTTGCCGTCGGCGGGATGTCGGTCGGCGTCGGTGTGTAGGCCGCCACCGTCATCGTCTCCGCCATGGACACCTGCGTGACCTCGGCGAGCCGCGTGGCAGTGCCCGCGCTCTGCTGACGATTGACGAAGAACAACCACCCCAGAGCCACAGCCAGCACGAGCACAATGCCGATCAACGGCACCCCGACCCCGGCTGCGACGACCAGCATGCGCTTGCGCTGCGCGCCCTCGACCTTGCGTTGCGCGGCAGCGAAGTTGGCCGCACGGGTCGGATCCTCAGTCTGGAGCAGCGCCAGGCTGATGTTGTCGACGGCATCACCCACAGGGATGCGGCCAAGCGCTTTGCCCATGATGGCGCGTGCCGCGGCCTGGCCTTCATACGTGCCGAGGAGTTTGACGATCTCGTCGTCGGTCACCAGGCGCTGACCGGTCGACGGCGCCGACTTGATCAGTCCGTCGGAGCAGACGATGACCGAGTCGCCGGTCCGCAACGCGAAGCCCTGTCGGCCAATCCGGTTCGCCTCGCCGTAATCGACCGTCGTCAGATACATGCCCTGGTCGACCTGGAGGTTCTCCTTGGTCCCAAGGACGCGCATGACTTTGTTGGCATCGGGGTTGCTGGCCGCGGCCTCCGGGCTGAGCTTGCCCAGCCAGACCATAACGTTCTCGAAGGTGTGGTCGCGCGTGACCTGCTGGAGCTGTCCTTCGCGTGCCAGATAGATCCGGCTATCGCCGACGTTGGCAACGTAGAGGGTCTCGGCGTTGACGATCACGGCCAGGGCGAGCGTGCAGGCCATCTGCTCGCCCTCGTCGAGGCGCCGCGATTCGGCCAGCACCGAGTTGTTGGCGGCGCGCACGGAGGCCGTCAGGAGCTTGGGGACGTCGGTCTCGTCGCTCAGTTTGAGCGAGTCGAGCAGAGCATCGATGGCCAGCTGAGCCGCGCGTTCACCGCGCTCAGCCCCGCCGACGCCATCGCACACGATCGCCACGGACAACTCGAGGCCACCGCGCGTCGCGAAGCGGGCCTCGGCACACCGGTCCTCGTTGTACCGGCGCCCGCCGACGTTCGTATCACTGCCGAGCGCGATCGTGCCCATGGTTGATTCGTCGAGCGATCAGGTGCTCGCTTACTCCGTGAACTTATCGAACTTATCGTCGTCCGGCGAATCCATGATCATGGTGCGGTCGTCGGCGCTGCCCTGGTGCTTGGCGGCACGGCCCTTGCTGGACGCCGGGTCGAAGCGTAGCTTCACGCCGCGACGGGCCAGATCGCCCAACACGATCTCATCCCCGCCCTGCAAGATCACGGGATCGTTCGGCCGGATCTGGCGGCCATTCAGGCGCGTGCCGCTGCTCGAGCCGTTGTCGGTCAGCTTGAAGGACTCGCCATCCTTCTGCAGCGTGGCATGCGTGCGGCTGACCGAGCTCTCCTCTTCGGCATAGAAGGTGATATCACACCGGGTCGGATTGCGGCCAATGATGCTGGTCGGCTTGATCACGCGGATGGCTTCGCCCACCAGCCCCTTGGGCCCTTCAACGACGGTCAGCGTCGCCAGCACCTTGTCTTGATACGCGATGCCGCCGATCAGCGTGGCCTGCATCTCGGACGAGGCCGCGCTGGGGCGCGATCCGCCCGACGATGCCGGCGCAGCCGAGCGCGGGCGGAAGATCGTGTAGCCGGTCAGGCCGAACACCGCGATCGCCAGGAAGATGATCGCGCAGGCCACAAGACCGCCGAGCACCCAGACCTGCGTCGGCGTGCTCGGCACTTCGGTGGGCACCGGCGTCGGGAGTTCCTTGACGTCGACGACCACGGTGTTGGTCGACGACGACTCGAAACCGAGCACATCCCGCACGCGGACCTCAAGGTTGAGTTGGTTCGTGCCGGCGGTGGTGACGTCGCTCAGGTCGGCCTTGAGCCGAATCTCGGTCGTGCCGGCGGCGATCTGGATGGCGCCCTGCGGCTCGCCGTTCACCACGAGCTCAGCGCTGACGAGGTCGCGCGGCTTCTGGTCCGGGAAGGTCACCGCCGCGATCACGTCGACACTGTTGCGGTCGAAGCCGCCGTTCGCCAGCGGATTGCGCGTGATCGTCGAACCGGCCAGCGGCGCCTTGACCTCAACCGCCGGTGCGTCGAGTTTGATCTCGTAAGCGCCCGGATCCACGCCCGGGACCGGATTGGCCGAGTTGATCGTGATCGTGCGCGAGGGTTCTTTGCCCGTGGCGCTGCTGTACTCGACCGTGTAGAACAGTCGCTGCGAGATGATGTCTTGATAGATGTTGCGGATGTTGGTGACAACGTCGTTGTTGTTCGATTGCGTGTGCATCCCACCGCTCGTCACGGCCAGGGTCTGCAGCGGCGCCGTCACGCTGGCGTTCGTGCTCTTATCGGTCTGCAGCGCGTAGATCAGGATGTTGGACGCCATCGCGTCCTGGGCCAGGCGCGTCGCCGCTGTCACGGCCGTCTGGCTCTGTGGGTCCTCGATGTAGCGGCTGACGACGATCAGGGCCGCGCTCTGACTGCCGGCCGGCGTGATCAGGGCCTTGAGTTGCTGCAGAGTGGCGTCGACGCCCTCCAGGCCCTTCGTGTTGCCTGTGCTGCGCCGCGAGAAGACGTTCGAACTGTTGACGAAGTTGATGAACTTCTGTCCGTCGCCGTCAGGGCCGTAGACCGTAACGGTCGTGTTGCTCGCGTTGGTGTTGCTCTGCGTGGCCAGCAGGATCTGGTCGCCCGGCTGGAAGAACCCGCCGTTGACCAGGTCGCTGACGGATTGGAGCAGGCTGGCGTTCTGGTTTCCAAAGACGTTGTAGTTGTGCAGCCGCCCTTGATCAACGAGGAAGGCGAAGATCACGTGGCCGGTGTTCTGAGCAGCCACCGTGACGCCGGTCTGCTGAACGCCGTTCTCGTAGATCGCGATGTCCTTGTCCGTCAGACCGGTGGCCACCCGGTTGCTCTGCCCGTCGACCACGCGCAATTGGAACGTCACGCGCGGGAACTTACTGGAGTCGACGTTGGAGATATAGAACACGCGGCCGCCCTGAGCCGCCACAGGTTGCGTGGCCAGCGGACCTGCGCCGCGCAGCCCTACAGCCCACGTCATCGCCACCAGCACCAGCAAGCCGATCCGTAGTCGTTTCATCGCCGTCACACGTCTCCCGAACAAACCTGCGTAACCGGATCCCTCTGACCTTAACGGCAAGAACCGGGGCCATTTCAGTCCCCGGTTATGGTCCTGCCGTGCGCAAACTCACTCAACCAGCCGGAGATCAACGGGCCCCGCTGCTTAGTTCGGACGACCAGTACCCCAGACCGCTCTGCCCGGCCCCGCCGAGGTAGGCCTCGCCTGGGCCCGCCCGATGGTAGTCAGCCAGGTAATCGGCCGCGTCCGAGAATACCTCATTATATGCGGACGCGGTTTCCGGGCCAGGCACCGTACCGCCGTCGGTCATGCCGCCGGTCGGGTTGAGCAGAGCGCCAAACACCGGGTCGATGCCGAAAACGTCGCCCACAACCTTGCCGAAGCGCAGCTGGTTGGTCGAGCCGATGTACTCGGAGTTGAAGACCTCGGCCAGCGAGGGCGGCGGCGGCTCACCATTGGCCGTTGCCGTGGCCGTCGCCTCGGCCTGGATCTGCATGAACTTGTCGTAGCCAGCCTTGATGTCGCTCACTGGCACGCCGCGGATCGCCGCGATCTTGGCCAGCACTGAGTCGAGGGCCGCTCCGGTGGGGTTGCGCGCCAGTTCGATCAGGGCCGAGCGTAACTCGGGGTTGTTGGCGCCAGCCAGGTTGATGCCCCGGAAGGCATGCATGTAGGCCTGCGAAAAGACCTGGCCAGGCGGCGTCGAGATCAGCGACGAGTAGCTGGCCGGCGACGAGCCACCGCCGAACGAGCCCCCCCCGCCACCGCCGCCGAAACCACCGCCACCCCCGAAGCCACTGTCGCCACCACCACCCCCGCCACCGCCGCCGCCTGAGCTGGTCGGCGGCTCAAAGAGCGACTCGTCGAACGGAGCCGGAGCCAACGGGGCTTCACCACCGCCGCCGCCCCCACCGCCGCCGGTTGAGCCGCCACCGCTTCCACCGCCCCTGTCGGGACCGTAGTCGCCTTCGTTGACCAGGCGCTCGACCTCGTCGAAGATGTTGCGACCACTTCCCGAGCCCATCGAGCCCGTGGAACTGTAATCGCCGCCCGAAGAGTCGCCGCCCGAGAAATCCCCACCGGAGGAGTCGCCACCGGAGAAGTCTCCGCCGGAGTCATCCCCACCGAGGATGTCACCGCCGAGGTTGCCGAGCTCGCCGGCCAGATCGCCTGAGTCCATCGAGGCCCCGGTGTTGCCTGAGAGGATGTCACCGCCCAGGTCATCGACCTGATCGGCCACGTCGGAGTCGGACGGGAGATCCGAGCTATCGCCGCCATCGGCACCCGAGTCACCGCCGCTCGCGTCGCCCCCGGCGTCCGCGCCACCGGCGCCGCCGCCGTTGCCACCAATCCCGAGCAGGTTCTCGTTGACGGCATCGGCCAGCTGCTGGGCCAACTCATCCATGGTCGTGGGCTCGCCGCTGGCGCTGCCATCACCGCTCGCATCACCGCTGGCTGAGCCGCCCTCGCCACCGCTTTCGCCATCAGCACCGCTATCGCCGCCAGCCGAACTACCACCGGCCGAACCGCCGCCAGCCGAACTGCCGCCAGCACCGCCGCTGGCGTCGCCGCTCGCACCGCCGTCGCCGCCGGCTGATCCACCGCCGCCACTGCCCCCGGAGCTGCTGCCGGCTGATCCACCACCGCCAGCACCACCGCCGGCTTCACCGCTCGCACCGCCGTCGCCGCCGGCCGATCCACCACCGGCCGCGCCGCCCGCAGCACCGCCCGCGCCGGTTGCTCCGCCGGCCGCGCCGCCCGCAGCACCGCCGCCCGTCGCACCGCCGCCCGACCCCTGCCCATCGACGTCGGAGCCGTCCAGCTGGTTAGCGGCTTCGCCTTCAGCGCCGCGCATCACCTGACCGATGCGACCGGTTGTTCGCGAGGCCTTCTCCAGCGCCTTTTCGAGGCGTTTGAGGGCCGGGAGCACCGAGCTATTCATTTCGGAATAAAAGGCCTTGGCCGACTTGCCGATCCAGTCGCCGCCTTCGAGCACGTCCATGGCCCGTTGCAGCGACGTGATCGTCTTCTGAACGGCGGCGCGTTCGCTCTCAAATTGACGCGTGATCTGGCTCAGTTCGTCATGGTTGGCTCGGACTCGCGGGTGCGGCATGGCCGGCTCCTGAAAAGTGGCTGGGTCTGGCTCTGCTCACGATACCCAATTGCCTGTCCTGATGTCATGGGACAGGTTCCCGCCTGCCAGGGAAGTTTGTCCCGGCTGGACCGGGAAGATCGAGAAGCGGGGGGGGGGGGGGGGGGGGGGGGGGGCGCCGGGGGGGGGGGGGGGGGGGGGGGCCCCCCCCCCCCCCCCCCCGCGCTTTTCGTATTACGTCGACTTAAACCGCACCTTGACCTTTACTCGCGGCCCCAGGCCGATCACGGCTCCGTCTTTGATCGGGGTGGGCGTTCCCTTGGCGACGACGACGCCATCGATGAGGCTTCCGTAGGTGCTGCCTTCATCGACCACCATCCACTGATCCTGCACGAAGACAAGGCTCAGGTGCGAGCCCGAGACCCCGCTCGTCGCCTCCACCGGAAGGACGGCGTCACACCCGGCTTTGCGTCCGATGGTGAACGGCGTCTTCTTGACCTCGGCCCTGAACGTCAGCGTCGACGGCTCGAGGATGGTCAGGTCGAGCACCGGCCGCCTGGTCTTCGACGCGCGGCTGATCATCGTGTGCTGACCCGCGTCGGCAGCCGATGCCAGCGAAGGCCCGGTGGTGGCGTCACGGCCGCCTGGGGCCGGTTTGCGGCCCGTCGGCTTGATAGCCGTTGGGGGCCGGTTGGCGACGATCGACTCGGTCATCGGTGCGCTCACCTGAGCACGCTCCGGCAAGGCCATGTCGACGGTGCGGATCTGAGCTCGCCGACGCGCAAAGAGTCCGACGCCGGCCAGGGCGATCAGGCCGACCACGGCCAGACAGCCCAGCAGGCCGATCACGCCGGTGACGAGCGGGTTCTGCTGCAACCAGAAGGTCAGGCGTGCCACCGCCGACGGCGCCGTGATGGTCAGAAGCTGCGGCGTCGACTCGGCCATCGGCTGGCCCTGCGTGTCAACCGCCACGACGAGCACCGTGTACTCACCCGTCGGCAGCGTCTCGTACGGCACCGGCAACACAAACGGGCCCTCAGGCCCGGCCTGCGTGGAGGTGATCACCTGCGGCGGCTGGATCTTGTCATTGCGCAACACGAGAAGCAGTGAGCCAAGGTCGAACACGTTGCCGACCGTCACCGTCATCCCGATCGTCGGATCTTCGAGCGTCGGGCCGTGCAACACCTGCGACACGACGATCGGCGGCGCCGGGTCGAAGTTGAACTCAATCACGCCCTGCCCGTTCGGGAACGGAGTGCCGTCGGCGCTGAGAGCCGTCACACGCAGCTCGTAAGCGCGCCCACGCTCGAGGATGCCGTCGGTCCACTGGATCAAGATCTGGTCGCTAACGGTATCCGTGATCGTCTGCGTGAAAGCAACACGCTGCGTGCCTTTATCGACGATGTTGACGAGCAGCGCACTGATCAACGTCGCGTTCTCAAAGCGCAAATCCACAAGCATCTGACGCGCTGTGACCTCGGGTTGCACCGGGATGCTGACGCGCGGCGGCGGCGGATAGTCGCGCGCCACCGTGATGGGCGTGAGCAACGGCCCACGGGCCACGTCGAGCTGGCTGAAGGGCACGACGAGTTCGGGAAGCTTCTCGCCCTGCAGCGGATAGATCACGAAGTCGGCCTGGAACTGATTCTTGACGACGCCGACGACACGATCGAACGAGATGTTGAGCTGGCCGATCTCGACCGTCTGGCTCTCGACGACGCCGCCGGTCGGCTCCACGATCGCGCGCAGCTCGGTGTCGCTCGCGGCATAACCACGGATGCCGACGGCGTAAACCTCGATGCCTCGTTCGCGCGCGGATTGAGCCAGCGCGTTGAGCTCGACACCGCCGCAGGTGTCAGTGCTACCCGTGACGAGCAGGAGCACCTTGCGCGATGTGCCCGTCCAGTTCGCGAGGTCGTTGATGACGTTGTTCGTGGCCTGCAGCAAACACGATCGTGAGTTGCTGACGGGCCGCAGCTTCTTCAACGCTGTGGTGGCCTCATCGACGCTGAGCGTGTAAGGCGTCAGACGGGTCTCGGCGTTGTTGAACGCGAACACCGACACGTATTTGGCGCCGAACGACTTGAGCGCCTCGGCCGCCTTCTCGCGGATGAGTTCGTAGTTCTTCGATTGGCTGAAGGGCGCGAAGGTCGCGCTGTTGTCGATCAACATGACGACCGTCGACGCATCGTTGACAGGTCGTGCCGACGACTCGTAGGGCACGTCGTCCACGATCAGCTGCACAGGCTGACCGGAGTCGGTCCCGCCTTCTTGCTTGGCCGTCACGGGCTGGCCCTTGGCGTCATCGAAGACCGAGAAGCGCACGCGCAGCCGAAGGCCCGGCACGATCTCGGTCGTGACTTCCTCGGGCCCTTCGACCTGATGCACGATGAGGCGCAGCGGCCCTGTGTCGTTCTGGGCGGCCACGATCGAGATCTCGGCTATCGGCAGGATCCAGGCCAGTGCCGACAACAGAAGGCCGAGAGCCAGGCTGGCCAGGAAGCGGGCCGAAACACGCGTCAAGGACATAATGGAGTCAATCGTACTTCCGGGAATTCGAAGTGAGGTGGGCACCACACAGGATTAACGCCCTTTTTACGGCGAATTGCCTCATTATATGCGGGTCTCTCCGGTTCGCAACGAAAACGGCCCTTCCCCAACCGATTCCCATCCGTAGGGCCCCCAACTTGTCCTAAAATACGGGCGGTTATGTCACTGGAATCCGGCATCCTCCTCGGTGGTCGCTATCGTATTGAGCGCGTGCTCGGCCAGGGCGGCATGGGCGCCGTCTACCTGGCGATTGACGAAAACCTGGGGACCTCCGTCGCGGTCAAAGAGAACCTGAACGCCTCGCCGGAAAGCGAGCGCCAGTTCAAGCGCGAAGCCACGCTCCTGGCGACGCTGCGCCACACCAACCTGCCGCGGGTGACCGACCACTTCATCCTGGACGGTCAGCAGTATCTGGTGATGGACTTCGTCGAGGGTGAAGATCTGCGCGAGCGACTGGCCCGCGGCGGTGAACTGCCGCTCGACGACGTCATCCGCTGGGGAGCCCAGATCTGCGATGCGCTCTCATACCTTCACGGTCGCGCACAACCTGTCGTCCATCGCGACATCAAGCCCGGCAACATCCGCCTCGCGCCCGGCGACCAGGCCATGCTCGTCGACTTCGGCATCGCCAAGGCGACGGGAGGCGATTCAAAAACGACCACATCCGCCATCGCTCTGACGCCGGGTTACGCTCCGCCCGAGCAATACGGCATGGGCCGCACCGACGGCCGCAGCGATCTATACGCCCTGGCCGCCACGCTCTACGCCACGCTCACTGGCCGCACCCCACCCGACAGCATGGAGCGGTTGCTCAACAACGCCGAGCTGCCGCGCCCTGAAGTCTTCCGCCCCGACCTGCCCCAGCACGTCTGCGATGCGCTCATGCATGGCCTGGCGCTCAAGCCGGCCGAACGCTTCGCCGACGCGCGCGCGTTCAAACTCGCACTGCTTGGACAGGCACCCGTTGACGCGCCCCACGATCAGCAGGCCACCGTCGTGGCCGGCGCCGCCGCGCGCGCATTGACGAGCGAGCCCACGATCATGGCGCGCGAGTCGGCGACAGGACCCGAGCCGACAACAGGTTCACGCGCGAAGGCCTCGTCGACTCATGCGACGGATTCCTCCGCCACGATCGTCGCCGCCGAACCCGTGCGCCCGGCGAAAGCGTCGCGCCCGCTGTGGCTGATCCCCGTCGCCGCCGTGGCCGCCCTCGTCGTCGTCGTGGGTGGCGCGGCACTGGTCTGGACGCTGAGTCAGAACGGCCGCGGTAGCGACACTGCGCCCACGCCAACGGCGCAGACCGTCGCATTCGGCGGTGATGCGACCCGCACGCCGCTCGCCGTGGTCGACGCCCCGACCGATTCGCCCACGACAGCGCCCGTGCCCAGCGCGACGACTGAGCCGACCGTGGCGCCGACCGAAGCACCCACCCTGGCGCCGACCGACGCGCCGACGGAGGCAGCCGTCGCTCCAACCGAAGCGCCGGCCGCCGGCCCGCGGATCGCGTTCATCAGCAATCGCGACGGCCAGTACTACCAGGTCTACACGATGGCGGCCGATGGCAGCGACGTGCGTCAGGTGACGACCGATCCGACCAACAAATGGTCGCCCGACTGGCAGCTTGGCCGGTTGGGCGATCTACCCGGCACGCAGCTGGCCTGGAGCCCGGACGGCACGCGCTTGATCTACACCGCCGAACTCGCGCCGGGCGGCCCGATCGATCTGTGGCTGATCAACGCCGACGGCACGAACCCCGTCAACCTCACAGCGCCCGACCGCGCGGGCCGGCCCAACGAGAACGACTTCCAGCCAGTCTGGTGCGAAGGCCAGACGATCTTCTTCACGTCGATCCGCAACCAGTACCCGCAGATCTTCACGATCTCGGCCGACAACCGAACGCCGCGCAACTACAGCACGACGCGCTCGAACGTGGTCGAGTACAACCCGACGCTCTTCCGAAACGATTGTCGGCGCATGCTTGTCATCTCGACCCAGAACGGCCGCGGCGAGTTGTGGCGCATCTTCCCGTTCCCGGACGTCATGAAAGCGATGTGGGACAAATTCCCGCTGTCTGGAACGTTCAGCTACAGGGTCTTCCTGAGCGAACTGCCGCAGAACAACATCATCGTGGACGCCGATGTCTCGCCGGACGGCCTGTTCGTGGTCTACACGCGTCAGAGCCCGAGCGCGCTTGGTCAGAACGTCATGCTGACGACCGTCGAAGACAGCGCGCTGAAGATGACGTTCACGCAGCTGACAGACGGACACAGCGACAGCGGCCCGCGCTGGAGCCTGGACGGTAAACAGATCGTGTTCGTCTCCCGTCGCGATGGCGGCGGTGGCCAGATCTACATCATGACGTCGTTGGGCGAGAACGAAACCAACCTCAGCGGCAATCCTGGTTGGGACGACGTTAGCCCGATCTGGGGGCCGTGAAACCCGGATCGATCATCGCGGCTTTTGGTACACGGAGCACACGGATCGAAAGCGGATGTCACGGATGAGTTTCCGTCCGCGGAATCCGTGAAGATCCGCGCGATCCGTGTACGAAGAAAGGCCGGCCCCAAAACACACCTTGGGCACCGGACCCACGGACTATGGGCGGTTGGTGTGGCGGCAAGGCATAATGTGGAAGTTCGACAGGCGATTTGCATCTGCCCACCGGGGGGCTATCATGGCACCAGACCGGCGGGCGTTGACGTTAATGAGAACAGCGGGCCACGTTGTCGCGCCTCAGGCGTGACGCGGCGAAGAGGCACATGACCACGATCGGACGCTACGAAATTCGAGGCGAGTTGGGCCGGGGCGGGATGGCCACGGTCATGCGCGCCTACGACCCGATGTTCAAGCGCGATGTGGCCGTCAAGGTGCTGCCGCGCGAGTTCCTGCACGACCCGGCCTTCCGCGCCCGTTTCGAACGCGAGGCTCAGGTCGTGGCCGCGCTCGAGCACAGCGCGATCGTGCCCGTCTACGACTACGGCGAGAACGCCGAGACCGGCCAGCCCTTCATCGTCATGCGCCTGATGTCGGGCGGCACACTGGCCGAGAAGCTGCGCGGCCAGCCGATGGATCTTAACGAGGTGGCGCGCATCCTCAGCCGACTGGCCCCTGCCCTCGACTTCGCTCAC
The DNA here is from genome assembly GCA_964480865.1 of uncultured Anaerolineales bacterium. Taxonomy (GTDB): domain Bacteria; phylum Chloroflexota; class Anaerolineae; order Anaerolineales; family UBA6663; genus UBA6663. Next base: position 1,572 of record CAYZRP010000103.1, on the reverse strand, counting down.
GCGCGTGGCGTCGTCCACCGTGATCTCAAGCCTGGCAATATCCTCTTTGACGGCGAAGGCAACCCGTACATCTCGGACTTCGGCCTGGCCAAGCTGGCCGAGTCGAACGTCAACCTGACGGGCACCGGCCTGATGGGCACGCCCGCATACATGAGCCCCGAGCAGGCACGCGGCGAGAAAGAGATCGACGGCCGCTCCGACCTTTACGCCCTGGGCGCGATCGTCTATCAGATGCTGACCGGCAGGCAGCCGTACGAGGCGCCGACGCCGATCGCCGTGGTGCTCAAGCATGTCAACGAGCCGCCGCCCAGCCTGCGCGCCGTGCGCCCGGATCTGCCCGTCAATGCCGAAGCCATCATCTACAAAGCGATGGCCAAGGACCCGACGACGCGTTACCCGACAGCCGCCAGCCTGTCGAACGATCTCACGGCGCTCACGACGAACACGGCCGCTGCGCTCGGTTCGGCAGTTGGGTCGAGCGCCTGGTCGTTGCCGTCCAGTGCGGGCGCCTCGCAGACTGTTGCGGTTCCGCTCAACCCGGCCAGCTCCCCGCCCGCGTCGGGCTCTGGCTCCCTTGCGCCTGCAGGGCGTTCAGGGATCGCCGGTTGCTCAACGGGCCTGATCGCCGGTGTTGCCGTGGCCGGCGTGCTGGTCATCGCGGCGGCGCTATGCATTGCCGGCGTGATCAACCTGGGTCCGTTGTCGGCGCTCGCGGGCCTGACGACGCCGACGCCAAGCGCGACTGAGCCGCCGCCGACCGCGACCGAGACCACGATCCCGCCGACGCGCACCCGGCGCCCGACCCGCACGCCGCTGCCCACGCGCACGCCAGGCGCGACGTCGACATCCGCGCCGGATGGCCAGGATCTGGTTCGCGACAACTTCGCCAGCGACACTGGCGTGTGGTCGGTCGGCGATTACAGCGACAGCGCCTTCGAGATCACCAACGGCGCGTACATCATCACGATCAAGGACACCAACCTGATCGCCTGGGGCAACTACGAGCCTCAGACGTATGCCAACGTGGCGATCTCGGCTCAGGCCGCGGACCTCAGCGACCTGCCGCAGAGCTCGAACAACTGGCCGGGCTTCGGCCTGATCTGCGGTTACGTCGACAACAACAATTTCTATTACGCCGGAGTGACCGCGGACGGATATTACGTGGTCAACCGGTACAAGAACGGCGACACTATCGGCTTGAGTTCGAGCGACGGCAAATGGGCCACGACCAACGACATCGTGCCGTTCCAGAAGACTTACAACGTTCGGCTGGTCTGCGCCGACGGCTATCTCTCGCTCTTTGTCGACGATAAGCGCCTGGCATACATCGCCGACTCCGAACTCGGCGAGGGTTTGCTCGGCATCTTCGTCAACAGCTTCGATGAGAGCGGCGTCGCTGTCGCCTTCGACAACGTCATCATCGAAAGCGCACGCTGAAAGCGTGGAGCGTGGAGCGTGGAGCGATCACGCTGTCGCGCTAGATCGCGGTAGCGTAATCGCTCCACGCTCTACGCTCCACGCTCCACGCTCCACGCTCTACGCTCTACGCTCCACGCTTTACTGGTTCCTCAC
>CAYZRP010000102.1:19774-26337 GCA_964480865.1 uncultured Anaerolineales bacterium | reverse complement strand
GGTTCTCTACCATATGCGTAACTTCGTGTTCAAGCGGCTGGTGACGTTGATCCCCACGTTGTTGGGGATCTCGGTTATCGTCTTCCTGGTCATGCGCCTGATCCCGGGCGACACGATCACGGCCATGATCGGGACGCAGTTCAAGCTGACCGAGGCGCAGGCTGAGGCCATGCGTCGCTACTATGGCCTGGATAAGTCGCTGCCCGAGCAGTACGGCATCTGGTTGGCCGCGGCCGTGCAGGGGGATTTCGGCTACTCGGTGCGTTCGGGGCAGCCGGTGCTCGGCGAGATCCTGAACCGCTATCCACTGACGATGGAACTGGCCTTCGTCGCGCTGCTGATCGCGCTCGTGGTCGGCATCCCCATCGGCCTGATCTCGGCCGTTCAACGCGACACACTGTTGGATTATGCGGGGCGTCTGTTTGCGTTGATCGGCCTGGCGATTCCGGGTTTTTGGATGGGCACGCTGATCATCTACGGCCTGTCGGTATATCTTCACATCCTGCCGAACTCCGGCGCGTATGTGGAGTTCATCGAGGACCCGGTCGAGAACCTCAAGCAGATCATCTTCCCGGCGCTCACGCTCGGCCTGGCCTTCAGCGCGGCCGTGATGCGCACTACGCGTTCGGCCCTGCTCGAGGAGCTCAATAAGGATTACGCGCGCACCGCCCGCGCCAAGGGCCGTTCGGAGCGCGATGTGATCATCCGCCACTGTTTGAAGAACGCCTTGATCCCGGTGATCACGCTCGTCGGCCTCGAGGCCGGCTATCTGCTCGGCGGCACGATCATCATCGAGGAAGTCTTCGCGATGCCCGGCCTCGGCCGACTGTTGTTGAACGGGATCAACCAGCGCGACTACGCGCTCGTGCAGGGCGTGATCCTGTTCATCGCCTTCGCTTTCGTGATCGTCAATTTGCTGGCGGATCTGGCGTACGGCCTCGTCAACCCGCGGGTGCGCTATGAATAAGGCGGCAGGCGTCCCCTGGCTGCGTCGATTGTTTCGGAGCCCGAGCGCCGTGGCTGGTCTGTTGATCATCACGCTCTACACGGTCGTGGCCCTGTTCTCGACCTGGTTGACGCCCTACTCGCCGATCGCCCAGAACCCCAAGGACCGACTGCTTGAGCCCGGCCTGCAATACTTCGTCGGCACCGACGAGTTCGGGCGCGACATCTTCAGCCGCCTGATGGTCGGGGCCAGCAACTCGTTGACTGTGGCGTTGCTCTCCGTGTCGCTGGCTTTCATCGGCGGCACGCTCGTCGGCACGGTCTCGGGCTACATCGGCGGGTGGACCGACAACGTCACCATGCGCGTGATCGACCTGATGTTCGCGTTCCCGGCGTTGCTGCTGGCGCTGGCCATCGCGGCAGCGCTTGGGCCCGGGTTGCGCAACACCGTCATCGCCATCGCTGTGGTCTACCTGCCGATCTTCGCGCGTGTGGCGCGCAGCTCGGTGCTGTTGCTCAAGGACCTCGAGTTCGTCGAGGCGTCGCGCAGCCTGGGCGTCAGCCATGCGCGCCTGATCCTGAGGCACATCCTGCCGAACTCGATCGCGCCGTCGCTGGTGCAGCTGAGCCTGGCGTTCTCGTGGGCGATCCTGACCGAGGCCGCGTTGAGCTTTCTGGGCCTGGGCACCGTGCCGCCGAATCCGTCGTGGGGCAGCATGTTGAGCGATGCCCGCAAGATGATGGAGCTCGCGCCGTGGATGGCGATCGCGCCCGGGCTGGCGATCATGTTCTGCGTCCTCGGCTTCAACCTGTTGGGCGACGGCGTCCGCGACGTCCTCGACCCGCATCTGCATCTCACGAAGCGTTCGTCATGAGCGTGCGTGCTTTTCGTGATGACGACGTCGAGCCCTGCGCGGCCATCATGGCCGATAACCCGCTCTGGCAGCGCTATGGAGTCACCCTCGAGATGGCACGGCGCCAATTTGCTTCGGGGCTCGAGCGCGGCGTGGCGCTGTTCGTGGTCGAGTGCGACGGCGAGCCCGGCGGGTTTCTGTGGCTCGAGCCGGTCGGCGCGTTCGCGCGCAGCGGCTACATCCGCCTGATCGGCGTAAGCCCGGCGCAGCAGGGGCGGGGGCTTGGCCAGGCGTTGATGGAACACGCCGAGCGCGTGCTGTTCGAAAAGGGCGACGACGTCTTCCTGCTCGTGTCGGACTTCAACCTTGCGGCGCAGCGTTTCTATCAGCGCCTGGGCTACGCTCAGGTGGGAGCGCTCCCTGACTATGTGTTGCCGGGTGTGGCCGAGTTGATCTATCGCAAGCGCAGGCCGTCGGTTGCTTGACTCGCCGATCGATCTGTGTGTATAGTGGTCTTATATGGTCTATACCAGCATAGGCAGCGCGCCCTACCGACCTCGGTCCGGGTCGCTGAGCAGCGGGCTGGTCCAGGACGACCGCCTCCAGCATTCACAAGTCCATCAAACCCACACGGCAGCTTTGGGCAGGCCTGTGGGCGTCGAGCGATGACGCGCATGACCCTGACCGGCCTGGCTTGTCTCATCGACGAGCCGCCCGCGGCGTTGAGGGATCGACGTCTCGGCCTCGTGTCGCATCCGGCCGCGATCCTGGCGGATTGCACGCACGCACTGGCCGCACTGCGCGCGAGCGGGCTGAGCATCACGACCGTGTTCGGCCCCGAGCACGGCTGGGCCGGTGCGACGGCGGACGGCGTGAGCGTCACACATGGTCGCGACACGCGCAGCGGCCTGCGCGTCTACAGCCTGTACGGCGCCGACAGGGAGCCGACGGCCGAGATGCTGGCCGAGGTCGACGCGCTCGTGTTCGACATGCAGGACGTCGGCGCGCGCTTCTACACCTTCATCAGCACGCTCTACTACGTCCTGCGCGGGGCGGCTCGCGCAGGCAAACCCGTGTGGGTGCTCGATCGACCCAACCCGATCAACGGCCTGGCTGTTGAAGGTCCGTTGGTGGTGAGCGGGCACGAATCGTTCGTGGGCATCGCGCCCATTCCGATCCGGCATGGCCTGACGATGGGCGAGTTGGCCCGGTTCTTCAACGCTCACTTCGATCTCGGCGCTGAGTTGACCGTCGTCGCCATGCAGGGGTGGCGGCGTTCGCAGTGGTTCGACGAGACCGGCCTGCCGTGGGTCTTCACGTCGCCGAACCTGCCGCAACTGTCGACAGCGGTTGTCTACCCGGGCCTGTGTCTGCTCGAGGGCACGAACCTGTCGATTGGGCGCGGCACGGCATTGCCGTTCGAACTCTGCGGCGCGCCCTGGATCGATGGCGAGGTGTTGGCCTCGGAGCTCAACGCGCTTGGGCTGCCCGGCGCGCGCTTCCGCCCGGTTCGGTTCGCGCCGACAGCCGATCGCTTTGCCGGCCAGGAATGCGAGGGCGTGCAGGTGCATGTGTTGGATCGCTTAGCTCTGCGACCGGTGCGCCTCGGCCTCAACATGATCGCGACGCTGCGCTCGCTGTACCCGGAGCGCGTCGAGTGGAACGCGCACTTTGATCGACTGATGGGCGGGCCGCCGGTGCGCGAGGCGCTTGACGCCGGCCGCTCTGCTCGCGACGTCTCCGACGCATGGTCAGGCGCTGAAGCGGCCTTTGCCGATGCCCGTGCCGGCTGCCTGTTGTATTCCTGACTCATCGCGCAGGTGTCTTCATCTATGGCCACGATCACGACCTCTCAACCCGCACCGCCAGCCGCTCTGGGCTTCGTGAGGCGCATCACGTCGAACTTCCTGCTGCGCCGCCTCCTCAAGGCGTTGTTCAGCATCTGGGTGGTCACCACCATCACGTTCTTCGTGGTCCGCGCCATGCCGGGCAACGCCGTCGACGTCCTGATTCAGGAACTGACCAACCAGGGCATGTCGCCTGAAGATGCGCGCAACCAGGCGGCGGCGCTCATGAACCTCGACGTCGATCAACCGCTGGCGATTCAGTACGTCGAGTATCTGGGCAACACCCTCCGCGGCGACCTCGGGAGTTCCTATAAGTCCGCCGGCCTGTCGGTCACCGACATGATCGTGCAGGTGCTGCCGTGGACGTTGTTCAGCGTCGGCCTGGCGCTCCTGATCACGTTCGTGCTCGGCATCGCGCTGGGCGCGATCATGGCCTACAACCGCGACACCTGGATCGACCACGTCTTGAGCAACGTCGCGGCCACGCTCGACGCGATCTCGCCATATCTGGTGGGGCTGCTGGCGATCCTGCTCTTCGGCATCGTCTGGAAGGCCGTGCCGATCATGGAGATGCGCGGGGCGATGTCGCCGGGGATGAAGCCCGGCTTCAATATCGAGTTCATCCTCGACATCCTCAAACATGTGCGCGTGCTCCTGCTCGTCTATGTGCTCTCTTCAATCGGCTCGTGGATGTTGCAGATGAAGAGCAACACCGTGGCGACGCTGGGTGAGGACTATGTGACGGTGGCCCGCGCGCGTGGCCTGACCGACGGGCGCATCCTCACGGCCTACGTCGGACGCAATGCGACGCTGCCGCTCTTCACGCGGCTGGCTATCTCGATCGGTTTCATCGTCGGCGGCTCGGTGCTGCTCGAGACGCTCTTCACCTATCGCGGCGTCGGCTTCCTGCTGGCCAAGGCGATCGCCGAGCGCGACTACCCGGTGATGCAGGGCGTGTTCCTGATCATCACGGCCTCGGTGGTCGTGTCGAATCTCCTGGCCGATTACCTGTATGGCTGGCTCGATCCGCGTGTGCGGATCGTCGGAGGTGAGAACTAGATGCAAGCCGTCACCGACTTCGCGGGTGGGCTCTGGCGCGAGGGCGTCAAGACGCTCAAGATCCTGAGCCGCAACACCATGGGCATGATCGGCTTCGTCCTGATCGTCCTGATCGTCTTCCTGTCGTTCGTCGGGCCGTTCATCTGGCCGCCCGAGACCTCGGCCAACGTGGCCGAGATCAATCAGGGCGTGTCGGCCCAGCACTGGCTCGGCACCGACTTCCAGGGCCAGGATAATTTGATCAAGATCATCAACGGCGGGCGCGACATCGTGCTGATCGCTGTGCTCACCGGCGTGCTGTCGATGCTGATCGCCGTGGTCGTGGGATCGGTCAGCGCGTTCGCCGGCGGCTGGGTCGACAGCGTCCTCATGGAACTCGTCAACATCTGGCTGACGATCCCGAAGTTCCCGCTCCTGGCCGTGCTCGCCACGGTGCTGGCCTTGAAAGATGTGGTGATGTTGTCGGTGTTGATGGCCATCCTGGAGTGGCCGGCCCTGGCGCGCCAGGTGCGCAGCCAGGTGCTCTCGCTCAAGAACCGCGACTATGTCGAGGCGGCCGTCATGCTCGATCTCGGCACGCCGCGCATCATCTTCCGCGAACTCTTGCCCAACATGATGTCGTTCGTGGCGATCTCGACCATCTTCGCCATGACCCACGCGATCTATCAGCAGACCGGCCTTGTGTTCCTCGGCATCGTGCCGTACTCGAGCGCCAACTGGGGCGTGATGATCAGCGCGGCCGAGCGCCGCGGCGTGTTGTTCAGCCCGGGGGCCGTCTGGAGCATCCTGGCGCCGATGGCCGCCATCGTCATCTTCCAACTCGCGCTCGTCTCGTTCGCGCGCTCGCTGGATGAGGTCTTCAACCCGCGGCTGCGCACGAGCGTGTAACGCCGAGGCATCGAGTAAACGTATGGCTCAACCCATGCTTTCGGTTCGGGATCTCTCCATCGCCTACAAGGCCCGCCGCGGCCTCGTGCAGGCGGTGCGTGGGATCTCGTTCGACATCGAGCGCGGTGAGGCGCTGGCCCTGATCGGCGAGAGCGGCTCGGGCAAGACCACGGTCGGCCTCGGCCTGATGCACCTGCTGCCCGTCACCGCCAGCGTCACCGGCGGCAGCGCCATCTATCATCGCGCTGCAAACGGCGCGGGCCCTGCCGGCGAGATCGAGGTGCTTGGCCTCAAGGGCGGCGCTCTGCGGCACTTCCGTTGGGGCGAATGCGCCATGGTCTTTCAATCGGCGCTCAATGCCCTGAACCCGGTGCTACGCATCTCCGAGCACTTCAGCGACACGGCGCGTGCCCATGGCTTCAAGGCCGGGCAAGGCGCTGACGCCCTGCGCAAGCGTTCGATGGATCTGCTGGCGCGCGTGCGCCTCGACCCCGAGCGCGTCTGGCGCGCGTTCCCGCACGAGCTGTCCGGCGGGATGCGTCAGCGCGTCCTGATCGCGCTCGCGCTGCTGCTCGAGCCGCAACTGCTCATCCTCGATGAGCCGACGACGGCCCTCGACATCCTGACCCAGCGCAGCATCATGGACGTGCTCAAGGAGCTCCGCGGCCAGCTGGGCTTCTCGATGCTCTTCATCTCGCACGACCTCGCGCTGGCGGCCGAGCTGGCCGATCGCGTCGCGACCATGTACGCCGGCCGCATCATCGAGATCGGCGACGTGCGCACCGTGTTCAACAACCCGTACCACCCGTACACGATCGGCCTGATCAAGGCCGTGCCGACGCTCACCGGCGACAAGTCCGAGCTGACGTCTGTGCCGGGCTCGCCGCCGGATCTGATCAACCTGCCGACCGGCTGCAAGTTCCACCCGCGCTGCCCGCTCGCCGACGAGCGCTGCAAACGCGAGGACATG
>CAYZRP010000102.1:0-19674 GCA_964480865.1 uncultured Anaerolineales bacterium | reverse complement strand
CAAGTTCCACCCGCGCTGCCCGCTCGCCGACGAGCGCTGCAAACGCGAGGACATGTCTCTGACCGAAGTGGCGCCGGGGCATCGCGTGGCCTGTTGGCGCTGGACCGACGCCCGCGAGGTCTTGAAGACGTACAAGGTCGAATAGATGGCGATGTCTGAATCACTGATCACGCTCGAACGCGTCAGTCGGACCTTCGACGTCAAGGGCCAATCCATCACGGCGGTCGACGACGTCAGCCTCGACATCCCCTCGGGCGAGGTGCTCTGCCTGGTGGGCGAGTCGGGCTGCGGCAAGACGACCACCGGCAAGATGATCGCGGGCCTGCTGCCCGTCTCGTCGGGCAAGATCCGGTTCCGTGGCCTTGACATCGCGGCGTTGAAAGCGGCGGATCGCAAGCAATATCGCCTCGGCGTGCAGATGGTCCATCAGGATCCGTACGCCTCGCTCAATCCCGTCCAGACGATCGCGGACATCCTGGCCGCCCCGCTGCAGCATCACGGCTTCACGCGCGGCGAAGCCGACACGCGCAAGCGCATCCGCGAGTTGCTCGAGATCGTGGACCTGACGCCGCCGGACGACTTCCTCGACAAGTATCCGCACCAGCTCAGCGGCGGTCAGCGCCAGCGCGTCTCTGTGGCGCGCGCCCTGACCGTGAAGCCCGCCTTCATCGTGGCCGACGAGGCCGTGTCGATGGTCGACGTCTCCATCCGCATCAGCCTGCTGAAGATGTTCACGCGGTTGAAGGAGGAGATGGGCGTCGGCGTGCTGTTGATCACGCATGATCTGGCGCTGGCCAAGTACTTCGCCTGGGAAGGCCGCATCGGCGTGATGTATCTCGGCCGGCTGGTCGAGATCGGTCCGGCGCGCCAGATCGTGGGCCATCCTCAGCACCCGTACACGCAGGTGCTGCTCTCGGCGATCCCTGAGCCCGACCCGGATGTGACCCGCGCCAAGGCCCGCATCGAACTGCGCAGCGCCGACGTGCCCAGCCTGCTGCGTCTGCCGACCGGCTGCGCGTTCCATCCGCGCTGCCCGGCCTTTATCGGCGAGGTGTGCGAGCGCGTCGTCCCGCCGCTCGAACGCGCGAAGTGGGGCAGCGAGGTTGCCTGTCATCTGGCGCGAGCCGATGAACCCTGAAGCCGGGCAGGCCTGGTTTCGCATCGCCGTGATGATCACGCTGGTCTCGGCGGTGCTCTCGTTCTTGACGAAACCCGACAGCGCCGAACGGGTCGTGTCGGTGATCACACTGGTCATCGGCCTTGTGTTCATCGGCGTGATCGTGTATCTGGTTCGACGCAATGAGTCGTGAAGCGCGAAGTTTCAATCGTTGTGAAAGGAGGAGCTGCCTATGACGTGACCGCCCGACGCTGATCAGCGTACCCGACGTTCAGTTCAACGTCTCATCTAAGCGGAGGAAGAAGACTATGACGAAACGAAGTCATGCCCTGATCAGCCTGCTAACGCTGGTCACGCTGACCCTGAGTGCCTGCACCGGGCCGACGCCCGCGCCGACAGCGGTGCCCGAGGCGACCGCGGTGGTCGAACCGACCAAAGCGCCCGAGCCCACGAAAGCGCCTGAGCCCACCCAGGCGCCTGCCCCGACCGAGCCGCCTGTGGCGACGGTCGCGCCCGATGCCAACCTGCCTGAGGGCGTCAAGGCCCTGATCACTGTCACGCTGCCCGAGGGCGCCACCTGGAGCGACGGCTCCGCCCTGACGTCCCAGGACGTCGTCGGCACCTGGGACATCCTGTGGATGCGCAAGAGCGGCACCTGGAACTCCCTGGCGGATGTCGTGGCGATCGATGAGCGCACGATCCAGTGGCAGATCACCACGCCCGGACCCGCCGTGCTCGATGCGATCGTCCGCTCGACGACCCCGCGACCTTACTCGCAGTACGGCAAGTGGATGGACGCCGCGGCCCAGTTCCGCGCGGACGACGCCGATCGTGACGGCGACGCTGTCAAGGTCGTCAACGACGAACTCAACGCGTTCCTGCCCGAAGGCGGAGTGGTCTACGGCCCTTACAACATCGATCCCGCGTCGGTCACCGAAGCTCAGCTCAACATGCTCAAGGTGCCGACCGGCTTCAACGCCGACAAGATCGACTTCGACCTGGTGACGGTCTACTACGGCGATACCGCGCAAGACCTGCCGCTGTACCTCTCCGGCGAGATGGACTACTCGTCCAATGCCTACAGCCCGGCAAACCTCGACGCGATCCGCGCCATGGGGCCGCAGATGGAAGTGCTCGGCGGACCGGCGACCAACGGCCCGGGCATCTACTTCAACAATGACGTCTACCCGCTCGGCCTCAAGGAAGTGCGCCAGGCGATCGCCTACGCCATCGACCGCGTCGAGAATTGCACTGTCGCGTTCGGCGAGAGCTGCCGCCCGATCAAGTACATGGTCGGCTTCACGGATGCCGCTGTGCCCACGTGGCTTTCGGCTGACCAGATCGCCAAGCTCAACACCTACGATTACAACCTGGCCAAGGCCGAAGAACTGTTGACCGGCATCGGCTTCAGCAAGGGCAGCGACGGCATCTGGGTGGACGACAAGGGCAACAAGATGGAGTACGAGCTCAAGGTGCCCGCGGACTTCACCGAGTACCTGGCGTCGTCCGAGAACGTCGCCCAACAGCTCGCCAAGTTCGGCATCAAGATCAACGTCAAGCCCTACGACTCTGCCGAGCGCAACGCCATGCACGCGGCCGGCGACTACCAGATGTCGATGGACATCGGCATGCGCTTCACGTACTTCCACCCGTTCGTGTCGTACGACTACAACCTCCGGGTTGGCATCGGCGGCAAGAACAACCCCGAGGGTGAGGAAGGCGCACGCGGCATGAACTTCCCGTACGATCAGAAGACCGCCGACGGGAAGGATATCAACATCCTCGAATGGGTCGACAAGATGGCAGAGGGATTCGATCCCGAGGTGCAGAAGCCATACGTGGCGGACGTGGCCTCGATGTTCAACGACAACCTGCCGGTGGTGCAGATGTTCGAGCGCTACCTGACAGACCCGATCGACACTCAGACCCGTGTCGTCGGCTGGCTACCGGCCGATGATCCGATCTATCTGAACAACCAGAATAACTCCCCGGTCGCACGGCAGTTCCTCAGCGGCTCGCTGAAGCCAAGCGACACCAATTCGGCCAAGGAGTTCAAGACCAGCTATCCGTACATTCAGCCGCCCAAGGCGAACTACAACCTGTATTCGCCCGACACGGTCTTGAACAACGGCGCTGTGCTGAACACCTTCCTGTATCCGCCGTTCACCTTCTACGACGTAAACGTCGGCGCGTACGTCCCGTTCTTCGCCGAGAAGTGGGACATCGTGGTGATCAAGTAGGTTCGTGCTGTCTGTGATGTCGGCGCGGAGGGGCTCGCCTCTCCGCGCTGATATCCGCATCGCGTTCAACGGTTGCCGCCCCGCCCGAGCAGACGCGAGCCCGGGCGGGGCGGCTCCATCCAGGCGCGTCCCGCGTAGACGCCTATGTCAGGCGAAACCCTTCTGCGCCATCCGCGAATACTGCGACCACTCTCTCTGACACGTCGCGTCGGCACACTGCTGACCGCATTGCTCCTCACCGGATGCACCTCCATGACGACGTCAATCGCTTCAACTGAACCCATCCCCGCCACGGGCGCGCCGCCGACCACGACCCGACGATCAACACCCACTGCCGATGAGTGGCTCGCGCGGATGACCACCGAGGAGAAGGTCGGCCAGCTCATGATCGTAGGCTTCGCCGGCCCGCGCCTGACGCCCGAGCTGAGCGACGTGATCCGGGATCTGCACGTCGGCGGCGTGATTGTGTTCCTGATCAACGGCAACATCGAGACTCCCGAACAGGTCGCGACGCTGACTCGCGATCTGCAGGATGTCGCGCGAGCGGATGGCGCGCCCGGGCTGTTCATGTCCGTCGATCAGGAGGGCGGGCGCGTGTCGCGGCTGCGCGAGACGACCGGCTTCAGCGAGATCCCGGGCGCCATGGCCCTGGGCGCCACCGGCGACCCCGAGAACGCGCGCCGCGCCGCTCAACTCCTGGCCCGCGAGATGCTGGCCGTCGGTCTCAACGTCGACTTCGCGCCGGTGCTGGATGTGAACAACAACCCGGCCAACCCCGTCATCGGGGTCCGTTCCTTCGGCTCCGATCCCGAGAGCGTCGCCGAGTTCGGCGTGGCATATCTCGAAGGATTGCAGAGCGAGGGCGTGCTGGCCTTCGGCAAGCACTTCCCCGGCCACGGCGACACCGATGTGGACTCGCACGTGGCACTGCCCACCGTGCCGCACGACCGTTCGCGCCTCGAAGCCGTCGAATTCGTGCCGTTCAAGGCCGCCATCGCGGCGAAGGTCGCGGGCATCATGTCCGCGCACGTCACCTTCCCGGCCATTGACCCCTCCGGCATGCCCGCGACCCTCTCGCGGCCCGTGCTGACCGGCCTGCTCCGCGGCGACCTGGGCTTCGACGGCCTTGTGGTGACCGACTCGCTCGAGATGGGCGCGCTGCGCAACAGCCTCGGGCTCAGCCCGGCCGAGGCCGCGGCGACAGCGTTCGCCGCCGGCGCCGATCTATTGCTCTTCAATCAGGGGCACGCGGATCATCGCGCCGCTCACGCCCTGATCGTTCAGCAACTGACAACAGGCGCGATCCCGATGGCCCGGCTCGACGACGCTGTCCTGCGCGTGTTGCGCGCGAAGGAGCGCTTCGGCCTGCTCGCACCTCTGTCGCCTGAACCGGCGACTGCCGCGGACTCCGTCTTCACGCCCGAGCATCGCGCTTTGGCTGATGCGCTGGCCGCGCAGTCGATCACGCTGCTGCGCGACGATGCCCATCTGATCCCGCTCTCCGCTGAAGCGCACCCCTTCGTGTTCGAGATCCCGGCGATGGCCGGTCTCGGCGAGTTGCTCGGCGAAACGGCCATGTCCATCGGCGAGCAGCCCACGCACGCCGAGATCCGCCTCGCGGCCGGGCTGGCAAGCCAGGGCCGGCCGGTGATCGTCGGCGTCGCGGATGTGAAGCGCAACCCGACCCAGATCGATCTTGTCGATGCGCTCGTCAAGACTGGCGCGCCCGTGATCGTCGTCGCGTTGCGCGAGCCCTATGACCTGCTTGCCATGCCTGCCGGGCCGGCTCTGCTGGCAACCTACGGCTCGCCGCCGCCCAGCTTGCGCGCGCTCAAGGCCGTGTTGCGCGGCGAGTCGCCGATCACGAGCCAGTTGCCGGTGGAGCTGCCGGGGATGTTCCTGATCGGCACAGGCCTGACTCGATGAAGCAGGATCTGCGACCCATCTCCTCCGCGCACGCGCCTCAGCTGGCAGATTTGTGGAACGCCGCCTGCGGCCCCGACCTCGCCATCACCGAGCGCTTCACGGCGTACAACGAGCGTGAGGCCACCGGCGCGGCTCGGGCCGGCCAGCTGGCTTTCGTCGACGGCGAGCCGGCCGGCTTCGTTCAGGTGAGCGCGGCGCCATCGGGCGAATCGGTCAGCGGTTGGGTCGATGCAATCGCCGTCGCGCCGTCGCGGCAACGCATTGGTCTCGGGAGCCAGCTTCTGGCGTGGGGCGAGTCGTGGCTGGCGGCTCAGGGCTGTCTGCGTGTGCGCCTTGGCGGCGGCCTCCGGCCCTATGTGCCCGGCCTGCCGGACATACCCGGCAATCGCGCGTTCTTTGAAAGCCGCGGCTATCACTATGCGCGACCTGAGTGGGACGTGTCACGGTCGTTGTCCGACTTCGCTCCGACCCATCCGGTCCCGCCCGACGCTGTTGCGCGCCAGGCGACCTCCGCTGATCTTGCAGTGCTGGATGCCTTCCTGCTGCACGAGTTCCCGGGCCGCTGGCACTTCGAGTTCCAGGAGTTCCTGCGCGAGTCGGGCCGGCCGGCTGATTACTTTCTGCTGTGGGTCGATGGTGCCATCGCCGGCTTCGGCCGGCTCACGTTCGAAGACTCCGAGCGCCCGATCGATCGTTTCTACCCGAACCCGCTCTCACGGCCATGGGGCCAGCTGGGTCCGCTCGGTGTCGCCCGCAGCCTGCGTGGCCGCGGTTACGGCGGCGTCCTCGTCTCGGCAGCGCTCGAGCAACTCCGTCGGCAGGGCGTCGACGGCTGCATCATCGACTGGACGAACCTGCTTGATTTCTATGCCGTGTTCGGCTTCCGCCCGCATCGGCAATACGGCGTGCTCATCAAGGAGCTTGCCTGATCAGTCGTGGCTGGCTGTGCCCGAGCGGGCCGGAGATCGGCCGCGGCTAAAGAAAAGCGAGTCAGTGCTCCATGCCTACGTTCTCCTCTGTCGAATCCATCCTCCGCGACTCGATCCCAGCCGTCGCTCCGGCCGCGCAACTCGTGGTGCGCTGGCGCGGTGAGGTCGTGCATGACCAGGCCGTCGGCGTCCTTGATCCCGAGACGGATCCAACGGCAGTCACGGCCGAGACCCGTTTCGACATGGCTTCGGTCACCAAGCTCTTCGTGACGGCCACGTTCATGCGCCTCGTCGAGGACGGCGTCGTGTCGCTCGACATGCCGGTCAGCCATGTCCTGCCGCGCTTCAGCGGCGTGCGCCCGATCCAGCCCTATGAGGATCCGCTGCAGTCAGGTGATTTCATCACGATCGCTCGCGGCGGGCAGGTGGACGCCGGAGCGATCACGTTCCGGCAGTTGCTGACACACACCTCGGGCCTGCCGGCCTGGCGTCCCTTGTTTCGCGAGTCATCTGCTGAAGCGGCCCGGGCGATGGCGATCGACACGCACTTCTCGTATCCGCCCGGCACACGCGTCATCTACAGCGACATCGGCCTGATCCTGCTCGGCCTGGCCGTCGAGCGGCTCACGACGCTGCCGCTCGAGACGGCCGTGGCGCGCTCGGTCGCCGGGCCTCTGGAGCTGAGCCACACAGGCTATCGTCCCACGACCGACACAAACGTCGTGCCGACCGAGGTCTGCGCTTGGCGCGGGCGCCGAGTGCGCGCTGAGGTGCACGACGAGAACGCTGCCCGTCTGGGCGGCGTCAGCGGCCACGCCGGCCTCTTCTCCACCGCCGCCGATGTGGCCCGCTTTGGTCAATCGTTCCTGGACGGAAGTCTGCTGCGCCCTGCCACCGTTGTGGAGATGACCCGCGAGCAGGCCCGCGACGGCGATCTGCGTCGCGGCCTGGGTTTCCTGCTCTGGTCGCCCGACCCCGAGGCCAGCAGCCACCCCTTCGGCCCGCGGACCTACGGCCACACCGGTTTCACCGGCACGTCGGTGTGGATCGACCCTGATCGCGGTCTTGTTGTCGCGCTCCTCACCAATCGCGTTTACCACGGGCGGGCGCTTGCCGGGATCGCGCGGCTGCGTGTGGATCTGCATCGCGCAATCGTCGCGGCCCTCTCATAGCCCAAACGAAACAGCCGCCGCGCCTGGTTTGGCGCGGCGGCTGTTTCGTTTGAAGGGAGAGCGCTTCAGGCGCCGACCGTCCATCTGACGTGATTGGCCTCGTTCTCGAACATCAACTCGAAGCCACTGTGCTTCTCGGGTACTTCGAAGATCAAGACTCCCGACGCCGATGTTCCTGGCTTGAGAGTCTGGCCGCTCAACTCGTCCTTGGCGCCCTTGATGATCGTAAGCGGATACGTGTTGACGGCGCCGGGGCCGGTCACCATCACCTTGAGCGGATCGAAGACCACGCTCTCAGACTTGCTCACGTTCTCGATCGTGACGTTGAACGACAGAACGACGTCCCCGGTCATGGGCCTGTCAGTGCCGACGGCCGGCATCACAGTCTCAGGGCCTGGCGTGATCTTCAGATTGCCGATTTGCTGACCCAGGCCGAGCGCGAGGGTCGCTTTGGGCGCGGTGGGTATGGCGGCTGAGGTGGCGACCTTCGGTGCTGTGGTCGAACTGGCCGAGGCCTTGACAGTCGGTTTGGCTGCGGGCGCACAGGCGGCGGCCATCAGGCTCAGCGCCAGCGTCGCGGCAATCAGGGTGCAGAGTGGGGGGTTGTATTCATGGTGGCGTTTCCTTTCGTCAGGTCCATGCGATTGATGATGGCATCCTGGGCCGGATGGCCCGCGCGTAGGTAACGTCGCCGTGAGGAAGTCCTTACGATTGCCTGAAGCTTTGTTCGACCGGTGTGTCGGCCACGGGCGACGAGCCCTGAAGCGTCCGGCGTTGTTGCTCGACGCGGGGCAGATCGGCCGCCACGTGGCCCGCTGCCCTATGCCAGGCTGTAGGCAGTCTATGAATCCTCTGAGCGCTCGCTCACGGGTCAGGTCTTCAGAGCACGAAGGGCCGCCACGACGATCGCCGCCTCGCCCACGGGCGTGAAGCCGAAGCGAATCCAGGAGCATGGCCTCCCCGGAATGTGAGGTGGAACCCCGTCGCGAACACCATGAAACACATGGACAGGACAGCCGTCACGGGCGCGCCAACGTTCCCAAGCGACACCGAACCAACCAGACATCCTGCCCGGTTCGATCACGCAAAGAGAGGGCAACGCCCGGGCCGTCTGTCCGGGCGTTGCCCTCTCTTGATTGCGGTCGAACCGCCCTCGTGTGTGTGCCCTAATGCGAAAGCAGATAGCGCATGTCGCTGGCGATGTCGGTGCCGGAGATGCCGAAGGGCAGGATCAGGCGCGCGTAGCCGTCGCGGTCAACGACGGTGACGGTCGCTGTATGGTCGATCAGGTACCCGGTCGCGACGGAGCCTTCGTGCTTCTCGTAGACGATGCCGTAGGCCGCCGTGATGCGCGTCAGCGTGTCGGGGTCTCCCGTCAGCCCGATGAATCGCGGATCGAACTGCTCGACGTAGGTCTGAGTCTTGGCGGGCGTATCTCGTTCCGGGTCGACCGAGATCATAATCAGTTGGACCCGGTCGGCGTCGCTCCCGAGTTGCTTCATCGCCTCGCTGACCTGCGCCAGCGTGGCCGGGCAGACATCCGGGCAGAAGGTGTAACCAAAGTAGAGGAGCACGACTTTGCCGCGGAAGTCGCTCAGCTTGACGGGCTGGCCCGCGGCATTGTTCAAGGAAAAGTCCAGCGAGCGCTCGTTCGCCTGCAGCGCCATGCCGTGGAGGTTCGCGGGCCGCAGCCAGTTCCAGGCCACGTCGGCCAGAGCAGTGACGGCCAGGCCAACCAGGACCATGGCTGCGATGATGACGATCGGTCGCTTCATGCGTGTTCCATCGTGAAGAGGATGAGCCCCATTGTCCCGCAATCGGCGCGGTCGTCAACGGACGAGCCGACCGAGCAGGGGCTCGGCCGCCGGCGCGATGCGCACGATCTGGCCGTTCTGCAGGTCGACGCGCTCATCCATCAACACCAAAGTGTAATCGCCATGGCGTGAGATCGCGCCGAACCAGAGCCGCGCCGAACCAGAGTCGATCGGCACCTCGGCATAGATCGGGGCAACCTGCCCCGCTGCCAGCGCCTCAGGCGTGACCTCGCGCAACCACGCGATCTGGCCGTTGACCAGCAGGGCCAGAGTCAGCGGCGCGCCCTTCTCGGCAGCCGTGTACGTGATCTGGCTGGCAGGGTCGAGCAGCACGATCTGGGCCTTGGCGCCCTGGCCATCCCCGAGCAGGTACGGCACACGGGTCAGGATGGCCTGGCCGAGCAGGATCACGGCCAGGAAGGCGAAGGCCGCGGCGTAATGGCGCGGGCCAAGCCGGCGGATGACGGCCAGGCCACGGGGCAGTTTGTCAGGCTCAGGGCCGTTGGTCCACGGCGCCTCACCGGCGATCACGGCTGTGGGGCTGCTCACGCAGGTGGCAAAATCGTCGGGAGCCGGGAACGACGCCGCGATCGGCGCGCCGGCGTATTCGCGGCGCAGGCGCGGCAGGCGCTCGCGCGTGAGTCGGTTGTGCGCCCACAGATTGCCCTCGCGCTGAGCGCAGTCTTCGAGCGGGCACCCGACGATCTTGGTCTCCGAAGCGCCGAGGTCGAGCGCCTGCATCAGGTCGTTCGGCGCCAGGCTGCCGACGCAAGGCACGGCGATGACGCTGATCAACGTGCCACCCACATCGCGGGTCTCGTCGACGAATGTGCGACCGGCCTGCGCGGCGTGGCGCTCGCAGGTGAAGATCATCTTGATCGGGCGCTCGGGCTCGGTCTTGCGGATCTGTTGAATGCGATACTTCACAAGCTGCGGCAGCGTCTCAGCCGTTTGTGTCCCGAGCGTCAGCGCATCGTACTCGCACGACGCCAGGCATAGACCGCACGACACGCACAAGTCGGGCTTCACCTCGGCCACGAACTTGTGGTGCAGGCCGTCGGTGCGCGGGGACATGACGATCGCCTTGTACGGGCAGTCGACCGCGCACAGCGTGCAGCCCGTGCATTTGGCCGGCGTCACCACCACAGGGGGGGCGATAGCCCTGCGCGGCCCGAGCCACGGGATGGCCACGAGGACGGCCACGACCGCCGCGATGACGCCCCAGATCCACAGTGGTTGACCGCTGAGGGCAGCCGGGAGCCAGAAGAGGAAGAGCGGGTCGAGATCGATCGGCCCGGGCTCAACCTGCGGGTTGGCCGGCGGCAGCAAACCGGCCGGCACCAGCACCGCCGCCACGAGCATGAGCACAACGACCGCCGCGAACCAGTAGACCGCCGGCAGGATCTTCGGGCGCTGCAGCCGCAGCACGTGGATCCAGAGCGAACCGACCAGGATCAGGAACAGCGTGAAGTGGACGGCGAACAACGCCAGCATGACAGGCCAACTCACGCCACCCACTTCGATGCTCACCAACCAGGCAGCTGCCGCTTCGCCCCAGGCCTGGCTGATCGCCGAGATCGTGGCCAGAGCGGCCTGCGTCACCAACTGCGCGCGCTGATCCATCACCAGCCAGTAGCCCGTGACCCCGGCCAGCAGCACCACAAACGAACCGGCGACCCCCGAGACCCACGCCAGCCAACGTGGCCCGCGTGACCGACCCATGAAGAACAATCGGAAGGCGTGGATGAGGCTGGTCAGCAGCAGGGCACCCGACGCATAGCGATGGATTGCCCGGATTGTGCGACCAGTCAGTAGGCCTTCCACGATGGACACCGAGCGGTACGACTCGCGGATACCGTAGCCGAAGAAGAAGAAGAGATAGAAACCCGTCGCAGCCACGATCACCAGGAGCAGGATGCTGAGCGTGCCCGAGTAGTACAGGGGGTTGAGTTGTGGAGCCGCGATCCAGCGTTCCAACGGGCCTTCGACCAACAGCGCGATCCGCTCCAGCGCTCGCTCGAAGCCCGACCGCTGGTGACGAAACGCCTCAAGATTGACCGGTGGAGCCGCTGCCTCATCGGTTGGTGGCATCACTTCAGATGACGTGACCTTGTTCATACTATACGGATCGTTATGCTCGACTTTGTTGGGGGTGAACTGTGCGCGAGTGTAGCATTTTCACGCATCGTGTAGCGCTGAGTAATCGTGCGAATTGCCTGTGACAAATGTCACTAGCTATTGTTCTTAGAAATGTCTAACTTTGAGGAACTTGGACACTTCGTACCCAACTTGTCGTGAGTAGGTTGGTGCATGATCACCCGACAGGCTGATTACGCCGTTCGCTCAGTTCTGGATCTGACACTTCTTCCAGACGAGCAGGCGGCGTTTTCGCGTGATATCGCAGAACGCCAGAATATCCCGTCGAGCTTCGTTGCCAAGATCCTGACGCGTCTGGCGCGCCAGGGCATTGTGCAGACGCAGCGCGGGTTGACTGGCGGCGTGCGGTTGAACCGACCGGCGGAGGCGATCACCCTCCTTGAGGTGATCGAAGCCATCGACGGGCCGATTGCGCTCAACCTGTGTGTTCGGGGTCCGGAATTGTGTCCGCTTGAAGAGAACTGTCGCGTCCACCCGATTTGGGACGTGCTGAACGTGGATCTGCGCGAACGCTTGAGTCGCATCAACTTTGCGCAGCTGGCAGCGGGATCGTGGACGCTCGATCTCGTGGGTGGGGCATGAAGCGTTGGCTGATCCGGGGGGCGTATGTTGTCGCCAGCCTGCTGACCTTCAGCACGCTGGCCTTTGCCATTCTGCAGCCCATCCAGGTTCTGCCGCGGATCGGTCTTGGGCCGGGCATTCTGCTGGTGGATCAGGACGGTAGCTCGGTTTCGAGCGATAGCCTGCGGGGCAAGATCGTTCTGTATAGCTTCAACTACAGCCGCTGCACGACGCCGTGTCAGGGATCTCAGGCGGTGCTGCAGGAAGTCCAGCGGCAGTTGTTGGCTGAAGGGGCTGGACGCACGGTGCCGGTGCAACTGGTGACGGTGTCCATCGACCCGGAGCACGATTCACCGGTGGTGCTGCGGCAGATGGCGGCTGCGGCGGGGGCCAATCCGACGTTGTGGTCCTTTGCGACGGGGGAACCCAGTCGGCTCAAATACGCCATCGGCGGCGGGTTCGGCATTTACTACGGTCCGAACGAGGAGGGCCTGCTGGACTACGACCCCGCCATGATGCTGATCGACGGGTGGGGCATCGTTCGAGCCGAGTACCGCACGCCCACGCCAAAGCTGGCGACTGTGTTGCGCGACATCGCTTTGTTGACGGACGAGGCTAAGAACAGTCAGGGGGCGGCCCGTTATGCATACGAGGCCGCTCACCTGTTTCTGTGTTATCCGCACTGATTTGGTTGCTTAGGAAAAGGAGGACGCCTTGAACGAGCCACAGACTCCGCGCGGGACCATCGCCGTCTTGATCGTCTACGTGGTGTTGGTCGTTGCCCTCTGGGGTAGCGCGTATCTCACCATGCTGGGCCGAGGAGTGACGCAATGAAGCAGGCGAGTTTGCACATTCATCCGATTGAGCGCATCTGGATCATCATTAGCTTCGTCATGCTTGGCGTGTTCGCGGCTGCTGTGCTGACCGCTGGCTTCGCCTTCGGCTTCCAGGTGCCTGTGCCCGAGGATCGTCTGGTCGACCCCAACCTTGTCGCCACACCTGGTGCCACGGCCTTTGGAGAACCCGGCGTCAAGGAACTGTCTCCCGGTTGGGTTGAGGCTCGCATCCTGTCTCAGGCCTGGACTTTCACGCCCAAGGAGATCACGGTCAAGGTGGGCACCAAGGTCACGTTTTACGTGACGACCAAGGACGTCCAGCATGGCTTTGATCTGACCGACACCAACATCAACATGATGGTCATCCCTGGTCAGATCTCGAAGCTCACGACCACCTTCGTGAAGCCCGGGACCTACAACTTCTATTGCCACGAGTACTGTGGCGTCGGGCACCAAACCATGTACGGCCAGGTCATCGTCACGCCGTAAGGACGATCCGGAGATAACGACATGTACGCTCACGAGAACCGACTCACCGCCTGGCACATCGGCATCGCCTTTGTTGCCCTGATGGTCGGCATGCTGCTGGGTCCCATTCAGACCTGGGAGCACGCTGGCCTTAACCTGTACCCGCTGCTGCGCAACATCGGCATCCAAAGCTATTATCAGGGCCTGACGATCCACGGCATCCTGAATGCCCTGGTCTTCACAACCTTCTTCATCACGGGCTTCCTGACCTTCGCAACGACCCACAGCCTCAAACGCGCCAGCAAGTACCCCTGGGTGCACACCCTGGCGTTGGCCGTGATGTTCATCGGCCTTCTGACGACAGCTGTGCCGCTGCTGCTCAACGGCGCGACGGTGCTGTACACCTTTTACCCGCCGCTCAAGGCTGATCCGTTCTTCTACATCGGCCTCACGCTCGTCGTGGTCGGCTCCTGGATCACGGGCTACGGCCTGCTGTTCACCTGGAGCGCGTGGAAGAAGGAGAACCCTGGGACGACGACCCCGTTGATCGCGTTCGCATCGCTGATCACGATGGTCATGTGGCAGATCTGCACCGTCGGCGTGGCCGTCGAGATGCTGGCGCTCAACATCCCATGGTCGCTCGGCCTGCTCCCTGGCACTGACCCGCAGCTGGCCCGCACGCTGTTCTGGTTCACGGGACACCCGCTGGTCTACTTCTGGCTGCTGCCCGCCTACATCTCGTGGTACGGCATGCTGCCCAAGCAGGCTGGTGGCAAGCTCTTCAGCGAGCCACTGGCGCGTCTGTCGTTCTGGCTCTTCCTGCTGCTCTCGACGCCGCTCGGCCTGCACCACCAGTACGTCGACCCGGGTATCCCGGCCGGCTGGAAGGCCCTGCACGCCGTGCTGACCTACAGCGTGTTCTTCCCGAGCATGCTGACCCTGTTCAACGTTGTGGCTTCGCTCGAAATGGCAGGACGCAATCGCGGCGGCAAGGGCACCTTCGGTTGGATCATGGCTCTGCCCTGGGGTGATCCCTCATTCACGGCCCAGGCGCTCGCCGGTGTGCTCTTCGCCTTCGGCGGCATCAGCGGCCTGACGAATGCTTCGTACGATCTCAACCTGGTGACGCACAACACAGCCTGGGTCCCCGGCCACTTCCACCTGACGGTCGGCACGGGCGTGGCCTTCACCTTCATGGGCATCGGCTACTGGCTGATCCCCAAACTCTCGGGCAAGGAACTGTGGAGCAAGAAGGTTGGTCTGTATCAGGCCTGGACCTGGTTCGTCGGCATGATCCTCATGTCGAACGCCCTGCACATCCTCGGCCTGCGCTACAGTGTGCCGCGCCGCTCGGCTCTGGGCGTTGCCCCGTATGCCTCGGCTGAATGGACACCGTTCCTCATCGAAGCCGCGCTCGGTGGTACCATACTGCTCGTCAGCGTAGTCCTGCTGTACGTCAACTACGGCATGACGGTGTTTGCGGGCAAGAAGCTCACCCGCGAGATCGAGATGCCGGTGGCCGAGAACGCCGAGAATCATCCAACGCCGGCCTGGCTGGATGCCTGGCGCCCATGGCTGCTCGGTTCGATTGCTCTCGTGCTTGTCGCCTACGGGCCCGTGATCTACATCCTACTGTCACGCCTGTCCTTGACGTCGCCGGGCTTCAAAGTTTGGTAACCCTCTCGAAAGGGTTGCAATCAGGAGGAGAAGTTACATATGCATAAGTCTGTTGTGATTGGCATTGCGGTGGCGGCCTTGACCCTGGCGGCCTGCGGCGGCGGCAGCAGCTCCGGCGGCGCCGGTGACGCGGCGCGTGGCGAGGCTCTGTTCAAGCAGAGCACGATCGGCACAGCCAGCGCGCCTGGCTGCAGCACCTGCCATTCGCTCGACGGCAGCCCGTTGGTGGGCCCGTCGCAGCAGGGCGTCGTCGGCCGCGCCGAGGCCGCGATCGCGTCGGCCGACTACAAGGGCACGGCCAAGACGGTCGACGAATACCTCAAGGAATCGATCGTCAGCCCGGATGTCTTCGTCGAAGAGGGCTACACTGCCGGCGTGATGTACCAGAACTTCGGCAAAGAGCTCAGCGATCAAGAGGTCGCTGATCTCGTCGCCTTCCTGGCCACGCAGAAATAAGCCCTGAACGCGGGGCGTTTTCAACGCTTCGATCGTACGCAAAGCCGGTCCTGCAAAGGGCCGGCTTTGTTGTTGTTTTCCACATGATCGCCGTCACGCAAGGAGATGACGGCGGTGAGGTCACCTGACCTCCCGCCTGTGTTAGCGTAGCGGCATGACCTCGATGTGGGAACCTGGCCTGCTGACAGTGTTTCGCGGTTTCGTCGCCGCGCGCCTGGGCCTGGCCGCCATGCTGGTTCTGCTGCGCGTGGCACTGTGGCCGGTCGAGACCCAGGCCCTGGCGACGCTGTTACAGGCGGATGCGGTGGGCGTCGTCGTGCTGGCGATCGTCGCTTTCATCCCCGGCCTCGAGCGTCGGCTCGGTCGGATCTACTTGCTCCTTCTGATCGCCCTGGCAACCGTCGGCCCCCTCGTGGCTCAACGTCTGGCGCTCGGCAGCGCTGATTGGTCGGCGGCTCCAACGCCTCTGGCCCAGGGCTGGCACCTCATCCCCTTATTGTTGGCGCCCCTCGTCGCGATCGCCGCGCAGTACGGAATGCGAAGCGTCGCGGGCTATTGCCTGGCCACTATGGCCCTCGACTTCGGTCTTGTCGCGACCGCCGTCGGCAGGCAGGGAGCAGAGCCCGGTCCGTTGGTGGCCATGCTCTTCGTGCGCACGCTGGCCTTTGCCGTGGTCGGCTGGCTCGTGGTAATCGTGACGAGCCGCCAGCGCGCTCAACGCGCGGCGCTCGCCGAGGCGAATCGCCGACTCGCGCACTACGCGTCCGTGATCGATCAACTCGCCACGAGCCGCGAGCGCAACCGCCTGGCGCGCGAACTCCATGACACGATCGCCCACACGCTCAGCGGCGTGGCCGTGCAACTCGAGGCGCTGCGGGCTGTCTGGCCCACCGATCAGGCCGCGGCGCGCGTCATTCTCGACGAGTCGCTGGCGGCGACCCGCGGCGGCCTGGCCAACGTTCGCGCCGCCTTGCAGGCGCTGCGCGTCGAGCCGCTCGCCGATCTTGGCCTGGCGTTGGCGCTCACCGCCGAGGCTCAGGCCCTGGCCCAGCGCGCCGGCTTTGCGCTTGACCTCGACGTCGGCGCAGACGTCGGCGCGTTGCCCGAGGCCGTCGAGCACACGGTGTATCGTGTGGCCCAGGAGGCGCTCGAAAACGTCGCCCGGCACGCCCAGGCCAGTCGGGTGGCGGTTGGCTTGAGGCGAACCGGCCCGGACCTGACCCTGATGGTCCGCGACGACGGCCTCGGCTTTGATCCCACCACGGCGTCGGCCGACCGCTATGGCCTGCTTGGCATGCACGAGCGCTGCGCCGCAGTGGGCGCTCGTCTCGAAGTCGAAAGCCGCCCCGGGGCGGGCACCCTCGTGCGACTCGAGTGGCGAGGAGAACCATGATCACGGTCCTGATTTGCGACGACCAGGCCGTCGTGCGTGAAGGCCTGCGCGCGATCCTCAAGACGGCCGGCGACATCGACG
The DNA here is from genome assembly GCA_964480865.1 of uncultured Anaerolineales bacterium. Lineage (GTDB taxonomy): Bacteria > Chloroflexota > Anaerolineae > Anaerolineales > UBA6663 > UBA6663. The sequence continues at coordinate 2,847 of CAYZRP010000102.1, read as the reverse complement.
TCGTCGGCGTCGCGCAAGACGGCAGCGAAGCCGTCGAGCTCGTGGCGCGGCTCAACCCCGCTGTCGCACTGATGGACCTGAAGATGCCGGGCCTCAACGGCGTTCAGGCCACCCGACGCATCCGCGCCGAACATCCCGCGACCCGCGTCCTGGTGCTCACGACCTACGATGCCGACGACTGGGTCTTCGACGCGATCCGCGCCGGCGCCTCCGGCTACGTGCTCAAGGATTCGCCCGCCGAAGCCCTGCTCGCCGCCATCCGCGGCACGGCCGCCGGGCAGGCCCACGTTGACCCGGCCGTCGCCCCCAGGGTGCTCTCGAAGCTCGCCGGATTGCTCCCGACATCCGACCCCGAAGCTCTGCATGATCTCAGCGAGCGCGAGCTCGACATCCTGCGCCTGATCGCGCGCGGCCTGACCAACGCCGACATCGCCGCGCGTCTCTTCCTTTCCGAAGGGACCGTGCGCAACTACGTCAGTCAGGTCCTGTCGAAGCTCGGCGTCACCGATCGCACTCAGGCGGCCGTGGTCGCCCTTCGGCACGGGTTAGTGGAGCTCGGTGATCTGTGACCATCCCATCGGCCCGAACGCCCGGGCTGCGAGCCTATCTGTCGATCAAGTACCACGCTGACCAGGCCAACCGCGCCCGGATCGAGGCGTTGTCTCGCGCCCTCCAAAGCATCGGCATCGAGACCTATTGCGTCGCCCGCGATCTCGAACAGTGGGGCGCCCGGCGCTTCGCGGCGCGCGACCTGATGCAGCAATCGCTGCAGGCCGTGCTGGCCAGCGACATCGTCCTGATCGATTTGAGCGAGAAGGGCGTGGGGATCGGCATCGAAGCCGGCTATGCCCATGCGCACCGCCGGCCCGTGATCGTCATCGCGCCGTCGACCGAAGCGCTTTCGACGACGCTGCTCGGTATCGCCGATGGCGTCATCGTGTCGTCAAACCTCGACGATACGGTCGCGCAGCTCCACGGGCTCATCGCCTCGCTCGATGTCCCCTGATCTCGCCACCTCTGGTCATGACTGCGGTCACATCGCATCCTGACCGGCGTGAATAGACCCTGACCCGCGAAAACCGAATACTGAAACCTGTCAGCCGCCACGCGCATGGCGGATCGGAAAGGCAGGTTCCACGTGATCGACCTCATCGTCAACGGCCGTTCGTATTCCCTCGACGTTGACCCCGAGAAACCGTTGCTCTGGGTGTTGCGCGAGGAGCTCGGCCTGACTGCCGCGAAATACAGCTGCGGCATCGGGCTGTGCGCGGCCTGCACGGTCTTCCTCGATGGCGCGCCGTCGCCGTCGTGCGGCCTGGCGGTCGGCGCCATCGGCGGACGCGCGATCACGACACCCGAGGGCCTTGTCGGGCGCGTGGCCGACGTGCTGCGCGATCGCTGGGCCGAGGAGTCGGTTTCGCAGTGCGGCTACTGCCAGCCCGCCCAGATCATGCACGCTGCGGCGTTGCTGTCGGCGAACGCCAGCCCCACCGAGCAGCAGATCGACAACGCCATGACGCCTGTGTTGTGTCGCTGTGGCACCTACCTGGCGATCCGGCGCGCGATCCACAGCGCCGTCGAGGAACTCGCACGATGAAGACCTTCTCGCGACGTGCCTTTCTGACCGTCGGCGTCAGCGCGGCGGGCGCTCTTGTCCTCGGCACGTATTGGGCGACTCGCGGGGAGCCCGTCACGCCCGAGTCGGTCGTGTGGGGGCCTGATCCCGATGGCTTCACGCCGAACGTCTGGCTGCGCATCGATAAAGCCGGCCGCGTCACGATCCGGCTCCACCACTCGGAGATGGGCCAGGGCGTGATGACCGGCCTGGCCATGATCGTGGCCGACGAACTCGATGCCGACTGGCATGCCGTGCAGGTCGAGTTCGCGCCGGCCGAAGCCGTCTACAAGAATCCGGCGTTCAACGTGCAGATGACCGGCGATAGCACGAGCACCCGCACCTCGTGGGATCCGCTGCGTCGGGCCGGCGCCGTGGCGCGCGCGATGCTTGTGACGGCCGCCGCGCAGACCTGGGGCGTCCCGCCCGACGCGTGCCGCACCGCCGCCGGCCTCGTCACGCACGTGCCGACCGGGCGCACCCTGACCTATGGCCAACTCGCTCCGTTGGCCGCGATACTTCCGGTGCCGGCGGATGCGCCGCTCAAGTCGCCGACCGAATACGTGCTCATCGGTCGTTCGCTGCCACGGCTCGATGCGCGCGATAAGGCCACCGGCGCCGCGCTCTTCGGCATCGACGTGCATCCCTCGCACACCTTGACCGCCGTCGTGATCCATCCACCCAGCCTGGGCGCGATCCTGCGCGAGGTCGATCCTCGCGCGGCGCTCGAGCTCCCCGGTGTTCGTCGGGTCGAACGCCTGGAGCCCGACGTGCTCAGCGGCAGCCGCGGCGGCATCGCCGTGCTGGCCGACACGTTCTGGCAGGCGCAACGGGGCGCTCAGGCGCTGACGCTCACCTGGGATGAAGCAGAAGGGCCCGACCTGACCAGCGACGCGCTGTGGTCACGCTGGGCCGCGCGCGACAACGAGGCCGGCCGCACGGTGTTCACCCTTGGCAATGTCGACACGTCGCAACCAGCGGGGACAAGTACTTTCGAGGCCGTGTATCGTCTGCCGTTCCAGGCCCACGCCGCAGCCGAGCCCATGAACTGCACGGCCCAGGTGAAGGACGGGCGTTGCACGCTCTGGGCGCCGACCCAAAACCAGGACGCCGCGCAGGAGACCGCGGCCCGTCTGACGGGGCTGCGTTACGACGCCGTCGATGTGCACACAACTTATGATGCTGTTGGCAAACCTCAGGCAGCGCGCCAGGAGCCAGCCAGGAGGGCGGGA
>CAYZRP010000101.1:8046-26355 GCA_964480865.1 uncultured Anaerolineales bacterium | reverse complement strand
CGTAGGTGCGTGGAGCGTGGAGCGTGGAGCGTGGAGCGTAGACCGTGGAGCGTGGAGCGTAGAGCGAGGGGCGAGGGGAAGACTCGCTTGATTTCCGAATCGCGTCAAGGCCTGCTTTTCGCGCTTCGCACTCGCTCCACGCTCTACGCTCTACGCTCCACGCTCCACGTCCACGCGCCTACGCGGCCCCGATGGCCCAACAGGCGACGTCGATGGTCTTGACGAAGTGCAGCAACTCGGGCTGAGTGCCGAAGATGTCGAAGCCGGCCGATTGCCCCAGGGTGTTGACGTCGATCTCGGCTTCGGCGCGCTGCAGCGGCCACTGTTCGTGGTGGATCTCGCCGCGCATCAATTGGCCCTTGGCGTTGAACGTGTAGAGGCAGTAGCGTTCGGTCAGGAACCACTCGAGCGTGCCGGGGCGTGAGCGATAGACGAGGCCCGTCGGTCGGTAGCGCAGACGCAGTTCGGCGGACCGGCCGCGCGAATCTGTGCGCGAACTTGAATAGTCGATCCAGCCGTCGGCCTGTTCGCGCAACGACATAGTCGCGTTCAAGTACGGCAACCGATACCAACGCCGCGCGATCTCGACAGCGATCGGGTTTGCCGCGTCGAGGCTGAAGAACAGCACGCCCGGCCGGCCGCCGACTTCCACATAGGTACGCACGTTGAGTTCGGCGAAGTGCGAGAGCCCCGGCACCGCGAACGTATGGCGCGGATAGACGTCGCGCATCGTGAACGGCACGACCGCCAGCCAGGCGCTCCCATCGAAGCAATCCGGCTTGAGGCCGCCGGGCAACAGGCCGGCCATGACGGCCGGGTCGATGCGCCAGTGCATGAACAGAAGCTGCTTCCAACTCTGCTGCATGATCCACGCCGATGTCGGCATGGCATAGACGCGGTGGCGGTAGTGGCGGAGGGAAGGGTGCATATTCGTGGAGCGTAGAGCGTGGAGCGTGTGGCGTGGGGCGAAGAGCGAGGCGCCTTGTCGCGTCGCGTGATCGCTCCCCGCTCTACGCTCCTCGCTCCACGATTTTCACAAGCTCATCCAGCGGCACGATCCGGCTCTCACCGGTGCGGCGGAACTTGACCTCGGCGCCGCCGGATTTGAGGGCGCGCTCGCCGAGGGTGACGCGGATCGGCAGGCCGATCAGGTCGGCGTCCTTGAATTTCACGCCGGCGCGGTCGTCGCGATCGTCGAAGAGCACTTCAACGCCAGCGGCCTGGAGGTCGGCGTAGACGCGATCGGCGATCTCCTCGCCGCCGGGCAGGCGCACGAGATGGACCCGGTACGGGGCGATGGCCTCGGGCCAGATCAGGCCGTCGGCGTCGTGGTGGCGTTCGACGACGCAGGCCATCAGGCGGCCGACACCGATGCCGTACGAGCCCATGATGATCGGTTTGGTCTGCCCGTCGGAGTCGAGGAAGGTGGCGCCCAACGCTTCGCTGTAGCGGGTGCCGAGCTTGAAGATGTTGCCAACCTCGACGCCGCGCTCGGCCTTCACTGGCGCGCCGCACTCGGGGCAGGCGCAACCGGCGTCGGCGGCCGCCAGGTCGGTGACCAGCGCCGCCGCGTAATCGCGGCCATAGTTGGTGTTGCGCAGGTGATAGCCGGCCTCGTTGGCGCCGGCCACGAGGTTGGGCGAGGCCGGCACTGCGTCGTCGACGAGGACGAGCACGCCCTTGAGGCCGATCGGCGAGGCGTAGCCGGGCTCGGCGCCTGTCGCCCGGATCTCATCCTCGCGGGCCGGGCGCAGTCGCAGTGGCGGCGCGCCGAGCAGCGACCCCAACGCGTTGCCGAGCTTCGTTTCGTTGAGATCCATGTCGCCGCGCATGACGACGAACACGAACTGCTCGCGCACGCCTTTCGCATCAGGCAGATCGGCCACCAGGAAGACGGCTTTGGCCGTCTGGCTCGGCGCAATGGCCAGAAGTTCGGCCAGCGCCGCGATCGTGGGCGTGTGCGGCGTCGCGACCTTCTCAAGCGGCAGCGGCTCGGCGGCCGGCGCCTCAGCCTTGCGCAGCCGCGCGACCTGGCGGTTGGCCGTGTAGCCGCAGGCGTCGCACAGGATCAGGGTGTCTTCGCCGATCGGCGTCAGCACCATGAACTCGTGGGCCTCTTTGCCGCCCATCATGCCTGTGTCGGATTTCACGGCCACGACTGGAAGTTCGCAGCGTGCGTAGATGCGTTGATAGGCCGCGAAGTGTGCGTCGTACTGTTTCGCCAGGCCCTCCCACGAAGCGTCGAGGCTGTAGCTGTCCTTCATCGTGAACTCGCGCACGCGGATCAGGCCGGCGCGCGGGCGTGGATCGTCGCGCCACTTGGTCTGGAAGTGATAGATCAGCTGCGGCAGTTGCCGATACGACTTGATCTCGCGCCGCGCCAGGTCGGTCACGACCTCCTCGTGCGTCATCGCCAGCACCATGTCTCGGCCGTTGCGGTCGGTGAAGCGGCCGAGTTCGTCGCCGATCGCGTCGTAGCGCCCGCTCTCGCGCCAGAGTTCGGCCGGATGCACCACCGGCATCTTCATCTCCTGGCCGCCGATCCCGTCGATTTCGTCGCGGATGATGCCCTCGATCCGGGCGGCGACGCGCTGGCCGAGCGGCAACAGGCTGAACAAACCGGCCGCGAGCGGTCGTATGTAGCCGGCGCGCAAAAGCAGTTGATGGCTGATCGACTCCGCCTCTGAGGGTGGCTGGCGGAGTGTGGTGGCAAAGAGTCGCGATAACCGCATGAGACGTCTCCTCCCGGCAGTATGCCCGACTGTGCCGTTTTTGGCGAGGGGGCTCCACCGTCGGCGCCCGTCACCAAAAAGGCTGCTCGTGGGTGGACGATAGAGCCGAAGATCCTGGCCATTCACCACCCCTTCACCGTCAATTAAGCGGCGGTTTACTGACTGACATCCCGCCGAAGATTAGCCTGAGAGGACGCGTTCGACCGCCTCGCGACAGCTCATTGAACCATTCGATGAGCTGAATACCTTGGTGTTTTTCCAGCGAGCCGGCCGATCCAACGAAGCCAACCCATCGTTGGGCGTAGCGAGGGCACTATGACTTCACTCAAGGCAATTGCCGACCGTCTGCAAGCTTTTGCGCAGGGGCTCGAGAGTCGGCTGCTCCAATGGCTTCCTCTTCCAGCGCGTGTGAAAAACACTCTCCGCGTTCAATTGACGTTGCGTTTGCTGCCGCCCATGATCCTCGGCCTGGGGCTCCTGCTGGTGTACGTGGTGGGCGCATACTTCACCCGCATCCAGCAAGAGGAAAGCGCCGACTCAGAGATGCTGGCTGCCACCGGCAGCCGACTGGCCGCCGACCAGTTTGAGCAGTTGAAGAACCAGTTGAGTTCCATGCACGCCGTGTTGAGTTGGCGATTCGCCGATGACGAACTATCTATCCTCCCCGCGGAGCCCGTGGCAATCGAGGCGCGCGATCCGGCAACCAACGAGGTCTTCGCGCTGACGCTCCCGAAGTGGCGTTTGGGTGCGCATACGCTCACCGGCGAGAACGGTCTGATCGACAGCGTCCAACAACGCGCGGGCGGAGTCCAATCCATCTTTGTGAGGATGCCCGAGGGCCTTGTCCGGGTGGCCACCACCGTGCGCGGCGCCGACGGCGAGCGTGTGCTCTGGACCCTCTTCCCGAACGATCACCCGCTTTCAGCGGCTATCTTCCGCGGGGAAACCTACTTCGGTAGGACATTTGTGGTCGACCAATGGTACGTTGCCATTTACACGCCCCTGCGCGACTCGTCAGACCAGGTCATCGGCATGGTAGGCACGGCGTTGTCGGAAGCGCAAAGCGTCGGTCGCCTGGGCGAGTCGCTGAAACTCCTGGATACGACGGATCAGCGCCGTTTCATCCTCTTCGACGGCAAGGGCACCCTGCTGGAGCACCCGACCGCTAAGGCGGGGGAGATCGGCCTCGACCTAAGGGATGAAGCCGGGCTTCCTTACATCCAGGAACTCGTGAACCTCAAGCACGGCTGGCTCAAAGACGTCGTCCTCGATCTGGGGAACGGACCGTTGCCCGTCAGCCTGTATGTGGACTACTACGAACCGCGTGATCTCTACATCGCCGTCGTCGAAGACAGCAGTCACCTTGTCACCGATCTGATCGGCGTGCATGGCCCGACGGTCGCGCTCGGCATCGGTCTGATCATCGTGGTCAGCCTTGTGGTCGGGGCGATCGCCGGCGGTTTGTCGAAGGATATGCGCCAGGTGGCCAACGCCGCCAACGGTGTGGCCCGCGGTGAACTGGATCACCGGATCGACCTGCATCGCACAGACGAAGTCGGCACCATGGGCGCTGAGGTGGGTCGCGTGATTGAATACCTGCAGTCAATGGCCGAGACGGCGCGGGCCATCGCCGGCGGCGACTTGAGCCGATCCATGACGCTTCGCTCAGACGGCGACGTCCTTGGGGCGGCTTTCGTACAGATGTCCGATGGGCTCCGCGCGATGGTCAGCCAGTTGCGGATGAGCGCCGACAGCGTTGGCGGCGCATCTGAGCGCATCCTGAATGGCCTCGGCGTGGCCGCCGATTCGGCCCGCGCGGTCGTCACCGGCGTCCAGGAAGTGACCGACGGCGCTTCGCAGCAGGCAGCATCGGCAGCCCGAGTCCATGACAACGTCGGTGGCCTGCAGCGCGCCATCGAAGGCGTCGCCCAGGGCGCCCAGGATCAGGCGTCGTCGATCTCGCGGGCGGCCACTCTGACGGGCTCGATCACCACGGCGATCCAATCCGTCTCCTCACGCGCTCGCCTCGGCGCCGATCGTTCGGCCCAGGCGGCCGAAGCGGCCCGCCAGGGCACGGCCCTGATCCAGGAAAACGCCGACGGCCTGAATCGGGTGCAGAGCCAGGTCGCCGAGACGGCCGACAAGGTGCGCACGATGGGCGAGCGCTCCTCGCAGATCGGCCTGATCGTTCAGACGATCGACGAGATCGCGTCGCAGACCAACTTGCTGGCGCTCAACGCCGCGATCGAAGCCGCTCGCGCCGGCGAGCACGGGCGTGGCTTCGCGGTCGTCGCCGACGAGGTACGCAAGCTGGCCGAACGCTCCAGTCTGGCCACGCGCGAAATCGGCGGCCTGATCCGCGAGATCCGCGCGGCCGTCGATGGCGCCTCCCGATCCATGACCAGCACAACCGATGAGGTGGCCGTGGCCAACGACCGCGCACGCGGCAACATCGACTCGCTCAAGGCCATCCTCGAGGCGTCTGAGGATGTGCAACACCAGGCCGAGCAGATTGCGGCAGCTGCGCAGGAGATCACGCATTCGGCCAGCCAGCTGGCTGAGACGATGGAAAGCGTCAGCGCCGTGGTCGAGCAAAACACGGCGACCACCGAGGAGATGAACGCCAGCGCCCAGGAGGTCACCGAGGCGATCGGGCACATCGCCACGATCAGCCATGAGACCTCGGCGATGACGTCGGAATTCAGCGCCGCGGTCATGGACATCGCCGAAAACGTCCAGAACGCCGTCGATGACGCCAACGTGCTCGACGTCATGGCTCAGAACCTGCGGGCCGTCGTGCGCGAGTTCAAGCTCGATCAGGACACGGCCTCGACAACGACCGATACCACCCTGGCGGTGTCGGTGGCGTCGACAGCCGAGGGCGTCGGCCTCTCCTGACGGGCAGGCGATTGGGTGCCGATTGTCGCGATGATCGCAGTATTAACTGGTTTTTCCGGTTGTTTTCAGGGGTCGTTTACCGACAGGTTGGCGGGTGAGCGTTAGCATGCGGTTGGAGAGTCGCCCGGCCCAGACGCGAAGGACAGGATTGACTGTATGGATCAAAAAGCCCTGGTTCTCATCGTCGACGACGATCGGCTGATGCGCCGCATCGCCGCCGCAGCTTTGGATCCAGGCCGCTTCAAGGTTATGGAAGCCGGCGACGGCCGTGAGGCGCTCGGCCTGGCCGCGATGCGGCCACCGGACGTCGTCCTGCTGGATGCGCTCATGCCGACCATGGATGGCTACGAGTGCTGCAAGCGTCTCCGCCAGATGCCCGGGCTCGAGCAGATACCGATCGTTATGGTCACGGGCGTCGAGGACGACGAGTCGATCGACCGCGCCTTCGAAGTCGGTGCGACCGACCACATCACAAAGCCCGTTCGCCCGCGCAGCCTGCGCAATCGCGTCAACACCCTCATTCGAGCCGTCGACGTCGAACGCAAGATCCGCCGCGCCAAGCGCGAGTGGGAAGCGACCTTCGACGCAGTCAGCGACCTGATCATCCTGACCGATGAGTTGGGCCTGATCATGCGCTGTAATCGCGCTGCCATCAGCCGGTTCGCGCGGACCTATGACGAGATCCTGGGAAGTTCGCTCAATCAACTCCTGTGGGGCGATCAGCCTGAGGAGATCGCGCCGACGGCCGACGAACCGGTGGATACCGAGTTCCCGTGTATCGAGGGCTGGTTCCGGCACAGTATCTATCAGTTGCCCGCCGATATCGACGGCGTGCGGATCGTCCACGTCCTGCGCGACATCACCCTGCGCAAGAAGGCCGAGGACGAACTGCGCGCGAGCCAGGTGCGCTTCCGCCGCCTGTTCGAGGAAGCGCCGGTGATGTACCTCCAGGTGGGCGACATCGATGGCGAGCCGATGATCGAGCAGGTGAACCACGCCTTCCTCGAGACTCTCGGGTATCGCAAAGAGGAAGTCCTCGGCCGTCACCTTGGCCAGTTCTATGCCGATCCGTCGCGCGAGTCCCTGGAAGAGGGTTGGCAGATCAGCCGCGATCAGCCTTACACGGCGGAGCGGCAGTTGCTGCGCAGCGACAATGAGATCGTCGACGTTGTGCTCAAGACCCAGCCCGAGCGGAATTTCAACGGCGACGTCGTCAGCGTCCGTGCGATGTTCACCGACGTCACGGAGCTCAACCAGCTGAAGTCCAAGATCGTGGCGTCGCAGAAACTCGCCGACCTCGGCACTCTGGCCGCTGGCGTGGCGCACGAGATGAACTCGCCGCTGCAGGTGATCACAGGCATGAGCCAGAGCCTGCTCAGGGCGCAGAGCCGCGGCCCGATCACCGAGGAAAGGCTGCGCGACAGCCTCGAGACGATCAACCGCAATGCCTGGCGCTGCGCCGAGATCGCGCGCGCGCTGCGCACGTATGCCCATTCGGCGGGCGGCCAGTCGGAGCCGTTGGATCTCAACAATGTCATTCGCGACGCCCTGCTCCTCACCGAGCATCAACTGCGCTCGTGGTCGAACATCGAAATCGTGACCGATATGGCCGAGGTGCTGCCTCCGATGCTCTGTGATCGGAATCAGATTGCCCAGGTGTTGATCAACCTGCTGACGAACTCCCGTGACGCCATGCCCGAGGGTGGGCAGATCACGATCCGAACGCGGGTCGACTATGACGGCCACAGCGTCCTCCTGATGATCAGCGACACGGGCTCCGGTATCCCACAATCCGCGCTCGACAAGATCTTCAATCCATTCTTCACCACGAAGCCGGTGGGCAAAGGCACGGGGTTGGGTCTGTCGATCATCAAGGGCATCGTCCAGGCGCACAACGGCAAGATCTGGCTGGAGAGCACGGAGGGCGTCGGCACAACGTTCTACCTGAGTTTTCCGCCCCATTTCAAGGATGCCATGATCGACATCCCGGTGGACGCCCCGGTGGGACGTTTCGAAGAGGGCCGTTCAGCGATCGTATAGTCCGGGCGCCAGGCGCTCGAGGAAGAGGCACATCATGCAGAAGATCCTATTGGCCGATGACGAGCGCGACGTGCGCAGTCTGTTGCAGGCGGAGCTCGAGGGCGCCGGCTACCGCGTGACCGCTGTGGCCACCGGCGCTGAGGCCGTGATCGCCGCCGCGGACGGCGGCTTCGACCTGTATCTGCTCGACATGATGATGCCGGGCATGAACGGCGTGCAGACCATCCAGGTGCTGCGCAAGATCACGCCCAAGGTGCCGATCCTGGGGCTGACGGGCTACACCGGCCAGGGCTACATGGCTCAGGCGTCGGCCTACAACGTCACCTGCCTGGCCAAGCCGATCGATATCAACGACCTGCTGGGCGAGATCAAGCTCAAGCTGGCCAATGCCGCGCGCGTGGCGACACCCACGACGACGGGGTCGACGCCAGTTGCGTCTCGTTTCGGGCGCGCGGGCTGAAACACTTACGAGTAAGGAGCACCACAACCGCCATCAATCGTGATGGCGATGGGGTGAGGAGCACGAAGAAGTATGTTGAACAATCTGAAGGTTGGCGCCAAACTCTATCTGCTGCTGGGCGTTTTACTCGGCGGAATGATCGTCTATGCCGGTATCGCCTATTACAGCCTGACGCAAGTCGAGATCGGCGGGCCGTTTTACCACGAGGTCGTTGAAAGCAAGGATCTTGTCGCGGATGTGCTGCCGCCGCCCATGTACCTGCTCGAGGCCTATTACCACACTGTCGAGATCGAGGCGCAGATGCTCGCCGGTGGCACGCTCGCCGATTATCAGGAGCATATCGACGCCATTGCCAGGCTCGGCGAGGAATTCGATGCCCGTGTGATTCACTGGGAAGAGGTCCTGGCCGACCAGCCCGAGATCGTGGCGGCCCTTAAGGACACGCAGAACCCTGGCGATGAGATGTTCGCGTTGCTTGAGTCCGAGTACATCCCGGCGGCTATCGCTGGAGATGTGCAGAAAGTCGTGGCGCTGCGCGACAACGAGATCGAGCCCCTGTTCCTCCAGCACAGCGACGGCATCGACGAAGTCGTCAACCTGGCGACCGCCCGCCAGCAATCCGATGAAGCCAAAGCCGAGGAGGCCACGCAGACCTTCACGATCGTCCAGATCGCGTTGGCCGCGGGCGTATTGGCGCTCGGCCTGGTGCTGGGCACGCTGATCGTTCGTGCGATCACGAGGCCCGTCAACGAACTCAAGGGCGTGGCCGAGCGCATCGCCGTCGGCGACGTCAATCAGGCGATCAACCTGCACACCAAGGATGAGCTCGGTCAGCTGGCCGAGTCCTTCCGGAGCATGATCGTCTATCTCAAGGATATGGCCGGGAACGCCGACCAGATCGCCACCGGCGACCTGACGGTCGACGTGAAGGCGCGTTCGGAAGGTGACCAGCTCGGCAACAGCCTGCATGCCATGGTCAACAACCTGCGCTCGCTGGCCGAATCGCTGCTCTCCAACGCCGAGCAGGTCGCTTCGTCTGCCCAGCAGATGGCCGAGGCCTCGGCCGGCGCCGGGCAGGCCACCCAGCAGATCGCCGTGACCATGCAACAGGTCGCGCGCGGGTCGAGCCAGCAGGCCGCGTCGATCACGGTCACGGCCTCCTCGGTTGAGGAAATGCGCCGCGCGATCGACAGCGTCGCGCACGGCGCTCAGGAACAGGCCACGGCTATTGGCTCGACCTCCGAGGCCATGAGCCGGCTCTCCGGCGCGGTCGCCGACATCCGTCGCGCCGCCGGCGAGCAGGCCAACGGGATGCAGAAGGCGGCGACGATGCGGGCCGGCCTGGCCGACACGCTCCATCAGGTGGCCATCGCCACAGATGCCGTCGCCGATGAAGCCGCGAACTCAGCCCGCGCCGCCGACGAAGGCATCCGCTTCGCCGTTCAGACGATCGACGGCATGCAGCGCGTGAACGACACGACCGACCAACTGGCCAGCCGCGTCCGCGACCTCGGTCGCCGCTCCGGCCAGATCGGCACGATCGTCGAGACCATCGACGACATCGCCTCGCAGACCAACCTGCTGGCGCTCAACGCCGCGATCGAGGCGGCCCGCGCCGGCGAGCACGGCAAGGGCTTCGCTGTCGTCGCCGACGAAGTCCGCAAGCTGGCCGAGCGCTCGGCTCAAGCCACCAAGGAGATCAGCGAGTTGGTGCGCGCCGTGCAGCAGGGCGCTAACGAAGTCGGCGAGGCCATGCACCAGGCAGGCGCCGATGTCACAAGCGCCCGCCAGTTGACCGAACAGGCCGGGGCGGCCTTCGAGACCCTGGCCAAGGGTGCGCAGTCTTCGGCGGAACGCGCCAAGGGCGTGCAGACCGCCGTGGTGAGCATGCGCCAGGCCAGCACCGGCCTCGAAAACGCCGTGGCTGAAGCGGCTGAGCTCGCCGAGCGCAATGGCCAGTCGGCCGAACAGATGGCGTCGCTCAGCGAGCGCGTGGTCGCCAGCCTCGACAGCCTCAGCGCCGTGGTCGAGCAGAACACCGCCGCGACCGAAGAGATGTCGGCCTCGGCCACCGAGGTGACCGGCTCGATCGAAAGCATCGCCTCGGTCAGCGAAGAGAACTCGGCCGCCGTCGAAGAAGTCTCGGCCTCGGCTGAGGAGATGACGGCCCAGGTCGAGGAAGTGTCGGCCTCCGCCGAACACCTGGCCGAACGCGCAATCGAACTGAAGGCCCTCGTCGGGCGGTTCAAGCTCTCCTCCGGCAATCCGGTGGCGGAGTTCCTGGCCAACGTCGAGACCTATAAGGGCGCGCACAAGAACTGGCTGCGCAAGGCCGAGGAACTGGTCTCCGGGCGCGTCGCGGTCTCGACCGTGAACGTTCCGAGCCACACCGAGTGCTCGTTAGGTCAGTGGTACTACGGCATCGCCGCCCGTGAGTTCGGGCAGCTGCCCGAGTACAGGGCGATCGCCAAGACCCATCAGGCCTTCCACGAGGCGCTTCACGCGCTGGTGCGTGAGCTCCGCAACAAGCAGGTCGATCGCGCCAAGGCTGCCAAGGGCGACCTCGATCGGTTGTCGCGAGCCCTGATCGGCGAGCTCGACGCGCTCGAGACAGCGATCTCGCGCGGGCATTCAACGCCCGCCGCCACCGCCACGGTGCGCGTCCAGGCCGTCGCGGATCGATCTTCGGTCCGCGCCTGACCTCGAGTCAGTCGCTGCGGGAGGGCGTGTGCAAACCGCCCTCCCGCAGCTGTTTTAAGCCGTCTTCTGCGCTCGTAAGCCGGGCGTGAAGATTGGCGATTGAGCCTCTGCTTTCGTTCACCCTTTACGGACAATCGCCGGTCGTCGCCCTAGAGTCATCCTGTGGCTGATTGTGTTCAGCGAGGGGAGTGATATGGCACGCATTCTTGTAGTCGATGACGAACCCGATCTGAGACGGTATCTCTCGGACGAACTGCGTGACGAAGGTCATCAGGTCGATATGGCCGCTGATGGTGTCGAAGCCATGCTGCGCGTGATCGATGGCGGCGTTGACGCCGTGCTGATGGACATCCGCATGCCGCGCCTCGACGGCCTCAACGCGCTGCGCTTGATGCGCCGCATGCAGCCCGGCCTTCCCGTGATCATGTTCACCGGCCAGGCCGGTCAGGGCGACATGCTCGAGACGACCCGCCTGGGCGCCGTGACCTGCCTGCTCAAGCCCGTCAACGTCGACAGGCTCAAGGAAGTCGTCTCTCAGTCGATCCGTCGCAACTGATCGACGATCCGCACGGCGTCGTGGATCTGCAACCGTGACCATCTTCCGGAAACTCGTCTTGAGCCTCGTGGCGAGCCTGATCCTGTTTGCGATCGGGGTCTACCTGTTGCTGGCTCGCCAACGCGCAACAGACCTGCAGGCCGCCGAAGAGCAGATGGCGTCGCGCGAGATGGCCCGCGTCATCTCGCTGCTGATCAACGATCAAAACGCCCTGATCAATCGCGTGCGCGATTACGGCACGTGGGATCTCTCCTACGAGTTCGTCAAAACCGGCGTTCGCGACGACGATTGGGAACAACTCGAGTTCATCACGTTCCAAACCGCGAACGCCGACTTCATTCAGATCTACACCCTCGACCGCGAAGTCCTGTTCAGCAAAGCCTACGACAACAACACCGGAGAAGCGATCGCCGCGCCCGAGACGATCGACGAAAAACTGGCTTCCGCCGGGTGGTTCGATATCAACGACGCCGCAACGGCCCAGCCGATGTGCTCGGCCGGTTACGTCGATCTCGGGATCAGCCTGACGCGCGTCGCTGCCTGTCCGGTCCTCCGGACCGATGGCAGCGGCCCGGTGATCGGCTTCATCATCTTCGGCGCGATGATGGACGACAACGACCTCACCGACCTGACCGAGTTGCTGGGCACCCGGGTGTCGATCTACCCGATCGGCCACGATGCGTTGCCCGCGCATGTGGCCGAGGGCTATCGCTCGATCCGGGCCGGGACCGCGACGTCTGTGATCATGGATGGCTCGGAGGTCACCGCTTACACGCTGCTGCCTGGCCTCGATGGCGAACCCGTCGGGATCCTCACTTCAAGCCAGGACAGGCTGCTCGACCACATCTTTGGCGGGACGATCTTCACGATCGGCTGGATCGTCGTGGGCGCGAGCGCGATGTGCGCGCTCGTGATGATCGGCGTCCTGTACGCCGTGGTGTTTCGGCGGCTGCATCGCCTGCGCGACCTCGTTCAGGTCGCTGCCGCGCAGGGCACCCTGGCCGTGCCGGTGCCCGTTCAGGGTCGTGACGAGCTGTCCACGATGGCTGAGGCCGTCAACAAACTGCTCGAGGGTTTCCAGCTCACCCACCGTGAATGGCAACAGACCCGCGTGGCCATGCTGGAGCTGGCGCGTTTCCCCGAGCAGAACCCCACGCCCGTCCTGCGCATGGGCGCCGATGGCAACGTGGTTTACAGCAACCCGGCCGGCACCAGCCTGCTGCGCGCGATGGCCGAACAGGCCGAAGATCCCGAGGCACTGCTCGCTGCCTGGCAACGCGATGTCGCGACCGTCCTGGCCTCGCATGAAAGCCTCGTCCGCGAGTATCTCGCCGCGGGCCGTACCTTCGAGTGCAGCTTCGTTCCGTTTCAGCTCGAAGGCTACGTCAACGTCTACACGACCGATGTCACTGAGCGACGCCAGGCCGAGTCTGAGCTGCGCGACGAACGCGACTTCGCCCATCACGTCATGCGCACGATGGGGCAGGGCCTGACGATTACCGACGCCTCGAATCACTACGTGTACGTGAACCCCGCATTCGCCCAGATCGCCGGTCGAGATGCCGAGGACCTGATCGGGCGGTCGCCCACTGACCTGATCGTTGCTGACGACCTGCCGGTGCTGGCACAGATCCGGGCGCGGCGGCTGCGTGGCGAAGTGGCCACCGGCGAGGTGCGCCATGTGCGTCCTGACGGCACCGTCGTGCATTCGCTGCTCACGAGCACGCCGCGCTGGCGTGACGGCGCCGTGGTCGGGTCGATCTCGGTCATCACCGATCTGACCGAGCGCAAACAGGCCGAAGACAAGATGCGGACGCTCAACGCCGATCTCGAAGCGCGGGTCAAGGCCCGCACGTTCGAGCTGGCCACCGCCAATCAGGCGCTCGAGGAAGAACGCGCGCTCCTTGCCCAACGCGTCGATGAGCGCACCGCGGATCTGAGCGCGGCCAACGCGGCCCTGGCGCGCGCCGCCCGGCTCAAAGATGAGTTCCTGGCCAACATGAGCCATGAGTTGCGCACGCCGCTCAACACGGTGTTGGGCATGGCTGAGTCGATCGCCGAGGGCATCTTCGGGCCGGTCACCGACGACCAGAGCGGGGCGCTGGGCAACATCGCCGAGAGCGGCCGGCATCTCCTGGCGCTGATCAACGACATCCTCGACCTCTCGAAGATCGAGGCTGGCCACTTCCAGATCCACACCGACCTGATCGACCCGGCGGCGATCTGCGAGGCCAGTCTGCGCATGATCAAGCAGGCGGCTTTGAAGAAGAACCTGGCGCTCAACCTGAAGTTGAGCGACGAAGCGACGGTCGTCCGCGCCGATCCGCGCCGTCTGAAGCAGATGCTGGTCAACCTGCTGGGCAACGCTGTCAAGTTCACGCCCGAGGGCCGCTCGGTGGGCCTCGAGCTGCAGACCGACCGCGAGAGCCAGCAGATGCGTTTCGTGATCTGGGACACCGGCATCGGGATCGCACCGGAGGATCTGGCCCGGCTGTTCCAGCCCTTCACACAACTCGACAGCAAGCTGACGCGTCAGTACGAAGGCACAGGGCTCGGCCTCTCACTTGTGTCGCGCATGGCCGAGATGCATGGCGGCGGGGTCACCGTCGACAGCCGCCTGGGCGAGGGCAGCCGCTTCACGATCGTGCTGCCGTGGACGCCCGACGACGATGTCGTGCCCGATGAGCCCGTGCCCGAGCGCCTGTTGCCGGTTCCCGTCGTGCAGCGCCCGGCGCTGTCGACACTGTTGCTTGTGGTCGACGACAACGAGCAGAACATCGACCTGCTCAGCACGTACTTCGCGTCGCGCGGTTACCGTGTCGTGGCCGCGCACAACGGTCGCGAGGCGCTCGAGCGCGTCGACGGGGGTCGTCCGGATCTTGTGCTGATGGATGTGCAAATGCCGGAACTCGACGGCCTCGAGGCCACGCGGGCCTGGCGAGCGATCGAACAGGAACGCGGTCTGCCGCGCACGCCCATCATCGCTCTGACGGCCCTGGCGCTGGCCGGTGACGCCGATCGCTGTCTGCAGGCCGGCATGGATCTCTATATCACCAAGCCTGTGGCGCTTCGCGAACTTGAGGTCGACGTAGCGCGGCTGTTGAGCGTATTGACCCACTGATCAAGTCAACGGGGTCCGCGCAGGACCTGGGGGAATATGTCCGCGAACACGATCCTGATCGTCGATGACGAGGCCAACAACCGCAAGACACTCGCGGCCATCCTGGCGCCGCTCGGCGCGAGCCTGATCGACGCCGCCAATGGCCGCGATGCCCTGAAACTCGCGTCGCAGGCCAAGCCGGACATCATATTGCTCGACGTGATGATGCCCGATCTCGACGGCTATGAAGTCTGCCGCCGGATCCGGGGTGAGTCCGCACTGGCCGAGGTGCCGATCATCATGATCACGGCCCTCGACGACCGCGACTCGCGCCTGGCGGGCATCGAAGCCGGCGCCGATGACTTCATCGCCAAGCCGGTCGATCGCGTCGAACTGCGGGCTCGCGTCCAGAGTCTCCTGCGCCTCAACCGCTACAGGCGATTGTTGGGCGAGCGCGCCCGCCTCAGTTGGATGGCCGACCACAGCAACGATGGCTACGTCCTCGTTGACGTCGACGGCGCCATCCTGTATGCCAACCCGCGCGCCAATCAGTGGCTGGGACGGGGCGATGCCGAGGTGGGTGGCGACTATGCGGCTCAGGTGGCGCGCGTCTACCAGCCGTTGAAACAGGCCGACGAGAGCCTGTTGCTCGTCCGACCCGAAACCGAGGCGCAGCGCACACTGTGGCTCGAACAGTCGGAGTTCGAAGCGCCGGTCGAGTCGGCCGGCAGCCGTTTTATCCACCTGAGAAACGTCACCGATCAGATGGAGCTGCAGCGGGGCGCCTGGTCGTTCAACGCGCTCGTGTCGCACAAATTGCGCACGCCGCTGGCCGGCCTGAGCAGCAGCCTCGATCTGTTGATCGACATGGCCCGCGAGAGCGGTGTCACGGACGTGGCAAACATGGGCGAGCTCGCCCTTAGCAGCCTCTCCAGCCTGCGCCGGTCGATCGACGAGATCATCAACTTCGTCAATGCGCCCGCCCTGACGTCGGGCAGCATGCCGTTCGCCCTGTCGCGTTTGGCCGAGCTCGTCGCGGCCCTGGCTCTCGAAGCGGGGGTCGAAGCGTCGGTCAAGATCGACGACCCGCTCTGGTTTGCGCATCTCACCTTGAATGAAGAAGCCGTCCGCCTGATCCTGACTGAGTTGTTGGCGAACGCTCGCAAATTCCATCCCGCGCGCCGGCCCACCGTCGTGGTGAACGTCAGGCCTTCGAGCGTTGAGCGCATCCTCGTGTCGGTCTGCGATGACGGACTGTCCTTGCCGCCCGAGGAACTCACTCGCGTGTGGCGCCCGTACTATCAGGGCGAAAAGACGATGACGGGTCAGATCGAGGGCCTCGGCCTCGGGCTGGCGATGGTCGCAGGGCTCGTGGCGTCGGCCGGCGGTCGCTGCCGCGCGCTCAACCGCGAAGACGGCCCCGGGCTTTGCATTGAACTGGATCTCGCCGAGTGCAAACCCTGTCGCCAGGCCCTGTCGGGTGCCAATGATGTGTCTGTCTCGGTGAAAACGCGCGTCTGACGGTCGACGGATCAGGCTGAAGCCGACCCAAGACCGCCCGGCTTGATCGCCTCAGTAGAGAAGTGCCGAGAAAGCGAGGGGAGGCCTGGGCCGGGGCAAAGCCCCGGCCCAGGCCTCCCTTCTTTTTCTCGGATGAATCAGATCAGGCATCTCTCATGCGCTTGCCCTGCGAGTGACACGCTCGGACGGGAGTTCTGAGGTGCGGTGACTATAATGACAACCGCATGACAGATCAGTCCTTCTCCGCAAGACGATTTTCCGCGCGCAAGATCTCCCGGTTGGCTCGAGCGTTGGCGATCCTGCCCTGGCTGGCAACCGCATGTGTGGGCGTTCGCGTGTCGTCTGACACCGAAGCGCTGCGAACGTTGCTGGCCGCCCAATCCGTCACAGCCCTTCAACCGGCGCCGCAACCAGACGCCGCCAGAGTCACCCTGGGCGCCGCCCTGTTCTTTGACCCTGTCCTGAGCGGCAATCGCGACGTGGCCTGCGCCACCTGCCACCTGCCGGTCTACGGCACGTCGGATGGCCTCTCGCTGCCCATCGGCACCGGCGGGCATGGGCTTGGGCCGACGCGACAGCTCGGCGAAGGTCGAAACCGTGTCCCGCGCAATGCACCAGACGTGTTGTTGCGCGGATCGACGGGGTTCATCACGACCTTTTGGGATGGCCGGGTGTGGGGCGCGCCCAGCCCGGGCTACATGTCGCCTGCCGATGACTATCTGCCGCACGGCCTGTCGGACGTGCTGGCTGCGCAGGCCCTGTTTCCGTTGACGTCGCGGGATGAGATGCGCGGCAGCGTCGGTGACCTCGATGTGAACGGGCAACCCAACGAGCTCGCGGCTATCGACGACGACGATTACGTTGCCATCTGGGACGGTGTCGTCGCCCGCCTCAAGCACATAGACGGCTACCGTCCGCTCTTTGCTGCTGCCTATCCCGACGTCGGCAACGCTTTCGATATCGAACACGTGGCCAATGCCCTCGCCGCTTTCGAGGTTCAGCTGGGCAATGCCCCGACCAGCCCATGGGACCGTTTCCTGGCTGGCGATGATGTTGCCCTCGACGCTGACGCGGCCCAGGGCGCGCTCCTCTTCTATGGCGAAGCGGGGTGCTCGGTCTGCCACTCAGGGACCTTGCTCACCGACCAGCGTTATCACAACCTGGCAGTGCCGCAGCTGGGGCCCGGCAAAGGTGCGCTCGAGCCGCTCGATGTCGGCCGGGCGATGGTCTCGGGCATGCCGGAGGATCTGTTCGCCTTCCGCACGCCGCCGCTGCGCAACGTCGCGCTGACGGGGCCGTGGATGCATAACGGCGCCTACACGACGCTCGAGGCGGTGATCCGCCATCACCTGGATCCTGTCGCCGGGTTGCGCAACTATGATTCCACCCAACTGGCGCCAGACCTGCGCGACGCCGTCGTCACTGACTCATCGACAGTTGCCGGGACCTTGCGCGCGGCACGGCTGTTGACGACCCTCGACCCGCTCGTGGCGACGCCGCGTTCCCTGACGGATCAGCAAATCGGGCAGCTTCTGGCCTTCTTGGACGCGTTGACCGATCCTTCAGCGCTGTCCCTCGAGGGAGTCGTTCCAGACACTGTGCCGAGCGGTCTGCCCGTGCCGCAGCCGTGACGCAAGACGAAAGACGAAGGTTGATTGCCAGTCGACCGTCGTCCACTTCGTCTTGTTTCTGTGAGCTTGCTGGCGTAAATGCCCGCGCGAGGCGGCGCTGTGAGGGGCGCCTCTGTTGCTTTCCTCCCCGAGCCCCGTGTCATCCCGAGTGCTCGTCTTCACGTGGCGCGTGTCACCAGAATCCTTGACCGCGCATAGCGTGTCATCCAGAGCGCCTGACCAACTACACAGCAAGACTCGCCTGTTGAGCGCGAAGGATCTCCCGTCGGACTCGGCGGTCGCGGAGTTTTGTCTCCGACGGCATGCGAGTCCGACAGGAGATCCTTCGCGCTCAACAGGCGTGACACCGGGCCAATAGGGTCAGGCGCTCTGGATGACACGCTACGCGTGAAGAGGAGGAGCATTCGGGGTGACGCGCAACGCGTGGGTAGGCGCTCTGGATGACACGCAACGCGTGAGAGGAGGAGCATCCGGTATGACGCGCAACGCGTGAGAGGAGGAGCATCCGGGGTGACACGCGACGCGTGAAGAGGAGGAGCATCCGGTATGACGCGCAACGCGTGAGAGGAGGAGCATCCGGGGTGACACGCAACGCGTGAGAGGAGGAGCATCCGGGATGACGCGCAACGCGTGAGAGGAGGAGCATCCGGGGTGACACGCAACGCGTGAAG
>CAYZRP010000101.1:0-7946 GCA_964480865.1 uncultured Anaerolineales bacterium | reverse complement strand
ATGACGCGCAACGCGTGAGAGGAGGAGCATCCGGGGTGACACGCAACGCGTGAAGAGGAGGAGCATTCGGGGTGACACGCGACGCAAAAAAGGTCTTCTGGATGACATGCGGCGCGCGGGTAGGCGCAGTGCGAGGTGTTAACGATGAAGGACGGACGACGAAGGTTGAATAGCTTTTCAACCTTCGTCGTCCGTCCTTCACTTTTCGTCGGCGCCGCAGGCGTCAGCCCGATGACGCGCTCTTGTTCCGTTCCGCGATCAACCTGTGGCAGAGCCGGACGCCGTCCATGGCATCCACGGCCCAGTAGTCGGCGCCGATGTAGCGCACCAGGTGTTCATCGATCATGCCGCCGCCGATCAGGATCGGCAGGGGGTGGTCGTTGGCATCTCGCAAGATCTTGAGTTGCGACACCGTCGTGCGCATCGACTCATAGGCTGAGCTGATCAGGCACGACAGGCAGACGATGTCGGGCTGCTCGGCGAGCGCCAGCTGTACGAAGCGCTCGGGCGGCACGTCGACGCCCAGATCGATCACGTTGAAGCCGTGGCTGGTGAGCAGCATGCTCAACATGTTCTTGCCGATGTCGTGGATGTCGCCCTGCACCGTGCCCAGCAGGATCCGGCCTGCGCTTTGCGCGACAGAGCGCCCCTCGAGGGCGGGGCGCAACAACTCGGCCGCCTCGCGAAAGATCTCGCCGGCCATGATCAGTCCGGAGAGATAGTACAGGCGCTCCTCATAGCGCTGACCGACCTGGCGCATACCCTCTTCACAGGCCGCCATGATCGCGAAAGGGTCGTCGCCCGCTTCGAGCCGGCTGTTTACAAGCGCAAGCGCGCCGTCTTCATCAAGGTCCGCGATGGCTCGCACCAGATCCGACATCGAGACGTCAGCGCTCATCGGCGTATCTACCCTTCGGGAGTGAGTCGATCCTGGCTGATGCCGACGTGGCTGCCGAAACGCAGCCGGTCGCCGCGGCAGAGGAACCAGCCCCAGCTCATGGGGCGCTCGTCATAGGCGTAGAAGAGGTGCTCGATCCGCAGACCGGCGGCGGGGGAGGGCGCCTGCAGCAGCCGGGCTTCCTCTTCGCCGATGAGGACGGCCTCGATGTGCAGGTCGCCGTGTTTGATCAGGGGCTGCCCTGGGCCGCCGAATAGCCCCTGCAAAGACGTGGTGGCGATCTCGGCTTCGACCACCGGCCGGCTTGGGTCGTAGACCAGGTACTCGACGTGGTAGCACATCGGCCCGATCTCGCCTTCGATCAATCGGCGCATGTAGATGACGCGCTCACCCGGCTGGCATTGAAGCTTCTCGGCGGTGTCGCAATCCGCCGCGACGATGGTGGCCTGCAGCAGACGCACAGTGGCCTGCTCATCGCCGCCGACGAGTTCTTGAAGACGTTGCAACTGAAAGCTGGCGTTGGCCAATTCGACCGGACGGATGAAGGTGCCCCGGCCCTGCTCGCCAACCACGATGCCCTGGTCGGCCAGGATGTTGATGACCCGGCGGACGGTCATCGGGCTGACGCCATAGCGCCGGCACAACTGCGCCTCGGAAGGCAGCTGGTCACCGGGGCGCAGAACGCCGTCGGCCACCTGACGCCTCAGGATCCGCACCAGCTGAGCATAAACGGGCTCGTCGCTGTCGCGGTCGATGGCGTCCGGAACGACCTCTGGAAAGGTATCCGGGTGCGCGGCTCGTTTGGGCGTTCCCACGATGCAGACATTATCGTCCGCTTCAGCGGGCCCCGCCAATGGGGGGATGTCAGTGAATTGGCACGACAAAACCACCGTATTCCTAACCTCGGCATCGAGCCGGCTCCGCGCCGAAATCGGGCGACTTGTCACATCTGGCAGTGATGGGCGTCACTTTAGCTTCCCTATGGAAGCCTATATTCTGGAGCAGTCCAGATAACCCAAAAGGCCTAACCCAACATGCTCTAACGGAGCGCTGCTCCTCCGCTGACGGCGTGGGTCAGGCTTGCCGAAAACGGTCGGTGGCGAACCGTGGCGTCGCAAGGCGCCGCGACCAGGGTTGGTCGAGGAGCCTGCGCATGACGTCTCAAGCCGCTCCGCGCGTGGTGGTGCTAGCCTGCGCAACCGTCATCGAAGAGATGCGGCCTTTCCTCCCGTCGCACGTCAGGGCGCAGGTCCTGGATTTCGGCCTTCATCTCCGGCCCGACGAACTCCGCCACACCCTTCAGCAGACCATCGACGACATCGGCGCCACAGCCGACACGATCTTGCTCGGCTACGGCTCGTGCTCGCGCGCCGTCATCGGCCTCAAGTCCGCGCACGCCACGCTTGTCGTCCCCAAAGTCGATGACTGCATCGCGATCTTCCTCGGTTCGCGCGACGCCTATATGAAGCAGGCGCGCCAGGAGCCCGGCTCCTATTACCTGACCAAGGGCTGGATCGAAGTCGGTGACACGCCGTTCAACGAGCACGAGCGCCTCGTGAAGCGCTACGGCCAGGCGCGCGCCGATCGCATCATCCATTTGATGCTCAAGAACTACAAGCGCCTCGCCTTCATCAACACCGGCGTGTACGACATCGAACGCTATCGTGAGCAGGCGCAGATGACGGCCGAGAAGTTCAACCTGCGCTATGAAGAAATCGAAGGCGCTTCCGACCTGGTGCGCAAACTCATCAATGGTCCGTGGGACGACGAATTCGTCGTAGTGCCGCCCGGCGGCACGATCACGGATGATCTGTTCCGTGGTTCGTTGATCTGTCAGTCATGACCGAAAACCAGCGCTTCGAAGTCGATTTCGAACCCATCGGGCGACGCGTGGAGGTCGAGCCGGGGGCCAATCTCCTCGATGCCGCGCGTCAGGCCGGCATCGGCCTGGCTTCGGTATGCGGCGGCGAGGGCACCTGCGGCCGTTGTCGCGTCGTCATGATGAGCGGCCAGGTCTCAGGCCCCGTCGACGCCGACCGGCGTTATCTGTCGCAACTGGAGATCAACGCCGGCCATCGCCTCGCCTGCCGCGTGCACGTGCACAGCGACGTCAAGGTGCATGTGCCGAAGGCCTCGCTCGTCACCGATCAGCGATTGCAGATCGGCGGTCTGGCCCGCTCGCTGACGGTGGAGAGCGCGATCAAGGCCTGCGCCGTCGAAGCCGAGCCGCCGACCCTACGCGACCTGCGCTCTGACCTCGAGCGCGTCACCGACGCTGTTGAGTCGGCTTACGGCCTGCGCCATGT
Source organism: uncultured Anaerolineales bacterium (assembly GCA_964480865.1). GTDB lineage: Bacteria > Chloroflexota > Anaerolineae > Anaerolineales > UBA6663 > UBA6663. The sequence goes on along the minus strand of CAYZRP010000101.1, from coordinate 4,742 downwards.
CACCGCCGAGCCTTCCGTCATCAACCAGCTCTCACCGCTCGCGCGTGAGCACGCCTGGAACCTCACGGCTTTCGTGCACTCGCGCGAGATCGTGGGCTTCGCGGCGCCGGGCCGCCGACCGATCGGCTATGCCGTCGACCTGGGCACGACCAAGATCGCGGGCTTCCTGATCGACCTCGAGACCGGCGCCGAGCTCGCCGCCGGCGGCCTGATGAACCCGCAGATCAGCTACGGCGAGGACGTCATCAGCCGCCTGGTCTATGCCGGGCGCGGGCCGGCCGCTGCCGCCGAGATCCGCGGCGTGGTCATCGACGGCCTGAACACTCTGGCCGCGACGTTGGCCGAGCAGGCCGGCGTCGACCCGGGCGAGATCGCCGAGGCCTGCATCGTCGGCAACACGGCCATGCACCACCTGTTGCTCGGTCTGCCGACGCGCCAGCTCTCGGTCGCGCCGTTCGTGGCGGCCTCGAACGCCGCTCTCGATGTGCGTGCCAGAGACATGGGCCTCAACTTCGCGCCCGGCGCTTACGTGCACGTGCCGCCGTGCGTCGGCGGTTTCGTCGGCGCCGACCACGTCGCCATGATCCTGGCCACCGACCTCGACAAGGGCGATCGGATCGCCGTCGGCGTCGACATCGGCACCAACACCGAGATCGCCCTGTGCAAGCCGGGGCTGAGCTACCTGACGTCTGCCTCGTGCGCATCGGGACCAGCCTTCGAAGGCGCTCACATCAAAGACGGCATGCGTGCTGCCTCGGGCGCGATCGAGGCCGTGCGCATCACGCCCGACGGCCCGCAGATCAAGACCATCGGCGACGCGCCGGCGGTTGGCATCTGCGGCTCAGGCATCATCGATGCGGTGTCCGCGCTGCGCGGCGCCGGGTTGCTCAATCATCGCGGCCGACTGACGCCCGGCGCGCCAGGCCTGCGCCCCGGACCAAAGGGGCTCGAGTACGCGCTCGCGCTCGCCCCGCAGACCGGCATCGACCGCGACGTGGTCATCACGCAGAGCGACATCAACGAGATCCAGCTGGCCAAGGGCGCGATCCAGACCGGGCTCGAGATCCTGCTCGAGTCGACTCAGACGCCGCCCGAGGCCGTCGATGAGCTCATCGTCGCCGGCGCGTTTGGCTCGTTCCTCAACCTCGACAGCGCGCTCGACATCGGCCTGCTGCCGCGGTTGCCCAAGGCCAAATACTCGCAGGTCGGCAACGCGGCAGGCGTCGGCGCCAAGGCGTTGCTGCTCTCGCTTAAGGAGCGGACGCGCGCCCAGAAGATCGCGCGGCGCACGAGCTACATCGAACTGACGACCTATCCCGGATTTCAGCGGCGCTTTGCGCTGTCCATGTGGTTCCCGACGGAGAACCGTCGGGCGAAGGAGGATGCATGAGGATCATCGCCGAGAAGATCAACGGCACCCGCAAGGCCGTGGCCAAGGCCATCGCCGAGCGCGATGCCGCCTTCATTCAAAACCTTGCCAGGAAACAGGCCGCCGCAGGCTCCGCGTGGCTGGACGTCAACGCCGGCACGCACCCCGATCGCGAGCCTGAAGACCTGCTCTGGCTGATCGATCTCGTGCAGGGCGTCACCGACGTCCCGATCTGCCTCGACAGCGCCAACCCGGCTGCGCTCAAGGCCGTGATGCCGGCCGTCAAGAAGACGCCGATGATCAACTCGATCAGCGGCGAGCCGTCGCGGCTCGAGGGCATCCTGCCGATCGTGGCCGAGAACGGCTGCGACGTCATCGCGCTGTGCATGGACGACAAGGGCATCCCTACGACGGCCGAGGCGCGCCTCGACGTCATCCGGCGCGTGTTCGAAAAGACGCGCGCGGCCGGCATCGCCGACGAGAAGGTCACGGTCGATCCGCTGGCCATGACGATCTCGACCAACATCCAGGCCGGCCAGATCATCTTCGCCACCATGCGCGCGATCAAGGCCGAGTTCCCGGCGGCGCACATCGGCTGTGGTCTGAGCAACGTGTCGTTCGGACTGCCGGTGCGCGCGTTGATCAATCGCACGTTCCTGGTGCTCGCGCTCGATGCGGGCATGGACTCAGCCATCATCGACCCGAACGACCGCGAGCTTCAGGCGGCCATCCTGTCGGCTGAGCTCGTGCTCGGTCGCGACAAGCATTGCCTGCGCTACACGCGCGCCTACCGCGCCGGTCTGCTCGAGGCCCCCAAGGACCCCGCGCCCGCCGTCGCCGCGAAATAAGGGATTGGGCCGCGAATTTCGCGAATTACACGAATGCCAGAATCAATTCGTGCAATTCGCGGCAAGAAGCGTGAACACCCGGCTTCCATAGCCGAGCGGCTGAGCAAGTTGCAAGGAGTGACGCCTATGTCCGGAGAACTGATCACCGCAATTGCCGAAATGAACGAAGAGGAGGCGCTGGCGTTGACCCGCCAGCTGATCAAGGATGGCGCCACTCCGGTGGCCATCCTCGAAGATTGCAAAGTGGCAATGGAGGAGGTCGGCAAACGCTTCGAGAAGGGCGAGTACTTCATCCCTGAGTTGATCCTCGCGGGCGAGATGCTCAAGGCGATCTCGGACGAGGTCAAACCGCTGATGGCGCAAACGACCGGCGCCGCGACCGGCGCGAAGGTCCTGCTCGGCACCGTCAAGGGCGACATCCACGACATCGGCAAGGACATCGTCAACTTCATGCTGGGCGTCAACGGCTTCCAGGTGAAGGACCTCGGGGTCGACATCCCGCCCGAGGACTTCGTGGTGGCGATGAAGGAGTACAGGCCCGACGTGGTCGCGCTGTCAGGGTTCCTGACCCTGGCCTACACGTCGATGAAGGAGACCGTCGAGGCCATCACGGCCGCGGGCCTGCGCGACGGCGTCAAGATCATGATCGGCGGCGGCACGATGGACCAGCAGATCTGCGCGTATGCCGGGGCGGACGCCTTTGGCAAGGACGCGATGTCGGCGGTCGCGCTCGCCAAGCAGTGGACGGGGGCCAACGGCAATGACTGAGAAAACCGCTGTGTCGGCGATCGACGCCGGCAAGACACCTCAACAGTTGTTCGGCGAGCGCCTGACTCGCCTGCAGACAGCGTTGAAGCTCGGCCAGCCGGACCGTGTGCCGGTTCAGCTCGGTTTCGGCTACATGCTCGCCGAGATGGGCGGGATCACGCGCCAGCAGCTCCATGAGGATGCGGCCAAGGAGCAGGAGTTGCTCGAGGCCGCGGCGCTGCGCTTCCAACCCGACTCCGCGATGAGCGTCTTCAACAACCCGGCTTCGTCGTTCGCCGTTGGCGGCGACGTGATGACCAAGTTCCCGGGCCATGGCCTGCCGGCGGATGGATCCTTCCAGTTCGTCGAGGGCGAGTACATGAAGGGCGAGGATTACGACGCCTTCCTGGCCGACCCCGGCGACTGGGCCATCCGCAAGTACTGGCCGCGCGTCTTCCCGGGTCTGGCCGGCTTCGCGGCGCTGCCACCGCTTGGCATGGCCGCCTTCGGCCACTACAACCTTTACAACCTCGGCGCGCTCAAGGCGCCGCCGGTCGTCGAAGCGTTGCGCAACCTGGCCGCCGGCATTGAGGCCCAGGCCAAGGCTGACGCCCGCGCCGTGGCCTCAGTCGGGCGCATGGCCGAGCTCGGCTTCGCGCCGCCGACCTTCGTCGGCTCGCTGATCGAGGCGCCGTTCGATTTCATGTCTGACACGCTGCGCGGCATGCGCGGCATCATGCTCGACATCCACCGCCGGCCCGAGAAGCTGTTGGCGGCGATGGACCGCGTCCTCGAGTTCGAGCTCGAGTTTGCGATCAACTGGAGCCGTGCGACGGGCATCAACGTGTCGTTCATCCCGCTGCACCGCGGCTCGGACGGCTTCATGTCGATCCCGCAGTTCGAGAAGTTCTACTGGCCGACTCTCAAGGCCATGCAAGAAGGCCTTGTCGCAGCCGGGATCATGCCCTTCGTGTTCTACGAAGGCATCTGGGACAAGCGCCTGAACTACCTGGCCGAATTGCCGAAGGGCAAGGTGGCCGGGCTGTTCCAGGCCAGCGACATCTTCAAGGTCAAGGAAGTCGTCGGCGAGACGATGTGCATCGCAGGGGGCATGCCCAACTCGTTGCTTCAGGCCGGAACGGCCGATGAGGTCCGCGAGCTGACGATCAAGCTCTGTCGCGAAGTCGGCAAGGGCGGTGGCTTCATCATGACCACCGGCATCGGCGAGATGGAGGGCTGCCGGCCCGACCTCGTCGAAGTCTGGGTCGAGACAACCAAGGAGTACGGCGTCTACTGAGTCGACCGCGGATCGCGGCCGGCCAGAGACGACAGCGGATGGAGCGTGGACGGCAGATCGTGGACCGTACCAGGGGGACAAGCGAAGAGCGGAGGGGGAGCTCTTTCGCGCGGTCCGCGGTCTGCCGCCCACGCTCCATCCCTCGCACACCCGGCAGATCCGCTGAGACGCAGGGGTCCGATCGTTCGGCAGAAAACGGGGTGATCCGGCGCCTGGCGCGGATCGAGCGATGAAGCGCAGAGCGCAGGCGTCCGATCGTTCGGCAGAAAACGGGGTGCTCCGGCGCCTGGCGCGGATCGAGCGATGAAGCGCTGAGACGCAGGGTCCGATCGCTCGGCAGAAAACGGGTGCTCCGGCGCATGGCGCGGATCGGGCGATGAAGCGCTGAGACGCAGGCGTCCGATCGTTCGGCAGAAAGCGGGGTGCTCCGGCGCCTGGCGCGGATCGAGCGATGAAGCGCAGAGCGCAGGCGTCCGATCGT
>CAYZRP010000100.1:0-27036 GCA_964480865.1 uncultured Anaerolineales bacterium | reverse complement strand
CCATCCGCGAGGGCGGTCTGACCGTCGGCGCGGGCGTGATCACGAAAGTCATTGACTGAATTGGGTGACTGGGTGAATGGATGACGGGTTGAGCGATCAGCCCGTCACCCCATCACCCAATCGCCGACTGGACTAGGTGCTAGAATGGCCAAATCGAAAGACGTCCGACCGGTGATTACCTTTGCGTGCACCGACTGCAAGGAGCGGAATTACACCTCGCAGAAGAACCGCCGCAACGATCCAAACCGGTTGGAGATCAAGAAATTCTGCCCGCGCTGCCGCAAACACACGACGCATCGCGAGGCGAAGTAAGGGAAGTCTGGTGGTCGAATAGTCAGGTGGTCCAGTAGTCAACGACTGCACGACTACGTGACTACTCGACTACAAGACTGAGTCTAGGCCAGTAGCTCAATTGGCAGAGTACCGCTCTCCAAAAGCGGGTGTTGGGGGTTCGAGTCCCTCCTGGCCTGCACGCAAAGCCGCCTGGCGGCACTGGGACGACACCGCGGTACGTGGGCGGTGTCGTCTTCATCTAGGGAAAGGGTAGCGCGATGTCATCGACAAAGGCGCAGCCGGAAGTCAAAGAGCCGAATGCCATCGTCCGCTATTATCGCGAGACGCGTGGCGAGCTGAACAAGGTGGTCTGGCCGACCCGGCAGGAGGCCCTGAATCTGACCGCGATCGTGCTGGGCGTGATCGTCGTCGGGTCCATTTTCCTGGGCGGGTTCGACTATCTTTTCGGCGAGATGATCCGGTTGCTGATCGGCCTGCGCGCGGGCTGATCGGAAAGGCGCAAGCATGGACGAGCTGGAGCTGAACTCTAGCGACAATCTGACGCCCGACGAGCCGGCGGTCGATCCTGTCGACGCCATGCCCGAAGAGGACGTCACGGCCGAATCCCCGGCGGAAGACGTGTCGTCTTCTGAAGAGGAGGCGCCGGCCAGCGATTCCAACTCGACGCCGTCGGCGGCCGAGGAGGCCGCTGCGTTCTTCGGACTGACCAACCTGGCCCCCAAGGCGGAGCCTGAACCATTCGACCTTCCGATCGACCTCACCCCCAAAACTTCGGATGAAACCGAAGAAGAGGTTGAGGTCGAAGAGGAGGAAGAGGACGACGAGCCCGAGCCCGTCCATGAAGCCATCGCGGTTCAGCCGGAGGACAACCCCGACGGACCGCATTGGTACTTCGTGCACTGCTATTCGGGCCAGGAGAACAAGGTCCGCCAGAACCTCGAGCAGCGCATCGCCACGATGGGCATGAAGGGCAAGATCCTTGACGTGATCGTGCCCACCGAGGAAGAGATCGAGGTCAAGGACGGCAAGCGCCGAACCGTTGAACGCCGCGTTTTCCCGGGCTACATCCTCGTCAACATGGCGATGAGCGAAGAGACCTGGTACGTCGTGCGGAACACGCCTGGCGTCACGGGTTTCGTCGGGATGGGCAACACCCCGACGCCGCTGCGCCCCGAGGAAGTGGCCGGCATCATCAAGCGCATGGAGGCCGAGGCGCCCAAGGTCAAGGTCACGTTCAAGACCGGCCAGAAGGTGCGCATCATCGACGGCCCGTTCAACGATTTCATCGGCACCGTGTCCGAGATCGACATGGATCGCACCAAGGTGCGCGTCATGGTCTCGTTCTTCGGCCGCGAGACGCCCGTGGAGCTCGACTTCCTGCAAGTCGAAAAAGTGTAAGACATTGGCTATTGGTCGTTGGTTATTGGCTATTGAGGATATCAATAGCCAATAACCAATGACCAATAGCCAATCACAATAGTCGTGGGAGGGCGCCCGAATGCGCCCGCTCGCACCACAAGGAGCAAGAGCAAGTATGGCAAAGAAACTTAAGGCAGTCGTCAAGATCCAGCTGAATGCTGGCAAGGCGAACCCCGCGCCCCCGGTGGGCCCGGCGCTCGCCGGCTATGGCATCAACATCATGGCTTTCTGCAAGGAATACAACGCCCGCACCAATAACCGCGTGGGCGACGTCATCCCTGCCGAGATCACGGTGTTCACGGACGGCTCGTTCACGTTCGTGCTCAAGACCCCGCCCACCGCGTTCCTGTTGACCAAGGCCGCTAAGATCGAGAAGGGCTCGGCCACGCCGAACCGCGCCAAGGTCGGCAAGGTCACGCGGGCCCAGGTCAAGGAGATCGCCGAGGTTAAGATGAAGGACCTCAACGCGATCGACATCGAAGGCGCGATGAAGCAGGTTGAGGGCACCGCCCGCAACATGGGCCTGATCGTCGAAGGCTGAGCTATCGGTTATGGGTCATTTGCTATTGGCTTTTGTGTCTTCAATAGCCGATAACCAATAGCCAATGCCTCTATGAATGTGGGAGGGCTGAAAGGCCCGCTTGAACCACAAGGAGAACACCATGCAGAAACACGGCAAGAAGTACAAGGCGGCAGCTGCTCAGGTCGAGGCCGACACCGCTTATTCGCCCGAGAAGGCTGTGGCGCTGGCCAAGGCCACGTCCTATTCGAAGTTCAACGCGACGGTCGAGGCGCACATCCGCCTGGGCGTCGACCCCAAGTATGCGGATCAGAACGTCCGCGACGTCGTCGTGCTCCCGAACGGGCTGGGCAAGACCGTGCGCGTCCTGGTCTTCGCCGAGGGTGAGGGCGCTCGCGTCGCCTCAGCGAACGGCGCCGATCACGTCGCCGACGACGAGCTGATCAAGCAAATTCAGGCGGGCTGGGCGGAGTTCGACGTCGCCATCGCCACGCCCGATCTGATGGGCAAGGTCGGCCGCCTCGGCCGCATCCTCGGCCCGCGCGGCCTGATGCCGAACCCGAAGACGGGCACCGTCGTCCCGGCCGAAGATCTGCCGCGCGCGATCAAGGAAGCCAAGGCCGGCCGCGTCGAGTTCCGCGTCGACAAGACCGGCAACCTGCACGTACCGATCGGCAAGGTTCAGTTCAGCGAGCAGGCTCTGCTCGAGAACTTCCAGGCGCTGATGGCGGCCGTGATCAAGGCCAAGCCGGCCACCGCCAAGGGCGTGTACTTGAAGAAAATCGTCCTGACGGCTACAATGGGCCCCGGCGTCAGGGTGGATGCACAGGCGGCTTCGGCCGATCACGGCCTCGCCTGAGACGTCGTTTGAACGCAGCCTGCCGGGCAAGGCGGGCGCACACAACAACAAGGGGCGCACCCACGGGTGCGCTGAGCTTCGCCGAAGACAGCTGGCTGGGCCCGCAAAGCCCGTAAGACCCGCCGAGGTAGAGCGTTTGACGATCGGCACCGGCCCTCGCGGCCGTGTGGATGACACTCAGACGGCTCGGACTTCGAAAGCGAAGCCCGAGCCGTTGTGTTTTGGGGCGCAGGGCGCCCACACATCGCCAGTGAGGAGGTGAACGATTTGGCGCTCACAAAGGAACGCAAGACCGAGCTCGTGGATGAGTATCGCGAGCTGATCGAGAAAAGCCAGGGCATGATCCTGGTCGAGTACCGTGGGATCAACATGAAGGGCATGGACCCGATGCGCCGCAAGGTGCGCGAGGCCCAGGGCGAGCTTCATGTGGTCAAGAACACGCTGGCCCGCAAGGTGCTGGTTGATCTGGGCCGCCCCGCGCCCGAGGAACTGTTCGCGCAGACCACGGCCGTGGCTTTCGCTTTTGGCGACGCACCGGCGGTGGCCAAGGCTCTGACGGCGGTGGCCAAGGAGAGCGAGTTCGTCAAGGTCAAGGGCGGGTTCCTCGGCAACGAGGTGCTCAATGCCAAGCAGGTTGAGGCGCTGGCGGATCTGCCGCCGTTGCCCGTCCTGCGCGCCCAGTTGCTGGGCATGATCTCGACCCCGGCGACACGCATCGCGGGCGCGCTCGCGAGCAGCGTCCGTCAGGTGGCCAGTGTGGTCAAGGCGTACTCGGAGAAGGATGCCGCTCCGGCGGCTGCCTGATGGGTTTGACCCATCGGCACAGGTGGCTCGGGCTGGGCCCGGGCCGCGCAACAACATCGACAAGCAATTACTGAATTGGAGTTCCGACAATGGCTGATCTGGAGAAAATCGTCGAGTCACTGAGCGCCCTCACCGTGCTTGAGGCCGCCCAGTTGACCAAGATGCTGGAAGAGAAGTGGGGCGTCAGCGCCGCGGCCCCCGTGGCCGTCGCAGCTGCCCCGGCTGCCGCCGCTGCGGCCGCTCCCGTCGAGGAGAAGACCGAGTTCACCGTCGTTCTGAAGAGCGTCGGCGACAAGAAGATCGACGTCATCAAGGTCATCCGCGCGCTGACCAACCTCGGCCTCAAGGAGGCCAAGGACATGGCCGAGACCGCGGGCGCCAAGGTGCTCGAGTCGGTGAGCAAGGAGTCCGCCGAGGACGCCAAGAAGAAGCTCACCGAAGTCGGCGCCACCGTCGACCTGGTCTAAGCCTGGCGCGGTCGTTGGCCGCTTCCAGTCGCAAGACGAACGACGAAGGACGAAGGTCGTTGCCCGAAAGGGCGCGCCTTCGTCCTTCGTCGTTTTCAGGGCCGCTCTCCGTGTGCCAGCACAAGTCGTCAGGCGCCTGAAGATCGGTGCCGGATCCCGTACACGGATGGCGCGGATCGGAACGGATCACGCGGAATCCATCGACAATCGCTCCGCTTCCGTGCCGATCCATGCGTTCCGCGTACAAGGCTTACTGGCCTGAAACGGCCTGACACCTCGCCCGTGCACACCGCTCTCCTGGTCGCCTGACCCGGGCCTTCGCGCCGTGTATCCGTGAGGGCCAGCCGGTCAGGCAAGCCAACTCGCTGATTGAGCCCGTAAGATCTCTCCCGAGGACTCTTGCGTCTTTAGGAGGCAGCACCACAGTCTTGTGCGGTGACTGTCGACGGCATCAAGGCCTTCGGAGAGATCTTTCGGGCTGACTCTGGGCGCCTGACGGCCAGATATGTCGATTGACGCGACATCGGCCGACACTGCACGAAGGCCGCACAACCTTCGTCATTCGTCTTCCGTCCTCTGTCCGCCTCCAACGCCCTCCCAAACCCTATGCGGGCCGCCGTCCGCCGTCCGCGGTCTGATGTATATTTATCGCCATGACCAACAACCCGATCCGTGTGCTTGTCATCGAGGATGAAGAGCGTATCCGCCAGTTCTTGCAGCGCGGTCTCACATTCGAGGGCTACCGTGTCGACACGGCCCCCGACGGGCAGGCTGGCCTCAACGTCGCGCGCGAGAACGCCCCCGACATCGTGATCCTCGACTGGATGCTGCCTGGAATGGACGGGATTGAGGTGTGCCGGCGGCTGCGTGCCGCCAGCCCGACGCCCATCCTCATGCTGACGGCCAAGGACTCGGTGGCAGACCGTGTCCAGGGGCTCGACGCCGGCGCCGATGATTACCTGGTCAAGCCGTTCTCGTTCGACGAATTGATGGCTCGCCTGCGCGCGCTGATGCGCCGGGCCGTGCCGGTCCAGCCCGAGATCCTGAAGTTTGCGGATCTTTCACTCGACACAGGTACGCGCCAGGCCTTCCGTGGCGATCGCGCTATCGAACTCACGGCCAAGGAGTACGAACTCCTCGAGCTCTTCCTCCATCATCCGCGCCAGGTGCTCACCCGCGAGTTGATCTACGACCGCGTCTGGGGCTACGACTTCGGTGGCGAGAGCAACATCATCGAAGTCTACGTCCGCTATTTGCGGCAGAAGACCGAGTCGGGCGGGGAGCCCCGGCTGATCCATACCGTTCGCGGCGTCGGCTATGTGTTGCGCGAGGATACGCCTCCCGGGAGTTGAGCACACGACTCATTGAGTGCTCATCCCGCTCTAAGCTCGCATGTCGCGCGTGTATGACAAACTGTCTGGACGCCTATGGCCACCAGACAGACGGCGAACGCTGTCACACCCATGAGCCTTCGACTCCGGCTGACCCTGTGGTATTCGGGCGTGCTGGCCAGCGTGTTGTTCGCGTTTGGGACAGCTGTCTACTTCCTGCTCGATTTCAACCTGACCCGTCAGGTGGACCAGACGCTCGACGACGCGGCTCGCCAGATCAGCGAGAGCAGTACGAGCATCACGATCCGCGGTCAATCGATCGCGACGATCCCGGACCTCGACAGCGACTTCGCTTCCGCCGTGTTGTATGCCCAGGTCTGGGTGCCCACCACTTCAGATGTAGCCGGGCTTCAGCGTTTCGGCGACCTTGAGCGGACAAGCGCCACCTCCAACCTGGCCGACTTCCAGGGGCCGCTCGACACCAAGGCCCTCACGGACGCACAACCCGGCATCCGCGATGTCATGCTCACCGGCTGGCACATGCGCGTGTTGACCGTCGCGCTCACCAACAGCCGTGCCGAAGTGCTCGGCTACGTCCAGACCGCCACGTCGATGCAGATGGTCGACCGCGCCCGCAGCCAGATGCTGAGCGTGTTGATCATCGGCGGCCTCCTGGCGGTGGGCGCCGCAGCCGCCATCGGCTGGCTCGCCGCTGACCGCGCCCTCCAGCCGCTGAGCGTCATCACCCAGACGGCGCAACAGATCACGCGTGCCGATGACCTGTCACGGCGCATCCCCGTCCATGGCTCAGGCGATGACGAGGTGACACGGCTGGCGGCGGCCTTCAATGCTTCGATGGAGCGTCTCGAGCAACTCTTCAACGCCCAGCGCCGCTTCCTGGCCGACGTCTCGCACGAGTTGCGAACCCCGCTGACAGCAGTGCGCGGGAACGTTGATCTGCTTGAGCGCATGGGCGGCGCCGATCCCGAGTCGCTGCGCGACATCCGCTCCGAGACCGAGCGCATGACCCGCCTGGTCGGTGATCTGCTGTTGCTGGCCCAGGCCGACTCGAACAACCTGCCGCTGGCCAAAGTGCCGATCGACCTTGATACACTCCTTCTCGACACGGCTCGTGAGGTGCGCGTCCTCGGCAACGCGATCCAAATCGTCGTGGGCGAAATCGATCAGGCCTCCGTCCTGGGTGATCCGGATCGGTTGAAGCAGGTCGTTCTCAACCTCGTCACCAACGCCATCAAGTACACGCCGGCCGGCGGGCGCGTGACGCTCGGCCTCGGTCGGGTGGAGCAGTGGGCGCGTCTGACCGTCACCGACACTGGTCCGGGCATCGCGCCTGAAGAGCAGCAACGGATCTTCGAGCGCTTCTACAGAATCGACAAGGCCCGGTCGCGGGCTATGGGCGGGGCGGGGCTCGGCCTGGCCATCGCGATGCGGATCACACAACTGCATGGCGGCCGGCTCGAGGTGACCTCAGAAGGCATCCCGGGCAAGGGCAGTACCTTCTCACTCTGGCTGCCCCTGCGTAACACCTCATCCATGACGAGTCTCCAGCCCAACACGGCGGGGCAACAGGCTCGCACCGCGGTCGCGCGATCGCGCTGAATTCCCGTTTCATTCAATTGACAGTTGACGGCGACGTCTAGAGCATCGGCCAGTTGAGGAGCATCACCTCGAGGGCGAGGCGGGCGTTGACGTTTCGGCCAAGCAGATCCGACGTGCGCGCCACGGCCTGCAGCGCGCGGCGTCCGGCGGCCGGGCGCACTTCGCGCGCGACGGTGTCGATGTCGGTTTGAAAATCGAGGTTGGTGCGCGGCAGATCGGCGTCGGTCATCGTCAGCAGGACGTCGCGCCAGAAGCTTGCCCACAGTTGCAGCGTGGCCTGGATCTCGTCGGTGGTGCTCTCGCGTGCCAGGCGCTCGGCGGCGGCGAACCGAGCCACGCGACCGCCTGTTACCAACGTCTTGACCATCGCCAGCACGGTCTGTCGGTCAGCCAGGCTTTCGGGATCTTGCGCCAGCCGCAGGGCGATGCCGGGCCGCCCACCCGAGACGCGCGCCAGAAGATCGGCCCGTTCGACATCGAAGCCGTGACGGGTGACGAGCGCGTCGCGCACCTCAGTGGCGGGCAGGGGGCGCAGGTCGAGCACTTCGCAGCGCGACCGAATCGTGGGCAACAGGGCGTCGGCGCTATCGGCGGTGAGGACGATGACGACGTTGTCCGGCGGCTCCTCGAGCGTCTTGAGCAACGCGTTCTGGCTCTGATCGTTGGCGGCGTCGAAGTCGATCAGGCAGGCCACGCGCCGCCTGGCCTCGATCGGCTTGAGGCTGACGTCATAGATCAACTGACGGACGGCCTCGATCTTGACCTTGCCCGTGCGGATGCGCTTGCCACTGATCTCGGGCACCACCTTAAGCAGGTCGGGGTGAACCCCTCGGCCGCTCAACATGCACGAGCGGCACTTCCCACAGGGTTCGCCGACCGGCCCTGCGTCACAGAGCAGCGTCGCGGCCAACTGCAACGCCAGCGAGCGCTTGCCGATCCCATCGGGGCCTGTGATGAGATAAGCGTGTCTGACCCGACCCTGCGCCAGATCGCGTTTCAACCAGTCGACCGCCCATGTGTGCCCGACGAGGTCCCAGGACATGGGGGGATTATACGTGGAGCGAAAGGCGAGGCGCGAGGCGGGTCCTGTTCTGTGCGCCGCTACCGCGCGGCAGCGTGGTCGCGCCTCGCGCCTCGCCCTTCGCTCCACGAAAAAGGCCCTTCAATTCTGCCTGCAAACCTGCTATACTCCGCAATCGCACGGGCGGTTAGCCCAGTTGGTTAGAGCGCCGCGTTGACATCGCGGAGGTCATAGGTTCAAGTCCTATACCGCCCACAGAAAAGGCATCAGGCGTCAGGAAACAGGCGTCAGTTCACCCACCGGATCGGTCCGGGAAGCGAACTGACACCTGGGATCTGGCGCCTGATGCGTTTGAGAGTGGCGTCACGGGCCAGGCCTCAGGCGTCAACTCACCTGCTGGCGACAGCGTGGAGCGTGAACTGAGGCCCGACGCCTGACCCCTGACACCTCCCTTGACATCCTGCCGTATAATCAACGTCACGGCATTGACCGGGACACCTCCACACCCGATCAGCTTCAGGGAGGTTGGGCCATCGACTGCGAGCCCAACCAGCCAGAAGGTGAGGGAGACCACCCGCGAGCAGCCTGAGCAGTAGGGTCAGCGATGACCCAAACCAGGACGGGATGGCCCGTTACAGCCTGTCAGAGGCCGTCGTTGCGAAGCAACGAGGGCAAATCTGGGTGGAACCGCGAAGCCAAGCTCTCGCCCCAGTTCGGGCGGGAGCTTTTTGTTAATTGGTTATTGGCGATTTGCTATTGGCTATTGAAGAATCAACAGCCAATAGCAAATCGCCAATAACCAATAGCCAATGATCGAGGTAGCTATGTCTGTCCAATCAGCTGTTCCTTACAACGAGACGGAGATCTATAAGATCCGCCACTCGCTGGCGCACATTATGGCTCAGGCCGTGACCGAGCTGTTCGAGGGGCACGCCAAGATCGCAATCGGCCCGCCGATCGACGACGGCTTCTACTACGACTTCGAGCTGCCGCGTCCGCTATCGCCTGAGGACTTCGAAGGCCTAGAGAAGCGCATGCGCCAGATCGTCAACGGCAAGTTCCCGTTCGTGCGCCGTGAGGTCAGCGCTGACGAGGCGCGCGCGCTGTTCGCCGATCAGCCCTACAAGATCGAGTTGATCGACGGCCTCGAGAAGGGCGGCACCGACGAGTACGGCAACGTCGTCGCCGACAGGCCCGTCATTTCGATCTACACGCAGGATACGTTCACGGACCTGTGCCGTGGGCCGCATGTCGAGCACACAGGCCAGGTCAACGCTCAGGCCTTTAAGCTGATGAGCGTGGCCGGCGCCTACTGGCGCGGCGACAGCGATCGCCCGATGCTGCAGCGCGTTTACGCCACGGCCTGGAAGACGCCCAAGGAGCTCGAACAGTATCTGTGGCGGCTCGAAGAGGCCAAGAAGCGCGATCATCGCAAACTCGGCCGCGACCTCGGCCTGTTCTATTTCTCTGACGCCACGGGCCCGGGCCTGCCGCTCTTCGCGCCAAAGGGTGAGATGCTGCGCCACCTGATGGAGAGCTACGTCCGTGAGGCGCAGACGCGCTACGGCTACCAGCACGTCTGGACGGGCAACCTTGTCAAAGAGGACCTGTACAAGAAGTCGGGTCACTACGACAACTATAAAGACTCGATGTTCCCGCCCATGGTCGACGAGGACGTCACGTTCCGGCTCAAGCCCATGAACTGCCCGAGCCACATGACGCTCTACAACGAGATGGGCATCCGCTCGTACAAGGAGTTGCCCCTGCGCTACGCCGAGTTCGCCACGCTCTACCGCTACGAGAAGACGGGCGAGCTGCACGGCCTGACGCGCGTGCGCGCGTTGACGCAGGACGACTGTCACATCTTCTGCCGGCCCGATCAGATCGAGGCCGAGTTCTCGCTCTGCCTCAAGCTGATCCGCGAAGTGCTGGCGCGCTACAAGTTCACGGACTATCGCGTTCGGCTGTCGCTCAAGGGCGACGCTGGCAAGTACGTGGCCGACGACGAGAAGTGGACGGCCGCGACGGCCGCGCTGCGCCAGGCGCTCGACAAGAACGGCGTCGAGTACTACGCCGAAGAGGGCGAGGCCGCCTTCTACGGCCCGAAGGCCGACTTCATGGCGCAAGATGCGCTTGGCCGCGAGTGGCAGCTCTCGACGATCCAGGTGGACTTCATCCAGCCGGCCCGGCTCGGCTGCGAGTACATCGGCGAGGACGGTCAGCCGCACACGCCGGTGCTCCTGCATCGCGCCGTGACGGGCACAACCGAGCGCTTCCTGGGGGTGCTCATCGAGCACTACGCCGGCAACTTCCCGGTCTGGCTCGCGCCGGTCCAGGTCATGCTGATCCCGGTGGCCGATCGCCACAACGAGTATGCGCGTTCGGTGGCCGAGCAGCTCAAGGCGAAGGGACTGCGCGTCGAGGTCGACGAGAGCAACTCGCGCATGCAGGCCAAGATCCGCGACGCCCAGGTGCAAAAGATCCCGTACATGCTCGTCGTCGGCGACAAGGATCAGGCGGCCGGCACAGTATCGGTGCGCCTACGCTCGGGCGAAGACCTCAAGGCCAAGTCCATCGACGAGTTTTTGACGCTCGCTCAGACGGCCATTGACAACGGCGACTGATCGAGCGGGTGAGGAAAGGATCGATGCTGCCGCAAGGGAGCATCGATCCTTTCATTTGTCGGCCTGCTCACTCAACGCATAGGCGTTGAGGCGAACGGTGAAGGTGGTCGGCTCACCGGCCGAAGCGAGTGAACCGGCGAAGAGGCGCTCCTGGACCTCTCGCGGCCAGGCATAGAGCGTCAGCGACTCAGACTGTGCCAGCTGGGCGAGTTGCCCCTCTGCCATTGCCGGCTCGGCGATGGCCCACCCTGTTACCGCACCCGCCGGGCTGCCGTCGATCGTGATCAGAACTTCCTCGTGGCTTTCAACGAGGTCGTCGAACAACGCGTGCCGCGCTGACTCATCGGCCGAGTCGATCTGGCTCTGCCCGACGAGCCTGTAGCCATCTTCCGCCGGATTTCCGCCAAAACGCTCGTAGTATGCCCAGCTTGCTGACAAAGCATTGATCTGATGCCAGGCGTTGAGCAACCGCGGTCTTTGGCCGGTGGCGAGCGCCCGATCGATGATGAAGTGGTACGCCGCCCAGGTATCCGGCGAGGTGTTGTAGATCGTTTTCAGCGCCTCCGGATACAGCGTCAGACGGGCCACGCCGAGCCCCAGTTCGAAAGCCGCGAGCGTGAGCCCCAGGGCCGTCAGCGACCGTCGGCCCCGCAACGCGGACACGGCCTGCGCCGCGAGCGCCGCGGCTGGCGGGATCAGCAGTGGCGCGACGGTGTATAGGAAGCGCGCATCTTTCTGCGGCACCCAGGTCAGGGCCGCGAGGCCAGCCAGGACGGCTGCCAGGGTTTTTCGCGATCCATCCTCTTTGAGGCGCAGTGGCGCGAGAGCGACCGCCGCTGCCATCAACCCGGCCGACAACGGACCCGACGAATAGAAGCGGAGCGCGTTGATCGGCGCGTACAGCCAGTTCTCCCAACTCCAGAATTCGAGGCTCGCCTGCTGGGCAGTGCTATAAGCGCTCAGGCGCTGAGCTTTATCGGGCAGCAGGAGCCAGGCGCCACCCAGCACGACCATCGGCGCCAGCAGAGCAAGCGCCCGACGAATGTCGAGCCTGCGCTCGGGCAACATCGCCAGCGCTTCGCCCACCACCATGCCGCCGAATACGAAGATCCCGAACGAGTACTTGGTGAAAAAGGCTGCCGCTGCCAGACAACCGGCCAGCCAGGTCCAGCGCATCGACGCTCCCGGTCGGGCCTTCAAATACGCACCGAACCAGGCCAGAGTCACGGCGAGACCGGCGGACTCGAGCAGGACCGAGTTGGCGTAGACCCAGATCGGCAGCAGCAGGACGAGGCTCAACGCTGCGAAAGGCCCGGCCAGGGCCTTGTGCGGATCCGATGCCAACAGCCGCCCACACCACGCTGCCAGCAGCATTGAGATCCACACGAAGATCGTGTTCGCCAATCGGGCAGAGGCTGTGTCGGCGCCGGTGAAGATGAGCGCCGGCGCGAGCAGCCAGGAGTGCAGGAAGGGGTAGGCGGCGAGCCGGTCCTGCTCGAGGGTATCTCGCACGAAGCCAGCAACGTCCAGCGCGCGCAGGTCGAGCGCGATCTGATAGGCGGGCAACGCATGCACGGCCTCGTCGAAGTCGAACGGACGATCCGCAAACCGCTGGGCGTTGATGACGGCCTGACCGGTCATCCACAGCGAAACGGCCACCGCGATCGACCACAGCACGACGCCAAACCAGTTCCGTTTGTGGGGTGGGAGCGCGGCCGTCGACATCACTTGCAGTATACTCACCGCCACGAAAAGCGGACTGCGGATAGGGTTCGGCAAGACCAACACATCTTGTTGGCGTTGGCCCGTTTACCGCCACGAATATCACGAATTGAAACGGATTTGCACGAACCTCATCCGTGGTCACTTGTTTCAAATCGTGAAATCCGCGGCAGAACTCGCGGCGTGCACTTCTCGCGCGATTGTCCGGGCGGCTTATCGAAAGCGGACGTGTCGGCGAAAGTGTCCGTCCGCTATCGCCAATCGCCGAGGGCTGTGGTCTGCAGTCCCCAGTCCTTTGTTGAGGTCATCATGGAATCCGACTCCAGCGCCACATCTCCCGAGAGCCCGAACTGGCGGCCGAAGCTTCGGGCCATCGACGTGCGCCCGGTGATGCATGAAGACGAGGCGTACTTCATGCTGCGCGATCCTCAGCAGTTGAGCGACGAGGTGCTCCTGGTGCCGCAGGCGCTGGGTCCGGCGCTTAGCCTGTTCGACGGCAGCTGGGACGCGGTCCAGATCGAGTCGATCCTGACGATGCGCTACGGGCTCGAGCTGCCGCCGGGTCTGCTGGGTACGTTGATCAAGTCGCTCGACGAGGCCAATATGCTCGACAACGCCCGCGCTGCTTCGATTCAGGCGCAACGCCTGTCGGATTATCGGAACGCGCCGCATCGCCCGCCGACGCTGGCTGGTGCATCGTACCCGGCCGAGCCCGACGTCCTTCGGCAGATGTTCGACCTGTATCTCGAACAGGCCGGACCGATCCAGCCGGCGCCCGCCGACTGGCCCGGGTTGCTCAGCCCGCACATCGATTATCAACGGGGTGGAGCCGTCTATGCCAGGGTCTGGAAGCGTGCGGCCGACATGGCCCGGGCCGCCGATCTGGTCGTCATCCTCGGCACCGACCATTACTCGCCGGTGCCGGGCAGCCTGACCCTGACCCGTCAGAGCTATGCCACGCCCTACGGCGTGCTGCCGACAGACACTGCTATCGTCGATGCGGTCGCCGAAGCGCTCGGCCCCGACGCCTTCGCGGGTGAGTTACGCCACCTCGGCGAGCACTCGATCGAGCTCGTGGCCGTCTGGCTGCACCACATGCGCGGCGGCGAGCCGGTGCCGATGGTGCCGATCCTCACAGGCTCGTTCTCGGAGTACATGTCCGAGGGCGTGTCGCCGTACACCGATGGTCGCTACAGGCGGCTGATCGAAGTCCTGAAGGAAAAAACGGCCGGGCGTCGCGTCCTGGTCGTCTCGTCGGGCGACATGTCGCACGTTGGCCCGGCCTTCGATGGCGAGCCGCTCAACGCCAACGACAAGCGCCTGCTGCAGTCCGATGACGCCCAGGTGCTCGACCTCCTCTGCGACGGTGACGACGAAGGCTTTTACAGCGCGCTCCAGCGCACCAAGAACAGCACCAACATCTGCGGCCTCTCGCCGACCTATCTGGCCATGAAACTGATGGGCATGGTCGAGGGCGAGCGCGTGGCCTACGACGTCTGCCCGGCCGACGGGGCCGAGACCTCGGTGGTCACGATCGCGGGCGTGGTTTTCGAGCAGATCTGAGGGAGTCGAAGAGCGAAAGGCAAGGAGCGAGGACGCTACCGCGCCACAGCGCCCCGCGCTCCTCGCCTTTCGCTCTTCGAGGACCCATCGAGGACCCGGCAATGTTGACAAATGTTCTAATTTCGGTATAATTCTGTCCAGCCTTCCGGTACTTCTTGCAGACAATTCGGTCTGCACCCCCTTACTTGCAACCGGCGGGACTAGGAGCAATCCCCATGTACCAAAAAGTCACCGTTATTGGCAACCTGGGCCGCGATCCGGAGCAGCGCTACACGCCGTCCGGGCAGGCGGTAACCACCTTCAGCGTCGCCACTTCCGAGAAGTGGACGGGGCAGGATGGTCAACCGCAGGAGCGCACGGTCTGGTGGCGCATCTCGGTCTTCGGCAAGCAGGCCGAGACGTGCGCCCAGTACCTGCGCAAAGGCTCGAAGGTTTACGTCGAGGGCCGCATGCAGGCGGATCCCAAGACGGGCGGCCCGCGCATCTGGACGGGCCAGGACGGCGCTCCGCGCGCGTCCTTCGAGGTGACGGGCAATACCGTCAAGTTCCTGTCGAGCCGTGGCGAGGGCGGGAGCGCCGGCGGCACGGCCCCGATGCACGACGCCGATCCCGTCATGGCCGAAGACAACAGCGACGACATCCCGTTCTAACGTCGCGCCGTCTTCTCCCATCGAGTCGCCGCTTTACCGGCGACCATCGACTGAACAATGTGATGGCCCGACCTTGAAGGAGCTGAGCTTCGCGAGGTCGGGCCATCTCGTTCCAGACGAAACGAGGGATATGCCATGTCGGAACCCCAGGCCAGCCCACAACGCCCGCCCACCCAGATCCAGATCGAACTGCCGGCGGGGACCGAGCCCGTCTATTCCAACTTCGCTGTGGTGGTGCACTCGCCGAGCGAGATTGTGATCGACTTCGCCCGGGTCATGCCGAATATGCCGACCGGTCGTGTGCAAACGCGCGTCCTGATGACGCCGCTCAATGCGAAACTGTTTGCGCGCGCCTTGCTCGATAACCTGGCGCGCTTCGAGGCCCAATACGGCGAGATCATGATCCCGACCGGTCTGGCCGATCAGTTGTTCAAGGGGGGCGGTCATGCAGAATCTTGAGGCGATCGCGGAGCGTATCCGCATCAACTTCGCGGCCAAGAACGCGGCGCGTGATTCGGCGGTCGGCCGGTCGCGCACGCTGATCCGACACTGCTCGTTGTCGATCCGCGCCTCGCACCGCGACGAGCGCGACGAGGCCCGTCGCCAGCTCGACTCGGCGCGCGAGATCGTCGACGCGATCCGCAGCGACCTGGCCGGTTATCCGGATCTGTACCATGCCGGCTACACGCAGGACGCGCTCAAGGAATACGCCGAGGCCAGCATCGTGTTCGCGCTCTTCGCCGGTGACGCGCTGCCGGAGCCCGAGGCGCTCGGCGTCGACTATGCGGCTTACCTTAACGGCCTGGGTGAGGCCGCCGGCGAATTGCGCCGACGCGTCCTCGACATCATCCGCCACGATCACGGCGACAGGGCCGAGCGGCTGCTTGAAGCGATGGACGAAATCTATCTGCTCCTGGTCACCATGGATTATCCCGACGCGATCACGGGCGGGCTGCGGCGCACGACTGATCTGGTGCGCGGCGTCACCGAACGGACGCGCGGCGATCTGACCTTGAGCATGCGCCAGGCCCGGTTGCAAGATGAGCTGCGCCGGCTGCCGGGATTCGCCAGTGAGGAGCGCGGGGTGAAGAGCGAAGGGCCGGCGGCGACGCCCAACGCCTGACGATGTCATCACGGTTGATCCGCGCATCCGAGATCGGCACCTTCGTGTTCTGCGCGCGAGCATGGTGGCTGCAACGGGTGGTTGGGCTCGAGCCCGGCAATGCCGAGCAGCGCGCGGCGGGCGATGCCTATCATGCCGACCACGGTCGCCGCGTGTGGGCGTCGTCGTGGCTTCAGCGGGTCGCGCTGGCCCTGGTGGCCGTCGCCGTGTTGCTGGCGGCCTGGGCCTGGCTGAGCCCGTGATCGATGGACGCGCTGCCGCTCGTCCTGCTGTTGCTGCTGGCCGCCGTGGTGTTCTGGCGGCTCTCGAGCTGGCTCCGCGCGTCAAGCGGCCTGCCGTCGGGAGACGTGGTCAGCAGCGACACGCGCGCCTGGGGCCGCGTCGAGGCACCGCTCGTGTCACGCAAGCTCGGCCTGACCGGCCGGCCCGATTATCTGGTGCGCGAGAAGGGCGGGCTGGTGCCTGTTGAGGTGAAGTCGGGCGCGGCGCCAGCGACAGGCGCTCACGCGGCTCATGTGTACCAGCTGGCGGCCTATTGCGCCCTGGTCGCCGAGGCCTACGGCCAGCGGCCGGCTTACGGCCTGATCCAGTATCGCGATCGACTGTTGCGCGTTCCGTACACGCAACTCCTCGAACAGGAGCTGCTGGCGATCCTGGCCCAGATGCGCGTCGGCCTCGTGGAGTCGGATGTGGCGCGTTCACATGAAAGCGCGAGCCGCTGTCGTGGCTGCGGGCTGCGCGAGGACTGCGATCAGGCGTTGTTATAATGCCGCGGCGCTGCCGGCGAGAGGCGGATCGGCGCGCTGGAAGGCCCATTCAGGCAATCATGAACGGCTTCACGGCGGAACGGTTGTTGGTTCTTTTCAACCCGCAGGTGCAACGCGCCACCGACCTCGCGGCTGAGATCAAGCGCTGGGCGGGCGGCTCGGTTCCGACGCTGCCGGTGGACGATGCGGCGGTTCGCGACTTAGTGGCCGCTCACGATCTGGTTGTAGCGTTAGGGGGCGACGGCACGATGCTGCGAGCGGGCCGTCTCACGGCGCCGTACGGCGGCCACGTGCTGGGCGTCAACTTCGGGCGGCTCGGTTTCTTGCCTGAAGTCCAGCCGGCCGATTGGCAAGGTGCGCTCGAGCGCGTGGTGAGAGGCGAGGGCTGGGTCGAAACGCGGATGTTGTTGCGCATCGAGCATGTCCGCGGCGGCGAGGTGCTCAGTACCGAAGACTCGCTGAACGAAGCCGTCGTCGGGCGCGGCGCTCAGGCGCGTATGTCACGGCTGCAGGCTCGCATTAACGGCGACGTGCTCACGACCTACGTGGCCGATGGCCTGATCTGCGCGACGCCGACAGGCTCGACGGCCTATGCGCTCGCCGCCGGCGGCCCGATCCTGCCGCCGGAGAACGAAAACATCCTTGTGGTGCCGATCGCGCCGCACATGAGCATGGAGCGCACGATCGTCCTGCCGGGCAACGCGGCGCTCGAGGTCGAGCCCGAGATCGACGCCGAGCACCAGGCCAGCTTGAGCATCGACGGCCAGCGCGAAACGTTGCTGGCCTCCGGGGATGTGGTGCGGGCGACCCGGTCGCCCTATGTGGCTCGCTTTATTCGATTGCGCGCAGCGCATTATTTCTTCGCGACCCTCGTCGAGCGATTGACCAATGGGCGCGGAGGCCATGCCAGGTAAGTCACGATGACAGTGGACGTTCAACAGGCGGAACAGGTGCGCTGTTGCCCGAATTCGGTCGGGCCGGCGTCATTGCGGTGCTACAAGTGCGGCAAGCCCATCTGCCCCAAGTGCGCGGTGCGCACGCCCGTGGGCTACAGCTGTCGGGACTGTGTGTGGCAGCATCAGAAGGCGTTTGACACCGCAGAATGGTATGACTATCCCATCGCGGCCGTGGTGTCGGCGATCGCAGGCGGGCTTGGCAGCCTGACGCTCGGCTTCGGATTCTTCGTCATCTTCATCGCCCCAGCCGTCGGCGCGGGTGCCGCCGAGATCGTGCGCTATGCGGTCCGAAAACGTCGCGCGCGCTATCTGGGCTGGGTCGCCGCGGGCGGCTTCATCCTGGGCGCGGCCCCGGCGATGTTGCTGCCGGTGATCGGCCTGGTCTTCAGTTTGTTAGGGGGGCAGGGGGTTGGCCAGGGGGGCATGCTCGGCCTGGTCTGGGTCGGCGTGTATCTCGTGCTCGGCGTCGGCGCCCTTTTGGGTCGGTTGCAGGGCATCGTAATCGGGCGGTGACATGCTTCGACGGCTTCTGATCCACGATCTGGCGATCATCGACGAACTGGCCCTCGAACTCGGGCCGGGCTTCGTCGTCTTCACGGGTGAGACCGGCGCCGGCAAGTCGATCATCATCGACGCGCTTGGCCTCGTTCTCGGTGGCAAGGCCGACCCGGCCCTTGTGCGGGCTGGCACCGAGGCCGCGCGGGTCGAGGCGACGTTCAAGATCGCGGGCCCGACCCAGAAGGCGCTGACAGCTGTGCTGCAGCGCGAGGCCCTCGACGAGGATGGCGACGAAATCGTCCTGGCGCGCGAAGTCCGGCGTGAAGGCCGCAGCACGGCGCGCGTCAACGGCCGGCTGGTCAGCGCGCCCGTGCTGCGTGAGCTCGCCGAGTTGTTGGTGGACGTGCACGGGCAGGGTGAGCACCTCTCGCTGCTGCGCCCGCGCGAGCACGTCTTCATGCTCGACCGCTACGGCGCGCTTGAGGCTGAGCGCGAGAAGCTGACCGCGCTTGTGCGAAACGTCGGGGCGTTGCGGCAGGAGTTGACCACACTGCGCCAGAACGAGCGCGAGCGCGAGCGCCGCCTCGACATGCTCGACTTCCAGATCCAGGAGATCGGCGCGGCTCGCCTCAAGCCGGGCGAAGAAACCGGTCTGCTACAGGAGCGCGCTCGCCTGGCGAACGCAGAGAAACTCGCGGCCCAGGCCGACGACGTCATCCGCGCTCTGAGCGGCGACGACGACGGCGACGGCGCAGCCGACCTGCTCAGCAAGGCCGCGCGGTTGTTGGCCGGGCTGGCGCGCATCGACACCGGCCTGGCCGAGTCGCAGGCGCTGGCACTGGCCCTGGCCGAACAGGCCCGTGACCTCGGCGCGACGCTGAGCGATTATCGCGAGGGCCTCGAACACAATCCCAAACGCCTCAACGACGTCGAAGAGCGTCTTGAAACACTGGCGCGGTTGCAGCGCAAGTACGGCGAACGCCTCGAAGACGTGTTGGCCTTCGCCGAGCGCGCTCTGAAGGAACGCGACAGCCTGGCCAACGCCTCGACGCGCATCGCCGAACTTGTCGAGAAAGAGCGCACCCTGCTGGCTGAGATCGGGCGGCTGGGCGAACAACTCTCGACGCGTCGCCGCCAGAGTGCGCGCAAGCTGAGCGCCGGCATCGAGCGCGAACTGGCCGACCTGAAGATGGAGCGCGGGCGCTTCGACGTCTCTCAAGACCGTCAGCAGTCTGCCGAAGGTGCGCCGACCGAGGGCGGCCCCGTTGCTTTCGATCACACAGGCCTGGATCGGATTGAGTTCCTGATCGCGCCGAACCCGGGCGAAGGCCTCAAGCCGCTAGCAAAGATCGCGTCGGGTGGCGAGGCTGCACGCCTGATGCTGGCGCTCAAGGGCGTGCTGGCCCAGACCGATCCGACGCCGACCCTGATCTTCGACGAGATCGACCAGGGCATCGGCGGCCGCGTCGGCGCCATCGTGGGGCGCAAGCTATGGGCGATCGCATCGATGGGCGGGCATCAGGTGGTCTGCATCACCCACTTGCCACAGCTGGCCGGTTACGCCGACCAGCACTTCAAGGTCGAGAAACTGATCGACGGCGGACGCACCTCGACGCATGTTCGGACGCTCACTGAGGCCGAACGTCCGGCCGAGATCGCGCAGATGCTGGGTGGCATGGGAGAGAACATCCGCGCCAGTGCCGAGGAACTCCTGGCCGAGATCGCGGCGGATCGCTCTCAGGCGACCCGGTCGGCGCGCGAAGCCGTGCCGGTTGGCAAGAAGCAGCGCGCCTGACCCAGGCGGGACTGACAAAACAAAAGACCGCGGGGATCATCCCGCGGTCTTCTTCGTTTTCGATGAGGGCCGGGCCTCAGTCTGAGGCGCCGGCGTCTTCCGGAAGGGAGTACTCGGCGACCAGGTCATCTGGCAGATCGCGCGAAGAGTAATCGCTGTCGTAACTGTAATGACATTGCGTACAACGACCACTCACCTCGATGCCGCCCGGGATGTCCCGGATCGTCAGCACCAGCCCCCCGGATTCGCAATAGGGGCATACTTGCATTTCCATTTTGTCTCCTTATCCATCACCATACCTTGCTGTTGTTAACGACGGGTAAATGGCGGATTAACTCTTCGCGCCATAACCCCACCGTCGAGACGGCGCCCCCTTCCTGGCCGAATGTGGGGACCATCATGACACCCTTGGGCCGGTAGGGCACTGGGCCTTTCTTCCCAGCGCGAGCTCCCGGCAGACGCGGGCGCTCCATCTCCTCTACAATGGAGGCATCTCAGGCGGATTTGAGCGGTCATGCTTCCACTGGAGCGTCAAGAGTTATATCGCCAAAGGTATGCACTGAGCCGGCACGGCTGGCGTTCGAGCGGCGCCCGCCTGGAGGCCCTCATGCGCGCGTCGGCCAGCCCTGATTCGCGTGTGCTCGACGTCGGATCCGGCCGGGGCGGCGTGATGGAGTTGATTTGGGACGAGATCGGGCTGGCTGTGGGGGTGGACCCGGATCGCGCGTCGCTTGTCGAACGGCGCGTGCCGTTGCCAGTGGCGCAGGCCCCCGGGGATCGCTTGCCACTGGCCGACTCGAGCTTCGACATCGCTCTCGCCATCTGGGTCTTCGAGCACCTGGCAGAGCCCGCCCCTACGCTTTCCGAAATCGCACGCGTGCTCCGCCCCGGCGGGCGCCTGATCTTTCTGACGCCCAATCGCAGACATCCGTTGATCTGGGCTAACCGCCTGAGCCAGATGCTTCCGCGTCTGCAGCGCCGGTTGGTGCCGACACTCTACGGTCGCGCCGCCGACGACACTTTCCGCGTTCACTATCGCGCCAACGACGTGAATGACATCGCTCACCTGGCGACGGTTGCCGGCCTCGCCATCGAGTCCCTCGAGCCGATCCCCGACCCGACATATCTGGCCTTCAACGACCTGGCGTTTTCGCTATCGAGCTGGCTGGAAGGATGGCTGCCGCGGACTTGGGGCGTGCACTTGCTGGGAGTCTTGCGGAAGACGAAGGACGAATGACGAAAGACGAAGGTCGAACGGCCATTCGACCTTCGTCATTCGTCCTTCGTCGCCTCTATGGCTTCTCCATCCCGCCGATGGCCGAGAACGCTGGCCGTGGGATGCCACCCTTGCTGATGATCGAGAAGATGGTGTTGTCGTCCTGATCGGGCTCGCCGCCGAGCGGGGCGTAGTTCAGGTTGAACAGGAAGGCCATGCGGACGTGACCTGAGTCGCGCATGTAGTTGTAAGCCTCGACCAGGTACTGGGCCTGCAGATCTTCGGTGACGTCGGCAGCAAAATCGTAGCCCGGCGGATACTTGCCGTCGATCGGCGAGGCGTAGCCGAACTCGGTCATACACTGCGGCAGCGACGAGCCCGCCTGTTTCAGGATCGTGGCGTAGGTCTCGACCTGGCTCTTCATCGCCCATGAGTAGTGCGGCGAATTCCACGGGCCTTTGAACGTATAGCCGGCCTGGTCGGGCGGGTTGGCGCCGTCTGACGTCGGCGGCAGGTTGGTGCCATTGGAGTGCACGCCGATGCAATCGATGTTCGCGGCGGCGCCGCCGGCCTGAAGGAACTGGGTCAGGAACTGGGCGTCGTCCATGACGATCCGGCGCGTGCCCGAGCCGTTGCAGAAGACATCCCAGCAGTTGGCGCCGGTCGGGGCGGGCGCGCCCGATATCACAAAGATTGCGGGATCCTTGGCCTTGATGGCGGCTGCCGAGGCTTGCACGAACGCGGCGAAATCGGCCGGGTTGACACCGGCGGCGACGTTCCATTCGCGTTCGAGGTTCGCCTCGTTCCAGATCTCGATGGCTCCGATCTGACCGGGGTAGCGATCGATGAGCAGGCCGACGAACTGCGTGTAGCTGGCCGTATCGTCCGGCGGTGCTTCACCATTCGACTCGGGCAGCGGAGCCGCCAGCGTCCAGCTCGGAGCTGCGACGATCGACATCATGATGCGCATGCCGTTCTTGCAGGCAGCATCCATGGCGTTGTCGACCTGCACCCAGTTGTAGTTGCCCTGCTGGGGCTCGACATCCTGCCAGCGGATCTGGATCTTGGACCAGTACAGGTGCAACTGGTTGCGCATGATGTTCATGCCTTCGGACGGATCGATCCCGGGCACCAGCGAGTGGGCCTGGATGCCATAGCCGAAGCCAGAGGCGGGCAGGTCAGGGTAAGCGCAGGTCGGGCCGCCGGCCGGGTTCTCGGGGGGTGTGGTGGGCGCCACGCCGGGCTCTGTGGCCACTGGCGCGTCGGTCGCTGCCGCAACCGTAGGAGCAATGGCCACCGCTGTGGCTGTGGCCTCGGGCGTGACGGCCTGGCGCTCACCGATCAACCAGTAGAGGACGGCAAAGGCGATGGCGCCGACCACGAGCGACGCGGCCATCCAGATGCCCAGCAGGGCGGAGCTGAAGTTTCGATTGCGCGGTTTCTGTGACATGGCGGGCTCGCTTATTGGATGGTGACCAGGATCGCGTCAGTCAGATACTCCCACTGAGCGCCGGCCTGATTGCATTCCGGAATGGTGAGGTTGTAGCAGATCACCAGACGGAGCTGATATTGCCCGGCGACGCCGATGTTCATGCCATCGCGCCAGCGCCCGCCGCAGCGATCGGTCGGGCCGGTGCAGCCCGCATCGATCTGCAGGGGGCCGCTCAAGGCCGACCAACTGGTCTGCAGGATCTTGCTTCCGGACGTCACTCTTTGAGCTTCGACGCCCAGGATGCCGTACTGGATGTTGCCGGCCGTCGTGTTCTTCATCTCTTCCCAGAACCAGATGCGCTCGTTGAGGCTGTACGTCAATCGGCCGCCATCGATCTCGAGCCGGCCCGTGATCCCGCGCGAGCCTGCGCCGGTTGCGATGGGGCCTGAGTTAGCCGGCGCCGTGGTCGCTGTAGCCGCAGCGGGGGCCGTCGTCGGAGCGGCCGTCGGGGATGTTCCGCCCGAACCGCTGGAGCCAGACGGTGCTGGCGTTGCCGCCACCACGGGCAGCGTGGCGATGGTGCCTGAGTACGTGACGACACCCGAGTAGACCCAGCCGGTCGTTCCGTTGAAATCGATGGCAAACCAGTCGCTATTGGCGTTGCGTCCCTTGACCGTGGCCGTCTTGTTGGCGTCGATGCCGCCGATGACTTCGTAGTTGGTCCCCGGGCCGCTGCGGACGTTGGCGCCGCCCGGGTTGGCCGTAACGACGTCGCCCGAAGCTGCTGGCGTCGCTGTCGCAGCGCCGGGCTGGGTTGTGGCGGTGGCAGCCGGTGTGCCGGCGGCGGCAGTGGTTGGAGCAGGGGCATTCGACGTCATCACGGGCAAGGTGCTCGCGTCGCCGAGATACGAGGCGACCTGGGTCGAGACCCAGCCGGTCACGCCGTTGAAGTTGATCGCCAGCCAGTCGCCGGCTTCATTCCGTCCGATGACGTCGGCGGAGCTGCCACCATCGATCGTGCCCAGCAGCTCGGCGTCAGGGCTCGGTGCCGAACGGACGTTGGCGGCGACGACCAAAACAAAGAGATCGTTCTCGGTCGCCGCACTGATGGTCGGCGTGACATCGCCGGCTGGCGCGTCGGTGGCAGCGGGTGTGTCGACAACCGCCGAAGTGGCCGACGGGGCCGCCGTTGGCGGCGGAGCCGTCGTGGTGGGCAATACGATGACCGACGTGGCAGTGGCCGTGGGCCCGAGGTCGGCCGGAGTGGCCGAGGCAGCGGGCGCCGGGTTCGCGAACACGTTTGACAACGCGTAAACCAGCAAGGCCAGGCCGATCAACGCAAGCACGGCAATGCCGATAATGCCCCCGATCGGGAGACCGCTGGATGGCGGGTTAGGGCGGGCTGACGTCATGGCAATTCTCCTCCAGGCCGGGCGCAGGGCGCCAATGCCCCGGCAATCATAAACGATCGTCCTATGGCGCGGGCGTCTCGGACGGGATCAGGGCAGGATCCAACGTCGGCGTAACGTTTGGATCCGGCGTGGCGTTGGGATCTAGTGTCGCGTTCGGATCGACGGTGGCTTCAGGATCGATCGTCGCGATGGGCGGATAGGGCGTCAACTGGCAATTAACGTCGGCAGTGGCGACGGCGGCCTGCGGTGTCTCCTGCAGGGCACCTTCAGAGCCGGCATCCATCTGCGCGGCAAAGCGGTACTGCTCGGCGGCGAGACAATTGTCGCCGTAGCTCTCGAGCTCGCGCGCATAGGCGATCAGGGCCTTGTATAGCAGGCTGTTCGCGTTTTTGTAGTACGGACCAATCGAGTAGAGCTCGCTCAGAGCACTGACGGCGCGGGCCCAGTTCAGGCCGTAGTTGCCGATACCGGCCAGGTACATGCGGCCATATTCGCGATAACTCAGCGCCTCCTGGTCGAGTGGGGCGAACAGCGACGCGTAATCCAGGTCCGAGATGCCGAGTTCGACCTCATCACCCTTGATACGTTCGAGGCCGCGATTGCGCAGGGCCTGATAGAGGAGCTGATCAACGGTTTTGGGTTCGAAGTCGCGATTGAGGGTGCGCAGGTGAGCGGCCTCATCGATGACGGCATCCCAATTGCTCTCATCGGCATAGCGCTGCATCTCGGCAAGGATGGTGGCAGGATCTTCGGACACGGGACGACGCGTGGGGGTCACGGTCGGCGCCGGCTCCGTCACCTCGAGGCTGGCGCGTAACAGCGCCAGGCGTTCGTTGGCGTTCGGGTAATCGGGGTTGATCGAGACGATGTACTCGATGCGCTGCAGGGCAAAGCGATCGCGGCCCGCGGCGATATCTTGCTCGGCGAGGTGCCATTGCGCGTCGAGATCGGCTGCGAGCGTGGCCTGCGCCTGCGAGACCTGCAACTGTTGACCGCTTTGATAGCCGATCCAACCGGCGATTGCCATCACCACGAGCAAAACCCCGGCAAAGATCAGTGCCAGGCGCGACGTCGATGGCCCGGCGCGATCGACATCGCCCGGCGCTTCAACGGACTCTTGCGACAAGGGTTCCAAAATCCTTTCCTGCCGTTCGATTTTCTGTCAAGCAGGCTGCTCTTGAAAGATTATAGCCCATCGGTCTGAGCGGTTTTGTGTCAGGACGATCACAAGTTGGCCGTCGTTCCCGGAGTCGGGGAGGCGTCGGGGACCAGCCCGGTACCGGTGGGGCAGTGGCCTTATGATAGGGGCTGTTGTGACGGGCGCTTGACCCCATTAATGTGAGCGCGATATAAACGGGGGTGGGGAGAAAGACGGTAGCGCACGATGCGGTTGAAGACCCGCGGAGTACCCCTCCGCAAACGAGACAGCCTGATCACGCCGATTCGAATCGTGATCGTCCTGCTTGCCGCGCTGGCGGGCAGCTTGATCTGGTACAAGTCGCTGGTGGATGCCGGCGAAGTCTTGCGCCCGTTCGAGCCGACTGCCACGCCGACCCGCAGCGTCCGGTCGTATGTCGAAGAAGCCCAGGCGCGCTTCGCCGCGGGCCAGTTCGGCGCTGCCGTCGCCGCCTACGATCTGGCGATCCAGGTGACGCCCGACAACGTGGACTATTGGGTCGGCAAGGCACGCGCCCAGATGTTCAACGAGGACGAAGTTGGCGCGCTCCAGAGCGCCAACCGCGCGATCCTGATCGACGACAAGAGCGTCAAGGCGCATGCCATCAAAGCCTGGGCGCTCTGGAAAGCGGGCAGCTTTGACGAAGCCGCTCAGGAAGTTTCGTCGGCTCTTGCGATCGACCAGAACTATGCGCCGGCGCATGCCTATTACTCGTTGATCCTCAATGCTCAGGAGCGCTACGAGCAGGCTTTCGAGGAAGCGAAACAGGCCGTCAGCCTCGATCCCCAACTCATCGAAGGCCATTACGCGTTGGGATTCTCCAACGAGGCACAGGGCCTCTACGAGCAGGCGATCCCACACTATGAGCGCGGGCTCCTGCTGAATCCGCAGGTCATCTTCCTGTACCGACAGATCGGCCTCAACTATCGGCAGTTGGGCCTCATCGCGGCCAGGGCCGAGAATAAGGAAGCCGCCAGCCAATACTTCGGCGAGGCGATCAAGGCCCTCAATCGCGCCATCTCGATCGACGCCAACAACGTCACACCATACCTGGACCTGGCGCGCACGTATTTGCAGATCGACCAGCTGGGCACGGCGCAGCAGTATCTCGACGACGCCCTGTCGCTGCAGCCGGAGAACCCAATCATCCATGGCCGCCTGGCCCTGCTGTACATGCAACGCAAGAACTATGAGGGCGCTCTGTCTTCGATGGAGTTGGCCGTCGAGGGTGGGGTCTATACCGAGACCCTGACGAGCGGCGACGTTGTGTCATTTGACGTCGAGGGGTTGCCTCTTCAAGACGGTACCACGCTCGAGTTCTACTACACCTATGGCAACCTGCTGGCCTACTTCCAGCAATGCGACAGAGCTCGTACATACCTCGTCAAAGCGCTCGAGTTTGCGCCCGATAACCTCACCGTGCAGGGAAGCTTCGAGACCAGCAGCGACATCTGCCGGCTGGGGGGCACGCCGACACCCACGCCAGATGGCACCGAGCGGCCCGCCGCGCCGATCTCGACGCCCGAGCCGACAGGCTCGCCTTGAGCCCCCACCCGCATCGCCGCTGGTCGAGGACAAGGTCCGGTGGGTCTGGGCGATGCTGCCCTCCCCCGAGGGGGAGGGCGAGTTGCCAGGGCGCAGAGGATTGGAGAAACGGTTCGAGGCAGGAATGACCAGTTGACAGAGAGGTGGAGTGAATTGACACTCGCGGTCAGCGGTCAGCGGTCAGCGGTCAGCGGTCAGCGGTCAGCGGTCAGCGGTCAGCG
>CAYZRP010000099.1:26684-27286 GCA_964480865.1 uncultured Anaerolineales bacterium | reverse complement strand
GTCCCGGGCACCGCCATGCCGGCCTGGGGCGATCGCCTTGGCGAAAGCGAGATCGAGGCGATCGTAGCGTACCTGCGGGCCTGGGAGCCCACCGCTCCGGCCGTCGCTGTTGCGCAGACCGGCGGATTCGGCGGGCCACCGTGGCAACGCAATAACGCAGCGCCGGTTCCGCAGCCCCTGGCGCAGACCGGAGCTGAACCCGCCGTAGCGCCAACGAATGTGCCGGACGCCAGTGCGGGCGCCCTACAGCCGGACAACTCGCCTGACACCTCGATAACGCCGGAAGCCGCGCCCGTGGCGCCGGCCAGCCGAGTCGACTGGCGGATCGTGGGCCTTGTTGGCATCCCGCTGGCCGTTGCATTGCCGATCCTGATCGGATCGACCATAGCCTTGAGGAGGTTGCGTCGGTCATGACGCCAGTCTGACTCCATTCCGGTGTGAGGCGGGCGCCAGGACACGCCGCCTGTCCGGTTCCACCGCGGCGTCCAACTCGTTGGTCCTATGCCACGTAGTTCGCCACAGGAATTGGCGTGGAAAAAGGGGTGGGTTGTGTGTGGGGGGGTAGGCCAGCCCACAGATCACAACCAGTTGAAACAGGGGGG
>CAYZRP010000099.1:2237-26674 GCA_964480865.1 uncultured Anaerolineales bacterium | reverse complement strand
CCACTGGATTGGGGGTGGAAAACGGTGTGCTTTGTGTGTCGGGGCTTCGCCCTGCCCTCAGAGCACTCCGTTTTCCACGCGGCTCTTCGCGAAGGGGCTGAACAGCAATGCATGGAAACGAAGCCGCACGAATGTCGTGAAAGGGTCAACCCGGCTTATGGCTCATGGCCACGCGGTGTCGCGAGGGGGCACCTCACTCAGGCACTGAATGGCGAGCGCAACAACGGATCGAACACGTCATCACAACGAAGGGCTCGATCCGTTTTTGTTTGCGTGTGGTGTTTAGCCATTCTTAATGCGTCTTTACATGAACCCATCCGGAACTCCACGAGTTCCCCACACGCCGAAACTAATCTGAGCCTATCGAGCGCGACACAACCGGCACCCACCGAGCGCCAGGTTTGCGCAAATCAGAAACGACAACGAAAGGTAGAACACCATGAACACCAAGCATCTCTTCAACGGCCTGTTGGCGGCGTCCATCGCCGTGGCACTGATCGGCGTCGCCAGCCCGGCGCTTGCGCAGGGTGGAAGCCCGTGGCGAAACGAAGCCGCCAAGGCCCCGATGACCCAGAACCAGACACCGGCGCTCAATCAGGGCAACGGCAGCGGTGGTTCCTCGGCCGTTCAAGGCACTGGCGCCGCATTGCCCGCCGTCGATCCAGCCGGCCTGACCCAGGCTGAGACCGACGCCCTGCTCTTCATGCGCGAAGAGGAGAAGCTCGCCCGCGACGTGTACACGACCCTGTATGAACAGTGGGGGCTGACCCAGTTCAGCAGCATCGCGGCCAGTGAGCAGGCTCACACCGATGCCATCAAGACCCTGCTCGATCGCTACGGCGTGGTCGACACGACGGCGACCGAACCC
Organism: uncultured Anaerolineales bacterium; assembly: GCA_964480865.1. Taxonomy (GTDB): domain Bacteria; phylum Chloroflexota; class Anaerolineae; order Anaerolineales; family UBA6663; genus UBA6663. The sequence continues at coordinate 25,806 of CAYZRP010000099.1, read as the reverse complement.
GGCGTCTTCGTCAACAGCGAGCTGCAATCCCTCTACAACGACCTTGTGGCGCGCGGCTCGCAATCGGCCGTGGACGCCCTGGCCGTGGGCGCCCTGATCGAAGAGGTCGACATCGCGGACCTCGACGAGCGGATGGCGCAGACCGATCAGGCCGACATCCTGGCCGTGTACGCCAACCTGCGCTCCGGCTCCGAGAGCCATCTGCGCGCCTTCGTCCGCGGCTACGAGGCTCAGACGGGGACGTCGTACGCGCCCCAGGTGCTCGATGCCGAGAACTACACGGCCATCCTGAGTGGCTCGACCGGCCAGGGGAATGGAGCCAGCGCCGGCACCGGCACGAGCTCCGGCGTGCGTGGCGGGAACGGCGGACAGGGCGGCGGTCGCCGACCGTAAGTCGCCCATCTCATCACCATTGCGCAACCACCCCGGATCTGAGATCCGGGGTGGTTCTGTTTCGGCACAGCATCAGTGCCTACCTGGCCACCGTTGGAGCGGCTGGTCGGCCTTTACGCGAATTTGAGCAGCACGTTCAAGAGAATTCCACCGGATCTCCACACGATCCCGTCATAGTCGAATCTGACAAGGGGAGGTTAACGAGTGATGTCTCAGAAACAAATGCGTCGTCTATGGATCCCGGTGTCGGCCCTCGTGCTTCTTGGAGCCGGCGCCTTCTTCGCCTATCGCCAGTGGGGCCAGCCGGCCGCCGCCGAAGACGAGCCTGCGCTACAAACCGCGCGCGTGCGCACCGGCGATCTCGTCATCACAGCGTCCGGCGCCGGCACGCTCATGCCGTCAGTCGAGCTCGAACTCGGCTTTCGTTCCGCCGGGGTGCTCACCGAGGTGTCGGCCATCGTCGGCGAGAAAGTCGAGGCCGGCGCCGTGCTCGCCCGGCTCGACGACCGTGCCCTGCAACTGCAACTCCAGCAGGCCGAGCTCAACCTGGCCACGGCCGAACAGGCCCTGACACGACTGACCGGGCCGGCCGCCCTGGCGGACGCCCAGCTCGCGGTCGTCACGAAGCAGGCCGCGCTCGACGACGCCGAGGACGCCCTGACCGGGCTCAACCAGCCCGACGTCGACTATTACGCCACCACGCTCGACGATGCCCAGCGCGCCTACGACACCGCCGTGGCCAACGCGCAGCTGGTCACCACGGGGTCGCGCTCTCAGGAGCAGGCCGTGGCCAACGCCGAGTACGCGGTCGAGCTCGCCCAGGGCAAGCTCAACGACGCCATCCGCTGGTACGGCGAAGGCTCTGAGAAGGCCGTCGCCGCACAGGCGACTCTGGCCCTGGCGCAGGCCGACCTCGAGGCCGCGCGCCTCGCGTTGCAGGTGGCTACCTCGAACCAGGAGAAGACCGTCACCGACGCCGCCGCCGCGCTCGAAACCGCTCAGGCCAACTACGACTATGTGACTCACTACCAACCGCCGTCGGCGGATGTCGCCCTGGCGCAGGCGCAGGTGCAGGTCGCGCAGGCCGATCTGGCCGAGGCCCAGGCCTGGCTGGCAGAACTTCAGGGCGAGGCGCTGCCTGACGGCGCGTCCTCGACGCTCGACAGCGCTCGCGCTCAGGTGGCGCAGGCGACCCTGGCCGTCGAATCGGCCCGCCTCGCGCTCGACAACGCCGTGCTCATCGCGCCGGTCGCGGGCACCGTCACTGCGGTCTCGGCCTCGGTCGGCGAGGCCGTCGGCACGAGCGCGATCGTGAGCCTGGCCGCGCTCGACGAACCGCTGGTGAGGTTCTATGTCGAGGAGAGCGATCTCGGGAATCTCGCGGTCGGGTATCCAGTGCAGGTGACGTTCGAGGCCGCGCCGGATGTGCCGGTCAGCGGCGACGTCCTCCGCATCGACCCGGCGCTGGTGAGCGTCGACGGCTCGCCCGCCGTGCAGGCCTGGGCCAGCCTCGATACCCCTGACGGCGTGCTGACTCTGGCCTCCGGGCTGACGGCCGAGGTCGAGATCGTGGCCGGCGAAGCCAGGGACGCGCTGCTCGTGCCCGTCCAGGCCCTGCGCGAACTGACCCCCGGCAGCTACGCCGTGTTCGTGGTCCAGGCCGATGGCGAACTCAAGCTCACGCCGGTGACCGTCGGGCTGAAGGACTTCGCCAACGCCGAGATCTTGTCGGGTCTGCAGGCCGGCGATGTGGTCAGCACCGGCACGATCGAGACGAAGTGAGCGAGGCCGCCATGGATCACCCGTTGTTGATCGACGTCCGCGACCTGCAGAAGGTCTACGGCGAGGACGAGTCGGAGGTGCGCGCGCTGGACGGCCTGAACGCCGGTGTCGCGCGTGGCGAGTTCGTGGCGGTGATGGGGCCGTCCGGCTCGGGCAAATCGACGCTGATGAACATCCTCGGCTGCCTCGACCGCCCGACCGCCGGCGCCTACATCCTCGACGGCCGCGATGTCAGCGGCCTGAGCAAGGACGAACTGGCCGAGGTCCGCAACCAGAAGATCGGGTTCGTCTTCCAATCCTTCAACCTGCTGCCGCGTCTGTCGGCGCTGCGCAACGTGGCGCTGCCGATGCTCTACAACGCGGCGGCCGATCTCTCCGATGGGGAGGCCGAGAGCCGTGCGCGCGCCGCGCTCGAGTCGGTCGGGCTTGGCGCGCGGTTGCACCACCGGCCGAACCAGCTCTCGGGCGGCCAGCAACAACGCGTGGCCATCGCGCGCGCCCTGGTCAACCGCCCGCCCCTGCTCCTGGCCGATGAGCCAACCGGCAATCTCGACTCGCGCGCCAGCGTCGAGATCATGGATCTGTTGCATGAACTACATCACAAGGGCGTCACCATCGTCATGGTGACACATGAACCCGACATCGCCGCCCACGCCGAGCGCGTGCTCTGCGTCAAGGACGGCCGCGTCCTGGCCTCGGGCCCGGCCGCGCACAGCCCGTGCCTCGAACGCGCGCTGGTCGGAGGAGAGCCGGCATGAAGACGCGACGCATCTTCGCCACGGCCTGGGAGGGCCTGACCCTCAACAAGGTCCGCTCGTTCCTGACCACGCTCGGCGTGATCATCGGCGTGGCCTCGGTCATCATCATGCTCGCCATCAGCGCCGGCACCGAGGCCGCCATCGCTGCGCAGATCAACTCGCTCGGCGCGAACCTGATCATCGTCTCGCCCATGCGTGGCGTGCCCGGGGCGTCGCGAACGCTGCTGCTCGAAGACGCGACGGTGCTGGCCGAGACCGTGGTCGGCATCAGCGGTGTCTCGGCCGAACAGGCGCCCGCGGCCCAGAACGTCAAGGCCGGCGGCGTCACGCTCGAAGCCATCGACGTGATCGGGACGACGGCCGACTTCCCCGACGTACGCGATTACGCCGTCGCGGATGGCCGCTACTTCACAAGCGACGAAGACGACCGGGGAGCAAAGGTCGCTGTGCTGGGCGCCGGCCTGGCGACCGATCTGTTCGGAAGCGAGAGCCCGATCGGCCAGACAGTCACGGTCGGCAGCGTCAAGACCACGGTGATCGGCGTCATGGCCGAGAAGGGCATGGTCGCCGACGTCGACTACGACGGGCGCGTCTACCTGCCGATCAGCATCGTCCTCGACAAACTGATGCCGAGCACGTCGCTTGGCGGCGACCGCGTTCGCACGATCTACGTGAAAGCCGAGAGCCCCGAGCGGATCGACAGCGTCATCACCCAGATCACGGCCATCCTCGCCGAACGCCACGACGTCGACCCGGCCAAGCCCGACTTCTCGGTGCAGACCCAGCAAGACATCATCGCCACGCAAGAGGCCACGACCGCAGCCTTCCGCGATCTGCTGGCCTGGGTCGCCGGGGTCTCGCTGATCGTCGGCGGGATCGGGATTATGAACATCATGCTGGTCTCGGTCACCGAGCGGACACGCGAGATCGGCCTGCGCCAGGCCCTCGGCGCCCGACCCGCCGATGTGCTGCTGCAGTTCCTGATCGAGGCCATCATCCTCAGCCTGGTCGGCGGCCTGGTCGGCGTGGCCCTGGGCGTGGGCGGCGCCTGGCTGATGGGCGAGTTCGGCACGATGCAGACCGAGATCGTGCCGGCGTCGATCCCGCTGGCCTTCGGCGCGGCCGCCGCGGTCGGCATCTTCTTCGGCTATTACCCGGCGACGCGCGCTGCGGCGCTGGATCCCATCGACGCGCTGCGGCGCGACTGAAACTACTGACGAGGAATACCTCCATGACATTCAAACACTGGCTTGTCTCGACTCTCGTGCTGGCTGCGCTTCTGAGCGCCTGCACGGCCCCGACCACTCCGGCGCCGGTGGCCGGCTCCACCTACGTCAGCGCCAACCTCGACGTGAGCTACGAGAACGCGCTCTCCGCCCGCAATCAACTGGCGCTGGGCACGCTCAACCTGGCCGACACGGCCGTCGCCGTCGACGCCGAACAGGCGGCCACATTGCTCCCACTGTGGCAGGCGGTGCGGGCCACCAATCAGACCGGCGGCGCGTCGCAGACCGAAGTGAACGCGCTCCTGAGTCAGATCGAAGGCACGTTGAACGCCGATCAACTCTCGGCCATTCGCGAACAGCAACTCACCCAGACCAACATGCAGGACTGGGCACAGGCCAACGGCATCACGCTCGGCTCCGGCAGCGGCGAAACGGGCTCCGGCCAGGGGCTTTCGCCTGAGGCTCGCGCGACACGTCAGGCCGAGCAGGGTCGCACCGCGACCGGCTCGTCCGGCGGCGCGTCGACGGCGCTGATCGATGCCGTGATCGACTATCTCAACAGTCGGATCTCGTGACGCATTCTCCAAGAAGAGATTCAGCAATGAACAAAGTCCTCACTCATCGTGTGTTGGCATTGGTGGCAGGTGCGGTTCTTGTGACGGCCTGTTCCGCGTCGGCCCCTCAAGCGGCGCCGACCGAATCGGCGGCCATGGCCGAGACGGCCGGGTCGTTGACCCTCGAATACGCCGATGCCGCCAGCCTGCGCAACCAGTTAGCCTACGGCACGTTGCAGCTCGAGGGCACGCCCCAGGCCGTGACGCCCGCACAGGCGCAGGCGCTTCTGCCGCTCTGGCAGGGGCTCGCGGCCTTGAGCGGGTCGACGACGACAGCGCCCGAAGAGCTCACCGCCGTGCAGGATCAGATCGTTGCTGCGCTCTCGCCCGAACAACTCCAGGCGATCGCGGACCAGGAGGTCACGAACGTCATGCTCAGCGAATTCTATGCCGAACATGGCCTCGTGCTCGCCACACCCGTCCCCGGGGTCACCAAAGTCCCTGGCTCAGGCAGTGGCGTGTCTCCCGAGGACAAGGAGGCCACGCGCACAGCCGCCGAGGCCCTGGGCACGCCCACCGGGTCTGGGGCCGGACAGGAGGCCAAGACCCTGCTGTTTGACACCGTCATCGCCTTGTTGACCGAACGCGCCGGACAATGACCCGGCACGTTCGACGGCGCCCATTGGCCGCGACAGACCTCGCGCCGAATTGTTGCCAGGCCGTATCTCGAGCGAGGCAACTGCGTCTTCAGGAATAGAAAGAGATGCGCGCAGAGGCGATCCCGGTTGGTTGTGGCCCATGGGTCGGGGATGAGCGTGCCCTGACCCACCTCTACACGGAGCTCAGTCCGCGATTGTATCGACACGCCTGGCGTCTGGTGGGCGACCCTGTCGAGGCCGAGGAACTCGTGGCCGAGACGTTCCATCGACTCCTGGCGGCCCTGCGCCACAACGCCGGCCCGGGCCGGCACACCTCCGGTTACCTTTTCGCGATCCTGCACAACCTGATCACAGACCGCTATCGGCGCCGACCACCCGTCGTGATCTCACTCGACGACGACGTCCCGGTCGACGCAGGGCTCGAAGAGGGCAGCGACCAACGGCGTCGCGAGGCCCGGGCGCGTGCGCTCCTCCTGGGTCTGACACCAGACCAGCGGTTTGTGATCACGTTGAAGTACTTCGAGGGCCTCTCCAATGAAGAGGTGGCCATCGCGCTGGGAAAGAGCGTCGGCACGATCAAGTCGCTGCAACATCGCGGCCTCGAGGCCATGCGCCGCGCGCTGATGCGTGAAGGATTGGGGCCGGAGGAGGTGCTGGCATGAACGACCTCACAGACCGAATCGATGTGAGCCTGCGCAAGGGTCGACCGATCGATGACGAGGTGCGCCCCTGGTTAGCCACGCTCGCTGCGCTGGATCCATTGGCACAGGTTCCGCCACGCGCGCCCGAGGCGATGGCCAAGGGACTGGCCGCATTTCTCAACGAAGCCCGATCCGTGCCCGTATCCTCAGCGCCGCCGACACGTCTCCCTGATTGGAAGCACATTCTCTTCCGTAAGGAGATGACACCCATGAACGTTCTCGCGACGATCGCGCTCATGTTGACTCTGACCTTCAGCGGGGCCGGCGTCACAGCCTACGCGGCGCAGAGCAGCCAACCCGATGAACCCTTGTACGGAGTCAAGCTGGCCACCGAGGACCTGCGGCTTGGGCTGAGCCAGGATCCTCAGGAGCGACTCGTCCTGGCCCTCAACCTGGTCCAGGTGCGCACTCAGGAGATGGCCCAACTCGTCCAGGCGAACCGTGCGGTCCCGGTCGAGTTGCAGACGCGGCTGCAGAGCCATGTGAACACGGCCCTCGAAGCCGCGTCTGAGCTGGGTGATGCGGCGCTGGCCACAGCCTCCGTGCAGATCCGTGAACGCAGCCAGGCTCAGCTTCAGGCCATCGCCCAACTGCGGGCGCTCGCGCCCAGTGATCAGAACCTGTCGGGCGTCGAGGCCGCGTTGACGCGACTGCAAACGATGGCGCAGATCGGTGCGGATGATCCCGGCCAGTTCCGTCAACACGTCCGCGCCGGGCAACTGCCGGCGCCCACACCGACTGAGGCGGCCTCGAGTGAGGCGCCAGCCACCAGCCAACCCACCTCGACGCCGTTGGGCGCCGGGCACTCCTATGGTCCGGGCGATGGCACCTGCCAGGATGGGCTTGTGGTGTGCACACCCGAGCAGGATGGCAACAGCTACGGCGATGGCCCGCGCAATCCCAACGTGACGCCTGGCGCCGGCCCGCTGGCTACACAGTCGACCGTGGATGCCGGCGGGTATGGACCCGGACCGTCAAACGGCGGATCGAATGGCAACGGCCAGGGCGGCCAACCGCAAGTTACGCCGAATCCGACACAGGTCACCGACCCCGGCGGCTACGGCCCCGGGCCGCAGGCCACGGCCACGCCACTGACGAACACCGATCCGGTGGCCACGTCCGCGCCGCAGACGAGTTGCACGCCCGAACAGGACGGAAACTCCTACGGCACCGGACCGGGCAATGCATCGGTGACTCCGTCTGGCGATCACAATGGCGGTCCGACCGCGCAGCCCGGCAACGGACGCCCGTAGTCGATTGACAACCGACAGAACGAGAGACGGAACAGACCCGCGCTGCTCAGCGCGGGTCTGTTCCGTCTCTCGTTCCGAGGACGTGCAAGGCGTTGGGCCCACCCAATGGCGCGAGGGTGAACGTTGCGACAACGGACCGGCCCCGGCAGCAACTGACGGTTACTGGCTGAAGCGCACTGAATCAGGCCGAGCGAGTCTTCTGACGCTGCCACCGGGTGAGGTAGGGCAGCAGAAACAGGTAGGCACCCGTGATCGCCAGGACCAGCATCAATAAAGACTGAGCCATCTCGAATGACTTCAAGAACGCCTGCCAGACCGGGTTCCCGGAGAACCGGATCACCACGGCCATCGGGATCAGGAGTGCTGTGGGAACTGCCAGCCAGCGATGTGTTTTTCGAAGCCACTTGTTGAGCACTTTGTTCATGGTCCACCCTTGATCTCAGGCCCGGCTCGCGTTGAACCTGACGGCTACCAGCGACCATCCCAGAAGGGCTGTCGCCAACAAAATGGACAGGCCGCCGACCAATACGGGATAGAAAGGCAGGCCCAGATAGACCTCACCCAGGATCCCAATGGGCATCAACAGACCCGCCAGGGCCAGCCACGAAACCCACTTCGCCCGATCGGCCGGCACAGGGACCTTGATCAGAATGAAGCCGAAGACGATGTTGAGAAACGACATGAGATTGCCGTGCACGTGCGCCAGTCGGGCTTCAAAGTGCGGGCTGACATTGTAGGCCGCAATCCAGGCCTCCTTGTCCGGCGCGAAATCGCGGAAGTAGATCAGGACGAATCCATAGACCATGAATGCGGCCATCCCCCAAAGCCCCACCGCCATGTTCCACTTACCAATTGATCCAGCGTTCATGTTTTCTCCTCAGCACTGTCGGCAACGACGATCGGGTTGCGTGTCTGCCATCGACCGGCTCCACGCCTTACCTGCAGCGTCGTTGCGCCTCAACGACTCACATGACGCTCGACAGTCGCTGACCTGCGATCGACTGCCCAGAGCGTGATGAATCCCGCAAGGACACCTCCAGGTGCCATGCGAGCACGATGACTCAATTTAGCGTGACGGAGGAAGTGTGTCGCCGACTTAAGTCGGGCCGTATCGCGTGTGACCGACCACTACACCAGAGCCTCGAGGGCAGTCCGATTGAGGATCCGAATGGCCCGTCCCTCCAGGACGACGATTTCGCGTGCCTGGAGGTCCCGCAGAGCCCGCTGGACAACATCCGGGACGGTGCCCAGACGAGCGGCCAGTTGAGTCTGGGATAGCCACTGGGGACGCCGGACAAGCGAGTCCTCCGCACCTTCCAGGAGCAGTCGAGCCAGGCGTCCGGTAACCGTCCTGAGGGAGAGGTCGGCCACAAGGTCAACCAGATCAAGGATCCGTCCGACCAGGTTGTGGATGATCGCCTCCGCCATCTGTGGCCGCGCCCGCCACAACGCGTTCACGGCAGCGCGAGGAAGGTACCAGACCGTCGACGGCTCAAGAGCGATGGCTGTAGCCGGATTGACCTGGTGGATAACACCCGCGATCTCGTTGAACGTTTCGTCGGGGCCCACAAAACGCAAGACCTGCTCCCGACCACCCGGTGAAGTCTTTACGATCTTCAGCGATCCGATGGCCAGGTAACTCATCCCAACGGTAGCTTCACCTTCCAGGAACAGCACCTCTCCGATGGCATAGGATCTCCAGATAGCACCTGCGATCAACTCTTCGAGGAGGCCCTCATCCAGCCCCTCAAACATCGGATGAACTCGGAGTTGATCCATGAAGGAACCGCGATCGGGTTGAGGTGCCTGTTCATGCATGATGAGTTCGCTTCGTATCCACGACGTTGGCCAGTGCCGCGAGATCGCTTTCATTGTGTGTCAGCGACGCGCGAGCCTGGATCACAATGATAGATGGTCCTGGGCCGTGTCGAACCAGACGAAAGGAAGAGCTCGCGATTTGGTGGCGGTGAGGCATGTCCGTTGTGATGCAACGCCAGAGACGAAGCGCAACCGCGTCCGAACACAGTCACGCGCCGGCCCGACGTCAAGCAGATAACAGCCTGAGAGAGCCACGCTCAGTTCCGGGCGACCTCCGCGCACGCTCCGTCGGTAACAGCAGGCGTCTGGGTGGTTGACGGGCGGGCCGGAGTGAGCGTCTCCGGCCCCGTTTCATCAGTCGGTGATGGAGACCCACGCCGGGCCCGGTTGTTGCTCTCTGTCGCAACTCGGCCTTTACATCTCCACTCAAGCCCGCTATGATGTGACCGGTCGGTCATATGACTGGTCGGTCACACGAGGCTTTGATGGCTCACATCTTGATCACCACATTCGGATCGCGCGGCGACGTTCAGCCGTACGTTGCCCTGGGCCTGGGCCTGCAACGCGCCGGGCACCGCGTCACCCTGGTCACCAGCCCGGAGCTCGGGCGGAACCTCGCGCCAGAGGCTTTGCCCATCCACCCGGTAACGGCGCCCTTCATGGAAATGGCCAATTCGTCAGCGGGACGAAAGGCTCTGGCCGGGGGACAGTCGCTGAGCCTGCTACTCAAGATCATGCCGATGATGCGACGCTTCGTGGAAGATCAGTGGGCCGTGGCCCGCGACGGTGTCGACGCCGTGATCTTCCATCCAAAAGCGATGGCCGGCCCGCACATGGCCGAGGCGCTCGGCGTCCCGGCTTTTCTGGCGCTGGCGGCCCCGGGCTTCTCGCCGACAACCGCGTTCCCCACTCCGCTGTTGACGACCCGCCCGCTTGGCCCCACGCTCAATCGCTGGAGCTATGGCATGATGAGCTCGTTGTCGACGAGTTCGTTCAAAGGCGTGGTCAACGCCTTCCGCCGCGAGACCCTTAAGCTCAAGCCGGTGTCGGGCGCTCGCCAACTCACCGGCGAGCACGCGCCCAAACTCTACTTCTTCTCGCCGACCCTGCTCCCACGGCCGACCGATTGGAAATCCGACACGCATGTGACGGGCTTCTGGTTCCTGGACCAGGCGCAGCGTTGGACACCCCCGGCCGAACTGATCCGCTTCCTCGACGCCGGCCCGGCGCCGGTCTACATCGGCTTCGGGAGCATGCCCTCGACCCGGCCCGAGCGCATGGGCCAGTTGGTGCTCGAGGCTGTGAACAAGGCCGGCGTGCGCGCGATCGTCGCCCGCGGCGGAGACGGCCTGCGGCTCGAGACCCAGGATCCATCCGTGCTCGTCATCGAAGGAGCCCCACACGACTGGCTCTTCGAACGCGTGGCGGCCGTGGTCCATCATGGCGGCGCGGGGACGACCGGCGCCGGTCTGCGCGCGGGCCGCCCCACCCTGATCTGTCCGTTCTTTGGCGATCAGCCCTTCTGGGGCGCACGGGTGGCGGCAATCGGCGCCGGCCCTGAACCGATCCCGCAGAAGAAACTGAGTGTGGATGGACTGGCCGCCGCGCTCAATCGCCTCACACAAAACGAGAACCTTCGTCAGCGAGCCGCGGGGCTGGGGGTTGAGATCCGGGCCGAAGACGGGGTCGGCACCGCTGTCGCGTTGATCACGAACACGCTCGGGGCCTGACCCGACCGGAGGCGACGTGTCCAAAGCTACATTCCAGAATCTGCCGGCCGAGAAACGCGACAGGTTCCTGAGCCTGGCCATCGAGGAGTTCGCCGCGCATGACTACGCCGGCGCCTCCATTTCGAAACTTGTCGGACGCGCGGGCATCGCCAAGGGCAGCCTCTATCAGTATTTCGATGACAAGGCCGACCTGTTCGTGTTCCTGGTCGAGCATGCTCAAAACGTGCTGCTCGAGACGGTTCGTGAGGAAGCCGTGGCCGCTGGCAACGGTCCATCGAGTGATCACTGGCTGGATCTCCTGCGGGCTCAGATGAGCGCCACGGTTCGCGCAGCGCTCCGTCACCCGCTTGAGTCGCAACTCGTTCAACGTGCCTATCAGGCGCCCGCACCGATCCGGCGCCGGCTTGAAGGTCACGACGCCGGCGTGCGTCTGGCTCATATGCAGGCGCTCCTGGCGCAGGCCCAGAGCCGCGGAGAGCTCGCCCCGGAGCGCGATGTCGAGGTCGCGGCCCATGTGCTGGCGGGTGTGATGAGCGGCCTTGGGCCGTTGGTGATGAAGCGCTTGGGCCTCGATCCAGCTCTTGACGTCAGTGTGTCGGCCGAGCGCCTCGATCCCGCACGTCTGGAGCCGATCTTTGACGAAGTGTTGCAGATCGTGTCGTTGGGTCTTGACCTGCCACGCAAGCGACGGACGGGTCGGGCCAAAACGCGTTAAGCCAGTCAGCCTGTCTTCGCCTCGGTGGACTCGGGCTCGCCACCATTGTGCTCAGCGACCCCAGGAACCGGCCGATGAGCGTACAGGATCGCGCGGGCTTCTTCCTCATACTCGTCAGGGAACAGGGCCGTCACGACATCGCCGGCGCACAACTCGGTGTCGCCATGCGGGACGAAGATCTCCTCGCCGCGCTGCACCGAAGCGAGGAGCACGGTCTGCGGCAGCGTGAGGTCGCGAACGACTCGCCCGGACAGAACGGAGTCGACTGTCAGAGTGACATTCAATGTGCGCGTGGCCTTGATCGCTTGCGGACGAAGCTCCGGCACGCCCTCCTGAAGCCGGGCGTCGAGTTCAACCACGAGCGCTTCAAAGACATCCTCGGAGATCACGCCGTCGCGCTGAAGACTCTGCACCGCGCTTCGTTGAGCGCGGATGAGTTCGCGCCAGCCGGTGTCGAGTTCCTCGGCCGCGAGACCCGGATCCGTCGCCAAAACGTCGCGCACCGAGTCGGCCAGCTGGGCCGCATCCCGATTCACGAGCGGCTTGAGGTTCTCCCAGGTGGGTGTTGAGAGCAGGCCTTCCGCGTGCAGTCGATCGAGACGCGCATCGGCGACACGCAACGCCGTCAGACGGGCGTGGCGCATCTCGTATTCCACCTGACCGACGCCGCGCGTCACGATCTTCAGTCGGCGGATCAATCCTCCCATCGTCAACCCGGGCACCAGGAGCGTGAAGAGCACCACGCCGAACGCCATCGTGCGCAGCAGGGTCACGCTCTCGCCCAGGGCCGTCGGCAGGCTGAGCGCGAGCGCCAGGCTGATCGCGCCCCGCAGCCCACCCCAGGTCAACACATGCTGCCACGGCACAGGGATCGGTTCGGCCAGTTTCCCCGCCAGCCAGCCAAGTCCGTAAACCACGATCACGCGCGCGACCAGGACGGCGACGATCGCCCAGAGCACCGGTTGCCATGAGGCCGCCAGAAGCGGGACGTTGACCTGCAGGCCAATGAGCAGGAAGACCAACGAATTGGCCAGAAACGCGACGTACTCCCAGAAGTTGAAGAGGACGATTCGCGTGGTCGGGCTCATGCCCTGCGGACCGAAATTGCCGGCGATGATGCCGGCCGACACCACAGCGAGCACGCCACTGAAGTCCAGTCGTTCGGCCACGAGATACGCGCCGAACGCCAGGACCGTCGTGAGTGTGGTCTCGATCAGATAGTCGTCAACGCGGCCGATCAGGTACGACGTCAGCCAGCCCAACACGACGCCCACGGCGATGCCACCGGCCGACACTCGCACGAAATCGACCACGCCCGCCACGGCGTCAAACTGCCCGGTGATCGCGATCGCCAGCACCAGGTTGAAGAGCACGATCGCGGTGCCGTCGTTGAACAGGCTCTCGCTCTCGACAAGCACCGCCAATCGTTTGGGGACGCCAATCACACGAAAGACCGCCACCACGGCCACCGGATCGGTGGCCGAGATCAACGCGCCGAAGACAAGGGCGATCGGCCAACTCAACGTGTTCGACCCGGCCAGGATGCCGCCGACCAGAAGCATGGTCACCAGCACGCCGGGCACCGCGAGCAACAGAATGCCCACCAGATTCCGTCGGATCTCGGCCAGGTTGAGTTGAAAGGCCGCCTCGAACACCAACGGCGGCACGAAGATCGTGAGGATGAGTTCCGGCGTGAGGTCGAGCGCCAGCGGCGACTGGAACGTGATAACCAACCCGACGATCACCAGGGCCACTGTGTAAGGCACACGCAGACGTTGCACCGCGATCGCCACAAGGGCCGCGATCAGCAGCAACTCGATGATCAAGGTCTCGGCCTGAAGGAATTGTTCCATCGTCCCAACGTGTCGAACATGTGACAGGCAGAAACACGAACAAGCGGGGTGTCTGGTCGGCACCCCGCCTCACGCCTGTCTGTGGCCCCGTGCCGGGAAAGCCGCCCTCAATCCTACCCCAGGCGTTCTCCTATCCACAAGGCGAGCCCGTTCATTCGGCCGCCGGATCGGCGTTGGCGCGCGGCGTGCTTGAGAGGTAACGCCCCTGCGGGTCGTAGCAGCCGCGCATCTCGTCGCCAAGCGTGCCCGACCAGAGCGGCTCACGCGAGACATACGCTGCACGGGCGATCAGGTGCGCGGCCACCGGGGCCGTGATGAAGAAGAAGACGACGACCGCCAGCGCGCGCACCGCGATCGCGAAGTCCCAGAAGTACAGGGCCACGCCGGCCATCACAAAGCTCACGCCGAACGTCGCCGACTTCGTGCTGCTGTGCATGCGCATGTACACGTCGGGCATACGCAGCACGCCGATCGCGGCCACAAGCATGAAGACCGCGCCGATGCCGATGAGGACAAAGCTTACCCCCTGAGCCATGGAAACTCCCCTCTTTCGACGAAGTACGCGAACGCCACGGTGCCGAGGAAGGCGATCAGCCCCACGACCACTGCCACGTCGAGGAAGATCGGCTGGCGCGCCGCCACGGCATAGGTCGCGATCAGGCCGACCGCGAGCGTGGCCATGAGATCGAGCGCGACTACGCGCGTCGGCAGGCCGCGCCCGTACACCACGCGCGCCAGGGCTGCAAACAGGGCGAGCACGAGAACGCCGATCAGGATCGTTGTCACCGTCGTCATAGCGCCTCCTCCTGCGGACTGACTCCGCGCATCACGGCCAGCAGCCGGCGTTCGAGCCCCTCTTTGATTTCGCGCCGGCAGGCATCGGCATCCTGCGCGTACATGGCATGCACAAACAACACACGCCGATCGCTTGAGACATCGAGACTGAGTGAGCCGGGCGTCAGCGAGATCAGGTAGGACAGCGCCGTGATCTCGGCGTCCGTGCGCGCATCGAGCGGCACAGCCACGATCCGCGGCCGCATGGCGAAGCCCGGGGTCAGGACGTCGAAGGCCACCCTCAGATTGGCCGACACCAATTCCCAGAAGAAGAAGCCGACGAACGTGAACACCTGGCGAACCTTGACGAAGTAGCTCGACGGCCCGATCGCGCGGCGCGACACAAACAGGGCGCCGTAACCCAGGATCGCGCCGATGACGAGATTGGCCGGGTTGTACTGGCCCGTCAGCGCCGTCCAGGCCAGCGCCAGGCCGATGTTGAGGACGAGGTAGTTCATGGGATCTCCCCCAGCACAGCGGCGATGTAAGTGCCCGGATCAAGCAACTGCGTCCCGGCGCGCAAGGCCAGAGCAAACGCCGGGCCCGCGCCCACGCCGAGACCGACCGACACGAGCGCCAGGGCCGCGATCGGCACGATCCAGCCGCTCAACGGCACCGCCACGGTCGGTGTGCTTGCCGGCAGCGGCTTCCAGAACGCCTCGACCCAGATCTTGATCATCGAGAACAGGGTCAGCAGGCTGACGCCCAGGGCCACGGCCACGATCGCGTACTGCCCGGCGTCGAGGCCCGCCCTCACCAGGCTGAGCTTGGCGAAGAAACCCGAGAGGGGCGGCAGCCCGGCCAGCGAGAGGGCCGGCACGAGGAAAAGCAGGGCCAGCCAGGGCTGCGACCGATAGAGGCCGCCCAACTGCTTGAGATCGTACGTGCCATGCAACTGGCGCGACAACCCGCTGACCAGGAACAGCGCCGCCTTGGCGACCGCCACATGGAAGAGGAAGAAGATCGCCCCGCCCAGCGCCAGCGCGCCGCCGAGGCCGAGGCCCATCAACGCGTAGCCGATCTGGCTGATGATGTGAAACGACAGCAGCCGGCGGAAGTCATATTGAGTGACAGCGCCCATGACGCCCGTGATCATCGTCAGGGCCGCCACCGTCAACAAGACCGTGCGAGTCAGGTCGTCGTCGTGACCGAAGATCAGGGTGAAGACCCGGATCAGGGCATAGACGCCGACCTTGGTCAGCAGCCCAGAGAAGACGGCCGAGACGGCGGCCGGCGGCGTGTGATACGACGCCGGTAACCAGAAGAACAGCGGGAAGAGGCCGGCCTTGATGCCGAAGGCCATCAGGAAGAGCATGGAGAGCGTGGTGACCAGCCCCTGCTCATCGGGCATCGTCAGGCTGCTGAACTTGCGCGCGAGGTCGGCCATGTTGAGCGTGCCGGCCGCGCCGTAGAGCAGGCCGAGCGCGGCCAGGAAGAGCGCCGAAGACACAAGGTTGAGGGTGACGTACTTGATGGCGCCCTCCATCTGGCGACGCTCGGCGCCGAGCGCCATCAGCACAAACGACGCCATCAGCATCACCTCGAACCAGACATACAGGTTGAAGAGATCGCCGGTGAGGAAGGCCCCGCACACGCCCATCAACAGGAACTGGTACAGGGCGTGATAGCCGAACGTCTCACGGCGCGTATCGATGCTCGCCAGGCTGTACACCGCCACAGCCAGACCGATCAGGGCGCTCAACGTCACGAGGATGGCGCTGAGCAGATCGGCCACCAGCGTGATCCCATATGGCGCCGGCCAGAGCCCGATCTGGACGACGAGGATCTCGGCCCGCGACGTCGCCACAAGCAGACCGATCGCCGCGAACGCCAGAGCGGCTGAGCCCGCCAGGCTGATCAGCCGCTGCACCCGGCGCGACCGGTAAACCAGCAGCGTCAGGATGCCGGCCAGCATCGGGATCACAATTGGGAGGATCAACAGGGTCGTCATCGACTCACTTCCCCTCACCGTTGTCGGAGCCGCGCAAGCCATCGAGGTCATCGGTGCCCGTCGAGCGATACGTGCGGTACGACAGGGCCAGCGCGAATGCGGTGACGCCAAAGCTGATCACGATCGAGGTCAGGATCAGGGCCTGCGGCAGCGGATCGGCATAGGGCCAGGCGAGGTCCTCGGCGCCCGGGCCGATGATCGGCGGGCGGCCGGGCGTCAATCGCCCGACCGTAAAAATCAGGAGATTGACGGCGTGACTGAGCAGGGCCAGCCCGATCAACATCTTGACGAGGCTCCGCCGCAACAGCATGTAGACGGCTGCCGCATACAGTCCGCCGATGACAAATGCCAGCACGATCTCCATCAGTCAGCCTCCTCCAACGCCAGGATGATCGTCAACGCCACCCCAAAGACGCTGAGATAGACGCCGAGATCGAACAGCACGGGCGTGCCCACATCCATCCGACCCAGCCCGGGCAGCGTCAGATACCCCCACAGGCCGGTCATGAATGGCTGACCGGCCAGCGCGCCAAGCACGCCAGCCAACAGGCCGAGCGCCAGCCCGACACCGATCAACCCGCGCGGATCGACTCGCAACACGCGACGCGCGGCCGGGGCGCCAAACGCGATCGAGTACAGGGCGAACGGCGCCGCCGCCACAAGGCCGGCCACGAACCCGCCGCCCGGCTCGTTGTGGCCGCGGCCGAAGAGGAACACCGAGAAGAGCAGAAGCAACGGCAGCAGATAGCGGGCCGTCGTCTGCAGGATCAGGGACGTCATCGCGCCACCTCCGTCTCTTCCACAGCTGCAGCCGCCGCGTCCTCGCCGGCCCGGCGAGCCGGATCCACCCGCGGGTCGCGCGGGTGCAGCTTGAGCAACGCGAATACGCCGGTGGCCGCGATGCCCAGGACCGTGATCTCGCCCAGCGTATCCAGGCCGCGGAAGTCAACCAGGATCACGTTGACGACGTTCCGGCCGTGCGCGTCGACGGCGGCCACCCGCCCGTAATAGTCCGAGATGCTCGGGAACAGCGGCTCGGCCAGCACGGTCAGGACGAGTGCGGTCATCAGTCCGCCGGTCATGAGCGCGATCACGACGTCGCGCGCGCGCGCCGGCACTGAACTCAACCTGGCGAAGTGCGGCAGATGGTAGAAGGCCAGGACGAACAGGACGACGGTCAACGACTCGATCAGGAACTGCGTCATCGCCAGGTCGGGCGCGCCGTACCACAGGTAGATCAGCGACACACCGAAGCCGACAGCGCCGAGCGCGGCGACGGCGCTCAGGCGCGACCGCGAACGGATCGCCGCGAAGGCCGCGATCAGGATCAAGGCGCCGAGC
Source organism: uncultured Anaerolineales bacterium (assembly GCA_964480865.1). GTDB lineage: Bacteria > Chloroflexota > Anaerolineae > Anaerolineales > UBA6663 > UBA6663. The sequence goes on along the minus strand of CAYZRP010000099.1, from coordinate 8,238 downwards.
GCGGCCTCGTGCCACTCGATGTCGAACACGGTAGCCGGCCAGGCCACGCCCCTTGCGAGCAGCGTGCCGCCAACCAGAGCGATGGTGGCGATCACGATCATCAACAGGTAGTAGCGCAGATAGCCGTTCTGCAGCAGCCGGGTCTGCAGCGACGCAAGGCCGTTAAGCCCGGCCAACAGCCGATCGAACCCGAAGTCGCCGCCCAGGATCCGGGCCGCGAAGGCCAGGCCCTGCCGGACCCGCGCCCGAATCACGAACAAGCCGGCGCCCAGAGCCAAGGTGAGGATGCTGAGCCCGAGGGCCGGCGTGAGCCCGTGCCAGAGGGCCAGCTTCAGGGTCACCGTCTCTCCGATCGCGGCCGAGGCGGCCGGCGCCAGGACGAGCGCGCCGAAGGGCTCGACCCACAACCCGGCCAGCAGGCCGAAGACGGCCAGGACGCCGGGGCCGAGCCAGAGCGCGGCGCCGGCCTCGTGCTCGGCCGTGGCCGGGCCCACGCCTTCCGGATCGCCCCGGCCCACCGCCGGCGCGCTCCAAAACGGCGCAACGCCGACGATGCCGGCCACGAACACGAAGCCCACGCCGCCGAGGACCAGGGCCGCCATTAACGGTAGCGCCGAGGCATCCTGCAGGCCGGCCTCATAGGCCAGTTCCTTTGTGACGAAACCCAGCAGAGGCGGCAGGCCGGCCATCGACAGCGCCGCGAGCCCACCGGCCGCCGCCGTGATCGGCAGCGCCCGACGCAAACCGCCGAGCCGTCGAACGTCGCGGGTGCCGGTCTCATGATCCAGGATCCCGGCCACCAGGAACAGCGCGCCTTTATAGGCCGCATGCGCGGCCAGAAAACCCACGGCAGCCTTGAGGGCCACGGGGGTACCCAGGCCGATGAGCAACGTCAACAACCCGAGCGCGCTCACCGTCGAGTAGGCCAGCAGCCGCTTCAGGTCGATCTGGGCCAGCGACAGCAATCCCCCGACCAGCAGGGTGACGACGCCGGCGCCGACGACCAGGGCCAGCCACAGGTCGGTGCCATTCAAGGCCGGGCTGAGCCGCAGCAGGAGATAGATGCCGGCCTTGACCATCGTGGCCGAGTGCAGATAGGCGCTGACCGGCGTCGGCGCTTCCATGGCGTTGGGCAGCCAGAAGTGGAACGGGAACTGGGCCGATTTGGTGAAGGCGCCCAGGAGGATCAGGCAGGTCGCGGGCACGTAAAGCGCCCCGCCCCGGATCCCGTCGCCCTGTTCGAGCAGGGCCGAGATCTCGAAGGTGCCGGCGCTCAAGCCGAGCAGGACGAGCCCGGCCAACAGCGCGAGCCCGCCCCCACCCGTGACCAGCAGTGCCTGCAGGGCAGCCCGACGGGCGGAGGCGCCGTCGTGGCCGAACCCGATCAAGAAGTAAGAACTGAGGCTGGTCAGTTCCCAGAACACGAAGAGCAGGAGCAGGTTGTCGGCCGTGACCACGCCGAGCATCGCGGCCATGAACACCAGCAGCCAGGCGTAGAACCGTCCGAGATCCGCATGGCCGCGCAGATAACCGCTGCCGTAGACCAGCACAAGCGATCCGATCACCGAGATCAACAACACAAAGAGCAGGCTCAGCCCGTCGGCTCGAAAGCTCAAGGCCAGCCCGAGGTCCGGCGCCCATGGGAACGTGGATGCGTATGGCTCTCTTGAGGTCAGGATCTGCCCCGCCAGCGCGGCCACGACAAGGGGATAAGCGGCCAGCAGCCAGCCGGCCCGGTGCCGTAGGCGGGTATGAAGCGCCGGCGCCAGCAACGCCAGGAGCAAACCGAGGGCGATCGCCACAGGCAACATGAATCTGCCTTTCGTCTACGCGGCACCGTCGTGGTGCGATGGTCACGCGTCCGCTCGTCCGAGGCGGACGCCGTGGCCGGGGATGAGAACATCGGGCCCGGCGCGTCTTGCTGCCCGATCGACAGACCGAGTCGGGGATGTGGACCAGCCCTCAACGGGCCGACCTCGCCCATACATTTACCATCGCGTTTCAGTGAGGACAACCCCAGCGGACCCGCGTCAGCGCGATATCAGGTTCGCGACAGCCTCAATGAACACCGGCAATTCCTCTGGAACCGTGCCGCCTTCATATTAAGGAAACACGAAGGCAGAGGCATAGGAGCGCTGATCTGCTCCCGTGCCTCTGCGAGGGTTGCGGTTCCAGCGCAGACAGCGCGCGTGACACGCCGGCCTGCGCTGCGGCGGAGTTCAGTCGGCGGCACCGCCCATGGGGGCCAGGTCACCGAGGACATCGCCGGGGTAAGCCTCGGCACCGTGCTCGTGGTGGTCGAGGCCCTTGAGCTCTTCCTCGCGGCTGACCCGCAGGCCGACGGTGGCCTTAATGCCGGCGAAGAGCGCGAAGCCCGTGACCGCGCACCACGCGCCGAAGGCCAGGACGCCCACGATCTGGGCGATCAACTGGCCGGCGTCGCCGGTGGCGAACAGGCCGGTGTCGGTGGCGAAGAGGCCGACCGCCAGTGTGCCCCACACGCCGTTCATCAGGTGGACGGGCACGGCGCTGACCGGGTCGTCGATCTTCGCGCGCTCGAGCGCGATCGCGCCGAGCACGACGATGACGCCGCCGACGGCGCCGATGATGATCGACGCGGCCGGGGTGACCCACGCGCACGGGGCGGTGATGGCCACGAGGCCGGCGAGGACGCCGTTGAGGGTCTGGCCGAGATCGGGTTTCTTGGTGATGATCCAGGCCGTGATCATGGCTGCCAACGCGCCGCCCGCAGCCGCGATGTTGGTGTTGGCGGCCACCAGCGAGATGGCGTCGGCGTTCGCGCCGGTCGCGGCCAGCTGGCTGCCGGGGTTGAAGCCGAACCAGCCCAGCCAGAGGATGAAGACGCCCAGGGTTGCGAGCGAGATCGAGTGGCCGGGGATGACCTTCGGCGACCCGTCCTTGGCGAAGCGCCCGATGCGCGGTCCGAGCATCAAGGCGCCGATCAGGGCGAGCCAGCCGCCGACGCTGTGCACGATCGTCGAGCCGGCGAAGTCACGGAAGCTGGCGCCATTGGTGAAGCCAAGGTCGCCCAGCGTCGCGAGCCAGCCGCCGCCCCACAGCCAGTGGCCGGCGATCGGATAGATGAAGCCCGAGATCACGGCGCTGTACACGAGGTACGACACGAACTGGGTGCGCTCGGCCATGGCGCCTGACACGATCGTGGCGGCGGTGCCAGCGAAGACCAGCTGGAACAGCCAGAAGGCCATCACGGGCAGGCCGAACACGTCCTCGGCGCCCGTCGGATCCAACAAGAAGCCGGTCGTGCCGATCAGGCCGCCGGCCGTCGAGCCGAACATGAAGGCATAGCCGATGGCCCAGAAGGCCAGCGTGGCAAAGACGAAGTCGATCAGGTTCTTGAACAGGATATTGACCGTGTTCTTCGCGCGGGTCAGGCCCGCCTCGACGAAGGCAAAACCCGCCTGCATGAAGAACACAAGGAAGGCCGCGATCAACACCCAGCTGGTGTTGACACCCCGCAGGGCTTCAGCGGCAGGATCCGGATCGGCGGCGAGAGCCGGGGACACGAACACGGCCAGAGCCACGGCGGCCAGAGCAGGCACAGCGACCCAGCGTGTCCATTTCAACACATGCGAAACAATGTGACGACTCATGACAACACCTCCTGATTGCTCGTGTGCATCGGGGCACAGGGCCGATAAAGCAACGGACGCCAACTCACGAAGGGTGAGCAGGCGTCCTGGCCTGAAGGAGCAAATGAGGTTGTGAGGCAGTCGTCCGTCAGGACACAGGATATCGGATAATTTCAGTCCAGAAATACCCGTTTGGGTGAGAATGGCAGCCAGATACATCACCGAGTCTGTTTACAGGCCGCAAACAAGAAGACCAACACGGCCCTCCCCGCGTGTCGCATTGTCCAGGCACTGAAGTCAACGTGAACAGGATGGTCCTGCTATGGGCATTTGGTGAAAAGCCTTAACCGGTGTTCAATCAGCGGTGCCCTCATATACGTCACGAGGGAACGCCCAACCAGACGTCTCCAATCGGGGATATGGTCCAGATCAAATGGGGAGAGGCTCCCGCCGGTGAACAACGCCGAGGGAGTCGGGCTGCCCGCAAGGAAAGTCGAATGACACAGCGAATAGCCCAGGCCTCGATCACGATCTGGGCTCCGATAGAGAGAGTCTGGTCGGTCATCATCGAACTGAGTCGCTATCGCGATTGGAACCCATTCATCTATGACGTGGTGAATGCGCCCGAAGAATTGAGCGTCGGTTCTCGTTTTCTGTTGCGCGTCAGGTGGGCCGACGGAACGACTGCGGAGTCATGGGAAACCACGACGCACCTCGCGCCGCCAACACATACGAGTCAGGCGCCGACGTCCGCCATGCTTGCGTACCGATACTCCAGTGGGCTGGCGAGGGTCGGTCTGGTGCGGGCAACGCGTGAGCAACATCTCTTGCAGAAGGTCGGCGAGGCGGCGACTCACTATTCCACGCGCGAGACGTTTCACGGCCCGCTGGCGCGCTTTCTTCCGCTGGCGAATGTCGAGGAAGGCTTTCAGCGCCACGCTCGGGCGTTGAAACAACACGCCGAGTCAGGGGGCTCCTGAACTCTATCGAATTGAAGCCGGGTCAATGCTGGATCGGTTGGAGAACAACTCGACCGTGACCGGGTGGCGGAGAGGGTTTGGGCTACATCCAGTCGCCCGGGTCGCGCGCTGACTTCGCAGCTGAACCGATCTCACATGGCGCCACGAAACATGCGCCTCAGGGCGCGCTGGCTGCGGCGGGTGCCGACACTGGTGCAACGCGTTCGTGAAGCAAGGCCGCGACCTGTCGAGTGGCGTCGACGAGCGAGATGTCTTCGGATGCAGCCCACTCGCGTGTAAGGTTCGAGTGCGCCTGACGCAGGGTCAGCGAGTCGACGTCATTGAGCGACTTGATCTGGCTTTGGGCGGTCAGATCACGGACGACAATGCAAAGGTTCTCAAAGGTGCCCGTCTTCATCAACTCGACGAGATCGACGCGACGTTGACGATGATCGGTTGAAAGCCGTGTAGGCTGACTGCGTAGCACTTTCCGATAGTGCTCGAGTTCGCGCTTGTGAGTCAGAGCCCGCAGCTCATTGGAGGATGTTTGTTGGACGGGCACCCAAACGGTGCTTTGGCCAACGGAGATCTCGTAATACAGCTTGGATTCGGCGCCGGAGAAGCTGCTGTTCACCAGCCCTACCACCCGCCCCACTCCATGATGGATGTGTACAACGCGATCGTCGACCTGGTACCGCATAGCGCCTCCTAACAATGAAGGGGGATGGTGCTTCCGTTGTCGTGTTCCCGTCCCAGAAGCCGCTTGAGCCGCGAGTCGCGCCGGAGATGTGAGACGGTCGCCGGATGAGGGTTTCCCCACGCCCCGGCGACCGTCCGGCATTCAACTAGACAGGCTTAGAAGCGGCGATTGCCGCCGCCACCACGCTTCCCACCACGCTGCCCACCACCGCCGAAACCACCCGCGCCGCCACGTTCTTCGCGGGGCTTGGCGATGTTGACCGTGATCGGACGACCGGCGATTTCCTTGCCATTGAACATGTTGATGGCCTGTTGAGTCTCGGCCTGGCTGCTCATGGTCACGAAGCCGAAGCCCTTGCTTTGACCGCTATCGCGGTCCTTGATCAACGCCACGTCGGTCACCGTGCCGGCCTGGGCGAACAAGGTGCGCAAATCGGCCTCAGAGGTCGAATAGGCCAAGTTGCCAACATACAGTCGCGTTTCCATTCTCAGATCCTTGCTCCGGCCGGGCCGGAAAAAAAAGCCGCCAAACCAATTGCGGTTTGGCGGCTTAAGCCACGCAAATCACGTGCTGATTACTCTCCATCATACCACAACATCGGCTCCTCACCCTTCCGATCAGGGCTATCGCACTAGAAATGCCTGATCTGATTCTTCCGAGAGAACGAGGGGTGGGCTTGGGCGGGGCGACGCCGCCGCCCAAGCCACCCCACCGGCTCTGGGGACAAAGTA
>CAYZRP010000099.1:0-2227 GCA_964480865.1 uncultured Anaerolineales bacterium | reverse complement strand
GGTGGCATGGGCCGGGGCAAAGCCTCGGCCCATGCCACCCCTCGTTCTCTCGGCACTTCTTCAACTGAGGCGATGAAGCCACGTCCTAATACGATTTCCCTGCCCTTCCACCATCGATCGTGCGCACGAGAGAGCGAAGGGGGAGGGAGTCTGGCCACGGATTGCCCAGGTCTTGCGGATTGTGATCGCGTTCGGGACGCGCGAATCTGATGACACCGGTTCGGGCCAGACAATCCTCCATATTCAGATGACAGGCTCGAGACAGGAATGGCTTGCAGGCCGGGCACCGTTACCGAGCCCAAACGACGATCACCCCGGCTCGTCTTCGAGGCGGGGTATCATCCTGTCTATACCGAAGTGCTTGAGCGAGGCCAATCCAACCGAAGTTCGAACTGCCCTTCTAGGGTAGATCACACGAGCAGGATATCCGATCTGTGTCCGAATCAGCAACAACTGACGGACAAGGGCCGGCTTCTGTCCGTGCCAGACGAGCCGATCGCCGACCAGTCATACGTCGGGTCAGGCCTTGATGCCTTGCCTTTTGAAAGCAACTGATGAGCAAATCGATAACTGAAACTTCGTCGCGAGCCTCTTTGACACGGTATGCGTGGATCTCCATTGGTGCGGCAGTCTTCACCATTGGCCTTAAGGCTGTCGCCTTCTGGCTGACGGGCTCGGTTGGCCTGCTCTCGGATGCGCTCGAGTCGATCGTCAACCTGATCGGCGCGCTGATGGCGCTCGCGATGCTGACGATTGCCGCGCGCCCGGCCGATGAGGAACACGCCTTCGGACACAGCAAAGCAGAGTATTTTTCAAGCGGCACAGAGGGCACCCTGATCCTGATCGCCGCCGTCAGCATTGCGTGGACGGCCATCGAACGCCTCATCAATCCGCAGCCGCTCGAGCAAATCGGGCTGGGTCTTGCCGTATCGGTCGTGGCTTCGCTGGTCAACTTTGGCGTCGCCCAGATCCTCCTGCGCGCCAGTCGTCAACACGACTCAGTCACCCTGGAAGCCAGCGCTCACCACCTGATGACCGATGTCTGGACATCCGCCGGGGTGTTGGTGGGCGTGGGGGCGGTTGCAGCGACTGGTTGGCTGCCTCTCGACTCGCTGGTTGCGATCGCTGTGGCTGCCAATATCGTCTTTGCGGGGGTGGGCATCGTGCGCAAGGCAGTAGCGGGTCTGATGGACACCGTTCTGCCGGACGACGAGCTCAAGATCGTTACCGCCGCGTTGACGCCTCACCTGAAGGAGGGCGTGAACTATCACGCGCTCCGCACCCGGCTGGCCGGGTCCCGCCGGTTCGTATCGTTCCATGTCCTTGTCCCGGGCACCTGGACGGTCCTGGCGGGCCATCAGTTGCTTGAACGAATGGAATCCGACATTCGCACGGCGCTTCCGAGCACGACAGTCTTCACGCACCTCGAAGCCCAGGAAGATCCGGCATCTCATGCGGATACCGGCCTCGATCGCAAGGACGAAAGAGCTCCCATTTGATGGTCGCGCCATACAGCGCCTGACCGGTCACCTGCCTTCTTCACTGAATGCAGCCTGCGCAGGACAGACCGACGCAGACCTCGTCCCACGGTGAGCCAGGCGAGCTTACATCCACGAACCAAGGACGCCCTGATTGACGTAGCGCCTCTTCCACAGGACGATGGCTCGGGTGTGAGAGGACGCCATGACCACATCGAATCGTTGGAACAAACTGATCTATCGACTCTGGTCGCCCGTATACGACACGGTGCTGGGGCCGGTCTTCCGGAGGGGGCGGCAGCTTGCGCATCAACAACTCGCTCTACGGCCAGGCGAGAGCGTCTGCGTGGTGGGGGTCGGCACAGGCGCTGATCTGCGCCTCCTGCCGACGGGTGTGACGGCTGTTGGGATCGACCTCAGCCCGGACATGCTGGCCAGGGCTGCGCGCATTTTGCGAAGTTGCCCGGCCCAAATCGAGTTAGTCCGTGGCGATGTCCAGAACCTCTTGACCCGGGATAACGTGTTCGACACCGCCATCCTGAACCTCATTCTGACGGTCGTGCCCGATGGGAACGCCTGCCTGCGAATGGCCTTACAGGCCCTCAAGCCAGGCGGTCGACTTGTCGTCTTTGATAAGTTTCAACCGGACAGGCAACGACCGTCGGCAGTGAGGAAGATCATCAACGTCTTCAGCAGCCTGTTGGGCACCGACATCACGCGGAGCTTCGCACAGCTCTTGCGGGATTGTC
>CAYZRP010000098.1:0-27467 GCA_964480865.1 uncultured Anaerolineales bacterium | reverse complement strand
CCGAGGATGTAGCCGATCGCGACAAGCAGGTCGGTCGTTCGGCCCGGGGAGGGTTCAGGAGAGGTCGACATGCCGGCACTCTACCACGGCTGCCGGACGCAAAACGAGAGCGGTGCACTGCCGCTCTCGGCGATAGACGAAGAAAAGCCCCACGAGACGACGTACTTGCTGATCCGCACTGGCCGCGCAACGAGACAACCGACCCAGAACGACGATGCGGTGCCGGCAGGTTGTGAGGGCATCAATTCCCGATGCAAGCGTTTCGAAGAACGCGTCGGGCGGTTCCGCCGGTTTGCGTCGCCAGCCTGTCTCGGCTGCAACGTTTGGTTGGATCAGCCGAATGCCTCGTGAGGCTTTTCGGTATGCCCGGACTCTACGCCCGTTCATCCGAGAGTCAACAGGCGCGTTCCTTAAAAATTCTTTGTATGGGTTACTCCCAAACCAAATCGCACAATCGCAAAAAAAACAACGCGAGCCTGGTCGGGGCTCGCTCTTTTTATAGATTCGTTCCACTCAAAATCGGGCCGCTAACGGGCGCGCTCGAGCAAGGGCTGCAGCACCTCGATAGCGCGGGCGAGTTCGCGCGCGACGCGATCGAGATAGGTCCGCGAAAAAGGTTCGTAGGGCACCGTGGTGTACACCTTGGTCCAGCCCCGGTCCCAGGTTTCGCACTCCCACTCGTCGCCGAGGGTCGCCTTGACGCCGACCATCGCCATCGACATCTGTTGCATCAGTCGATGGTTGCGCTCTTTGTCGCGGCTCTCGAAGTGCAGGCCCACCTCGAGCCTGCCGCGCCGCTCGCCCATGTTCCAGACTTCGTAGTGCACCGTCGGATCGGCGAAGTACAGCTGGCACAACCAGGCCCGATGCTGGCTGCGAAAGCCGCGCCAGGCGGGAACGACATGGCCGCGCACCGTCTCCGGTAGCGCGGCCATAAACTGTCCGGACGTCAATCGCTCGGCCATGGAAGCGGTTCGGGGAGCGCCGCTCAGGCCGACGCGGCCATGGCGGGCAGCATCGTAGCGCGCTCGACTTCGCGCATCAGCGAACGCGCCGACGCGGAACCGACGAGGAAGAACACGCCCAGCAGCGCGACGTTGACCACCACGATCCCAAGCGGGATCAGCGGCGGCGCCACCGCCAGCAGGGCTGTCACGCCGGTCTGCGCGGCCACGAAGAGGGCCAGCCACAGCCCCCAGGCGCACAGCGAGATGACGGCGCGGCCATAGTGTCCGTAGGCGAGCCAGCCAATGCCCCATACGCCGAAATCGGCCGCCACAGCCAGGCCCGCCCGCGGGTCACGCTGCGCGAGCGCCATCAGCCGCCCGATGCCCTTCTTCAGCCGGTAGAGCTGGTACAGGCCATAGGCCAGGAGCGCCAGCGTGAAGAGGCCGACGATGACCGCCAGCCCGATCAGGAGCCGTGGATCGATCTGCGACAGGCCGTACACGAGGCCCATCAGCACAACGGCGGCGATGTTCTCGGCGATTGTGAAGGCCGGGGCCGACACCGATCCGGCCGTGCCCGTGCCGGTGCTGATCATGGGCTTGGCAAGCCCCTTCACGGCGGTCAGCGCGACGGCCGCCGCAGCGCTGCCACCCGCGACCGCCACACCGTCGCCGGTGAGCCCGCCGTTGGTTGAGAAGATCTGAAGGGTTTCGTACAGATGCTTGAAATTGGGATCGAGGTTTAGGATGACACCGGCCGCCGCCAGGCCGATCAGGGCCGACGACACCGGCACGACAAAGCCATTGACGAAGTGGGTCAGCCAGTTGACGACGTGCATGACGCCCGGCGCCAGATGCTGCGAGAACGACGGCGCCACCGAGATCAGCCAGAGCACGGCGACCACGGCGATGAACCACCAGTCGCCCATGAAGCCCATCGGCTCCGACAGGGTCACCAGCCCGGTGCGCGCCGCGATGGCCACGACCAGCAAACACGCATACTGGTTCGCCGCGCCGACCAGACCGCCGGCCGCGATGGCGGAAAACACTAGGGCCATAAGTCCTCCTTGAATATAAGGCGTCGGGCATCAGGCTTCAGGCATCAGGCTTCAGGCGTCAGCCACGCACCGCGCCGGGACGACGTTTCATCGAGCCCCTGACGCCTGAAACCTGACGCCTTGTATCTTACCAAACCCCGTCGTGCACAGTCCGTGCACTCTACGTACAATGGGGGCTCAGGTTGCTCGCTCCATGACCGCACAAGCCACAGCAAACACGGCCTCGCCGCGGGGTCTTCAACGGCTCGATCCCCTTCGCCATCTGGGTCAGATCGCGGATGTGCTCGAGGTCAGCTTCGCGCGCGAGATGGGCGACGAGAACGCGCGCCAGGCCACCCGCGAGATGCGTCGGCACAGCCGTCTCGGCTGGCAACTGCGCCTGCTCCTCTGGTTCGGCCTCGACGATTATCTGCCCACTCAGGGCTGTGTATGGATCGAGGACGGTCGCGTCGTCGGCACCGTGCAGACTCAACCTGCCCGCCAGCACCCGGGTGGCTGGCTCATCGCCAATGTGGCCGTCCTTCCCGAGTATCGTCGCCGCGGCATCGCCGATGCCCTGACTGTGGCGACGCTCGATTACATCCGAGAGCGCGGCGGCCGATTCGCGTTGCTACAGGTCGACGACGACAACGTCCCAGCCCAAAGCCTTTACGCCAAGCTCGGCTTCCAGCACATTGGCACGCACACTCACTGGTATCGTGCGGGACTCTCCCAGTCACCGCCGTTCGAGGTCTCGCGTTTCGACGTGCGCCTGCGCGATCCGCGCGAGTGGGCCGCCGATTTCGATCTGGTTCGGCTGGCACGGCCCGAGGGCCTGGTGTGGGATCAGGCCATGACGGCGGCGAGTTTCCGAGCGGGCACCTGGCGCAACCTGGCGCTGGCCATCAACGGCGAGAACCGCGAGCGCTGGGTGGCCGCCACGACAAGCGACGATCTGGTCGGCAGCCTGCGCATCGACACCGGGCTCCCCGAAGGCGACCGGCTGACGATCGCGGTGCATCCCGCGATGCGCGGCCAGGTGGAGCGCGCCCTGCTCACCCGCGGGCTGCGGCGGCTGGGGCCGCGCCCCTGGGCCATCCACGTCGAACACCCGGCCGACGACGCATTCATGGGCGGCCTGCTGGTCGAACATGGCTTCACGCGAACGCGCGTGCTGCGCTGGATGCGCCATTCGCTGGCCCGCTGACCGCAACCAGCAAGCTCCTGCTACGTAATGCACGTGGAACACACGCCGCGGCAGCCCGCCTGGGCCAGATTCGTCGCCGCCGCAGTCCGCACGTCAACTTTTTGAGGAGGCAGAATGCTCAAGCTCTTGTTGCGACTGGCCGTTAACGCCGTCGCCCTGTGGGTAGCGGTCAACGGTATTCCCGGTGTCTTTGACGGCGTCCCCGGCATCGCCGGCCCGCGCGACATCACGTCGATCGTGGCCCTGGCTTTCATCTTCGGCCTGGTGAACGCGTTGCTCAGGCCTTTGCTCACGCTGCTCACCTGTCCGCTGCTGATCCTGACCCTTGGCCTCGGCACCCTGCTGATCAACACGCTGCTGTTCTGGCTGTCGGGCCTGATCGGCCAGACGTTCGGCGTCGGGTTCACGGTCGACGGCTTCTGGCCCGCCTTCCTGGGCGCGCTGGTGGTCAGCGTCGTCAGCATCGTCCTGAGCGTCTTCATCCCCGACGACCGCGAACGCCACGACCGGGATCGCGACCGCGACTGACGTCGCTCGATCTCACCTTCGCATCACTTCACAACGCACAGGGCCGAGCATTCCGCTCGGCCCTGTGTCTTTCTCTGACGGGATTTACTGTGGCGTTCAGCGCGTGTAGGTGTCGATCACCGAACGCAGCCGCAGCGCCTGGAGCACCTGGGCCGCCGTCCAGCCCTTCGGCAGCCGGCAGACCACGTCGATCGAGCGCCCGGCGGGCACATCGAAGTAGTTATCGCTGAAGACGACGTCAACGCCCTCGAGCGCAATCTCCACGAGGCGCGCATAGGCTTTGGCCGTGATCGTGATCTCAACTTCGTCGTCGACGAGCTTGACGTCGGCGCTCAGGCCGGGGTCGGTGAGCCTGACGTGCTTGGTGGGCACGAACGTCGACGTCTGCAAGGCCTCGCGTTCGCCTTCGCGCCAGAGCTCGGCCACGAAGACCACGTCGCGGCGGTTGTCGTCGCCGACCTTGCCGCTGAAGTCAAACGTCTTCACCGCCACGGCCGACTGGGCCGGCACGTGAGCGGCTTCCTCACCGCTGGCGAGCACGTCTCCAGACACCGTCTCGAGCTGCCAGCGCAACACGACGTCGGCGGCGTACAGGTTGTCGTTGGTGACGGCCAGGCTCTGCAGCGGCGGCTGATCGACGATCGACATCATCAACGGCGCGAAGAAGCGTTTGGCCGCGTAGTGCAGGGCCTTCCAGCGCCCGAAATAATCGATGCTCGACCACGACGCAACCGGCCAGCAGTCGTTGAGTTGCCAGTAGAGGATGCCGGCCACGCGGTTCGGGTGTCGGCGCCAGTGCTCGACGCCGTAGCGAATGCCTTCGGCCTGCAGCGCCAGGCTCAGGTACACAAGGTTCTCGAAGTCCTTCGGCAGCTGGAAGGTGTCGAGCATCTGCCCGACCATCAGACTGTTGCCGCTGGCGTTCTTCTGGTGCAGGTCCATGACGTACGAGGTCATGTTCCAGTCGGCGGGCTCAGCGTAGGTCTTGATCGTGGCCAGCGGCGGCAGCGCCTGGAACCCGAACTCGCTCATGAAGCGCGGGTATTGATCGCGATAGGCCGTGAACGGCTTGCGCCCGTGCCAGACATCCCAGTAGTGAGCGTCGCCCTGCAGCTGGCCGTTCGGAAGCTCGAAGGGCGTATCGGATGACGGCGAGCTCGGCCAGTAGCTGCGATCAGGATCCTCAGCGGCGACCCAGGCCTTCAGCGTGCGATGGAAGAACTCGTCGTAGGCGGCCTTCATGTCGTCGAGGCTGCGATTGCCGCCCCAACCCCAATCGGCCCAGCCCTGCTCCATCTCGTTGTTGCCGCACCACAGCGCCAGGCTGGCATGATGGCGCAGCCGACGCACGTTCTGAATCACTTCCTGATGAATGTTCTCGACGAAGAGCGGGTCATGCAGCGGATAGATGCTGCACGCGAAGGTGAAGTCCTGCCAGACCAACAGGCCGAGCCTGTCGCACAACTCGTAGAAGCGATCGTCCTCGTACAGGCCGCCGCCCCAGACGCGCAGCATGTTCATGTGCACGTCGGCGGCCGCCTTGAGCAGCGTCTCGTAGTGCTCGAACGTGATGCGCGTCGGGAAGGAGTCGGTCGGGATCCAGTTAGCGCCCTTGGCGAAGATGCGCACGCCGTTGACGACGAACTCGAACGACTTGCCCCACTCGTCGGGCTGCTGGCGCAACTCGAGCGTGCGCAGGCCAAGCTGAATCTCGCGCACGTCGAGCACTGTGGTGCCATCCATCAACATCACGCGCGCCGTGTAGAGCGGCTGCGCGCCGTAGCCGTTCGGCCACCAGCGCTGCGGCGCCGCAATCAGCACGGCGGCCTGCGCGCTGCCTTCGACCGGGAACTCGGTCTGATGGATGACGGCCACGCCGTCGGGCGCGATCAGGTCGAGCTGGATCTGCAGCGGCCTGACGCGCTTGCCGGCCGCCGTCGCCGTCACCTTGACCGTCACGGCATCGCCATTCCAGATCTGGCGCACGTGAACGTCATCCAGACGAATGCTGTAGGACTCGAGGCGCATGTCCTTCCAGATGCCGATCGGCGGCAACTGCGGCCCCCAGTCCCAGCCGAAATGGCAGGGCGCCTTGCGCACGTACGGGCCGCCGGGCAGCGCCTGGGACACGCCGAACATCTGGCGCTCGCCCTGTTTGGTCACGCAGCTCTGCACTGACGAGGCGAAGTCGACCTGCAGGGTGTTCGCGCCGGGCTTCAGCAGGCCCTTCACATCCCAGCGATATTGCCGGAAGAGGTTCTCGGCTGTGCCGACGACCTGGCCGTTGAGGCTCACGCCGGCCAGTGTGTCGAGGCCGTCGGCCACGAGCTCGACACGATCCTGCGCGAGGGTCTCGGCCTCGACCTCGAACGTGCACACGTACTGCCAGTCGGCTTCGGCCACCCACTGCACACGGCGCTCGTTATCGCCGACGAAGGGATCGGGGATCCGGCCGGCCGCGAGCAGATCGGTATGCACGCCGCCCGGCACCGTGGCGGGAAGCCAGTCTTCGGTGCCAACCTGACGCATCTGCCAGCCTGAAGTGAGGGATTGTTTATGCATGATGGGCCGATGATAGCAGGATGGCCCAAACGACGGGCAGTGATGGATGGCACGTCAGGGCAATCGCCGCATAACGACTTTGGGCGAGCCTTGCCACGAATTTCACGAATTGAGACGAATAGGCACGAATGATTTGGAAAAGACTTTTGCCGCGGATGACGCGAAAATGGGTTTGATCAGGGAAGGGTAACGTCGGGCGTGTCGCCCCAAACGTGCGGGAACCCTCAGGAGGATGAGGCCGCGTCGCTTAGAACCCCGCGCTCTTCTCGAACAACAGGGTCTGATACAAGATGGCGCCGGTAGCCAGGCATTGTTGCAGGGCCAGGCTGCCCGCCGAACTTGTGACGATCGACGCCTGCAGCCCGAGCTTGCGACGCCAGTTGAGGAGCAGATGCGCGAGGCGTTCTGGCAGGGTGCGCAGCTTGAGGTAGGGCGTAAGGTCGCGGCGTTCGATCAGGCGCAGACCGGCCCGACAGGCCAGGTCCGCCATCTCGCCGGCAGGCAGCAGCGATGAAGCCAACCAGCCGTCTCGGTACTCGGCCAGCACTTCGGCCTCGCGAGCGCCCAGACGCCGTTTCTCGACGAGGAAATCGTCGCAGACGAACAGGCGCCCGCCGGGCCGCAGGACGCGGTTCACCTCGGCCAGGAAACGCTCGGGGTGCGCGGAGTGGATGAAGGACTCGATCGCGAACGCGAGGTCGAGGCTGGCATCACACAACGGCAGATGGTGGTAGTCACCGATCAGGATAGGGCCTGACGTTGCGGCCAGGTTGCGGCGCGCCTGTTTGGCCTGCACCGGGCTGAGGGTGACGCCGACCGCGCTGTATGAAGACGTCAGGCGCGGGGCCAGATACATCAACGTGCCGCCCGTGCCACAGCCGAGGTCGCCGAGCGCCGGCGAAGCCCGATCGATACAGCGCACCTGATCGAGGACGAGTGCGTTCGTGTAGTTCAAGGCCGCGTCGAGGCTCGTGATGCCCTCCGCCCACACCGAACGATGAACGGTCTGCGTCCCGCGATCCCCGCCGAAGAGACGAAAGAGAGCAGTGTTGACGTCATAGTAGCGCCTGACGGCATCACGGTGTTGGTTGGAGGCAGGAGCGAACGTCTCGGCCACAGCGACGCCACTTTACCCAGCCCGGCTGAGTCCTGGCTGAGACCTGGAGTCGAAATCCATCAGCCGCAGATTGCGCAGGTTTCGCGCAGAAGGCGGCTCGCCACCCGCGACCACGGCCCGACGTTGCCGGTGTGCATGATCGGCGAAGTGCCAGCTACGCCTGCTCGCACGACCACACGCGGTTGCCTGGCGCAGGAGCGCACGGGCGCAAAACGGGTGGTGGGCACTCGACAGCATGAGGACGCAGACAGCGGACGACGGGCGGCAGATGCCGCGCAGCGAACGGCAGACAACGGATGCCGCTCAGCCAAAGATGACCGACGAGATCATCGTGTCCAAGTCACCTTGCGGGCCAACCAAGTCGGCTCGCCGACTCGCCGGTTGAGCCCGAAAGATGACATGGGCGGAGGGGGCCAGCGATGGCGGAAGTGCCTGCTCCCGCGTTCTAGCGCTTTCTTCAGCGTGACATGCCTCACGCCGTCACAGCCCTGGCTTCCGCCCGCGCACTCGCTCGCACCCTTGCACTTTCGAACGCACTCGCTGGCCCGCCAGGGCGATACGCGTCCAGCAGCCGCCTGACCGCTCGCCCGCGCACAACCCGGTGACCGGATTACATCCCGCTGCGGATGTCGGCCACGCCGCCCTGTCGCCATTCGATCTCGGTGAAGCGCACCTGACAGGCCTGGCCGCGCGGTGACTGGGCCGAGAATCCGATGCGCGTCTCGGCGGGTTGCGCCCTGAAAGTGCGCACCATGCGCCAGACCTTGCCGTCGCGCGAGTAGTGGAAGGCCCAGCTCAAGCCGTTGCGGCTGACGCGCAGATAGACCTCGCGGCCGTCGATCACGACTGAGTTGCAGTCGTCGGAGCTGTCGCGCGTGACCACCGACACGATCATGGGCTCGTCCTGCGGCGAGAACTCGAAACACAGCTTGGCCCAGTGAGCGTCGTCGCCGTAGATGAAGAGCACGCCGGCGTCATAGGTCGCGCCGAACGCGACGGCGACGCGCGCCTGCAACACAAAGTCGCCGATGGGCGGCGTGAAAAGGGCCACCGGCGCATTCGAGATAGTCACGCTGCCGGCCGGGTCGATGAACCAGTCGGTCAGCGCGCCGGCCTGGATCATCAGGCCGGTCGCGTCGAGGCTGTGGTCGAGCGGTGGGCGCAGCCAGGTGAGGTCGCCCGGGATCGTCGCCAACTGAAACGAGTCCATGGCCGTTCTGCTCCTTGTTGTCAGAGGGGGCGGTTACTGCTGGTAGGGATCGCGCGACTGCAGGAAGGCCAGCAGCATCGCCTTCTGCGGGCGGCTGTCGAGCCAGGCGCGGATCTCGCGCACGCGCTGATAGTCTTCCTCACCGAAGCGCTCGCGATAGATCTGCTCGAGCGAGTGGCGCGACTCGACAGCCCGGATCCTGTCCTGCCAGGGTTGAGTAAACAACTGATTGACTCGATCCTGCAGGCCATGGCGGCGGACGCTGGCCCACTCGCCTTCGTCGAACCAGACGCCATTGCAGTGCGCGCAGCGCTCGACGAAGAACCGCGAGCCCGGGAGGATGTGATAGCGCGTCAGGAACCGACGGCAGGTCGGGCAGAGTTTCAGGTTTTGCGTATCCGCCACCGGCGTCTCGTCGATCGTCAACTCAGGGGCCGGCTTCACCGCTCGTCCGGTCACCCAGGTCAGGTAGGCATTCGAGTCGATCCACACGCCATGGCAGGTGGCACAGCCGAAGACGGGCGGTTCATCCGGGGCAATGGCGGGGGCGTTCAGCGGCGTGTCGCAGTTTGGGCATTGCATGTCGAGTTGTCCGTATCCTTTGAAGACCGATATTCTAGCGGCTTCAAGAATCAGATGGGCGCTCAGGCCAGCGGTCGTTCGGACGACGGCACAGCCAGCCGGTCGTGGTAGGCGAGCACGTCGGCGACTTCGGGATGAACGTCGCGCGGGCCGTACGCCGCGACAGGCTTGCAGACGGCATAGGCCGCGCTGGTGCTCTCGTAGAGCGCCACCCATCTGCGGTAGCGCGCCTCGGCAGCAGCATCTTCCCAGGGGAAGCCACCGGGCGGGTTGTCCATGTCGCAGCGCCACGGCTTTGGGGTCAGACGCGCGCGGAAGCAGCCCTGCGCCTGACACAGGCGCACGTAGAGCGGATCGCTCCCGACAGCCTGCAACAACTCAACCGTGTCTGCGCGAGTCGGGTCGAAGAGCTCGTTCGCGATCAGGCCACGCAGACCCGCTGCCGTCCGGTAGACGCGCACGCCGAGAAACGGATTGCGTCGCGCCCATTGCTCGATGCGTTCGAGATACGGTGTCGCCGGGTCCTTGGGTTTGGCGCCGAAGAGCTTGCCGATCAAACCGCCGCCCAGTTCTTTCTCGGGGATGTCAACGTCGAAGAACAACGTGCGGGCCGCGTTCAGCACACGCGCGCCGTACTGGTTGCGCGTGATCAGCGCGGCATCGCCGCCTGAGCGATCGCGAATGCCGTCGATGATCTCTTCACGTAGCGGGCGCTGATCACCGTAACCGTAGCGATCGAGCGTCTGGCCTGCGCGCACCTTCTGCACGATCGACGCGACGCGAGCTTCGGCTCGCGCCTGCGCCTCAGAGAGTTGCTGGTCGGACCAGCCCCAGCAGGCGATGTTCCTCAATTGGCCGTTCGGTGCTTGCGCCACCTGCGAACGGCGCGCCCAATAACGCGGGATCTTCATGTGAGTCTGGTTCCCGGCTAAACAGGATCCGGCACGGCGTAAGACGTGATCTTGGCGAAGAGGCGGTCGGCCAGGAAGCCGCTGGCTGAACCCAGTTGTTCGTGGATCAACACAGCGTCGGCGCGATAGGCGACGACCTTGTCGGTGCTCCATTGAGGCGGCGGTGGCTGGAGATTCGTGATCCTATCGGCGAGCTTCACCATCCAGATCTCGCGCGGCTGCAGGCGGATGCGGCCGAGGCTGTCACGCAAGCGCAGCGAGTGCGGCAACTTGGGATCCTTTGTCAGGGCCTGGACGCCTTGCGAGACGCGTGCGCCGAAGCCATGGTGGATCTCGTCGATCGTGACGGCCGTGTCCTCGACGACGTCGTGCAACACGGCGCAGACGACCGCGAGGTCGGCGTCGCAGTCGGGCTCGCGCGCCACGGCCGCCATGACCTCCATGCTCACGACGCTGATGTGCCAGAGATAGGGGAAGTGGCTGCCCGTCATGACCTGGCCCTGATGGGCCTGGGCGGCGAAACGATAGGCTTCAATGTAGCGATCCTGTGACCAGGCCGACATCGTCTCCTCCTCGCTCCGCCGGACTCTACGGCTCGCGCAAAAACGTATCGAGGTCCGCCATCTCGACCACAGCCGCCAGCATCTGTCGCGCTTCCTCGCCGACGGCGACGGCGCTCGCCTGCCAGCGTGGGCTGTGTCTGAGCAGATCGTAATGCCAAAGGGCCAGACGTCGCAAGACCGCATCGCGGGCTGCCTCACTCGAGAGGAGCCACGTGCGCAATCGGGCGTGGGCCGTGTTGGCGAACGGCTGGACGGCGGCGTCGGCGCGCTCGGCGGTTGAGGCGCCCCAGGCCAGCCAGAAAGACGAGAACGTGGCGTTCCCGGCTTCGTCAATGCCTTCGAGCAAGGCATGCTGCCAGAGCGTGCTCAGGCCATCGACGAAGCGTTCGCCGGTTTCCTCGACGCTGGGTTCGGAGTCGCGGTCGAACGTGTCGCTGTACCAGAGCGTCCACGGCGACACCGACAGCGGCCGGCGCGGGTCAGACGTCGGCATCCAGGGCCACCAAGCGAGGCAGAACGAGTGATTCCATGCCCGCAGTATAGGTGTGGATGGCTTCCAACGCCGGCGTATATTTGTCATAACACACTATAGTACCAAATCTATAATATAGAATCTATATCATCAGTGGTATAGTGTGGTTCAGGCAAGGAGATCACGATGTCCCTGAAACACGCCATCCTGGGTTTTCTGTCGCTGAAGCCGCTGACGGGTTACGACCTGAAGAAGGCCTTCGACCAATCGGTCAGCCACTTCTGGCCGGCCAATCAGAGCCAGATCTATCGCTCCCTGGCCGAGCTCGACGCTGAAGGCCTTGTCGAGAAGGAAATCATCGCGCGCGAAGAGCGACTCGACATGAAGCGCTACTCGATCACCGAGCCAGGGCGCCAGGCGCTCCGACGGTGGCTGGCCACGCCCCTGCCCACCCAGGAGACTCGCGAGCCGTTGTTGATCCAGGTCTTCTTCGCGGGCTTGCTTGCGGACGCGGAGTTGTTGCCGGTGCTCGACCATCATCTGCGGGACATCGAAGCCCAGATAGCGTTCTTCGGCGAGCTGTATCGCGCGTCTCTGGACCGGATCGCCACTGACGCGCCTCCGCGGGCCGCGTTTCTGAGCATCCTGACGCTCGAGTATGCCCTGGGCAGTTACGCCCAGGCGCGCGACTGGCTGCACTCAGCGATCCAGCGCCTCAAGGCCAGCGATTACACGCCGGCCGAGTTATCCACGCTCGTCGCACCACAAGCCTAGTTCAAGAAGAAAGACCACCATGAAGTCCTCCTGGCGGAACCTCGTCATCTTCGGCCTTGTCGTTCTGGGCGCTGGCTTTCTCGGCATCGTCGTCAACCAGGCGACGGGCGCCGCGAACCCGATGGAAGGCGCTGGCACGTTGATCTGGCTCGTCAGCCCGTTCATGGCCAACCTGCTTTTGCGCTGGCTTGGCGGCGATGGCTGGCGCGACGCCGGCTTCGGCCTGGGGCATCAACGCGCCTGGCTCGCTTACCTGGCGGCGTTTGTCATCCCGGTAGTCGTCGCCGGTGTCGCCCTGGCGGTTGCCCTGCTGGCCGGGGTTGTGACGCTGAACCCGGCGGCGATGGATTGGGGCCTTGTGGCGGTGGCCATCGGAACGACCTTCGCCGGGTCGGCTGTCAAGAACATCTTTGAAGAGTTTGCCTGGCGCGGCTATCTCACGCCGAAGCTCGAGGCGCTGCGCGTGGCGGCGCCGCTCGCCTGGTTGATCACGGGCGTGATCTGGGCCAGCTGGCATATCCCGTACTATCTGTACTTCCTCGATCCACAGGCGCTGGCGGAGCACACCTCGTTGACCCCTGTCGCGCTCATTCTGCTCGCGCTGCTTCTCCTCCCGCTGCAGGCGAGCGCGTATGCCGAGATCCGGCTGTGGAGCGGCTCAGTCTGGCCGACGTGGTTGATGCACGGCATCGCCAATTCGCTCAGCCTGCCGCTCGTCGCGAGCGGCTTCACCTCGAGCGCCACCGGTCTCGGCATCATCCTCGCCCCCGGCACCGAGGGGGTGCTGTACAGCCTGTTGATGGGCGCGATCGGCCTCGCGCTCTGGCGCGTCCGCACGGGCGTGAAGACGAATGACGAACGACGAAAGACGAAGGCTGAAAGCGCTCTGCAATGAAAGGCATTTGGCCGCGGATTGCGCGGATTGTCGCGGATGACACGAAGTGATCAGGCCTGATTGGCGCCCATCGGCGCAATCCGCGGCCACCTGCCTTTTGTATGGTCGTCAGACGAGCCGCCGCCACGTTTCGGTCAACCTTCGTCATCCGTCGTTCGTCATTCGTCTTCCGACCCCTCCCGTGATCTTCATCACTAGACGCTGGGGCAGACGTGCGCCTACGCTCAGGCCATGGACTTTCCGGCATTTGCACGAGATCGGGTGCTATCGGCCAAGCAGGCGATGGGCCTGATCGGATCGCACGAGCGTGTGTTCCTGAGCGGTAACGTCTCTGTGCCGCACAAGTTGCTGGCCGCGCTCGTCGAGCGCGCGCCAGGGCTGAAGAACGTCGAAGTCGTGCAGGTACTGACGATCGGCAAAGCCGATTACGCAGCACCGGAGATGAGCGGGCACCTGCGGGTCAACACGTTATTCATCAGCGATAACGTCCGCCCCGCCGTAAACGCCGGACGTGCCGACTTCACGCCCTGTCTGCTCTCTGAGGTGCCGAACCTCTTCCGCTGCGATCGCCTGCCGCTCGACGCTGTGTTGATCATGGTCTCGCCGCCCGACGAGCATGGCTTCTGCTCATTCGGCACCGAGGTCGGCGTGACGAAGCCGGCGGCCGAGTCGGCCCGGCACATCATCGCCGAGATCAACCCGCGCATGCCGCGCACGCACGGCGATGCCTTTATCCACGTCAGCAAGTTGAGCGCGATGGTGCCGGTCGATTACCCGCTGCCCGAGGTGCGCATGGCCAGCGTGGGCGATCCGATCGTGGACCGCATCGCCGATCACGTCGCGGCCTTGATCCCCGACGGCGCCACACTGCAACTGGGCATCGGCGCGATCCCGGATGCCGTGCTCTGTCGCCTGGGCGACCGCCGACACCTCGGCATCCACACCGAGTTGTTCTCAGATGGCGTGATCGATCTCGTCGAGCGCGGCGTGATCACGGGCGAACGCAAATCGCTGCATCCGGGAAAGATCGTGGCAGGATTCTTGATGGGAACGCAGCGGTTGTACGACTTCGTCAACGACAACCCCATCATCGAGTTGCACCCGACCGACTACGTCAACGATCCGTTCATCATCTCGCAGAACCGGCGCATGGTAGCGGTCAACTCGGCCATCGAGGTCGACCTGACCGGGCAGGTGTGCGCGGACAGCATCGGCACACGGCTATACAGCGGCGTCGGCGGGCAGATGGACTTCATGTACGGGGCGGCACGTTCGGTCGACGGGATCCCGATCATCGCTCTGCCCAGCACGCTGCGCCGAACTGACAAACCGTCGGTCAGCAAGATCGTGCCGACGCTCAACCTCGGCGCGGGTGTGACGACCTCGCGCAACCACGTCCACTACGTCGTCACCGAGCACGGCGCCGCGGATCTGTACGGCAAGTCGATCTCCGAGCGAGCGCGCGCCCTGATCCGCATCGCCGATCCTGAGTTCCGCGAGGCGCTCACCGCCCAGGCGCGACAGCTGAACTATCTGTAATGTAAAGAAAGAGGCACGGCGGATAGGGCCATACCCTATCCGCCGTGCCTCTTTTTATTGGCCAGATCGCTTCAGCGAACCAGCGATAGCGCCGGCACGATCAGGATCCAGGTGATTCTGGCCAGACCCGGATCGATGTAAGCGACCCCAATCGACAGGACGAAGATCGCGGGCGTGATCAAGATGCCGGCGGCCGTGTGCCGCCGTGATCCTGCGGGCTCCTCGATCAACCGTCGCGACGACGCGTGCCACCACAGCACACCCGACAACAGGCCCGTGATAGTCATGACAAGCGCGTAGAAGATGGTGGCTGTGCGGTTGCCGCTTTCGCTCAGGACCGCCGTTGGGAACGGCACGAAAGCGATGGCCATCAGGAGCAGAAGGTTAAGGAACACCAGGCGTCCGTCATAGCCCATCAGATGGCTGAAGCGTCGGTGATGGACGATCCAGTAGCTGCCGATCACCAGGAAGCTGATGATGAAGCCCAGGATCTTGGGCCAGGCTTCCACAAGAGCTGTGAAAAGCTCATCGTTGGAAAGCGGCCCGACCTCGACCGGCAGGCGTATCTCGAGGGCCAACAATGTGATGGCGATGGCGAAGACGGCGTCGCTGAAGAAAACCAATCGATCGAGCGCGACCTTGTCGTCGTTGTGGTGTTTTGCCATCCGGACCTCCTGACGTATCCAGAAACAATATGGCCACCAGACCAACGATACGACATCTTTGGCATTCGCCCGGCCCTGTCATGCCTTTAGAGAATGTGAACCAGGATTGCCGTTCTGTCAGTGTGTCTGAGAGGCGGCTGTTGAGCCGGGCTGTGTTTTGTCCGCGCATGGATCGGAGTCGTGAAAGACTGCATCACCAAACCGCGCCACCAACTCCAATCCGCGAAATCCGCAGCCCAATGCCATTTCTTCTCCTGACCGACTCGATTGCCATAAATCGGACCGGGTTGACCTTCATCACCCGTATGGGTGAACAATGATACTTGTGGGTAATATGGGGGAGGCCTAGGCTCAGGGATGGAGGACCCAAGCCTATGAGCCATGGCACGGTACGCATCGACCCCGAGCGTTGCAAGGGTTGTCAGCTTTGCACGACGGCCTGCCCGCAGCACCTGCTCGGAATCAACCGCGAGACCCTCAACCTCAAGGGCTTTCACCCGGCCCAGTTGAACGATCCCCTCGGACGGTGCACGGGCTGTGCGTTGTGTGCCGTCATTTGTCCCGACGTCGCCATCACGGTGGTGCGGTACACCCCCACCCGGACGCCGGTCGGAGCCTGAAGCCCATGCCAGTCGAACTCATCAAAGGCAATACCGCGATCGCGGAGGCTGCGTTGCGCGCCGGCCTCGACGCCTACTTCGGATACCCGATCACGCCGCAGACCGAGCTGCTCGAGCACCTGGCGCGGCGTATGCCGGAACTCGGACGCGTCTTTCTGCAGGCCGAGAGCGAGATCGGCGCGATCCACATGGTCTACGGCGCGGCCTGTGGCGGCGCTCGGGCAATGACGTCGTCGTCGAGCCCGGGCGTGAGCCTGATGGCCGAGGGGCTGTCGTACATCGCCGCCAGCGACGTGCCGATGGTGCTCGTCGACGTCATGCGCGGCGGGCCGGGCCTTGGCAATATCGCCCCGGCGCAGCAGGACTACTTTCAGATGGTCAAGGGCGGCGGGCACGGCGGCTACCGGCCGATCGTGCTGGCGCCGGCCACGGTGCAGGAAGCGATCGACCTGACCTACGAAGCCTTCGAGCTCGCCGAGCGCTATCGCACCATCGTCGTGATCCTGACCGACGGAACCCTGGCGCAGATGATGGAGCCGGCCGAGCTGCCGCCCATGCGCGAGCGCGGCTCGCCGGTCAGCAAGGCCTGGTCGCTCTCCGGCGCCAAAGGCCGCGAGCGCCGGGTCTTCACCAGCGTGCACATGTCGCCCGAGGAGGGCGAGGCCTTCGTGCATCAGAGCGCGCGCAAGTGGGACGAGATCACGGCCAACGAACGACGATGCGTGTCGGAGCGCGTCGACGACGCCGAGTGGCTGCTGGTCGGCTTCGGCACTGCTGGGCGCGTTGCGCAGAGCGCGATGCGCGCGGCGCGGGCCGAGGGACACAAGGTCGGCGTGTGGCGGCCGATCAGCCTCGCGCCCTTCCCGACGGCCGAGCTCAAGACGCTGGCACCGCAACTGCGTGGCTGTCTGGTGGTCGAGATGAACACCGGCCAGATGATCGAAGACGTGCGCCTGACCTTCGACGGCCGCGTGCCGGTCTCGTTCTTCGGCCGTTGCGGCGGTGTTGTGCCGGTGCCCGAAGAGGTGTTGGAGGCGGTTCACACGATGGTCGAGACCTCAAAGGAGGTTGTATGTTGACGGCTGACGCACCCGAACTACAGGTGGTCTTCGAACGGCCCGGGGCGTTGACGGAGACCGACACTCACTATTGCCCGGGATGCACCCACGGCGTCGCGCATCGGCTGGTGGCCGAGGTGATCGACGAACTGGGCATTCGCGAGCGCACGATCGGCGTGGCGCCGGTCGGCTGCGCGGTGTTTGCGTATAACTACTTCAACGTCGACTTCGCTGAGGCCGCTCACGGACGCGCGCCGGCGATGGCCACCGGGCTCAAGCGTGTGCACCCCGAGGCCGTTGTCTTCACCTATCAGGGCGACGGCGACCTGGCCTCGATCGGCATCGCTGAAGCGCTGCACGCTGCGGCGCGCGGCGAGCACCTGACGACGATCTTCATCAACAACGCGATCTACGGCATGACCGGCGGCCAGATGGCGCCGACCAGCCTGCCCGGCCAGCGCACATCCTCATCGCCGTGCGGCCGCGACGTCGAGACCATGGGCATGCCGCTGCGCATGGCCGAACTTCTGGCGACGCTGCCGGGCGTGTCATACTCGGTCCGCCGCAGCCTGCACAACCCCAAGAACATCCTCCAGGCCAAGAAGGCGATCAAACGCGCCTTCGAGATCCAGCTCGAGGAGCGCGGCTTCAGCTTCGTCGAACTGCTCTCGACCTGCCCGACGAACTGGGGCCTGACGCCGAGCGAGGCCATGACCTGGGTCGAAGAGCGATTGGTGCCCTTCTTCCCGCTCGGCGACTACAAGGTGATCTGATCATGCACACCACCACCGAATTCCTCATCGCTGGCTTCGGCGGCCAGGGCGTGCTCCTGACCGGCCAGGTGCTGGCCTATGCCGCACTCGAAGCCGGCAAACACGTCACCTGGATCCCATCGTACGGGCCAGAGATGCGCGGCGGCACGGCCAATTGCACGGTCGTGATCTCTAGCGAGCCGATCGGGGCGCCGCTGGTGCGCAACCCCATGGTCGTCATCGCCCTCAATCAGCCGTCGTTCGACAAGTACGAACCGATCGTGCGCGTCGGCGGGGTGCTGGCCGTGAACGCCTCGTTGACCAACCGCCCACCCGCTCGGACCGACGTTCGCGTCATCGCGCCGCACGCTACCGAAATGGCCGAGCGCGCCGGAAGCGCCAAGGTAGCGGGCATCGTCCTGCTCGGCGCGGCCGTCGCCGCCACGGGCGTCCTCGAGCTCGGCGACATCGAACTGGCGCTCGACAAACACCTGCCCGCCCGACACCGCGACCTGTTGCCCGTCAATATCACGGCGCTCTGGGCCGGGGCAGAGCTTGTGGCCGAGCCCGAGATCTGACGACGTTGACGATAGACGAACGACGAAGGTAGAGTGTCTGTTCAACCTTCGTCGTTTTGATTTGCAAGGTGGCGCGCGTGAAGCACGGTTGATCGCAGAACGAGTGATCCCCGGCCGGTCGTCGTCCGATACCGCCGCCCATGAGCCCAACCGTAGGGGCGGCCCTTGTGGCCGCCCTCCCGGCCATCAAGGCCACCAGCCGCGCAACATCCCAGCCGCGTTGAAATCAACGACCCATTAGCACGAGCACCCGGTCTTTGTCACACCCGGCTCTCGTTTTGTGGCAACAACTGAAGAAGCGAGAACCAAGAGCCGCTGTTCACGTTTGCATGAGCCTGAACGCACAGCGTACTATGCCACGAGTTGGATAAACCACTATGCTGACGTGTTCCGTGCACGCATGCGGCGTGCCTGTGGGCCACCGTCAGCTGACTGCCGACACGTTCCGTTCTCCGGGTCGTTGATTTCAACGCGGCTGGGATGTTGCGCGGCTGGTGGCCTTGATGGCCGGGAGGGCGGCCACGAGGGCCGCCCCTACGGTTGGGCTCATGGGCGGCGGTACCGAACGACAACCGGCCGGGGATCACTCGTTCTGCGATCAACCGTGCTTCACGCGCGTTTCCACGCAAACCAAAACGATGAAGGCTGAACAGACACTCAACCTTCGTCATTCGCCCTTCGTCAACGTCGTCAGATCTCGGGTTCCATCATCGCGATCACTTCTCGATCGGCAACCAGAACTCACAGACCACGCCGTTGGCGCGGACGACATCGTCGGGCAAGTAGACCTCGAGCTCGGGCGCCGGGGCATGGCGATAGCCTGAGGCCGGGAGCCATTCGGTGAAGGCGTACATCTCGGCTGCAACGAGGGAGTCGGGCATCGGGCCGGGATTACGGAAGACGGCCCAGGTGGCCGCCGGCACCTGATAGCTTTCAAGGTCACCGCGCCCGCCCAGACGATCCGACTCGATGGCGATCATGTAAGGGAATGCCCGGTTGGCGGGATCGGCTTCGACGCGTGAGACGCCGAGGATGACGCTCTGGGTCTCACGGCCAATGACGCCGTCACGCAGTCGTTCGAGATCGATCAACAGCCCGCCGGCCGACGAGCTTTGCCAGAAAGCCCCAAATTGGGCGATATCTTGCCCGGAGATCCAGGTCGAACGGCCCAACACCGTGAACGTCGAGCGAGACTGAATGACCACGTCGATGGGCATGGGGCGTTCCTTTCGAAGTACGCGAACACAGGCGATCGGCGATCAGGCTGAGACTTCCTTGATCATATAGCGATCGCCGTTTTCGACGCGATCGTCTTTCCACCCATGTTGCCGGTAGAAGGCGTAGGCCTTGAGTGACGTGTCGGGATCGGTGGTCAGCCAGATCCGGCTCCAAGCCTGTGCCGCCAGCCAGCCCTCGACCTCACGCAGCAATCGTGACCCGAGCCCACGGCCGACGTACTCGGGCAGCAGCGCGATCACCCACATCTCGCCGGTCGTGCGATCCCCCATCGCGAACCCGACGACGCGGCCCTCGTCCTCCCACAGCCAGCCGGCGTGGCTTGTCCCCAGCATCCGGCCCACCGTCTCAGGCGTGATGCCCAGCCGCTCCAACTCCTCGAGCGTCATAGCGTTCTCGTGCGTCGCCACGCGCACCTCGAACAGCGCGGGGATGTCGGCAGGGGTGATTGGACGGAAGTTCATTCGTGGAGCGTGGAGCGTAGAGCGTGGAGCGTGGAGCGTGGAGCGTGGAGCGAACGCTACGCGATTTGGCGCGGTAGCGTTCGCTCTACGCTCCACGCTCTACGCTATTCCGCATTCCTTGAACGCGGCCTCGACCTGCCTGAGGAAGTCATGTTTGCCTTCGGGTGTGCGGATGTCGGTTTCGGCGACCGAGATCTGGTAGATCGGGATCTCGTGCTTCAGGCGGCAAACCTGCGGGAAGGTCGAGTAGTAGGCGTTGAGCCCGGCCAAAAACTCAAGGCTGATGCCCGATTCCTCTTTGCGGCCGCGCGCCTTGATGCGATTGAGCAGGATCGCGACGTCGGGGACTTCGAGCATGAAGATCAGGTCTGGCCGCGGCAGATCGCGGTTGAGCCGATTGAAGTACTCGAAGTACAGATCAAGCTCGCGATCGTCCATGTGGCCGAGGCCGTGCAGGTATTTGGCGAAGATCTCGGGATCTTCATAGAGCGACCGATCCTGCACGCAGCTCTTGGGCACCGTGCGGATCAACTCGTGGTGCTCGGCGCGGCGCATCAAGAACTCGAGCTGCAGCGTGAACGACCAGCGCCGCATGTCGGCATAGTAATCCTTGAGGAAGCGGTTGTCGATCACGGGCTCGTCGAAGAGCTCGAAGCCGAATTCCTGACTGATGAGTTTGGCAGCCGTCGTCTTGCCGGCGCCGATGTTGCCCGCCATGGCCACGAAGGCCTTGCGTTTGACGTCCACTGTGTCGTTCTCCTGCCGGGAGTCAGGCCAGCGTTTTGATGAAGCTGACCCGCGTCGCCTCGTCCCAGATCGGGCCGTTGCGGACCACATGGTAGCCGAGTTTGAGGTTGAGTTCAACGACCGCGACGTTTGCTTCGAGGGTGTGCGTGTAGATCGCGCCCATGCATCGACGGCGCGTCTCGGCTTCGAGATGGCGCTTGAGGACCATGGCCCAGCCGCGTCGCCGATGCGCCGGCTCGACCCACAGCTGGAAAATCTCACAGAAGCGACCGTCGGCTGGGAACAGGCTTCGGTCGAGCTCGAGGAAGACGGAACCTTCGGCGAGTTGGTCGCGCGGCTCGGTCTCGAGATCGCGAAGGCGAGCCATGAGCATGGCCTCGGGCGACCCACTGTCACTCACGCCGACCCAGGCCGCCTTGTCGGGGTCGTCAAGGTAGCGCGCAATCCTGGCGGCATGCGCTTCGGCTTCGGTCGGGCTCGGCGACCAGGGCGTGACGCCGAGCAGCGCATCCTCGGCCTCGCCGGTCGCCAGGTCGGAAGCGATCAGGAAGCCGAGATCGTCTGGCGTGGGGAGCCGAATACGGCCCGATTCAGCGTGCGAGGCCATACCGCCAGTAGGGCACGCCCCAGCGCTCGACCGTGGTTTCGAGCGCCATGCCGACCTTCTCGGCTACGCGCCGCGAGCGATCGTTGCCGGCGCGAATCAGGCTGACAAGATGAGTCAGGCCGGCAGGCCCGAAGGCGAAGTCACGCACGGCGCTGGCCGCCTCGGTGGCCAGGCCCTGGCCCCAGACGTCACTGCGCAGGTCGTAGCCCAGTTCGGCGACGACGGCGCCGTCGGGCAACGTCATCATCTCGAGTCCGCAGTCGCCGACGAGGTCGCCCTGTGTCTTGTGGATGAGCGAGAACAGGCCCCAGCCGTGCTCGGCCTGATGCGCGAGATTGCGCCCGAGCCAGTCAGACATCTGGGTGTGGTCGAACGGATCAGACGCGAAGGCCGCCATCACCTGCGGATCGCTGAAGATCCGCCAGAGCGCCGTGAAGTCGTCGGCGCGCATCGGTCGCAGGATGAGCCGCTCGGTCTCGAGCACCGGCCCGGGCTGGCCCTGCTTCTCGAGGTACACGAGGGTGGTCGTCGCGTTGAGCGCCTCGACCCGCTGACGGATGTAGCCGAGCTTTTCGTACAGACGCAGGTTGCGCATGCTGCGGTCGCCGGTGAACAATTCGTAGCGAGCGGCGCCGGCAAAGCGCGCCTCGATCGCCGTCATCAGGCGCGTGCCGAGGCCGCGACCCTGGGCCGAAGGATGGACGATCAGGCGTCCGATGTAGCAAGTGCCCTCGCGCAGATGGGCACGCACCGAGCCGGCGATCCTGTCCACGTTGTGGGGGCCCTCGTGGAGGGCGTCATCGACCACGGCCTTAAGCACGATCTGACGTTCGAACTCGGCCTGCAACTGCTCGAGCGACTGCATCAGCGGCGGCAAAGTCTCGTCACCATAGAGCGCGGCCTCACTGGCATAGGCCAACTTCTGCAGGGCCAGGATCTCGGCAGCGTCATCGACGACGGCGGGCAGAATCTTCATCAGGGCTTCGCTCCATTGAGACGTTTTGCAACGAGCGGAAGCGCGGCGGATTTGTTGGTGTTGTTGACGTCAAGCGTCTCGATTCCCAGGTCCGGCAGGATGTACAGTTCCAATGCCTTGCGCATCTCGTAGAACGCGACCATGCCGTCAAATCCGCGGGCGCCGTTCGCCTGTCCCCATGCCTGGCGCGTGACGTAGCCCACGACGAAGTTGAGCCAATCGGCCGGGCGTTCGCGCGCAGCGTGCTCGAGTGTGGCACGCGTGTCGGGCTGCCAGAGGTAGACGAGCAACGGATCGAGCGGCGCGACGGTCTCGGCCAGGCGACGCATGTGCCCGGCAGCCTCTTCGGGTGCAACGTTGTGTTTGGCCAGCAGAACCGTCAACGGGTTCTGTAAAAAGCAACTCTCGAGGATGACGACTTCGGGGGCCGCCTGCGCCTGCGCGACAAAGCGCGCCCAACGAGCGATGGCCAGCCGGCAATAGGTCGCGGGCAACGGTGTCTCATAGACGTCGTGTCGGGCCAGTTCGTCGAGCAGGCCTTCCGAGAGCGGCGGCGACGCGCGCTGCGCAAGCAATCGAAACGGGATGAAGCGGTCGTCGCCGATAGCCTCAACGCCGGCCTCGAGCACGCCGCGCTCGTCTGGATAGCGAGCCAGCAACGTCTCGAAGTCCTGGGTCGTGTAGTAGGCGACCATCTCGAAGTCGGCGGGATGATTGAGATCGCCCTCGATCACCAGACGAGAGGGCTCGCCGTGTGCGGCCAGGTGGCGTTGGACGTGGCCAGCCAGCGTGGTCTTGCCCGAGCCGGGCACGCCTTCGATCAGGATCAACTTATGACGGCTCATAAGAAACTCAAGCTACCTGGATTTTGCCGGTCAGGCCGCACCACCAGCGGATGCAGGCATGGCCGAAGTCGACCGGCTCCTGGAACATCATCGGGCAACCGCCGGCGATCACTTGCAGGCCCGCAGCCCGACCCGCCGCGACCGCCGACTCCGAAACGCTGTTGCCGATCGAGCGATGCATCCACACACGCCTGACGCCCGCCGCGATGCACTGCTGCACGACCTGTTCAGTGACGGCCGGCGTGGTGACGATGACGACGCCATCGACGCCACCCGGGATCGAGGCGACATCGGGGTAGCAGACCCGGCCATCGATCTCGGGCGCATTCGGGTTGATGGCAAAGACCGTGTGCCCGGTGGACTCCAACTTCTCGCAGATACCCTTTGCAGTGCTATCGGCGGAACGCGACACGCCCGCGACGGCAATGCGCTTCTGGCTCAGAAATTCGCGTGCAAGTTCGGCTGCTGTGCTCATGTGCATTCCCTGTTGAAGTAGCTCGATGAGTGTAGCGCATGGCCCCAACGTCTCAATCCGGCCCTTCCACAAATCAGACTGGGCTGAGGCGATTTGCGCCGCTCATCGAAGCGGTGTGCTGACGAACGTTTTCTACGCAGCAACGCGTTCCGGGTGTCGACAAAGCCTTGGGTGGGTTTTCCGATCAAGGCTATCGATGTTGCTTTGACGTTTCATTCACCGCGCGCATTCGGCCAACCGTCCGGCCATCGATGGCCGCCATCGTCCATGCCGCAAACCGCCGACCGTGCGTCGCCACCGCGCATGTCGTCGGCCGCGCGTCGTACCCGGTGACCATGTCGGCACATGCCTTGGGGTCGATTCAACGATGCCGAATCGGGACACGCATGCTTGCGGGCGGAGAGGACGGCCACAAGGGCCGCCCCTACGGTTGGGCCCATGGGCAACGGTGGTCTTCGATGGCCGGTCGGTTGGCCGGACAACCATGCTCGATCCGCTATACTTGCTTGCCGGCCCTGCGCGGACGAACTCCTCAACGGTCGGCTGATCGCGACCGACTTCATGCGTGACATCCTGCAACTGACACGAGACAACCGCCTGATCGCGTTTTCCCTGTTTTTCTGGGGGCTCGGCGACGGTCTCTTCTACTACATCCAGCCGTTATATCTCAAACAACTCGGGGCCGACCCGGTGGCCACGGGCACCGTTCTTTCGATCGCGGCGCTGACTGCCGCGTTGTCGTTGATCCCGGCCGGCACCTTCGCCGACTACTTCGGCCGACGTCCGATCATGATCTTTGGCTGGGCACTGGGCGCCGTCGGGGCCGGCCTGATGTATCTCGCAACGGACCTGACGGTGTTCACGATCGGGCTGATGATCTACATGGGCACGGGTTTCGTCATCGCCCCGCTCAACGCTTACATCTCCGAAGCGCGTGGCAAGCAGAGCGTGCAACGCGCGTTGACGCTGGTGTCGGCGGGGTTCATGGCAGGCGCCATCGTGTCGCCGACGCTCGGCGGCATGTTGGCCAGCGCCTTCGGCCTGCGCTCGGTCTATGGCATCGCGAGCGGCGTGTTTGTGGTTTCGTGCCTGGCCCTGGTGCCGCTCGCGCCGCAGCCCGTGGTCAGGCCGACGGTTGGCGGGACGCGGTACGGACCGCTACTGCGCAACAAGCCGTTTCTGCAATACCTGCTGCTCTATTTCGCAGCGCTGGTGGCCATTCACCTCAGCCTGCCATTCGCTTCGAACTTCATCGTGGACGTGCGCGGCCTGAACACCGACGGCGTCGGCCTGCTCGGGTCGTTCAACTCGCTCGGGGCACTGATCCTCAACGTCGCCCTCGGCCACACCGTGCCGCGGCGGGGCTTCTTGCTCTCGCTGGCCTTCATGGTGCTGTGGGGCGCGTTGTTCCTATGGTCAGGGGATTTGTCCGTTCTGGCGGGGGCTTACATGCTGCGAGCGGGCGCCAACCTCGCGCGCAACATGGGCTCGGCACAGCTCGGCCGTATGGTGGCGCCGTCTGAACTCGGCCTTGCGTATGGAATTGCCGAAACGGTGCCCGCCACAGTGCTCACCATCGCGCCGCTCATCGCCGGCCTGCTTTACAACAGGTCTCCGGCGCTGCCCTTTCAGGTGAGCCTGGTGGCCTGTGTGGCGGCTCTTGCGCTGGCCTGGTGGTTCGCCCCGCGACGCGATGCTCAAACGATGGACGCCCCATCCGTCGACATCGTCTGAGGGCACACCGCTGCGCCGACAAAACCTCAGCGGGGCACCACGAATCCCTTGTGATTGCCGAGCACCATCACGTAAGGCGCCTGCAGCCGCGGCAGCTTCGTACCCGCCACCAGGCAATCGATCGTCACGTTGTGCAGGACGAGCGCCGCGTAGCCTTCCAGGATCCTGAGCTTTCGATCCGGGCTCATGATCGTCCCTGAAAACACGTACGGCCCCGCGAACACTTCGCCCGGGATCGGGGTATCGAAGCTATCGTTTTTCTTGATGGCATAGTCCAGGCAGGCCTGATCGCGCGGGATGATCGCGACCAGACGGTTGCCGTACACGAGCGCCCAGGGCACTGCCGGGCGAGCCGGAACGACGAGATTGCCGGTGGGGAGCACCTGCGGGTGGTCAACCCGGATGGCTCGTGCATCGCCTGCGATCAGGTCGAACGCCGGGCGTTCCCGCGCTGGATCGATGGTGCCTTCGATCAGGTAGTCCACAGTCAGGATCTGGACGGCCCAACTGGTCGTGGGCAGCGTTTCGAGGTCGAACATGGCGATCCCCCTTATGCGCAAACGCGTTCAGAGGGCGGCAGTATCGCCCCGAGGGATCAACCTGTCAAACGAACATGCTCACGCGGTCACGACGAGCGCCAGCGCGAAGCCGTCGTAGCCTTTGGCACCGACCGTCTGTGTAGCCGAGAGGATCACCCGCGGCTCGGTTGCCGCACGTTCAGCGAAGCGACGCACGCCCTGCACGCTTGCATCGGTGCTCGTGGCGTCTACCACGGCGCCATTGCGGACCACGTTGTCGATGACAATCAACGTCCCGGGGCGCGACAGCCTGAGTGCTGCGTCGAAATATTCGGTAAGGCTGGCCTTGTCGGCGTCGATAAAGATGAAGTCGAATGGCGCGGCCTGCTCGGCGATCAGGCGCTCGAGCGAGTCGACCGCCCGGCCGACGCGCACCTCGACGACGTCGCTCAGACCGGCGCGTTCGAGGTTGCCGCGGGCAACCACGGCATGGCGCGGCTCGAGCTCGAGCGTGATCAGTTGGCCGCCCGCCGGCAGCGCGCGAGCCAGCCAGATCGTGCTGTATCCACCCAGCGTGCCGATCTCGAGTATGCGCCGCGCGCCCATCGCCAACGCCAGCACGTGCAACAGCTTGCCCTGATGGGCGGTAACGGCCATCTGCGGCAGGCCGGCTTTCTCGCTATCGGCCAGCGCAGCATCAAGGACGGCATCCGGCGCGTTGAAGAGCTTCTCGAAATAAGTGTCGACGGCCGTCCATTGGGCTGTTGTCATGGGCGCATTCTCCAGTGAGTGACAGATCAGGCGTCGGACGGACCCGGCGACCAGCCGACCATCTGGGCCCACTCGTGGGCGCGTCGAAGCAGCGCCCAGACGGTCGGGGCCTTGGCGTCGACATAGCCAGAACGATCGTCTCGAAAGCGTACCGCCAACTCGATCTTCGTTTCGGCGTATAGCCGGCGGGCGTCAGAATCTGCTCGCAAGAAGTCGCGGAAGAGCAGATTGAGTTGTTCCGACCAACTCCCGGCTTCATAGACGTGGATGTGCGTCCGCGCCATCCCAGGCGTCTCGCGGAAGTACCGGTGAAGCCGATCGGCGTTATCGGCCCGCCAGTGGAAACCCGCGCGCTCGAGGCCTGGCGCATATGCAGCCACAGGCTCCAGAGCCGCCCGCGAGATCAGGATGTCAATGACGGGCTTGGCGGCCAGGCCCGGCACCGAAGTCGATCCGATGTGGTCGATGCGCAGCGCCAGATCGCCGAGCTGGGCGCGCAGAGACCCGGCCAACTCGCGAAAACGACCCGGCCAGGCCGGGTCGTAAGGCTCCACGGTGATGGGATCGGGCATGACCTGCGCGCTCAGCCGAGCTGAGTGACCGAGAGCAGGTTGCCGTCCGGATCCTTGAACCACACGACCTTGTCGCCGTTCGGGAAGCGAGCCACGCCGGCCTCGTCATGAGACAGGTCGGGGTATCGCTCAAACGTCAGGCCGCGCTGGGTCAACGGCACGATCTCGGTCACGACGTCGTCGACCGTCCAGCCCAACACCGTGAACGGTTGCGGCGTGACGACATCCACGATGTTGACGCGCAGCATGGCACCGTACAGGCTGAAGAGCAGCGCCGAAGGTTCCTCGCGGATCAACGTGAAGCCGAGGACGTCGCGGTAGAACGCGCGCGCTTTGGCAGGATCAGAGGTGGCCACGAAGGCCGTGATGGGAGAGAGTCGCAGGATGGTCATGAGTCTCCAACGGAATCAGGCACCGGTGTTTCAGGCCGAGATCGCCACCACGCGGCGGGCGAACCGCGGCGTTTCGACCTCGGCCACCAGAAAGTGGGCCAGGCTGGCCCTGG
>CAYZRP010000097.1:0-27600 GCA_964480865.1 uncultured Anaerolineales bacterium | reverse complement strand
ACAACTGGCTCACTTTCCTGTCGACAACTGGCTCAGTTTAGGGTGTCCGGTGACACTTGGCCGGCACGGCCGCTTGATCGATGCTCGAGAACCCGAAGGAGATGGCCCAGAAGTCGGTGGAGCCTGGGCCTATATAGCGCTCGACCACGTCGGCCACAGCCTTCTTCGGAAACGCTCCTTCCAACCCGGCAAGCTTCGCTACCGGGTTATACCGCGGCACGTAGGCGAGCAAGCGCTCGACTGCCTCTTGCTCGGTCTTGGCCCCACGTGAAAGGCCAGGCCAGTCCGGCGCCACCGCTACGACCTTCTTGCCCTTCGGTCCGACCTCAATCGTCACCCGTAGTTTCCTGGGCATCATGCCTCCTGTCACGTCGAGTCCAAAAACACTGGCCGGAGCCAGGATCAGTGGAGCTGTGCGGCGGCTTACTCCCGCTCGCCGACCATTCCGTTGTGCACGCCCTCGGCCCGGTGGTGGAAGCCTAACGGCTCGCATCAGCTGCGTGGCGGATGAGCCGAGACCGTGTTGCCCGACGGCGCGCCGGTGAACCGAAACCGCTCGGCTTGGGGCCCCAGTTAGCCACGTCAGCTGCATGCGTTCGTTAGGCTTCGGCATGCCTCGCCAAAGCGATTGGCCATGAAGACCCTCAAATAGCCCCCGCGAGCCCGCCGGCCATGAACCTCACCGGGCGTACGCTTGGATCTCGTCGATCAGGCCCTGCTCGTAGGCCCTTTTGACGACCGGCCAGTCTCCTCGGCGGTTGAAGTACAACGCACAGTAGTTGCGCTGGATCTGGGTACCGTTGAACAGGTAGTGCTCTGCCCGTGCCACGCCGATCGGGCTCTCCACCAAACCCAGGGAATAGTCAACAAACTTCGTGACCGCCAGGGTTACGTCTGGAGTCAGGTGCCCCAGAATGTAGTCCACATCGTCAGCAGTTCCACGAATGGCTCGCTCCATCAGCTCTTGTACTTTGCCTGAAAAGTACTTGTGCTCCATGTCTAACCCTATGCAACCAACGCCGCCGCGGAGAGTCGTCCCGCCCTGGCCACCCGATGGCGATCATCATCCCACACCTGCCCGGTGGGAGAAGCCTAACGGCCCGCATCAGCTGCGTGGCGGATGAGCCGAGACCGCGTCGCCCGACGGCGCGTCGGTGAATCGAAGCCGCTCGGATTTGGGCACCCAGGTAGCCATGTCAGCTGCATGCGTTCGTTAGGCGTGTTTCTTCGTCGCAGATTGACCCAACTGCGTAGCATTCTTTGGCTGACACTACACAGCTTCCCGCGCAATGAAATTCGGACAGACAAAGAACTCCTGGACAAGGTCGTATTGAATTCGTCGGGTTTCGTCGCCGGGCCCCCATCCTTTGAATCCCTTGCCCCTATTTGTGGTGTCCCGAAACTCAGAAGCGCTGTTCACGAAACAAGCTAATTCACCCATAAGAGCCGTTCCCTGAAAAGGATTGTAGTCAGAGAACTGGCACGCGCGACAACAACGAATAGATGTTCCGGTAGGAAGTTTCCGAAGGATACTTGCCAACTTGTCTTCAAACCCAAGGTAATCCTCCCCGTCGCCCACAATCTCCCCGTGGTAGTTGAGGGTAAGGTCCAATCGGTCCTCTGAATCGGGATCAGTTCCCCAGACATCCTTGTTGCCGACCCGAATTGCAGCCCTCAGCAAGCCAGGCTCTGATCCGGACGGCCCCCAAATCGAATTCGGTATCGAAAGTGAAAGCGTGAACTTGTGCAGTTCGCCCCCACTTACAGAAAACCCAATCTCCACAAGACGACTGTCGGTCTCCGTCGAGGAGAGATGCGAGACAGAATACCCAGTGAAGCTCCGGCCACGCAACCTCAC
This sequence comes from uncultured Anaerolineales bacterium, assembly GCA_964480865.1. Taxonomy (GTDB): domain Bacteria; phylum Chloroflexota; class Anaerolineae; order Anaerolineales; family UBA6663; genus UBA6663. The sequence goes on along the minus strand of CAYZRP010000097.1, from coordinate 25,742 downwards.
TTGAAGCTTACTTCCGTTATCGGATAGAACCAATACCGTGCCGATGCTTCCCATTGCGTCGGTGTACAGGGCCACAAACTCGCTTGCCATATCTCCCTCATCTATCCACAAACGCCTAACGGCTCGCATCAGCTGCGTGGCGGATGAGCCGAGGCCGACCTGCCCGACGGCATGCCGGTGAACCGAAGCCGCTCGGTCTTGGGCACCCAGTTAGCCACGTCAGCTGCATGCGTTCGTTAGGCTGCTGCTGGCCGAACTCCCTTTCACAGACCCATTGGCTAGGTCAGACCTTGCCACCAGCGTCGTATCCGTGGCGTCACCAAACTGATCAAGATGACGTTGACAGTGGTCATAGACCCCGCGATCCAAAGGTATTTCTCTTCTCCAGGCCACCATATCTCGGAAGGGCTATGAGCCTCCAGATCGCCGACTGTCTGACATACCTGCACAGTGGTGTAGCAGGGCACGTTCCTCCAATCGATAGCCTTCGCTCCTCGACCAGAGGTTAAGCTCCGAAAAACCAATTCTACATAAACGCTGGCGCGCTGCTGTGTGGCTTCCACCTTGACGCCTGGAGGAACCCGGGATGACGGCACCACCGTATTCTCGTACAAATCACCAGCAGCGATGACGCCGAAGAAGGCAACCGACACCAGGAACGCGCCGAGTCCGAGAACAATCCGGGCGATCAGACGGGCGCCAGCATTCGATCCGACCCATCGGTCGAATTGCATCGTGACCACAAATGCGGAGATCGATACGATCGGAACCAGAAAGCACGCAACAAGTATGTTGTACATCGTTGCCTTTCTCGCGAAAACGTGCCGTGCTCTCTAACCCGTCATGACACGCCCAGGTAGTTGAGGAGCAGCCTAACTCTATAAATGGGACGAACTAGTATCTATGAGTAGATGCAAGCATCTACCCCTATATGCTTTGGGCCTCTTCGATAGGCATCTAGATGTAGATGCGGCATCTACATCTAGATGCCTGGCAGGATGCGATCTTTGAGCCCCAACTCGACAACCGCCTGATACTTTACTCTCCAGACTTTTGCGCCCTTGTCCCATTCTCCGCCAGACGCGCGGACCTTGCGGGCCAGCACTGCCTCCCCCATTCTACGCTCAGTCCCACGATTGCGTTGGGTTTTGGGGGCGGCACCGCCGCCGCGCACCCAGAATCCGTTCGGTAAACGGATCGTCGGACAATACTCGCTTGCGAACCACTAAGGCGGCTTCCAACTTTCGTGCCTGTGCCAATGGCCACTTCGCTCTTGCCCACATTCCGCGTTCGATGCACAGCTGTACGCTACCCCTCACGAGAAGGGGAGAAGCCTGGCGGGTCTGCTGTGTCAATCAATAAACGACAGGCTCTCGAGGTCAAGCCTCTTGGCCATAGGGCCTGTTTCAGTGCACCCGTCCTGCATCGCCTCCGACCAGCCGTGCAGGAACCGGGTAATAAGCTGGATGTTGTCACAGAAGGCTTTTCTGGCTACACTTTTGGAGCCGGTGGACGAAAATCGGCTTCATGCCGTGTGAGAGGGTGGCTTCGGTCATCCGATCCTATATCCGCTGGCTTCTCGCCACCTTCCTTCAAAAGCCGCTCGCGTGAGCGGCTTCTTTTGTGCGTCATGCTTCCCATATTCGGCTTCCCGGCAATCGGCTAGATCCTGGACGAGCCTGAAGCCCGGCCAGAGATAGCCCAAATACCGATCCTCGCCAAGTCCATAGAACCTCTGAAGAGCCCACAGAAAATAGTCGGCGGCTTGAAGGCAGCTGTTTGTATCGGAGGCAGATTGAGGGATATGGCCGCCCACGAGTCCGAAAGGAATCGATCGGCATTGAAAACAATGCTTACACTGGAGTCATCAGGTGTCAAGAAGTGTTGGGCCGAGCGACCGTCTGGCCGATCTCTGGTGTGGATGAGCACAGGATATAAGATCTATTAGTTCCAGTGCAGGCCATCGCGAAAAACTTGCAATGCCGCAGAATCCTTCGTACGCTGAAGAACGATCGAACTGTTCACGCGTGTGTTCGACGCGAAGCGGTCTTCATCGTCGAAGGATGGCGCTCATGTATCCGTTGCTCGAGCCTGCCTGGCATGTCTTGTCTGAACCCACGCGCCCCCTGCCCCCGGGCGCCGACCGCTTCCTCGAGGCGCAAGTTGGACCGGATGGCTCTCCGAAGACGCTGCTCACCTACATGACCGCCCTGCGCACCTTCTGGGCTCATCGACTGACTCTGGCTGAACCCGAGCAGTATGGCGCGGACACCCTGACGACCTTCGTGTTGTCCGGCCTCGTGACGCATGCGCCCGACTCTCGTCAGCTCTATGTGTCCGTGGCCAGCAAGTATCTGGCGTTTCTCGAAGCCACCGGTCACCCGAACGTGGCAAGCGTCGGCCTGATGCAGCAACACCTCAAAGTCAGCGTCGGGCGCAAGCGACTCAGCGGACGCCGGCGGGAGGCCACACCCGCGGTCTATCTGGTCGTGGATACGGCCGAGCGCCTGGCGGTCTCGGTGCTGGTTGACTCGCCGGGCAGCGAGCCGCGTACCCTGCTCGCGTTGCGGAACGCCGCGGTGGTGCATGTGCTGTTGTCCACCGGCGCCCGCGCGAGCGAAGTCGCGGGTCTCAGTCGCGGCGATGTCGATGGCGGTCGATCGGAGACCGCGCGCGTGCGAGGCAAAGGCCGTCGCGTCCGGACGGTTCGGCTGGATGCCATGGCCCAGATCGCGATCCAGCGTTACCTGCACTACCGGCAGGATCAGTCCACCTGGCTGTTCGTCGCCCATAGCCCGCGCTCGTCGGCGGTGATGCCCCCGGGACTCAACGGCCGCATGATCTGGCGGGTTGTGGCGGACCTTTGGAAAGCCACCCGGGAGCGCTATCTAGACCGACCCGAGCTGGCCTCGATTCGCCTGTCGCCGCACATCTTCCGGCACACCGTCGGCGACACGCTCGCCAAACAGGGCGCCAGCATCCATGCAATCCGGCAGTATCTCGGCCATCGCTCGATCGCCACGACTCAGATCTACATCGACGACGCCGGCGATGAACGCGTCATGAACGAAATCGCGGCCGTCACGCCCAGTCGATCCGACACCTATCGTGGCGCTCTCCGACGCCTGCACTTGAGCGATGAGGATCACGCCGGCGCGTATAGCCCGGGCTCTGAAGAACCTTACCGAGAGGAACCGGTCGACTGAGATCGGGAGGACCCGCGGCCTGCGGCCCGTCGTTTCGCCAGCCGCGCACGGCTGGCCGCTGACGGACGTGCTCCCTGCCCGGTTCGGAAAGACGCCGCCGGTCGGTCAGTGCGTACCGTGGTTCGCTCCTCGGACGCCCCGGCCGCGCGAGCGCGTTCGAAGTCGGCGAATGCCAACGGCGACACACGCCACTCCCGAGCGATGCGCACGGCTCGCAGCTCGCCCTGGGCGATGTGGTGACGGAGCCTGGCGGTGGACAAGCCCGCGAAGACGCTGACCTGCTGGAGCGTCAGCGAAGGCACATGCTCGGCTGCGGGTGGAACTGGATTTCCCAGGTCCTCGTGAACGGCGATCCACTCCGGGATCAAGACACCGATGGCTTTCACCGCGTCGCGTCGCGTGCGCCCGTCCGCCATGCAGCCCGGCAATTCGGCGACGCTGGCGACAAAGCATTGGTCGACGGGTTCCCAGTTCAGCATGACCGTATAGTGGTCGACCATGCTCCCTCCAGGGCGCCTGGGCCGTTGCATCCTCTCTGAACGAGTGGCTTTCGCGGATTGTGCCATCGATCACTCGGCCCGACGGTGGCGATCGCGCATCTCGGCCTTCACCCATTTGCGCAGGAGTCGGTTTCGCCGCTGCGGATTAGGCTCCAAGAGATCGATCACGATCGGGGCATGTCTGAGGCGCACATAGGTAGCCATCCCCGATGCCGACGGAATCCCGAGCAACGTGCGCCCTTCGGTCATGGTCACGACATCGGTCTCGCGCAGTTCTGGCGCATCTCGTTCCACGCGGATCGAGTCCACCACCCGGTACCGTGTGTTGGGATTGGGAGCGCTTACCATGCCGCCCCCGGCACGACCGTGATATTTCCCAACCAACGCTTGAAGGCGCTCGAGGAAGGCATTCGTGTCCGCCTCGGCCGGCAACTCGAATTCGTAGATGAAACGGTAGGACCCCGCCTTGCCCTTCTTCGCCATTCGCCACCTCTCCAGGTTGGATGGCTTCAGGCCACCCAACGAACGATCATCCAGACCAGCCATGCGATGAGGCCGATCAGGCCGGCCAGCCGCAAGGCCAGCACCAGGGCTTTCTGCACGCCCCGGCTCACCGGATCACTGCGGGGGATCTGGCCGATGATCAAGCCTCGATCCACGACATTGTCGTGCCGACTCCCCTTCTTCTTCGGCGGTTCCACGGCGGCGCCAGCCCGAAGGGCCAGCTCCCGCAGCTCGCGCCGCTTGGCCGTTCCCCGTTCGGCCTTCGCCACCAAGATGCCGATTTTCCGACGCGCGCCCTTCCCCATCCCACCCTCCTGGCTCGGGTCGCTGGCGTCGACCGTTTAATCGTAGATCAACTTCTAGAAGTTGTCAAGCACCCGGCGCCGTGCGGCGGCACCGCAGGCGCCAAACGCGAACTCGGTCATCCGCCAGCCCGTTGAATGGTGTGATTGTGATCTGCGCAGAGGACATGTCAAAGGCCGGCACTTGAACTAACGAATATTAGTTCCGGTGTCATTCAGAGAATCCGCTCTTGATTCGACCTGTCGGTTCGTGTACGCTGTAACGATGTGTTGGGTCATTGGGATGAGGCTTCGCCCCACCCCATCCCGCCTGGAACGGCCTTCTGGAGCGATTGAAAAGGATCGCACACCATGCCACGCACGAACGCACCGATTGGATCGAGCTTCAATGCTTTCCTTCGTGACGAAGGCCTGCTGGCGGATACGCTGGCGGTCGCAGCCAAAGCAGCTGTGGTGGATCAGATCAACCGGCTCCGCACCCAGAAGGGGATCACCAAATGTCCGCTTGGTGATCAACCTGCCACGAATGCGTGCGCGGCGTATAGGGGCGTATCGCAGAGCGTCTTCGGCGCCGAATACAGCGCCATGAACACATTGTGTGAAAGTGTTGACAGAAACGCAAAAGTATATACTATTTCACACATGACGATGTCTCAACGAGCCCGCCTGCTCGCGCTGGCCAGGCGCCAATCGTTCCTTACGGCGGAGGACGCTGCCAAGGCAGGTCTTCACAGCCAGTTTCTGACACGCCTGACCGCTGAAGGCGTCCTCGAGCGCGTTGCCCGTGGCCAGTATCGGCTCGCGTCGCGGCCGATCTCCGAGCATCACGGGCTTGTCGTTGCAGCGCGGGCTGCGCCGGAAGGCGTGATCTGCCTGCTCTCGGCGCTGGCCTTCCACGGAATGGGCACTCAACTGCCCGCAGATGTCTGGGTCGCCATCCGCGTGCGTGCGCGTGCGCCGGTGCTCAAACAACCACCCCTGCGGATCGTGCGCTTCAGCGACGCTGCGTTCACCGAGGGCATCGAAACCCATCAACTGGATGGACAACCGGTTCGCATCTACAGCGTGGCAAAGACACTGGCCGACCTCTTCAAATACCGCAACAAGATCGGGCTTGATGTCGCGATCGAGGCGCTCCGCGAAGCCTGGGGCGAGCACCGTTTCACGATGGATGAACTGGACCGCGCGGCGCGAGCCTGCCGCGTCACCCGGGTCATGAAGCCCTACGTTGAGGCAGTGGTCGCATGAGCACAGGCCTGCCGCAATCCGTTCAAACGAGGCTTGTGAGCCATGCCAGGACGATTGGCGTCGATCCGAACCTCATCCTGGCGCGCTACGCGACCGAACGGCTGCTCTACCGGCTTTCGCGCTCCCGCCATTCGGAGCGGTTCATTCTCAAAGGAGCGTTGCTGCTTCTGGTCTGGCTTGGCGAAACCATCCGTCCGACACGGGATGCGGACCTGCTCGGCTTCGGCGAGCTCGATGCTGCGGCGCTTGCGGCTACCATCGCCGAAATCTGCGCCATCGAGGTTGAACCCGACGGCCTCACCTTCGACCTGACTTCGATCAAGGTGTCGTCGATACGGCCCGACGACGCCTATGGCGGGCAGCGCGTGACCCTGCTCGCCCGCCTCGGCCCGGCGCGGATCCGTGTGCAAATCGATGTGGGGATCGGAGACGCCGTCGTGCCGGACCCCGAGTGGATCGACTATCCCAGCCTGCTCGACTTGCCGCGGCCGCGCCTGCGCGCCTATCGGCCGGAGACGGCCATCGCCGAAAAAGTCCATGCCATGGTCGTGCTGGGCAGTTCGAACAGCCGCATGCGCGACTTCTTCGACGTGTATGCTCTGGCGGCCCATGAGCCTTTCGAAGGCGACTGGCTGGCCGCGGCGTTGCGCGCTACGTTCACGCGCCGGAGGACGGTGATCCCGAGCGAGCTGCCGCTCGCCCTCACGGCTGCCTTCGCCGACGTCGAAGGAAAAGACGCGCAGTGGGCGGGATTTCTCCGGCGCAACCGACTGACATCGGCGCCTACGGATCTGGCGGCAGTCGTGAGCGGCGTCGCAAGGTTCATCGGACCTGTCCTGGCCGCTGTGCGTGAGGAAACGCCCCTCAATCGCCATTGGCCCGCCGGTGGGCCCTGGGCCTGACCTGCAACAAAGACGAGCATGATCACGATGAGGATGACCTGCAGCACCGCCGGCACCCGGCGGATCGGGACTCAGGTTCGGCAGCCCATTGAACCTAACGTGTGTTACATCCGGTGCTCATCCACAGGCGCCTGGCGGCCTCGCCCAACAACGTCAAATGATGGCCCATAGGCCCCGCGAAGAACGTCGCGCTCGATGGTTGGCCTGGCCTCAGGCAGGTGATATCGCGGCGAGAGCGTCGGCTGTAGCTAACCTCGTGGAGGTGTATCATGGACGGCGACGGCCGCGGGTGGAACGATTCCGGGTTCGCAGCGGTTGACCTATTGTTTCCGGTCCGTTGATTAACTCGTCGCCGGCAGATACTTGCATCGGTCTTAGGGGGATTCTCATGACGCACAATCGAATACTTCATCTCCTGGCCCTCATCGCGCTCACGATCGCGCCGTTGTCCGGAATGCCGCCACGCGCCATCGCCGCAAACGACATCGTCCTTGAAGGCCCGCCCGGCAGCAGTCAATTTGGCCAGCACGTTCAGGCTTTGGCCAACGGCAACTTCGTCGTCACCGATCCCGGTTACTCGGCCGGTGCTCAAGCGAGCGTCGGAGCCGTATACCTCTACGATGGCGGCAGCGGAGCGCTGATCAGTACCTTGACGGGCAGCGTGGGTGGGAGTGAAGTGGGCAGCGCCGGGGTCGTGGCCTTGCCCAGCGGCAACTTCATCGTGCTCAGCCCGAACTGGGATTCCAATTCGATGCAAAATGTCGGCGCTGTGACCTGGGTCAACGGCGACGTTGGCTTGAACGGAGCCGTTGATGCAACCAACAGCCTGCTGGGTTCTCATGCGAGCGATCAGGTCGGCGAGGTTGCGCATGTGTTGTCGAACGGCAACGTGGTGGTGCGCAGCCCGCACTGGGCGAACGGCGGCGCCACGATGGCGGGCGCCGTGACGTGGCTGGATGGCGACGTTGGGCGCGTGGGCGCGGTCGGCGCTTCCAATAGCCTCGTGGGCACGCATGCCTACGATAGCCTCGGTTATCGCGGATATCAGTTTGTGTTGCTTGAGAATGGAAACTATCTGGTGGTGGCGCCAGATTGGGACAACGGCTCGCTCGCGAATGCCGGGGCGGTGGCCTTCGGAAATGGCGCCACGGGCCTGTCAGGCGAAATGAGCGCGGCGAACAGTCTGGTCGGCACCGCGGCCACGACGGAGTTCACCATCAGTCAAAGTGTCTACCTGTTGAGCGACGGTGACTACGTCGTCGTCTGCTCCTATTGCGACATCGACGGCGTCTCGTACGCCGGGGCTGCTGCCTGGGCAAGCGGCAGCACCGGGCTCGTCGGCACGTTTTCGACGACCAATAGCCTGTATGGCATCACGTCAGGTGATCTCACGGGCGCCAAGGTCTTCCCGCTGACGAATGGTAACTATGTGTTGGCCAGCCCACGCTGGCACAACGGCGGAACCTCCGACGCGGGCGCCGTCACCTGGGCCAGCGGCGTCACGGGTCGCGTTGGGCCCGTCACCGCCGCAAACAGCTTGATTGGCAGCACTTACAACGATCGTGTCGGCGATAACGACCTAAATGACAATGATACCGGCGTATGGGCGCTGGCTAATGGCAACTACGTCGTCGCAAGCGGTTTGTGGGACAACGGACCTGTGCCCGACGCTGGCGCTGTCACCTGGGGAAACGGCGCCAGCGGAACGACGGGCGTGGTGGGACCTAACAACAGCCTGGTCGGAAGTCACATGGCGGATCAGGTGGGTCAGTCCGGTGTCACGTTGCTGGCGAACGGCAACTACGTCGTCAACGCCAGGCTGTGGGACAACGGCTCGATCTTCGACGCTGGGGCCGCCACCTGGGGCAATGGAACGGCGGGCGTGACCGGTACGATCTCAGCGGCTAACAGCCTGGTCGGGAGCTCGAACTACGACTACGTCGGGTCCGCCACGGCGTTGACGAATGGCCATTTCGTCGTGACCAGCAACACTTGGGACAATGGGTCTGCCGCGAATGCAGGCGCCATCACATGGGGCAATGGCGCCATCGGTGTCACGGGCACGATTTCGGCTGCCAATAGTCTGGTCGGCACGCAAACCAACGACTACGTCGGCGGGAGTGGCCGTGCTCTTCCAGGCGGCCACCTTGTCGTGCCTCACGCCTCCTGGCATGACGCGCTGGGAGCCGCGGTTGGGGCCGTCACTTGGATCGACGGAACCACCGGCCTTGTCGGGACGATCAACGCCTCGAATAGCCTGATTGGTCAGCATGCGGGCGATTTGTCCGGCGGGATCTGGGTCCTTCCGGACGGAAACTATGTCATGATGAGTGCAAGCTGGGACAACGGCGCTATCCCCAATGTGGGCGCCGTCACGTGGGTCGACGGCACGACCGGTCTGGTGGGGTACATCGGCGCCTCAAACAGCCTCATCGGTTCCACCGCCAATGATCAAGTCGGACGTGGAGACGATTGGGGCATCGCCGTGATCGTGTTCCCTGACGGGAACTACGTGGTGAAGAGCCCGGGTTGGGACAACGGCGCGGTCGCGGATGCGGGTGCCGTGACCTGGATCGACGCGGCCCACCCCCTCACCGGCACGGTGAGCGCCGCCAATAGCCTGGTGGGCTCATCGGCTTCCGATCAGATTGGCCATGTCTATGAAGACCTGGCGTATGTGGCGCCCGGAGCTTATGTGCTTAGCGCGCCGGATTGGGACTACGGGGGCGTCAGTAACGCCGGCGCGGTGGCCTTTGGCTTTACAGCTACCGGCATCCGCGGTGAGTTAGCCGGGGTTCAGAGTGTGCATGGAACGGCACCTGACAATGGCGGCTCTCTACGCACCGCTTTCGACTCCATTCATCAGCAACTGGTCGTTGGGCTTCCGGCGGAAAACAGAGTCATCGTCCGCCGGATGAATCAGGCGCCCACGGCCTCGGCCGGACCCGACCAAACAGTCCCTACGTCCGCAGCCGTGACCCTCGACGGGTCAGCCAGCGCCGACGTCGACGGCGATACGCCGCTGACCTTTGCCTGGTCACAGACCGGCGGGCCGGCGGTGAGCTTGGGTGACGCAACCTCGGCTCAGCCAACGTTTGTGGCGCCTGCGTCTCCGACGACCTTGACCTTCAGCCTCACGGTCAAAGATGCGTGGGATCAGACGTCCACCACGGCCGACACGGTCGTGATCCACGTGGTCACGCCGGTGTCCCCGACCAGCGTGACGGTGAGTGGACCGTCGATCGGCGCCGTCGATCATGGCCACACCTTTCGAGCCGACGTGAGCCCGCTATCGACGACGGCACCGGTGACCTACACCTGGGAGGTCACGGGGCGTTCACCGATCACACATGTCGGTGGGATCAGCGACACGCTGACCTTGACCGAGACCGTCGCCGGAACCCGCACGGTGCAGGTGACCGCCTCGAATCATTACGGGGCACTCGTTTCGGCCAGTCAGACCATCGAAGTTGTGGCCGGTGAGCAGGCGGAGATCGATCCATCGTCCGGCGGCACGCTGACCTTCGGCGGTAACGGGCAAGGCAGCACGCAGGTGCATGTGCCCGCGGGCGCGGTCACGGACACGACCACGTTGCTGTTACAACCCCTGCCACCGGCGAGTTCATGGGTCGGCTACAGTTTTGCGGGCGCGGGTTTCTCGCTCACGGCGTCGCAGGACGGTGGGTCGTTCGGTCATCTGGCGTTCGCGTCGCCCGTGACGATCACGCTGACGTACACAGCTGAGCAACTCGGAGGCCAAAGCGAGGGCACGCTGCGCCTTGCTCTGCGCACCGGGACCACTTGGGTAGACGCCGCCACCACCTGTACGCCTGAGTCGACCTATTTGCGAGAGCCAGCGATCCATCGGGTCAGTGTCGCGATCTGCCATCTGAGCGATTACGCCTGGTTTGGCCAGCAGCAGGTCTTCCTGCCGTTGTTGCGACGCTGAGTCGTGGCGTTCGCCAGAGGTCGTGTCTGTTCACAGTAGAGAGCGGACGGTCAACCGTCCGTTCTCTGCCGTTCCACCAGGTGATGGGGCAAGACATACGCTGAACGGTCAGCGCGCGTCTTGCTTGAGGATGGTCTCGCCGTCAGACGGGTCTGCATGGCGATGCCGCGACGGGCCCCTCAGCTGGCGGTCTTGGGCGGCTCCGGTTGGTTCCTCATCTTCCTGGCTCAGCCGACAACATGTCCGCCAGCGACAAGGTTGTGAGGCGGTGTGAAGCGCAAGCGGACGACGCCGCTTTGTGGCTTGTCCTTCTCGTGATCCTCCGAGGGTTCCACATCGGGCCGACGCCCTAGCGCCCATCGTGGCCCAGCGGCCGGGTGATGCGCGACACGCCACACTCATGGGAGACACACGGACGGCGCGGTTCTCATTCAGAGCCGCGTCAGCCATTCACCAGGAGCGTACCCGTTGATGCCCGCGCTCGCTCAAGACTCTCTGGCTTCAACCTGGCCTGAAGCATCAGTTCCTCGGCGTCGGTTGCACCCTGAGCAGCGAGAGTATCGGACCTAACGTCGATTAGTTCAAGTGCTCATCCACAGGCGCCCCGCCCAGCCGAAAACATGAAGCCCCATCAGTGATCAAACGCCAGGCCGGCTAGGGCGCCCGGGTAGACCAACTGTCGGAAGATGGCATCGACCTGCTCAGGCGACTGGCTGGGCTCCTTATCAAGCCACCAGCGTACCAGGTTGAGGAAGGCGTTGGCGACGAAGTCCGCTACCACGTGCATAGGCACCCGCGGCTGGAGGCCGAGCCGGTCGGCGGTCAGGCGGCGTTCGACATGGGCCCGAAGCTGGATTTGCAGGCTCTGTGACACAGCAGCGCCGCTCGGGCCGCTGAAGAGCGCCTGATAGAGCCGACGCTGTTGGCGCACGTGGCGCAAAAAACCCAAGCTAGGTAGCAACGTCGGCTCGTTCGTCGGCACCTCCAGGCTAGTCAAGTGGCCCAGCAATTCTTGCAGGCCATCAAAGAGCAGATCGTCTTTTGTAGGGAAGTGGGTGTAGAACGTGGAGCGCCCGACATTCGCGCGGTTCAGAATATCCTTGACCGTGATGGCGGAGTAACGCTTCGTTTGCATCAAGTCGATCAAGGCTTGGCGCAGGAGCTGGCGGGTTCGTTGCGAGCGGCGGTCGGCGGCAGAAGGCCTGGCCATGGAGGCTCCCATTCCGGACAAACAACCGGCGGTGTCCATTAATGGAACTTTGGCCAGGACTGTGCCTTGTGGACAACCCAGGCCTCACTATGATGACATGACGAGCCGGCGTTGCCAATGATAGCGGAAGCGAGCCCTGATGACCTGTGCAGATGCCTCAACTACCCATGGCCGGAGCCCCTGTCGGGCGAACCTGTGCGAGATCAGTGCGTCGCGCGGCGGCGATCGTCGCACGCGCCGCCGTTTTCCATCGATGCCCGTATCGGCGCGACGCGGCACGTGGGAGTCCGCAACCCAACCGTCGACAGGGCCTCGAGCAGGCTGACGGTCCAACATCCGCCCGAGCGAAGGCTGACCGAGATCGCTCGCATTTTCAGGCCAGTTGCGCGGGTGTCTATCGTGGGCCTCAAGCCGGTCGACCGGCTGGTCTGTCCCGCGTCATGATCTTCTGGAGGAACCCATGGAACACACCGAGACGACCTCGCCGGCCGGCGACATCGATCAGGTCATGAAGAGTCAGATGGAACGGATGGTGCCCACCTATGACGCCTATATGCGTCGCGTGACATTGGGGCGAGAGCACGTTCTGCGCGCGGAGACCACGCGCCTGGCTCAGATCACCCCTGGCAGTTCTGTGCTCGAGGTCGGCTGCGGCACGGGCACCTTGACTCTGGCGGCTAAGCGCCAGGCTGGACCAACCGGCCAGGTGTTCGGCATTGATGTCATTCCTGAGATGCTTGAAGCCAGCCGGCGCAAGGCCACCCTTGCCGGCGAGGACATCACCTTCCAGGTAGGCGGAATCGACCAGATCCCATTTTTCGACAGTCAATTCGACGTGGTGCTCTGCAGCTTCATGATATTTCACATGTCGGAAGCCACGCGGCGGCAAGGGATCCAGGAGGTTCATCGCGTCTTAAAACCCGGTGGGCGATGGCTCATCCTGGACCTGGCTTTGCCACAACAGCCCTTTCAGCGATTTGTCGCTCAAAGGCTGTTTGGCGGGATGCTAGAGCATGAGTTGCGTGAATTGTTGCCGCTGATGGAGCGGGCGCCTTTTTCGAAGATCGAAATGGGGTCAGCCGAGTTCCGAATCCTGGGGCTGTCGGTGGTGGGGTTCGTCCGCGGTCGAGCGGAAAAGGCGTAGCCCGGCCCGCGTCGGGTGCACCGATCGTATCACCCAACAGGTCGGGGGTTGAGGTTTGACACAGGGATGGCCACTGTCGTGGCTGACTCGAACGTTCGTGAACAATCACGACTTTCTGCGGTCATCGGATCGGCGAGACGTCGCGCACCAACATGATGGCCGCAGATTCGCCTTTCGTCCGCATGAATAACCGCGGGTAGCTCCTGCCAAGCATCGCACCATTTCGTCGGTACTTCCAGTGCTCAGCTACAGGCGCTCCACCCCATCGAATGGCGGCGACGTCTGAGCTTTCATTTGCAGGCGACCGTTCTGCAGCCGGAGTTATCACGCTCGATGACGGCCGGCGCTATGCTATCCTCAGCGCGTGCTGGCCACACTCGACCAACGCGCCGACGCCTTTCGTCGCAGCATCCGCGCGAACGTGCACTACTGGCGCGCCTCGCTGCTGACACCGCCGGCCGTGGCCGACGCAACCGACCACGCCTGGGGAAGCGTTATCCGCGCGATCCTCTACGCCTGCGAGGAGCCCAGCACCCGGGTTGATGCCGCCCACCTGGCGATCGGCTTGTTTGAGGTGATGCAGCGTCGCGGCGCCTGGCACGAATGGCACGCCGTCCTTCAGCGGGTGGTCGATGCGTTGACCGAAGAGCCCGCCTTGCGCAGCCGTGTGCTGACCCAGATCGGTCAATGCAGGTTGTTGAGCGGGCACTACGAGGCCGCGCGCGAAGCGTTGGAGGAAGCCGAGCAACTCGCGCTCCAATCCGGCGATCGGGTGCAGTTGGCCCGCAGCCGCGCCAGCCTGAGCGAAAGTTATCGACGCCTGCGTCGGTACCCCGAAGCCGTACGCCAGGGCCAGTGGGTGCTCGAGGACCTGGCTCAGCTGACCCTCACCGCCGAAACGCGCTTCATCAAGGCCGCGACGCTCACGACGATGGGCACGGCCCTGGGGGAGGCGGGTCAGCCCGAGGAAGGCCTGGCGCATCTCCAGCAAGCCCTGGTCCTGACCGACGCCGATCAACAACCCATCGAGGCCAGCCGCATCTTGAACAATATGGCGTTCACCCTGATAATTGCGGGCCGCCTCGCCGACGCGCTGCCGTATCTGGATCGCGTCTTGGGCTGCCTGGCTGATCTTCCCCGCGCCGTGTCGGACCGGACGAGGGTATGGCTCAACAAGGGCACGATCCACTTCGGACTGGGGCGACTCCCGGAGGCTGAAGCCTCGTTTCTGGCGATTGAGGTCGACGCCCTGCGACGCCAGGGTCATGTGGCCGAGGTCGCCCATACCACCAACAATCTGGGCAACACTTACCAGCAGATGGGGCGCCTGCCCGAGGCCGAGGCGAAACTGACGGAGGCGCTGGCGCTGATGCGTGACCTCGCGGACGACATCGAGCTGGCGAACGTCCTGCTCACGCTGGGGGAGGTGCTCGAGGCTCAGGGACGCCGGGCCGAGGCCGAACCGAAGTGGCGCGAAGCGGTGCAACGGGCCGAGCAATACCCGACGGATATACGCGCGCAGCGATACGTGGCCAAGGGGCGGAAGTATCTGACCGGGTAGGCCAGCGCCAGGATCCGTAGCCCCGTAGCGGTTCGACCCCGCTCGCCGCGATTCTGCCGCGAGCGTTTCGCCTTAACCTTGAGCTTGCGATTCGTTTTGAACGCCTGGGTGGAAACCGACCCACCCGTCCGCGCCGTCGAATTCTGGACGACGATTATCGGGCGACGAGCGGACGGAAAACGACCAAATCCGCCTGCACGAACGAATCGACGCGGTGGTGCGAATCCAGCACCATCAGGTGGCCATCGCCAACGAGCAGCGCCGCCGCTTGGAGACGCCGAACGTCCTCTTTCCGCGTGTGGCGGTGAAACAGGGTCGCCCCTCCCGATGGGTCGAGCGCGGCCATAAGGTCCACTCGAGCTCGACTGCCCGGAGATCTCCGTACCTAGGCGAAGTTCCGGAAGTTCTATGCACGCGAAGTAATGTCGATTAGTTCAAGTGCTCATCCACAGGCGCCCCACCCCGCCGATGGACGTCGGCCCCCTATCCGCAATCGTCGAACACTAACGCGCCATCGAAAAGGCCGCTCCCGACCGTGAGTGTCCGGGAGCGGCCTTCTCCACGGTGAAAATGAAGGTTGACGCGTGGTGCAATCGTTGCCGAATGCGATAACGCCCTATCAGCCAAGTGCCGCCCACATCGTCCAGAAAGTCTTCGCGCTGCAGGCCATCCAAGAAACGCGCGATCGCATCGGCAGCTTCGATGATGTCGGTCAGGTACAGTGTCTCAGGCCGCATAGACAACCTGTTCACTCGCCAGGACAGACGCGCGAATGACCTGCTTCAAGCCTTGCCTAGGAACCAGGTCGACCCGGCGGCCCAGAAGAGCAGCCAGCTCGTCCTGAATGTCCATGAGCGCGAAGAGACCCACCTCGACATCCGGCTCGAACTCCACCAAGACATCCACGTCACTCTCAGGGCGAAAATCTTCCCGCAAGACCGAGCCGAATAAGCCGAGGTGGCGAATGCGGTGCCGGCGGCAGAAGTCCGCGATCAAGTCGGTCGGAATGGGAATGCGTGAGTGAGCCATACACGAGCTATTTTAACGTGGAACCTGGGAAGCCCGGCTCACCTGGCGAGATGTCGAAAACACAATCGATTTTGGCCCTGAATTTGGTCTCTACGGGATTCCAAGGCGGCCTTAAGGCCAACAGCTTCCAGACGTATGGATGAGCAAAAGGGCGTCGGCAGTGTGCCACCTGGAAGGGATTGACCAGACACTTTTGCGCTCAGATTGGACAGCCACTAACGCCGCTTAGCTCTGATGCGCATCCACAGACGCCCACTCCGGTGAGGGCGTCGGCCCTGAATCCCCAATCGTGGAACGAGGTCGTCGCGACCACCGTCTCGTTCGCATCTCGAAGACCGGTCAACCACGGCCGTGTCTGACGTCGATTTCGGGTTCCGTGCCCTCGACCCGAGGGCGCGTGAGTGGCCGGCAACCCACGCAGAGAGCCTCCATCGAACTTCGCAAGCCGGGCGGGAGCGGCACTTGTCTCGCGTCTGCCCCGAGACGTGATATTATTCACGACGTGAATAACTTCCATTCAGATCCATCGACCTACTTTGAGCGCTGGATTACGCCGCTATTGTCAGAGGCCAGCCGAGACCACCCTGTCATTGTCCTCACCGGCGCGCGCCAGGTGGGCAAAAGCACCCTTCTCCAACACGCCGCACCGTTTCGAGACTGGAAGTTTGTGAGCCTCGATGATTTCGACGCCTTACGCCAGGCCCAGGAGAACCCCGAGGGTCTTTGGGCTGGATCCGAGCAGATCGTGCTGGACGAAGTTCAGAAGGCGCCCGCCCTCTTGTCGGCGGTGAAGCGGGCCGTCGATCGCGCGCCACGCCGCTATCGGTTTGTACTGTCAGGCTCCGCCAATCTACTGCTGCTCCGACAGGTCAGCGAAAGCCTGGCGGGCCGCGCCGTGTACTTCATTCTGGACCCGATGACGGTTGGAGAGACCCGCAATACACCCGCTCCAAGCATTCTGCAACGGCTGCTCGCAAAGGATTGGCCTGACGACAGCGTGCAGCTGGGCGCGGCGCTCGACCCGGTTCGCATTTTGCAGCGCGGTCTGATGCCGCCTCTGCTCACGTTGGACTCGGAAGTCGCCTGGACGCGTTGGTGGCAAGGCTATGTCAGCACGTATCTCGAGCGCGACCTGCGGCAAATCGCCCAGATCGATAACCTGGTCGACTTTCGGAGAGTCATGGAGCTCACGGCGCTGCGCACGGGCCAGTTGCTCAACCAGTCCGAGGTCGGCCGCGACGCCAAACTGAGCCAGTCGACCGTCCATCGGTACCTGAATATTCTGGAGGCCACGCATCTCTTCGAACGACTTCCGTCTTTCGCCTCCAGCCATTCGACACGTCTTCTCAAATCTCCCAAGGCCTTCTGGGCGGATCCGGGCCTCGCCGTTTTTCTGTCAGGCTATTACTCCAGCGGCGAGTTGAAAGGGGCGCGCGAGTATGGGGGCTTCTTCGAAAGCCTTATCTATCATCATCTGCGCGTCCTCGCGCGGCACCTCACTCCGGCTGCCCGTCTCTTCTTTTGGCGAACTCAAACGGGGGCTGAGGTCGACTTCGTTCTGGAACATGGTCGGCGAGTCCTGGCCTTTGAGATCAAATCCACCGATAACCCGGGTTACCGGGACACCGAAGGCATGCGCCGTTTTCTGGAAGCGCAACCGGAAGCCGTCGGCGGTGTGTTGTTACATGGCGGAAACGCGATCCGGCGTCTTGACACGAACATCATCGCCCTACCCTGGTCGTTCGTGGCCGAGTCACAACCATCCGGATAACGAACCAAAATAGTTACTTCCCTGCTCGTCCACAGGGCCCAGCCCTCGGCCCACGCCGCTTTGAACGGCATCCTCTAGGTGTGGTCGTCACCATCCGTTCCGACGCCGTAAGCCGCTGTCGAAGCGAACGGGTCAGACTCCCAACCGCACTGTCCGACCGGGCCGTGTCGGTTCAACCCAGGCTGAGTGGGCAGCGCCTTACGTGCGCCGAGACCACTCCGCAAGGTCACGGTTCAGACTCTCCGCGGCGACCAGCGCAACGCCGTCGCTCGACTGCAGCCGGCGCGCCCTGGACGTGAATCCCGCGAGCGAAACGACCAATACCCGCCCTGACCAACCGGACCAGGACGTGGACAGCACCCGCGTGGCCGCGCCAATGAAAGCCCGCACTCGGTCTTCGCCCAGGGGACGCGCTTGCCCGAAGATGCCGCACACCAGGACCCGGCGGTGACGACGATCGAGCGCGGCCAACGCCGCGTCGCAGGGCAGTTCCGCCGTCACCGGGCCGAGGTCATCCACAGCTTCGGGAAGCCGGCCACGGGATCCGGCCCGGAACAGCCAGGGCGCCAACAGCTCCACGCTGACCAGATCTGAGAGCAGGCTGTCGGTCTGTGCGACAGGGCGGAGGGGATTCGCGCGCACGCTTCGGCCAACGGTCACTGTGCCCTTAGGCCAAGCCAAAAAGGCGAAACGCACCTGCTGATCCACCAGTCGAAATACCAGGCGTTCCGCCCATGGTAGGGGCGCCTCGCTCGGCGTGTCGCGGGTCGTCACGAGACCCGCGGTCTCCAGATCGACCAGGGCAGCATTGACCTTTCGTCTGGAGAGACCCGCCCGACGCGCCAAGAGCGCCTGATGGGCCGGGCCCATGGCCAGGGCGCGGAGAACCGCTCTGACGATTGTGGTACGTGTCGGACCAACCGTCTCCACGACGGATCGGGCGCTTTGCCAGTAGTCTCGCGAGCGCATCAGGCGCGCCATGGCCATACCGGGCCTCTGCTGCGGCGCGAGGTCCTTGGCAAAGATGGGCCAGCCACCAGTGATGGCGTAGGCCAGGAGGCGCTCGCGTACCGGCCAACGCATTAACACGGCCGAGAAATCCTGCCAGGCAATGGGGTCCATCGGCCAGATCGCGGTGAAGCGGCCATACAGCGGCGCCCGCGAATATGAACGGAGGTGTTCGTGGATGCGCGCGGCGTGATCGCCGATCAGAATCACGAACACGGCTCGATACTGCAGCTCGTGGTCCCAAGCCTGCTTGAGGCCGTTGACCAGCGCGCTGTACATCGGCATGACGTCTGTTGCCTGGTCGATCACGACGATGTGCCGTCGTGACCCGGCTGCCTCGGAGAACTGGAGGAAGGCATCCCGCCACACCTCCGACGCGAAGGACGCGTGCGGCACAGGCTGGCGCTTGAGGAAGCGCCCCATAGCCTGAGCAAAACTCAGCGCTTGCTGGATTTCATCGGCGTCTTCCTGCGGCGTCCAGACCAGCGCCCGCTTGCGGCGCGACGCCAGCCATTGTTGAACCAGCGTGGTCTTTCCCGCGCCGAGTCGGCCGCTGAGCAGAAAGAGTTGCCCGCGCCGGCGGGCAGCTGCGTAGGCGCGATCGAAAGGCACAAGTTCGTGGGCGCGGTCAAAGAATGGCATTCGATCACCCTGCGTATAGGACAAGCTATATAGGACATCCGATTGTCGCTTGACGGTGGCGCCGACGCAACCGGTCATGGACGAACCATGCGTTGCACCCGCGCCTACGCGCCCATTGGCCGGAGACGGCCATCGCCGAAAAAGTCTATGCCATGGTGGTACAGCGAAGCTCGAACAGCCGCATGCGCGATAACATCGACGTGTATGCCCTGGCGGCCCATGAGCCTTTCGTAGGCGACCGGCTGGCCGCGGCGTTGCGCGCTACGTTCACGCGCCGGAGGACGGTGATCCCGAGCGAGCTGCCGCTCGCCCTCACGGCTGCGGCTGCCTCCACCGACGTGGAAGGAAAAGACGCGCAGTGGGCGGGATTTCTCCAGCGCAACCGACTGACATCGGCGCCTACGGATCTGACGGCAGTCGTGAGCGGCGTCGCAAGGTTCATCGGACCTGTTCTGGCCGCTGTGCGCGCCGAAACGCCCCTCAATCGCCATTGGCCCGCCGGTGGGCCCTGGACCTGACCTGCAACAAAGACGAGGATGACCTGCAGCATCGCCGGCACCAGTACGAGCGACTCAGCCCGGCACTGCCGTTATCCGGCGTATCGGGACTCAGGTTCGGCAGCCCATTGAACCTAATGTTCATCAGTTTCGGTGCATCTCAACTCAAGCGCGCGTTGTGTGCCGGCCGCTCCTAATGAGCCAAGGTGGCCTGCCGTGCTCTGGGTCGCCGGTGTTGCGTCGTCCACGATCTCAGGGTGCGATGAGCGCCAATTTCAACTGAGCGATCGCGCTGAACGGGTCCAGCGCGTAGTTGTTCCACAGCGTCCAATAGGTCTCAATCGCTTCGGCCGTGTTTCCGGATCGTTCGGCGGCTAAGGCCCGCAGGTAAAGGACGTAGGGCCAGAACGTCGGCAGCGCGCCGCGGTTCGGCTCGATCTGGGCGGGGAGATCTCCAATGCGGTGCACAAGTTCCGACAGGATCGCATTGGCCGCAACGGGATCGTGGTCCACGAAGAGCTTGCGCTCTGCGTCGGTTAACTGTTGACGCGCGACTCCGCCATCTCGATCGACGACGGCCAGTTCATGAGCATCCGAGACCCAGTCCAGCGTAATCTCGGATGGATCCCAATAGGCCCGATCGGCCTGGCTGACGGTCAGGGTGGACGTCCCTGGGTGGGCCGGATCGGCGGCGATGCTGAATCCCAACTGAGTTCCGGTCGAGATCAGCGCTGAGTCCACAAGGTCAACGACACGAGTTGACGTGGTCAGCTTGATGGCCCGCAACACGGCCAAATCCGACGGCCACTGGTAGATGGTGAGGACGCCGGCCTCGGGATGCGGCGCGAACGCTGCGGCCGTGGTCGGGATCGAGGTGTTCGCCGTATAGGAGCCACCTACCCACTCGGCCTCGATCCCAGACGGCTGATTGAGCAGAACCCATAGCTGGAGGCTCTGCCTGCCGCCCGTGCCGACGAGGAGCAGCCAATCGAGGCGGCCATCGCCGTCGACGTCGGCCTCCTGAAGGCCCGTATAAGGGATCTGCCGGGCAGTGAGGTATGCGACCAGGGACGGCGTGGTCGTGATCGTCCATCGCTCGATCTCCATACGAAAAGCCGAGACCAGACTGCACAGATTGAGCGTGTCCCGTTGCAGAAGCGGGCCGTCGCCCTCAGGCTCGCCCCCGGTCGCCCAATCGGGGCCGACGAAGCCCCAGGAGGCCCGCATCGCGTCGTGATCGAAGAACACCAACCAGGAATCCGAACCCAATGGGAAGTCACCCGGATCAAGCACGTCCGCGACGGCTGTGCAACCCGCATAGGTTCCCTTGGTCTCGAAGGCCGTCAGGAATGCGCTGGCCAGTCGCCCGGCCGCGGTGTAGTCGGGGCGGGTCGGCCGATCCCGCACGGCTGATAGTTGGGTTCGGGCCTCTTCGTCGTCCCCTGCCAGGGCCAACCAGACGCCCAGTTTGAAGGCAAAGTAGTCGCGAAAGGCGGGGCCATAAAGCTGGTTGTAGAGTTGGATGGTGGCCGGATCCTGCTCGGCAAGCGCGCTCTTCATCAGGCCTTGTGCGCCAGGCGCCTCGGGCCCAGCCTCGTCTGCCCAGGCCAGGGCGCAGGCAGCCAGGGCCGGATCGCCCACCGATGACTCAGGAAACGGCAAGATCGTCTCGTCAGCAAGGTCGAAGAAGGCGCCGTTCCAGGTGAAGCGCCGTTGCAGCACGACCGACGCAGTCGCCCAGTCATCCCGAATCTCGCAGTGCGTGAAGGTACGGACGCCAGCCAAGATCTCGGCCGGCCCACTCGTCGCGGGCACGACGTCGAACGGTAGACATTCCCCGGCGTCGGAATCGGACGATTCGGCCAGCCCTGGCGTCAGGTTAATGAAGCGTCCGTCGAGCCACTCGTAGGCCGCAAGCCGATCGTAGCAATAGTGCGAGAAGCCGCTGCCGCTGAAACGATCGGTCAGGGTCACCTCAGGCACGCCGTTGGCGTTCAGATCCTGCACCGCGACGAGGAAGTCGTTGTGGAAATCAGGCATCCAGTTGGGCTGAAGCGCCAGGACGAGATAAGCGCCGGGCTGTCGAATAGCCAGCAGGATGGCGGCATCGTAGGATGCATGGACTTCGATCACCCACCCGGGCGCGCCGTCGCCCAGCAGGTTATCGATGGACTGCAGCGACGTGACGTCGAGCCCATCGGAACCGGCGGCGGTGTCAAGGGCCTCATTCAGCGGAGCCAGATCGAGCACCTCGCTCTGGGTGGCGTTGAGGATCCGCTCCATCTCGACGCGCAGAGGCTCGACCGAGGGCGAAGTATTGTTGCCTCGCGTCGCCGGGTCTAGCAACGCCCGGCGCGCCACGTCCGCTGCCGGCGATGCAGGATCTACGAGCATCGATTCCTGGTACAGCGTCGTCGAGACGAGGGCCGCGGCATAGGAGTCAACGTAGCTTCGCCCCAGGTAGTCGGTCGGGTACGGCGCAAGATCGGCCTGAGCCCAGCCCAACGCATCTGAGGCGTTCCACTCCGATAGCCGGTACTCTTCGGCCGGATGAACGGGCGGATTGCCCCACCAGGGCGTTGGCGGAACCGTCGGGGTGGCCGAGGGTTGTACCGGGTTCGAAACATGAGTTGGTTCAACGGGCCGGGTTCCGGTCGGCATTTGCCCGGGCGTCGCCTGATGAGGTGGCCGGGTTGCGGTCGCCCACTGGGGGGTCGGATCATCAGCGCTGCAAGCCGTCAGGGCCAATGGCAGAACCAGTAGTAAGAACCGTCTTCGCAGCATCGTCAGTGCCCCCCTGCAGCGGCGCGCCCCAATGGTCCACATCGCGTGCCGCCAAGCCAGTATGCAGCGCCACTATCTTGCCGGCCACAGTTCACCCCGATGACACGAGCAGGTTACTGTTTGGTTACTGGCGAGCTCCATATCTGACCGGCCGACATCGAGGTCCACTCGCCCACTGCGATCATCCGGATAACGCGGCACCACTACTTGGGCTCCATCAGATTCGCGCCTCAGTCAATGCGTCCGGCGGGATTCCGCCGTAGTTGGTCCCTCGCACTGGCAAGCATTGTTGATGGCCGGGGTCAGCTTGCGCGTGTTGTCGCGGATATTGTTACGCCGTTGATCGCTCATGAAGTGCAGGCTCTGCACCTGCTCGAGAAGGATATGCGTCGTGTTGGGCCCATTCTAGACCGAGCACTGTCGAACCAGGCAGGCTGACAATACTGAGTGTCGAGGGACAAGCCTGTTCCATCTATGTCGCGCCAGCACCAGACCTAATAATCATTAGTTCCGGTGCAAGATGTATCAATGAGGAAATAACCGCGGAGACCTTGCGGCGCCTGCGAGACCATTCCCTCCGAGCCTGGTGACGCCGTAGCGCTATCACGATCACCCGAATCAGGTCGAGATAAGGGGATGGATGACGCAAAGCTCGTCTTGATCCCAAGTGCGGTTATTGCGCCAGAACAGATTCTAGGAAAGAGCGCGCTCTGGCCTGATCTTCAAATGATGCCTTTATCTGGTCAGAGTTCGAGTACTCGATCTGTATCTCGTATCGGCAAAGTGTCCTTGGAGGCTCTGCCTCGGAGTAGGCTGCAAGAAAATCCACTGCGTCAGCTATGGTGCCAAACTCGTGCTCTTGCCCGAATAGTGGCAGCACAAGAACACGGGTTACTTGTCGACCCACGCGCTTCTCGAGGTTCTCCAAGAACTCTTCGATAGCGGGCCGGTGCATAGACAATAAGGCTGCGTTGATAGAGGCATACGTCTTGGGTTCGGTATTCTCCAGTATGGAAACGGTCTTTGCAAAGACCGAGTCTGGCGTGGTTTCGTCGAATCGGATATCTATACCTTTCTTCGCAAACGCCGTTACGAATGAGTTGTAGGGCAAAAACAACACGTGAAATCCAAGCGACCGCAATTGTCCGAGTGACGCCCCGGTGAATTCGCCTGCAAGAACGGCCCCCAAGAAGGGACTATTCATTCGGTACTTCTCTGCTAAGGGGAGAATCGCGCCCTGAATCTCCTGTGCCTTGTTTCGGGAGTGTTTGGTATAGCGCCTCCAAGCGACTTCGATAAAGGCCACGGGTTGGCCCATTTGGCTATCAGTGCCTCCACGTTCGATGACAAAATCTAGATCGTGAACGTTTGAGTTGATGTCCGCCCACGATACTTTTCTTCCGACACGCGCTGGCCTTACTTTCTTCTGATGATCAAGGTAAAGCCCTGACTTGTTGCAATACTCCTCGAGCCGAGGCGAAACAATCGCCTCCAAGAGATTGCCGATGATCTGCCCAAAACGATGAGAGGGAGAGTTTGCCATTATTCGGACTCAGTTCTCAATCCACAAGATGCCCTCTTTGAGGGGAACTCGGTGCTTCCTATTCTTCCACTTTGTGTTTCGCTCTCGGATTTGCTCGAAACGATGCGAACCAAAGCCAGCGGCCAAAGCCAACTCGCCCAACCAAACATCGGCTGGGCAGTAAACCCCATAGGGTGCCGAGTCTCCGATGACCCAGGCGACTCTGGCGCCGGGTTTGCAAACGCGTCGCAGAGCTATGAAAACCTGTGCGAGGTCACGATAGTATGCGGCCACCATCGTGTGATAATGCTTCTTCCCGCCATGATCTTGGCGCACATTGGAAAGCTCCTCCACAACCCGCGAAAGAGGGACTCGGATCGGTTCCAGAACACTATCCGCCAGAAGTTCGTGCATGTTCAGTCTCTCGCGCGAGGAGTGCTGCGACGACGAAACAATTAGGTGCTTACGGACTGCATCGTGAATGTCGGCCCAAGATGAAACATCTCCCCAGTAAGTCATCTCGAGCCGTAGCGCATCAGCGTAGTCGTAATTGTTGGCATACGGTGGCGAAGTTATTACGAAGTCAACAGAGGCATCCGCCACTCCTTCCAGTGTCCGTGCATCTCCACGTAGAGCAAGAGCCTTTGAAACACCAACCTGGGCCTGCATGGCGGCCATATCTTGGACCATCATTGCCACTTGTCGAACGTATGCGTCACGGGGTTGCTCAACTCTCTTTTTGTCTTTGTTAGGGAGTATGTACTGCCATTGTGCGGTACCCACACGAGAAGTTGTTCGAAGGATTGCTGTAACAGCCAGCCAGGCGAGTTCAGATGCCTCCGAATCGTCCGCTATCTCTTGCCAGGAGTGCCTAAGTTTGTTTAGTTCAACCAGGCTGGCGGGTGAGTAGCTTCTTGTGAGTAAGCTCGCCTGCTGATCTGACCGGTGTGTCGCCTTCTCGGCCAGGTTGAGCACTGCGGCAGCAGTCTCTTGAAATTGTTGGATGGAAGAGGCCCAGGCCAACTTGGCGCCCAGAATGCGAGACACCATTGGGTGCGCCTCGACTCCGATGCTTTTTAGACCGAGCTGGTCACTGGCAATCTGTACTGTGCCCGATCCGGCAAAGGGATCAAGCACTTCCTGTGAACGGCTTGCCCCCCAATTGTTCAGTATCCGAACAACCCACTCGGCGGAAAAACCGGCTGAATAGCGAAACCACCGATGAATTGGCAGCTTCATGTTGTCGACAAAGGTTCCTGATCGCTGCGCCTTCAGGTAGGTCTCGGTTTTCTCAGACTCTCGGAACAGACCCAACTGTGCCGACGAACTCCACGGGTATGATATCTCGGTGCGTTGCCTCATGTTCCCATTATATGTGTAGATTTGTGATGGTCCTATTAGCGCTGACGTCGCGTGGCAATCGCCATGAGGCCATTCTCACGGCACGAGCAACGACACTTGGTCGCTTGTGCGGGCCCATCGGGAGGATTGCCGACATCACTCAGCCGAGAACCTAGGCTGAGCCAAGCCATCAACGGGCCACTGGTTATCGAGTCCGAGGACCTTTGAAAATAGGAGCGCAGTTTTGGAAGGCTGTGTAAGTTTTGGTAATCCGCGGCCCGCCCCATGAGGCGTCTCATTGAGAGAGTTTGAAGCTTCAAAGATGATGATCGCGGCGTGCAATAACCACGCATAGCCAGGAGACATAATGTTGATTAGGTCCGGTGCCTGTCGAAGTTCGTCAATGCCGATCTCCTTGCCCGCCGGCAACGCCTAAAGAAGCGCATCCCCGATCCCGCATAAGACACCGCAGGAACAGGCTGGCGTGGCCTCTTGGCGATTGCGTTGCTTTGCCTGCGGTCCAGAATCACATCTTGCCCATTTCGCCAGGATTCATCGCTTGATAGCCCCTCTGTGCCAGGGGATGATTGGACACTCTCGCGTATAGTTTAGTGAGGGCGCG
>CAYZRP010000096.1:0-27644 GCA_964480865.1 uncultured Anaerolineales bacterium | reverse complement strand
GTGCTCTGCGGCGGCAGCGATCCGCGCGCGGATGGCGTGGCCGTGGGCTGGTGAACGCGGCGGGGCGGCTTACGACAACTCGCGGTCGGATCGCAACGCCTCGGCGATCATGGCCTCGGCCCTGGCGAGGCCGAGATGCGCGATCGCGAACGGCAGATACTGAACGTTGATCGCGATCCGGCCTACCCTGAAGGCCGCGCGCAGGTCCGCCGCATCGGGCTGATGCCCGGTCAATCGCTGTATGTGTTCCCAGTAGCCGACCCACTGCGGAGCCTCGGGGCTTGAACAACCATTGACGACGTCGATGGCTGCCGGGCCGATGCGAGCATTCCCCCAATCGAACAAATACACTCGACCGTCTTGAGGGTTGGCGATCATGTTGCCTCCATGCACGTCGCCGTGCAGAAGCGTGGCGGGCAGTGCCGCCAGCGTGGCAGGCACAGCGGGCGATTGCCGCAGCTGCTCCACAGCATCGCGCAGGCGGGTTCGCACCTCTGACTGCGACGGCCAGGGCGCGGTGGCCAGGGCTGTGTCGACAAGATCGAGCATCTCGAGCCAGAAGGCCGCGTTCCACAGCCGCAGGCCCGGCAGGTCGGTCAGGTGATCGGCGAACCGGGTGTGCACGGCGGCCAGCGTGACCTGCACATCGGGCGGACAATCGAGCGCGTTGGCTCGCCTTTCACCGGGGATGAAATCGACCAGCAACCACTCGCCGTCGTCGTCAACGCCGTGGGCGCGATAACGCGGCAGCGGCAGAGTCTCAGCCAGAGGCAACAGCCGCCGTGTGACCGCGATCTCGCTGATGGAGGTGTACTTCTGCACCAGGCAGAGCGGAGCCGTGATCCCGTCGATCGAGACGTCGTGGCGCATGACACGCGGCGACGAAGCCGCCTTTGAGAGGAGTAGACCGAACGTCGACGATCTGGGTTGACGCTGGGACGAGGCTCTCGAGCGCCTGACGTAAAGCGTCGCCACGCGGCGTGGTGTTCACGTCGGCAGTATAGAGGATGCGCAATCGAGATCAAAAGATCGAGGCGCGGTCAGTCTTGCCCGACGGCGGCCGCCACGTCCACGAGGGCTTCCATGGCCACGGGCACCGTCTCCCATTGCGTGTCGCGAGCCGTCGCCTCAGCCGCGTGGGTGCGGTTGGAATTGACGATGACGCCTGAACCCTCGCGCTGGATCACGCGCACCAGCGCGTCGACGACGCCGGGGTCGAACTGCCGGCCGGCCTGCGAACGAACCTCGGTCACGATCGTGGCGGCATCCGAGCCACGACGGTAGGGGCGATCGGAGGCCATGGCTTCGACCGTGTCCGCGACGCTCAAGATGCGGGCCTCGAGCGGGATCTCGGTGCCGTGCAGACCGGTCGGGTAGCCGCCACCTTCGAAGCGTTCGTGATGATGACGAATGGCTGGCCCAAGCGCGCTCAGCGAGTGCACGTTGCTGACGATCTCAGCCCCGAGATCGGCGTGGTTCTTGACGAGCAGGTACTCGGCCTCGGTCAGGCGCGCCGGCTTGAACAGGACGGCCTCGGGGACGCCCAACTTGCCGATGTCATGCAGGAGCCCGGCGCGCCGCACCAACTCGATGCGCTCGGCCGGCAAGCCGAGTTCATGCGCGATCAGTGTGGCGTAGCGCGAGACCTGCATCGAATGGCCGACGACGTCCGGGTCGCGCAGGTCGATCGCCTGCGATAGGGCGAAGAGCATCTCTTCGTTGAGGGCCGTCACCTGTTCGGCGCGCTGCTGCGACTCGGCGTGGCTCGCGCGCAGCTGGCTCACCATGGTCTTGGTGTGGTCGAGATACTGGGTCTGGCTGAAGCGGATCATGATCAGCGGCGCCAACGACACAAGCACGCCCACCAGCCCGGCGACGTGATAGACCGTCACAAGGACATAGCTCAACCCACCCAGGGCGATGTAATACGGCGCCAGCCAGCGGAAGCGCTGATTCCAGACGCTGACCACGGATTGCCCGGTGTTCAGGTCGACGGCCACGGACACCAGCGAGGTCGTGCTCAGATACTTGATCAGCGCGGCAGCCGTCGCGCCGAAGATGAGCAGGAAGTTGGCTTCGACGCCGCCCCAGTGCCCTACCAGTTGCAGCGTGCCGTAGGCCAGGTACCCGGCCAGGATGTGGTTCGCGGCATTGAAGATCAGCCGGCTCAAGGGACCGCGGTTCTTGATCCACGCGATCGTTCCGACGGTCGCCCCCAGGGCGATCGCCCCGACCGGGCCGTAGAGCATCACACCTGCCAGGATCGCGGCAGCCGAGGTCGATACTGACGAGTCGCGCGCATAGATCTCGATCGAGAGACCTTCGGCCAGCGCGGCAAGCACCACGAAGCCCAGCAGGCCGATCCAATCACCTGGCCATGCGCCGGGCGCCAGCCACAGGCTCAACGCGCCGGCCAACAACGCCATGCCGGCCACAAACAGGTGCATCAACCAGGCCGGCCGCGGCTTGATCTTCGTCTCGTAGGTCGGCGCCTTGGTGGGAGCCGGGATCTGCGCCTGGGGTAACGGCGTCGTGCCAGCCGGCACGACGCCGGCCGGGGTCGTCTTGACGTCGACCTGGACAGTCTGTGGAGCAACGGTGACGATCGGGTCGTCATCGCTGGTCGTCAACTGACAGATGCGGTTGCGCCCCAGCAGCTTCGCCTGATAGACGGACAGGTCGGCCAGATGGATCAGGTCGTTCGCGGCCATGTTCGGCTGCGTACGGCTGGCGATGCCGAAGCTCATGGTCACGCGCAACGGCAGCGGGCTCGTCGAGACGTTGATACGTGCGGACTCGATCGCGGCCCGGATCGCTTCGATGCGTGGGTGGGCCTGCTCGGGCGTGGTCTCCGCCAGCAGGATGGCGAACTCCTCGCCGCCGAAGCGCGCGACCACGTCGTAGTCGCGCACCAGGGTCTTGAGGATGTCGGCCACTGCCACCAGACAGGCGTCGCCGGCCAGGTGGCCGTACGAGTTGTTGATGTTACGCAGCAGATCGAGGTCGGCCATCACAACGGTCAACGGGCGCTCGAACCGCTCGGCTCGCGCCAACTCGTTGTCGAGAGCCTGCGTGAAGTAGCGCGAGTTGAAGAGGCCGGTCTTGGCATCGATCTGCGTTTGCCGCTGCAGGGCGGGCATGCGCAGGGTGGTGTAGATCAGGTACAGCGGCACGACAGCCAGGACGACCGTGAAGGGGTTGATCGCCCACAACAGGGCGCTCGTGACGCCGATGCCGAACAGTGTGAAGTCGATCGCCAGCGGCAATCGGTCAAGGACGCCGGACTCACGGAAGCTCTGACGGCGCGCCAGCTGGACGACAAAGCCGACCATCACGTGGTTGACGAGCGTGAAGGCCGCGATCGACGCCAGGACAGCCACTGTATCGGCCAACGGTGAAGCGATGGTGGAGCGCACCGCCTCGCCGATGAACTTCGCGGCCATGGCCGACACGGCGAATTGGGTGATGTTGAAGAGTTGAATGAACCAGGGATAGCGGTGCTTGGTCCACTCCACGATGTGCGAGAGGAGGATGACGAAGATCAGCCCGGGTGCGCCCAGCCTCAAGAAGGCGAATCCGTAGACGACCCAGCTGATGTTGTAGCTCGAGCGTTCGGTCGTGCCCTCGACCTTGAAGATCTGAGCCAGCGCGCCGAGCACGCCGACGACGATCAGCAAACCGACGTCCTCGGGTTTCAGGGCGTTCAGTTGCCAGGCCATGAAGCCAGCGCCGACGACGATCGTGCCCAGGATGTAGAGGCGGGTGCCGAGCGAGAACTTGCTCATCGTTCCCCCTCGGGCCGGGCTACGGCAAGAGAAACATCTCCCGCGTACAAGGCAGACATATCCACGTGTATGAACCCGCCTTCAGTTCACCCCGGCGCCGCGCGACCGCTTATGGTGCCGTCAACGCGCTTCTGCCTAGGGCCCCCAGTACGTGCTGTTCCAGTTCACGGAATTCCAGTTCACGCTGTTCCAATTGACGGAATTCCAGTTCACGCTATTCCAGTTGACCGAGTTCCAGTTCACACTCGTCCAGGTCACCGGCTGCGATCCGGTCCAGAGCATCTTGCTGGCCTGCCGGCCGGTGTTGGCACTCTGCGTGCTCGTGCCGTTCACCGCGGCCGCGATGTCGAGAATCCCGGCTCCGGCGGTGGTGCTGTTGTACCCGCCCCAGCTCTTGTTGGCCGTGGCCATCAACCGATATTTGACCTGATCGGGCGTCAGCCGTGGTTCGTCTTGCAATAAAAGCGCCACGGCGCCGGCCACCATGGGCGCCGCCATCGAGGTGCCCGACATCTTGAAATACGCCGCGCCGTTGTACGACACGATGTTCGCAGCATGCGCGGCAGGCAGGCCCTGGCCGGAGTTGCCCATCAGGCTGACGATGTTGCGCCCCGGGGCGACGAGATCGGGCTTGGCCACTCCGGCGCCTGTCGTTCCATAAGTCGAGAACGAGCTCACCACGTCGTCGGAGATGCTGTTGGTGCCCTTGTCGTCGACCGACCCGACCGTGATGATGAACGGATCATTGGCCGGTGGCATGTCGGCGCCCTTGCCTGTGTTGCCCGACGAAGCCACGACCACGATCCCGCTGAACCACAGCACCTCAACCGCCGCATCGATGGCGCTCGTGTGATACGACTCGGCCACGGCACTGTTGAGCGACAGGTTGACCACCCGGATGTTGTAGGCGGCCCTGTTCTGAAGGATCCACTGCAGGCCCTGAACGACGCTGAGCGCCGTGCCCGAGCCCTGGTTCAGGTCATCGCTGACCTTGACGTTGATGATGCTGGCCTGCGGGGCCACGCCGATGTATGCGCCATCCGACGCGCGGCCGTTGCCGCCGACGATGCCCGCCACGTGCGAGCCATGGCTGTAGGCGTCAAACGACGTGGCGTTGTAGCCGTTGTGGAAGGCGACGTTGGCCACCACGCGGTTCTGGCCCGCGCTGGTGTACAGGTCGGTCTGCCAGTTCACGCCACTGTCGACCACGGCCACCCCGATGCCGCGCCCCTGCACGCGGTTCCAGACTTGATCCGCTCGGATAGATCGAATGTAGGTGTTGGCGAGCTTGCCCGTCGTCGTGCAGTCGCCGCATGCCGTTTGGGTCATCGGCGCGTTGTAGGAGACGGCCCGCACGCCCCAGGTTCGCGCCAGGTCCAGCGTCCGTGCCGCGGGAAGCTCGGCAGCGAAGCCGTGGATGATGGGCAGGTCCGCCACGATCACCCCGCCCAGATCGCGCACGCGCGCCTCGACGGAGCGATCCTCGACGGATGTCTGAACGATCACGCTGACGACGGCTTCGGGCGTTTCAGACGCCAGAGTCGCCAGGTAGGGATGCAGGTTGGCTGGCGTCGACGCCATAGCCGGCGCACCCGGCCCCAACAGGCTCGCCGCCACGATGATCACCGCAAACCACCGACTGATGTGTTCGACCATTCGCAAGACTTTCCAACCGCCTACTCGTAAATCCCGCAGCCGGTGGGCGGCACACTGGCTTTCGGGTCGTCTTCCCAAAACTCCGTGCGTCGTTATCGGCGCCCGGCTTCTTCGCTCCATCCTCAGTTCCAGGTCCGCGCCCTCCACCAAAAGGTCTAGACCCGAAATGAGGATAGCGGGTCTCGGCTTTGCAGGACGTTATTCTTGAGGCGCTTTGGTTGGCCCCCGTTGGCGTATCCGCCCTTCCGACTTAAACGTGTCGACCCCTGATCGGGCCGAAGCCAGACCAGAGGCCGACACGTGTTATGGGCGGTGCGGTCCGCGAGATCAGGGCGTGTCGACTTCCCAGGTCTCGCTGTTCCAGTTGACGCTGTTCCAGTTCACGGAATTCCAGTTCACGCTATTCCAATTGACGCTGTTCCAGTTGACCGAATTCCAGTTGACGCTGCTCCAGGTGATCGGCTGCGAGCCCGTCCAGAGCAACTGGCTGGCCTGCAGGCCGACGTTCGAGCTCTGGGTGGTCGCGCCCTTCACAGCGGCATATACGTCAAGGTAAGGCGCGCCGCCGGTCGCGGGGTTGTACCCGCCCCAGTTCTTATTGGCAGTGGCGATCAGCCGATACTTGACCTGATCGGGCGTCAGATTGGGCTCATCTTGCAGGAGCAACGCCGCGGCGCCGGCCACCACAGGCGCGGCCATCGACGTGCCCGACATCTTGAAGTAGGTGTAACCGGCCCAGCCCGCCACCTTGTTGAGCGGATGCCCGGTGGCCAGGTTGCTGTCTTCCGACGACAACAGGCTGACGCGGTCGTAGCCGGGTGCCACAAGATCGGGCTTGACCTGTCCGGCCACTGTTCCGAAGGCCGAGAAATTCGCCAGCTTGTCATCCATGATCGTCGTCGTGCCGCGATCGTTGGCGGCGCCCACGGTGATCAGGAACGGATCGTTGGCTGGCGGGAACAGGACGCCGCGGGTTGCCGAACTGTTGCTGCCGTTGTTGCCAGCCGAGACGACCACGACCACGCCGTTGAACCATAGGATCTCGAGGGCTGCGTCGAGCGGGCTCTGGTTGTACGACTCCTGAACCGAACTATTGAGCGACAGGTTGACGACCCGGATGTTGTAGGTCGCTTTGTTCTCGAGCACCCACTGCAGCCCCGAGACGACATCGGACAGGTAACCCATGCCGGCGTCATTCAAGACCTTGACGTCGACCAGGTTGACCGCGGGCGCCACACCCATGTACGCGCCATCCGACAGGTAGCCGTCGCCGCCGATGATGCCGGCCACGTGCGTGCCGTGACCGTTTAGATCGTCGACGGCCCACTCATCCGCGAAGTTGACGCTGCCGACGATGCGGGCATCCCAGTTGTCGTTCCACAGGTCGGTGTGCCAGGCGATGCCGCTGTCGACGACGGCCACTGCCACGCCCTGCCCCTGACGATAAGGGGCTTCATTCCAGAGCTTATCGGCATTGATCGATTGAACCGAGGCGCCCGACAGTCGGCTCGTGTCGACGCAGCTCGGGCAGACCTTGGTGTACTCGACGTAAACGTTGTCGACGACGAAGCTTTCGTCTGGTGACTCGAAGCCAGAGGTCACCCGAACACGGACCACGGTGTC
The DNA here is from genome assembly GCA_964480865.1 of uncultured Anaerolineales bacterium. Taxonomy (GTDB): domain Bacteria; phylum Chloroflexota; class Anaerolineae; order Anaerolineales; family UBA6663; genus UBA6663. The sequence continues at coordinate 20,580 of CAYZRP010000096.1, read as the reverse complement.
CGCCGAGACGTACGGCGTGATATCGAAGTAACCCCAGTTCCACACGGCGCCCGTGATGTTCTCTGAAGTGGCCAGCGTCGTGTACGTCAGCCCCTTGTTCTTTGAGATCTCGAGCACAACGCGGTCGTTCCAGTCGACACCGCTTGTCGTGCGGTAGTTGAACCCGAGGTACGCCTGCAGGGCGCCCGTCAGATTAACCTCGCGGCGCAGGCTCGGCTGCGTCCAGGTCTCGGGGTAGTCGTCCATCCACAACTCGCCGGCGTAAACCTGAACGTTGCCGGTCTTGGCCCCGAGCCCCAGGACATCGTCCTCGAGCCAGTTCGTCTCCCAGACGACGCTGCCCACGTTGTTGCTGAAGGCCTGCGCATCGAAGGTGTCGTAGGTGTACATCCAGTTCATGCCGTATTGCGCCGCTTCAAGTTCAGAGGCGGCGAGGGCATCTACGGGCGCCGTCGTCGTTTTCTTCAGCGTCATCGGCAGATAGAGCAGGCTGGTCTGCGCGCCTTCAAAGGTCTCGACGACGGGCTGTTGCACCGTTGAGGCGAAATCAATGCGTGCGAAATCAAAGTAGACGCGCGCGGCCGGCTGAAAGCTGTCCGACGTGACGAACCGCAGCGTGACTGCGGCGTTGAGGTAGGCGCCGAGATCGTAGGCGGTTGTTTGCATCGCCTCATCGGTGGCGGGTCCCGCAACACGGCCCAGTTCCGACCAGGTGGCGCCGCCGTCAGACGAGAGTTGGACGCTCACCCAATCGGTGTCGGCCAGATCCTTACGACGGAAGGCGAGCGTCAACTGCGCCGACGCCAGGTTGCTCAAGTCGGCTGACCCCTGCAGGCCGCGACCGGCACCCTGCAAGCGGAGCCCCTCGCTTTCACCCGAGAAGAAGCTGCTGACCGCCACGTCGCCAGCCACCGGCCCGTCCGACTCCCCCAGTTCGGTCCAGGCGCCCTGAGACCAGTTCGCGCCGTTCAGCCAGGCGATGGGGTCTTGGGCCGACACCGAGCCAAAACCGAAATCCTCTTGCCAGTAGTTGGTGGGCTCGTCGGAGTGGTTGACCACCGCATCCAACGACATCCACGTGATTGTGCTGGTGCGGGCAAGGTCATTGACTGCCGACGCCGGGATCTCGGCCGCGAAACCGTTGATGATGCTCAGGTCGCGCGTGACGACGCCACCCAGGCGCGCGACCATTGCCTCGGCTTCCATGGAATCGCCCGCGCTCTTCTGCACGATGATCCGCACGACGGTGTCGGGTTGTTGGTCGGCTAACTGAAGCAGGATGGCCTGCACCCGTGCCGTCACCGGAACGGCCGGTGTGGCCAACGGCCCGGCCATGCCGAGCCCCAACACGCCAATCAGAAACCAACGGCCAGCAAAATGATTCATATCGACCTGCGCTTCGCGCTTCCCTTAAGTCCTCACCGATAAGTCTTCAACTCAAATACCGGTCATCCACATCAACGACCGGGGTGACTCACCCATACGGTCGGCGGATCTTCTCCGCAAAATGGCGTAACTCCGTTTCAAAGATATGCCACCATCGGTTAATTCTGCGTGTAGATAGGATGGGGATGGTTGGCGCAAGTTGGCCCACGAAAATCCGGCCTCGGATTCGGCGTGTTTTGAAGGTCTAAAGGTTCATCAACAATCTCAAGAGCCTGTGCGGTGCATCGCAGCAACATCCACGGCCGGGTCTGGCACCCTCTGCCCGCGGCTGATGACGTTCAGCGTGGGCATGACGACCCGTCCCACATAACACCGATCACCAATGTGAAGTCTCGAATGCACTTCCGCGAGACTCGGCTCGACGATCTTTCGACCTTCGCGGAAAGCAGGATCGGTGATGTGGGGCTCGTCTTCAGCCAATGGCCCGCCACAGGGCCGAGGGTGCCCAAGCACAGGTTGCGGGCGTCACCGAAACCGGGTCGCCTGAGGTACACGGATGTGGGCAGGTGACCCGGGCCGATCGGATGTCATCCGGGTCATCCACGTACAGGTCTGGCCGTCCGAGAAAACCTTTCGGCCTGCCCGGGTACACGCCCCAAACGAGTTGTCAGGCGCCTGAAGATCGGTGTCGGATCCTGTCCGCAGATCGCACGGATCGGCACGGATCACACGGAATCCATCGAAACCCGCTCCGCGTCATCCGTGCCGATCCGTGCGATCTGCGGACAAGGCTTACTGTCCTGAAACAGCCTGACAACTCGCCCGTGCGCACGCCCCAAGGCAAGTTTGACTCCTGTTCATATGATCTGGTATCATTCACAGGCTTGGAGGCAGTCACCTCCTCGATCCGGAGGGATGGCCGAGCGGTCGAAGGCGGTTGTCTTGAAAACAACTGTGGGCGCAAGCTCACCGGGGGTTCGAATCCCTCTCCCTCCGCCTGCGAACGATCGCCAAGCATTCTCCCGGGGAGGTGCCGGAGTACGGCTGATCGGGAGCGCCTGCTAAGTGCTTGTACAGCTTTAAAACTGTACCGAGGGTTCAAATCCCTCCCTCCCCGCCTTGGCAATGAGTGATTGGGTGATGCGGTGATTGGGTGAAGGCACGATCAATCGCACATTCGCCAAATCACCCGATCACGAAGTGAATATGCGCCTGTAGCTCAGTTGGATTAGAGCGTTTGCTTGCGGAGCAAAAGGCCAGGGGTTCGAATCCCTTCAGGCGCACACAACGGCCCGGCATCATGATGCCGGGCCGTTTCGTTTTGTGATGGGGAATGCCTCAAGCCGTCAGTTCGTTCAGGAGTTTCTCGTAGCGTGCGCGCATGCGGACCGCGATCGGAGCAGCCAGCGCGTAAGTGAGTTCGTCGGGCTCCGGGGCCGTCTTGTACCACAGCCTGTACAACTCGATCAGCGTCGCACCGGCCGCGCGCGGTTCAACTTCAACCGGGTCGTCAACCGTGACGGTACCAGGCGCCAGCACGCGAGCGTAAAAGCCGGGGCGATCCGCGGCGCGAAAGCGCTCGATGAAATCGAGTTCGCCGACGTGGGAGGACAGTGTCGAACATGGGATTCGGGGAGCCGTGACCTCGAGTTCCACAGCTCCGATCTTGTAGCGATCCCCGATGCGCATGGGCCCAGGGCCGAAGGCGCTCAAGGTCAGGTTCTCGCCGAACGTCCCGGGCCGAAGCTCCCGGCCGAGTTGCCCGGCCCACCAGGCGTAGTCTTCGGCGCTGTAGACGTAGACGGCCTGGTCGGGCCCGCCGTGGTGCTTCTGGTTGGCGACCAGGTCGCCGGTCACGCCCAGCGGCGCGATCGCGGCGGACGGCACAGACGTTTTGTCGATGCCGGTCAGCGTGACCCGCGAGCCGATCTTCAACTGTGAGCCCGATCCGATGTTGATGGCGATGAGGTGCATGGGCAGAATTGTAGCCTTTTCGACATGTTACAATGAAAAGCCCGATCGTTGCCGGCGCGATGTGTTGAACAGGTGCGACTGCGGTACTCGGGCCACAATCACGTTCGAGAAACGGGTGTTGTCGCATGACGCAAAAGGAACGCCTTCAGCGGAACGCTCGCCGCGAGCAGCGGCATACAGAGATCCAGCGCTCGTCGCGCACCTGGAATGTCATCCTCCTGGGAACGCTGGGCGTCGCCGTCGTGCTGTTGGCCGTGTTCCTGTGGTCGATGGTGACGCGCGTCGGGTCGCTTCCGGGCGAGGTCGCCGTGCCAGATGAGGGCCGCGCGATCGTCCCCGAAGGCACGCTCCTGACCTTCCAGCATGAGCCGCCTTCCTCGGGTTCTCACTATGAGGTCAGTGCCCCGTCAGGTTTCGCTGAGGAGAGTGTCGCGCCCGGCTATTACCTGAACAACCTGTCGCGCGGCTGGGTCGTCTATCTCTACACCTGCGATACCGATTGCCAGGCGGTCGAAGATCAACTGAAGCAGTTCTATAAAGACTCGATTTCGCCGGACCCGCTTTACGGCGTCCGTAAAGCCGTGATCACGCGCTACGATGGCCGGCTCCCCGCGCCAGTGGTAGCCCTGGCCTGGGGCCATGAGATGCCGCTCGAGACGGTGGATCATGACCTTCTGCTGCAGTGGTACAGACGCTTTGTCAATCGCGGGCCCATCTCGGGCCCTTGAGACCTGCTCTTCATCCTGGTAGCCCTGACGGCGGATGGCTCGCACACCCACCCCGGACACACTCAAAACGCTCCTGGCGCCGCTCTCCGACGCCGCGATCGTCCTGGATACGTCTGCCCGGTTGTTGTACCTCAACCCGCCAGCCGTGCGTTTCTTCGGCGCACACTCGCCCAGCCTGATCGGTTCTCCCCTGGCTGATTTGCACGCGGGGCTCGGGTCCTGGTTCGAGGGTTCCCGACACGCCGGCGAAAACGCCGCCGCCCATACCTCTGGCGCCGCCAGTATGTCTGGCGCCGCCAGTATGTCTGGCGCCGCCAGTATGTCTGGCGCCGTCTCCCCGCCGCCCAATCTCGATGGACAGCCCACGATCACGGCATCGCCGCTCTCGTACGCCAACGGCCGCGTCTGGGGTTGGATGATCGTGATTGCTCGCTCGGAACGCTGGAAGGCGCAGGCGATCGATTCGGTCATCCACGATCTCAAGAACCCGCTGCATTTGGCAGGCGGCGCCTTGATCATGTTGCGCGAGGTCTCGCCGCCGCCCGATCCATTGCAGAGCGAATATCTGCGCCTGCTCGAGACAGGCCTTGATCGGATCGGCAAACTCGTCGAGCGACTTTTATCAATCGAGCGCGTCGAGTCTCCGACGGCGTTGGGTGCCATGGAACGGCTCTCGCTCTCCGATGTGTTTCGGAAAGCAGCCATGCGCCACGTCCAGGCAGCCGATGCAAAGTCGGTGACGCTGCTGGTTGAGCGCGCCCCGGGCGACGGCGTCGTCCTGGGCGATGAGGAATGGCTCGGCAGTGCCGCCGACAATCTCATCGAAAACGCCATCAAGTACACGCCAGCTGGTGGCCAGGTGCGCGTGATCGTTCGCGAAGGTTCAGGCGAATCAGTCGCGGAGGTCACCGACACGGGGCCCGGCATCCCCTTGCCGGATCAGGCCCGGCTGTTTGAGCCGTTCTTCCGAGTTGAGACCGAATACACTCGCCGGATCCCGGGCACTGGCCTGGGCCTCGCCATCGTTCGGGCTGTCATCGAACGCCACGGTGGCCGACTGTGGGTGTCGAGCGAGGTCGGGCACGGCAGCACGTTCGGCGTTGCCTTACCGCTGGTCGCCGCAGCGAATTGACGGCATCTGACTCCCGTTCATCACAAAGGGTCGACCCAGATGGGTCGACCCTTTGCGTTGGGCCGGGGCAGAGGGCACCTATCGTTCGACAACCTTTTTTAGGCCTTCGATCACGCTGTTCCAGTTCTCTTCGGAGTGCGTGGCCTCATCTTGTGTGGCGTTGTTGTCCTGCGTGATGGTCAGTCGTGTGCCGCCATCTTCGGGGATCAACTCGTACTGAACTGTTTTGTAGTTCTCGGGCTCATCGGGTTGGCCCGACAGCGAACTCCAGAATGTCGTGACGAGCAGGCGCTCGGGTTCGTTCTTGACGACGGTGCCCTTGTCCTCGTAGGCCTTGCCCTGCCAGTTGCCCTTGTAGCGGATCGGGCTGTCCACCTTCCAGTCGGTCGCGACTTCAGTGCCGAACATGTACTGCCTGATCTCCGCCGGATCGGTGAGCGCCTTCCACACCCGCGCGGGCGAGGCCTGGATGGTTGTCGTGACCTGGGCAATGTGCGAATGATCCATTTGATCCATGTGCCATCTCCTCACGTCTTCAGTCTGATCGTGCATCGGCGGCAGGGCTTAAAGCATATCGCCGCCGATGCGAGGAGCGGTGCTGACAAGGGCGTGAGACGAAGGACGAGAGACGAAGGTTGAACGGCCATGTGTGCGCGCCCTCCACGGCCCGTGCGCGTGGCGAATCGACTGGGGGCGGCGATCCATGAAGACGAAGGTGCTTGTCGAAAGTCCAGACAACCTTCGTCCTTCGTCATCTCTACGGCAGTAGCGGTCGCGGGTCGACGGACTGACCCTGCTGGCGGATCTCGAAGTGGAGGAGCGGGCGCTCCGAACTGCCACTGTTGCCTGCTGCGCCGATCGCGCTGCCCTGCAACACGCTTTGGCCGCACGCGACCGCGATCTCGCTCAACTGAGCGTAGGCGCTCTCAAAGCCGTTTCCGTGATCGAGAACAACGAGGTTGCCGTAGCCCTGTTCGTTGGGCCCGGCGTACATCACGATGCCGCTGTCGGAGGCGAACACGGCATCGCCCTCTGCCGCGCGGACGTCGATTCCGAGGTGGACGGCCGAGAACGCATAGCCGTCGAGCGTCTGAGAAGCGGCTGGCCAGACGAAAGTGCCCGTGCCAACCGCGCCCGTGTATCCGCCGGGGCATTGCCCAAAAGAAGAGTCGGCGTCCGCCTGCTGACCGCGCGGCAGGCTCGGGATGAGCCACAGGGTGAGCGCTCGGCGCCCACCGGGAATGACCATCTCTCGGCCCGCGCCGAGCGCGGCATTGCTGTCAGCCAGGCCGTTCTCGCGATAGTCAACGATGATCTGAGGCGTGACGCCATATATCTTGGCGATGCTCTCGAGTGTGTCACCGGTCGCTATCGTGTGGAGCACGCCATCCACCGGAGGAATACGCAGGGTCTGGCCCCCGCGCAAGGCGTGGACGTCATCGCCGAGTACGTCGGCGTTGGCCCACAGCACGGTGGAGACGTCGACGTTGAAGCGCGCGGCGATACCCATCAGGGTGTCGCCCGACTGCACCACGATCGTCTCGACGATGTCGCGTGAGCGCTCAGGGAACAGGGTCTGCGGATTGACCTGCCTGTCCAGGGTCGTCTCGTCGTCGACGACAGCCCCGAACTGCGGCGTGGCTGGCGCGGTTACAACGACGCCGGCGCTCACGGGCGTCTCGGTGGTGTCGATCACGAAAGATTGTCCGCCGCTGTCGAGTTGTTCGGCGGCGTTGAGCGGGCCCAGCCCGACGATTGGCAATCGACCGGCCCAGATGCCGGCCGCGAGCATCATCAGGATGAGGACGTGCGCGCCGCCACGCAACAACGGCTCACGCCAACCGGCCGCAACGATGTCGCGCCAGATGCGCGTCAGCGGCGAGATCTGCGGAGGCTGGCTGCCGGTCATGGCGGTGTGAGCCCAGGGGACGACGAAAGACGAATGATGAGTGACGAAGGTTGTGTGAGACAACCTTCGTCATTCATCATTCGTCTTTCGTCTGATTCGCCTGACATGGTTGGCGCCCTGGCAGGCCTCAGGGCAAATAGTTCCACGGGTTCACGCGGCCGTAGTCGACGTTGCGCATCTCGAAGTGCAGGTGCGGGCCGCTCGAGTTGCCGGTCGACCCGGCCAGGCCCAGCATCGCGCCCTGCGAGATCGCCTGACCGCAGCCGTAGTTGATCTGGCTCAGATGTGCGTAGACGGTCTGCCAGCCATTGCCGTGGTCAATGATGACCAGGTTGCCGTAGCCGTACAGGCTGCCGCCCGAGAAGACGACGACTCCCGTCTCGGCTGCATAGATCGGCGCGCCGAGCCCGGCGGCGATGTCGATGCCCGGGTGGCTGCCTGAGTAGTTGAAGCCCGACAGGTAGTGGTTGGCTGCCGGCCAGACGAAGTTGAATCCGCCGGTTGGGCCCGAGAACGGCCCGGCGCACGAGCCCGGCTCGTTGCGGCTGACACTGCCCGTCGTGCGGCGCGCGCCCGTTGCGATCGGCACCTCAGGCAGCGTCCAGACCACATTGTCGCGCCATCCGTTGGGGATGATGATCGTCTGACCGAGCCTGGGTTCCGGGTTCTCAGGGTCGAGGTCATTCCCGGCGAAGGCGATGATCTCCTCCACCGAGCCATGAAAGACCTTGGCGATCTTCTCGAGCGTGTCCCCGTCCTGAACGACACGCAACGCGCCATTGATCGGCAGGATGTTGATGGTCGTGCCAGGCGTCAGCCGGTTGAGTTTGTCGGCGAGCTCGGGGTTGCCCCAGACGATCGTGTCGGGATCGAGGTTGAACTGCGCCGCGATGCCAAAGACAGTGTCGCCGGATTGGATCGTGTATTGCTCGATGGTGAAGCGCGGCCGCGTCGGAATGGTCGTGTCAGCGTTGATCCGTCGCGGAAGTTCCATCGCGCTCGAGGTCGGCGAGAAATCCGGCAGCGCTGCGCCGCGCGGAAGGGGCTCCGGATTGAATGTCACGGGCGAGAGCCCGAGCGATTCGGCGATGGTGGTTGGTCCGACCGTGATCACAGGCACTGTGGCCGTCGTATCAGCCGTCTGATTGACGTCAGGCTGCCAGAGCACGAGCCCCAGAGCCGTGATCAGCAGCACGGCCGCGAACAACCCGGCGAGGATCCAGATGCGTGTGTCGCGTGAAGTCTCTGACGAATCAGACATACGGCAATCGTAAGCGAAAAGCCCGAGGGCTCCAAGACGCCCCACGTTCTGGCGCCGACAGCGCGACGAATGTCGAACGATGAAAGCGGAATTGCTATTCCATCTCCGTCATTCGTCTGAGTTCAGGGCAAAAAGTCCCACGGGTTGACGCGCCCGTATTCAGTGCTGCGCATCTCGAAGTGCAGGTGCGGGCCAGTCGAGTTGCCGGTCGAGCCGGCCAGGCCGAGGACCTGACCCTGGGCGATTGCCTGACCGCAGCCATAGTTGATCTGGCTCAAGTGTGCGTATGCCGTCTGCCAGCCGTTGCCGTGGTCGATGATGACCAGGTTGCCGTAGCCGCGTGTGCTCCAGCCCGAGAACACAACCACACCTGTTTCGGAAGCGAAGAGCGGCGCGCCAAGTCCGGCGGAGATGTCGAGGCCAGGGTGCGTGTTGGGGTTGTAATCCCAACCGGATAGAAAGTGGTTGTTGGCCGGCCAGATGAAGTTGAAGCCACCGGATGGGCCCGATAGCGTTCCACCGCAGGAGCCGGGCTCGCCGGTGCTGCCCGGCCCACGCGGGTTGTTGCGGGTGGCCACCGGGAGTTGCCACTGCACGGTCTCGCGCCAGCCCCCTGGAATGACGATCGACTGGCCCGGCGTGAGGATAGGGTTCTCGGGATCGACATCGTTGCCGGCGAAGGCCACGATCTCGTCGACCTTGCCGTGGAAAACTTCGGCCACTTTGTCGATGGTGTCACCGGGTTGAACCACGCGCAGGGCGCCGTTGATAGGCAGGATGTTCAGTACCTTGCCTGGCCGCAAGAGGTTGAGGCTGTCGACCAGCTCGGGGTTGCCCCAGAGGATCGTTTCGGGCTCGAGGTTGTACTTGGCCGCGATTCCGAAGATGGTGTCCCCGGTCTCGACGGTATATTGTTGGATCTCGAGCCGCGCGCGGGTCGGAATGTTTGTGTCGACATTGGCTTTGCGCGAGAAGCGCAGCAGGTCGATGCCTTCAGGCGTGAGCCCGAATGTCGGCAGGGATGCCCCGGCTGGGAGGGACTCGGGCTTGTAGGTGAAGGGCGCGAGGCCGTTAGGTGTTACGGCCAGTTCGACCGTCGGCATGACGGTCAGGGTCGCTGTGGGGCTGATGAAGGTAGGACGCCAGATCGCGAGCGATAAGGCGCCGATCAAGAACACCGAAGCGAGGCCGATCGCGCCGTAGCGCAGATAGCGTGAACGTTCTGACGCCGTGGGTTCGTCGGTAGTCGCCGTCACCGGATCAGCGGCCATCGACGCCGGCTCCAGACCTTCAGTCGCGCTGCTGGGCGCGGGTTCAGGTTGACTCTGTTCGGTTGAAGAAGAACTCGAGCGGTCTGCCACCGATGGCGCTCCACTATTGTTGTTTGCCGATACACTGTGGGCTGTCTGCGACAGGCCCTTTGCTCCGAGGGGGCCGGCAGACCGGCCAGAGAAAATGATCATAGCAGTGAGACCCTGACCGTCAAGTGGACATAAGAATGTCTCAGGGCCTTCTCAAGGCGTTGAAGCATCACCGCTACCCATTGGGTGTTGTTCACGACGATTGTTCATAAGCAGAGGACATCATGGTGGTGGTGACTGATCTGGAGGGCACTGTAACGGCCGGTGAAACCTGGCGCGGGATGATGCAGTTTCTGGCCTTGCAAGGCCGTGGAAGAGCGGTTCGCTGGGCGCTGCTCCCGTATGCAGTGCGTCGATGGTTCAAGCGACTGGGCTGGCGCGAGGGCCCGCAGGTCCGGCTGCGCTTCATGGAGGATCTGGCCGGCCTGATGCGCGGACGGTCTCGGGAAGAGTGGAATGCCGCCGGCGAGTGGATTGCCGAGCACGTGCTCTGGCCGCAGCGCTATGGGCGGGTCTGGCACGAGTTGATTGCTGCCCGCCAGGCTGGAGCACGGGTCATCGTTTGTTCAGGTGCCTATCAGCCAGTGGTCGATGCTTTCGCCAGGCGGGGTGGTTTCGAGAGCCTGGGGACACCGATTGCCTGGGGCGACCGGGGCGCGACCGGCCTGGGTGGGCCGATCAACCAGGGGGAGTGGAAGGCAGAGGCGCTGCGCAGTCTCCTTGGGGATGTAGCTATCGAACAGGCCTACGGCGACACGGAGGCCGACATCCCGATGCTCCAGATGGCGGCTTCTGCGACGATCGTCGACCACGACCCGGTGTTGCGCGGTGTGGCAGAGCAACGCGGATGGCGCATTCTCAGTGACGAGGATGCGCGAGCGGCTGTTTGAAATCGTAGATCCCGTCGCGGAAACTCCAACTGGCGCCACAGTTGGGGCAGTCGAGTTGATTGCCTGAGTCTCCCAGGTCAACGTGGTCGCACGCCGGGCAGCGAAAGCGCAGGCTGCCGTCGATGGTTGTCGCGTTGACGGCGCTGCCCTTTCGAGCTCTCACAAAGACGCTGGGTGAAAGGGTCGCCCAGGCGCCCGTCGGCTGGAGAAGCGCATCCAATCCCACCAGCAGACGGGTGGGCAACAGGCGTTTCAGGACGCCGAGTCTGAAATATGAGAGCGCCCGGACATGCTCGAGGGTGAATCCGGCCCTGCGCAGCCACTCTTTCATGGTTCGCGGGTGAAAGTCGAAGTTGAGGGCCGCGAACTCCACTGGCTCCGGGCTATAGGGGCTCCAGCTTTGACGGCCCAAAGCGTAGCGGGCCATGGCTTTGAGGTTTAGCTTGTTCGCGTACTCGAGAATGAATGTCGCGCCTGGAGCCAGGGCGGCTGCGATTTGCTCGAGGGCGGCCGGCGCGTCTGCCATGTGGTGGATCACACGGATCATGGTCGCGGCTTCGAAGCTGGCTGGGGCAAAAGGTAATCGATAGACATCGGCCGCGACATAGATAAAGCGCGCCGATGTGCCGAGCCGCTTTTGTGCCTGCTCGAGTTGAGTCCGTGAATAGTCCATCAGAACGACACGGTCGAAACCGGAATAGCGTGGGGTGTTGCGGCCAGCGCCAGCGCCGATCTCAAGCAAAAGGCGGCCGTGGGCTGGCAGCAAGGCGCGCAGAGCCACGGCTTCAGCGCCGTCTTCGTAGGCGCGCTCGCCTGTGTCCCAAAATGTCGCCTGGTAGGTTGAGCCCTCGTAGTCGCAAACGGGTGGCTGTTGGGTCATGACATAACTCGTCGTGGCGATGGCACGAACTCAATTGCCTTCGCGGCAGCGGGATTGATTGTACCCGGTGTGCCTCGTCTATGGTTCGACCCAATGTGAATAGGCGTGCGCGGGAGAGGCGGTGACGGATCTGGCCCGCGGATCGAACAGATTACGCGGATGGGGCTCGCGTGCGGGCATCCTGGTCGGACGTACGTGTCGGCCTGCTTGTGCGCGAACCGGGGAGCGGTTCTGAGAGGGTGTTTGCATGGCAACAAGGTGTGGCGGCCGCAACAACGACAGTGCAGTAGCCGATGAGCGGCGTAGTGGTTGAAAGGTGGTCGATTTCGCCCTTGGGTTGACATAAAGACAAAGGCGGTGACTGGTGTTCTGTCCCGTCCTGTGAGAAGCCCTTCACCTGACGCCGTTGGTTCAGCTGAGTTCGCCGTGTTCGGGAGTTTTTCGAGAAGTGGCCGAAGCTCACTTCGCCTCCCAGGAGGCCAACGTCATTCTGGCTGTGGGGCATGCAGTTCTCCGTCACGGTTGAGTGTGCAGAGCGCACGTGCGAGTTGCTTGCTGTTGAGACTCTGGGTGGCAATAGCCTTGCTGAGATCCCAGTACAGTGCTTATCATGTGACACCTAGTGGTCTGTTGGTTTAGCGCCATGCGCAACTCGATGACCCTAATGGCTGTTTCACGTGAAACACCATTTGTGCAGCATCTCACTCCTCGCATCGAGATCATGACCGGGCGCGGCCGAAGCCAGTCGACCCCAATCTCAATAGACCTGCCCATACGGACTGCATTGTGCGGCGGCCTGGCGAAGCGCCGGGATACACTTCTGCGCTAATGGCCCGGGCATGGGCTATCAGACGGTGATGCGAAACCAGGCGACTCCATAAGCGAGTCCGCTCTGGCAATATTACTAACAGCTATCAACAGAAAGAGGTCAGTTATCCACAGTTTGGGCAGTTGGGCTCCACCCGGGATGTTGGCACCGTGGGCGCAGCATGTCGGGCGATGAGCGCCGTGTGTTGCGCAGCGCGCCGACACGACTTCGCCAGACAGTCTCACCGCAAGCGCTCACAGCCTCACGCTAACGGATCTCGCGTAGTTGCCATACTGGGTGGAGCGAAAGCACGGCTCCACGGGTGATGAGTCTCAGCAAGGGAAGCTAAAGAATTGCTCGCATAGGGTCGCAATGCACTGCCAGATCACCTCTGGCGGTTGCGTTCGCGAGGGTACTATACCGGCAATCAAACTCTCGGGTGCAGCCGTTAGCCCACACACGGCCGGAGACGCGCTGCCTATAGTTATGTAAACGTAAATCAGCGCTGTTGCATCAACCTCAGCACGTCGTCCACTGGAAGGGCGTGACGAACGTGACCATCACGACCAATCAGGGTTTCGGCTGCAAACATCGAGTTGAGGATAGCCTCCTCGGTCGCTTCGAGCGTGGCCTGGAACAAGTAATTGATCGCGGGCATGGCGTTGTCGCTTTGAGTTGGAAGAACAGCCTCGACAACCTGGCGCTGCTCAATAACCAGGGCAGTCGGATCGTGCGGTGTCCGATTAGTGGTGGAGAACGCGATAGCGAAGTCCCCGCTCGAGGTAGAGACCAGGCCGCCGACGCGCGCAAGTCCGCCTCCGGCGCGCACGCACATACGTTCTAGTTGACGCGGCGGAAGCGGGGCATCCGTGGCAATCACGATGATGATCGATGACCCGAGCGCATCGGGATTAACCTCAGAGCGTGGTGGGCGCCAGTCGGCGAGGTTGCGACCGACCGGCACGCCATCGACCACCAGGTGTTCGCGGCGGCCGAAGTTGCTCAGCACCAGCACGCCGACGGTGAACCCACCAACTACGGACGGAACGACGCGCGAACTCGTGCCGATGCCTCCCTTGAACTCGCAGCAACTCATGCCCACGCCCGCGCCGACGCCGCCCTCGACCACCGGGCCGCCTGTGGCGCCTTCAATGGCGGCCACGACATGCTCGGTGCGCACGTGTCGGCCACGGACGTCGGAAAGGTACTGATCCGAGCACTCCGCCACCACAGGGCTCGGGCCCCATGTCGTCACGCCCATCTCCGGGTCCTTGGCGAACGCCCAATCCAGCACAGCGTCAGCCACCCGGGGGACGTTTTGTGTCCCGGTCAGCAGGATGGGCGTCTCCAGCACGCCGAGCTCGCGGACCTGCTCGGCGTTCGTCACCTCGCCGAAGCCGTTGATTCGGTGCACCCACGCCGCCACCTTGTCGCGAAAGACGTCGCCCGGGTGCTGCACGATGGCGGTTACGCCGGTGCGCACCGGACCGACGCCGGGCACCAACGCCCCCTCACCTTCGATCAACGTCGTATGCCCGACGCGCACCCCTTCGACATCTGTGATGGCATTGTGTTTTCCAGTGGGTAACGTGCCGATGCAAACGCCGACGTCGCGCGCGCGGGGACGAGACATGATGGCCTCCTGGGAGTGGAGGCAAGGATAGCACGGGGAAGCGAACGAGGAGCGAAGAGCGAACGCTGCTGCGCCAGACCGCGTAGCGTTCGCTCTTCGCTCCTCGCTCCTTGTTCTTAGTCCTCGACGACAGGCTCTGGCTTCGGTGTTTCGCCTTCGGTGAGCGCGGCCTGACGGCCGACGACCTTGCCCTTCCACTTGGCCCACTCTTCGTCGCCTTCGAGCGTAACCACGCGGTACACCTCGGCGTACTGCATCTCTTTGCCCTGAGCGGCGGCGGCGGCCCATTCGCGCATACGGGGCTCTGGATCCCAGCCCGTGATCTGGCTGACGTGCGCGCGTAGGGCCGCGATCTTGATGTCGATGGTCTCGTCGATCGACACGTACGTGTCGGCCTGGCCGCTACCGAAGTGCTGGACGTAGACCTTGCGCGGCTTGTGCGCCGTGAGCCCTTCTTCTTCGAGTTCCTGGAAGAGGTTGGGCTGGCCGGCAGCCGGGAAGACGGCGTCGACCGCGACAGTGCCCGCGGCGCGGTGGTCAGGGTGGTTGATATAACCATTGCCGGCCCACAGGACGGTCGGATCCATCACCACGACGACTTCGGGGCGAAAGCGCCGGATCTCGCGGACGACTTTCTTGCGCAGCGCGAGCGTGGCCTCGAGCATGCCATCGGGCTCGCGCAGGTAGATCACGGTTTCAACACCCGCGATCCTGGCTGCCGCTGTCTGCTCGGCCTCACGGATCTCGCGAGCCTGCTCGCGGGTCATTCCATCACGCGCGATGCCGACGTCACCGCTGGTGAGCAAGAGATACGCAGCGCGGCAGCCGTGTTTGGCCCAGCGCGCGATTGTGCCCGCGCAGCCGAACTCAATGTCGTCAGGATGAGCGACGATGACCAGAGCGCTTTCGGGGATGTATGTCATGGTGGATATCCTGGGGGCAATACCATGTAGACCGCAGACGGCAGACCGCCGACCGCAGACGACCATGTCTTGGGTGACTCTGCGGTCCGCGGTCTGCCGTCTGCGGTCTCTTTACACTCTCACCAAATCCGTTTCGCCGGCAACAAGGATGAGCACATCCATGTCGCGACGATAGAACATGCCTTCCTTGGTTTGCTCGGGTGCTGGCACTTCGACATTGACGAACCCAACGCCGCGGTGCGGCGCCTTGTTCAGGACCATAGGCTCGTCGCCGCGGCGCAACACCAGACACCAGGTTTTATCACTCACCTGTGGCCAGAAGCGTCGCGCCGACCGAACCTGATCGGGCGTGATCATCAGATACTTGCGAGGGGCATCAGGCATGGGGACCTCTGGAATACAAAACAATGCTGCCCGGCCGCAGCGAACCGCCGCGGCCGGGCAGCATCATCGCCTTGAAAGGCCCATTTTACTTCTGAAGCAGCACTTCGACGGCCTTCGCCAGCGCCGGATCGTTAGCCTCGGAGAACAGGTCCCAACGCGTTGGGACGCTGTAATCTGCCACGATACCCGTGTTCTCCCAGATGCCGGAATCATTCGGGTCGACACCATTCGGCAGGAAGGTCTCTGAAGCGATCCAGGCGCGCGAGCCGTCATCGAAGTTGAAGCCCCACAGGCGCTCGACGTTGCCGAGCGTCGTACGGCCGACGATGGTGGCTCGGCCGGCGTTCTTCATCACGCCGCTGAAGATCTCGCCGTAGCTGGCGGTGTCGCGATCGACGAGAACGACAAGTGGCACCGTCTGCGAGCCGGCGATGTCGCGGCCGTTGAGGTTGAGTTCGTCGCGATCCTGCCGGCTGATGAACGCGCCCTGATCGCCGTCGACGAAGTAGCTCATGATCGGGTGAGCAACCGAGCTCGACCCGCCGCCGTTCATGCGGTTGTCGATCACAAGGCCCTTGAGGGGCTCGCTGGCCGACATGGCTTCGATCGCGTCCTTGACCTGGCGCGGGAAGGTCTCATCGTCGAACGACGGCAGATAGATGTAGCCGATCTGTGTGTCGGGCACGATGCAGTAATCGATCGTCGCGGCCCCCGTGATGCGGCGGCGCGTGATCGTCAGTTCGACCGGGGTATCGAAGCCCGGGCGCTGCACAGTGACGTTGACGTCGGTGCCCTCGGGGCCGCGGATCTTGTCGGTGCGCAACATGCCTTCTTCATCGACCACCGGTTCGCCCTCGACGGCCACGATGATGTCATGGCTGCGCAGCCCGGCCTCGAGCGCAGGGCTGCCGTCGAAGACGTGTGAGATCACGCCGGAGCGCGTCTCGAGCACCGCCTGGACGAGCACGCCGATGCCGACGTAATCGTTGTTGCCGGCCAGCCGCGCATCGTCTTCGGCGACCGTCTCCGGATCCTGGAAGCTTGAGTGATCGTCGCCGAGCTCCCAGACCATGCGCGCCATCGCCATGTAGAAGTCGGCCTCAGCAAGACCGCCTTCGACCAGGGTGCGGTATTTCTCACCGACGGCCTCCCAATCGAGTCCGCGGAAATCGGTGTAGACGTAGTTGTCGCGCACAGCCTCCCAGAGTTCCTGGAAAATGGCGAGCTGTTCTTCGGTGGTCTTTGAGTCGACCTGGGTGTTGGCTGGCAGATCGGGCAGAGGGTACGGGGTCGGCTCGGGCGCGTTGACGACGTTGTCGGGCATCTGCGCCACAGGGTCGCCGGCCTTATAGAGGCAATAGCGGACGCCGTCGTTGTTGTAGCTGAAATCGGGGCCGCCGAGTGACGTATTGCCGTTGACTTCGGTCACTGCGAGTGTGACGTCGATCTCGGGGGTTGGCCGCGGCTCCCGTGTGGGTTCGGGCTCGGGCGTCGAGTCGGCGATCTCGGGGGTCGGGTCCAGTCTGGGAGTCGGCCGACCGACGGGGTCGGCCAGGGTCTGACAGGCGAGGCTGGCCAGTAATAGCGCCGTGAGCGGCAGCCTGTACTTCAAAGAGGGAAGGCGTAATGACGACATGAATGATCTTCCGTATGGCCGCATCCCGTTGGATGAGCGGCTCGAACAGACTCGCAAATCATCCCGCCCGAGTCTGAATCCAGAGTAAGGCTATAACGTCGCTTTATCATTCAGGCGCGAACGTTAGGTGGGTCGGCTTGCGGCGCCGAGTTGATCGCTTTTCTGAGCGCGGCGACATGCGCCGGGCGGGTGCCGCAACAGCCGCCGACAAGACGAGCGCCCAAACCGAGCCAATCGAGCCCGAGCCCCGCGTACTCGGCTGGCGAAACGTCGCCGGTGTCTGTCCAGCCGACGATGTCGTCGGTGTGGCCGATGTTGGCGTAGGCGCCCAGGGGGAGCGTCGGCGCAGCGGCGTGCAGTTCGGCGAGCGGCCAGCGGATCGTTTTGGACGGCGTGCAGTTGATCATGAGCGCCGCGACGCCGAGCGGCGCGATGGCCTGAGCGGCCTCGGTGACGGTCTCGCCAGAGAACAACCGGTTGTCGCTACGGCAACAAAAGCCGACAAGTACGGGCAGGCCCGTGGCGAGCGCGGCCTCGGCCGCGATCCGGGCCTCGCGGATCGTGGGCATGGTTTCGACAAGGATCAGATCGGCCCCGGCTGCGGCGAGGTGCCCGGCGAGTTCGGTGTGTTCGGCGACCAACTCATGATCGGGCGGTGTGAGTTCAGGCGAGTAGCAATCCTCGACTGGAGCCAGCGAGCCGGCCACCCAGACCGTCCGGCCGGGCGCACCACGGCGGGCGCCGGCGCGGGCCAGGTCGATCGCGCGGGCCGTGAGCGGCCCGACCTCGGTCGCCAGACCGGCGCGATCGAGGGTGCGGCGGTTGGTGCGGAACGTGTCGGCGGTCAGGATGTCGGCGCCGGCTTTGGCATAGTCGGCGTGGATGTCGGTCAGGACGCCCTGGGCCGTGATCAACGCGCGGGCGCTCCACAGCGGCAGAGCCGTGTCGACGCCGCGGCGGTGTAACTCGGTGCCGGTGGCGCCGTCGAGGAGAAGCGGAGTGCCGGTGGTGAGGCGCGTTCGCAGATCCATAGAGGCGCCATTGTAGCGGAAATAAGACACCCGATGTGCGCATGACAAGACTCGGTCCTCGAGAGTCGTCATTCGCACATCGGGTGTCTTAAGCAACGTCGATTACCGCGAACTGAAAACCACCACGGTGTCGCCGACGTTGGCGTTGTCGAAAAGCCAGCGCGCGTCGGCGGGCGAGAGGTTCACACAGCCATGGGATGTCTGCACGCCAAAGTTGTCGTGCCAGTAGGCGCCGTGCAGAGCCCGGTCGCCGTCGTAATAGAGGACGAAGGGCACGTCCTCGAGGTAGTAGTAGTCGCTGCGGTCATCGCGGTAAACGCCGGTCATGCGATCGGCCCAGAGCTTGGCCCAGATCTGAAACGTGCCTGGCCGGGTCGGAAACCAGCGCGAGCCGCTCGAGATGAGCGTGCCGAAGACCAACTGCCCACCGCGATAAACGGCCAGGGTCTGCTCGTACGTGTCCACGGCGATGGCATCGGCGGGCACGCCGGGTGGCGGCGTCGGCGACACCCAGCCGAAGTTGCGTTGCTCGGCCCACTGTCCGGGAGCCACCTCATACCAATCCCACTCGCCCAGGTGCTGGCTGCTCAACGGCGTGATCGTCTGATACCGCTGGATCCAGGGCGAGTCGGCAGCCGGCGGGGCACCTGGGCCTGGGCTGGTCTGCGCGCCGCGGACCACCCAGCCGAACTTCGACCCCGCGCCGCTCAGATGCGCGCCGCCCCAGCCAGAGGGCCGCGCTTCCCGGACGTCCTCGGCGCGCATGTACTCTGAGGCGTTGATCTGGACGAAACTCTGCCCCTGGTAGGTCACAGACCCCAGGACGCTGACGAAGACGAAGCCCTTCTCCCAGACGCGCACCGGCTCGAGCCCGGCCACGGCCTCGGCCGGGTGTCGGAACACCGGCGCGTTGTCGGTGACGACCCTGCCGTAAGGATGCGGCAGGCCACGATACGCGCTGACGCGCTCGACGTTCAGGGCCGGGAAGGGGTACGTCAGGCCAGCTGCGCCGAGCTGGTCGATGTAGTGCCCGGGTCCGATGTCGGGGCACGATTCAGCGTGCTCGATCTGCTCGATTGGCGTGCACAAAGGCGCCAGGTCGATGGCCCCACCCTCGTCGGCAAGCGCCGGCCGCTCGACGGTGTCGGTGGCCAGGGCAGCGAAAACGGCGGCCGCGCCCACGAGTCTCCATAGCCAGGATCGCGCAGACATCACCTCAAGATCTTACCTCTTTGGACGGTTTCTGCCGTGGATGGCGCGGATTTAACTGAACAAGCAGGAGACACGCCTGCAAGCACACGACCGCCATCGGCGCGACCCGCGGCAAGGATTTCCTCCGAAAGCAAAACGCGTCAGGGACCTTCGGCCGGTGAGGTGTCCGCGTGGGTGCCGCCGTCGGAGGGATCGTAGACCCAGACCCAGGTGCCCATTTCGGACCAGTCGAACAGCCAGCGCGCGTCGATGGGCGAGAGGTTGACGCAGCCGTGCGAGCGCTTGAAGCCGAGGCCGTCGTGCCAGTACTCGCCGTGCAGAGCCCGATCACCATCGAAGTACATGACCCACGGCACCGTCTCGAGCGCGTAGTAGTCGGAACGATCGGGCGCGTACGCGCCGCTCATGCGGTCGGACTTCAGCCGCGCGTAGACCTGAAAGAGCCCGGGCTCGGTTCGCCACTTGTCGAGCCCCGACGACACAAGCGTGGCGTAGACGGGCCGATCGCCCTCGTAGGCCACCATCGTCTGTTCATAGAGATCAACCTGGATCCAACGACCACTCACGCCCTTTGGCACCGGGTTGATGTTGACGACCGACACGTTGCGCTGTTCGATCCACTGAGCCGGGCCGACCTGATACCAGTTCCAGCCGTCGACCTCGACGGTGCCGTAGATCTGGATCATAGAGCCCCGCGCGACGCGGCGCACGCTCGTGTCGGCGGCGACCCCGGGCAACGGGCTGGGCCGGACGGCGCGCACGACCCAGCCGAAGGGGCGCTCTGGCAACGCCGTGACCGACACGCCCTGAAAGCGCGTCACCTCAACCGGTGCCACGTCGACGGCGCGAATGTACTCGCCGGTGCGGATCTGGTAGAGCGCCAGATCACCGGCCTGCACCGGCTCGACGAGGTTGACGAACACGAAGCCTGTGCCCAGCGAGCGCGCCGGCGTATTCGCCAGCGCCGCTTCCGGCGTCTCGAAAACCGGCGCCTCGGCCGTGACGACCCTGCCGTACTTCCACGGCAGGACGTTGGCCGGCACGTCGAGGTACTCAACCGGCGCCGGATCCTCCACTGTCGGGAGAGCGGACGCCGCCACCTCAGCCCAGTACGCGCCAGGACCCATCGCCGCACAATCCGCGCTCACCTGCTGGACGACGGGCGGGCACAAGGCCGCAGCTTCATCCACGGGCAGGGTCGTCGAACCCAGGCTCAGGGCGAGGAGGAGGGCGAGCATGGGGGAATTATACGAGCGAGGGGCGAAGGGCGTGGAGCGTGGAGCGTAGAGCGTGGAGCGTGGGGCGGTCACGCGACGCGATCCGGCGCGGTAGCGTTCGCTCTACGCTCCACGCTCCACGCCTCACGCTCTACGCCTCACGCTCCACGCCTCACAGGTGTTTCAAAAACAGCTGTGGCCGGGCCAGAAAGTCG
>CAYZRP010000095.1:0-27654 GCA_964480865.1 uncultured Anaerolineales bacterium | reverse complement strand
CGGTGTGACTCAGGGCGATGGTGGTTAGGCGCTCTGGATGACACGCAGAAGCGCGGGCGTGCAGTTGCGCGAACCTGGAGGGGCGATGGGCAGTGGCGATGACACGCAGAAGCGCGGGCGTGCAGTCGCGCGAACCTGGAGGGGCGATGGGCAGTGGCGATGACACGCAGAAGCGCGGGTGTGCAGTCGCGCGAGCCTGGAGGGGCACGGTGGTCTGTAGTGGCCTGGAAAAACTGAACAGTTCGGCGTGGCGAAATAAGGTAGATTTCGGCCATGCCCAAAAAGTCCATTCGCCACACCTATAGCCCCGCTGATAAGGCCGCCTGGGCGATCGAAGTGCTCAAGGGCGAGAAGACCCTGGCGCAGTTGTCCAGTGAAAGCGGCGTCCACGTCAATCAGCTTCGGCAATGGCGAGACGCGCTGGTGGCTCACGCCAGCGACCTCTTCACGAGCGATAAACCGGTCCTTCGCCAACTGGCGGAGGCTCACGAGAAAGAGAAGCGCGAGCTCTATGCCGAGATTGGGTCGTTGGCCGCAGGCCAACGCGCTCACCACCCAGGTGAACTGGTTGAAAAAAAAAGTTGGTGGGCCATCCTCGCGCTGAACGGCTAGCCATGATCGACTGGGAAGCGCCCCCTCTGTCACTCAGCACGCAAGCCCGGCTTCTTGAACTGGGCCGCAGTGGTCTGTACTATCAGCCGCTGCCACCCAGCGCCGAGGAACTGTTGGCCAAGCGGCTCATCGATGAGCTGTACACGGCCTATCCGTTCTATGGATCTCGGCGCATCGCCGTGGAAGTGAGCAAGACCCTGCCGATCAGCCGTGAACGAGTCCAGCGCTACATGCGCGAGATGGGGCTCGTGGCGATCTATCCGGGTCCAAACTTGAGCCGGATGGGCCAGGCGCGCTACGTCTATCCGTATTTGCTGCGGCAACTGGCGATCCTGCGCGCCAACCAGGTCTGGGGCATCGATTTGACCTATGTGCGCCTGCAGAGAGGCTGGTTGTATCTGATCGCCATCCTGGACTGGTTCTCCCGCTATGTGGTGGCCTGGGCGCTGGTCGACAGTCTGTCCGGTGAGCACGTCTATGTGCTCCTGGAGCGAGCCTTCGTGCAAACCCGACCGGAGATCCTGAATAGTGATCAAGGCAGCCAGTTCACGTGTGAACCCTACGTCGCCTTGTTGCGCCATCATGAGGTGGCCATCAGCATGGATGGCCGCGGCCGAGCTCTGGACAACGTCTTCACCGAGCGGCTGTGGCGGAGCGTGAAGTACGAGGAGGTCTATCTGCATGACTATCAGATGCCGCGCGAAGCCCATCAAGGGTTAGCCCGCTATTTCGAGTTCTACAACCACATTCGGCCGCATCAAGCCCTGGGCTATTTGCCGCCGGCCGAGTTCTACTTTCACCAAGGAGGAGCCGCGCCGACCTGCTGACCCAGATCCCTCCTAATGAAGAGACCCGGTCTTTAGCGAGGGCACTGGCGCTGAGGACCCCCATTCGTGGTCCGGTGCTACACTCGTTCCATCATTCGCATCGACGAAAGGCGATGCACCTTATTTTGGCTCGCTGAACTGTCAGAGATTCCCGTCCACCTCAGTCAGTGGCGATGACACGCAGAAGCGCGCGCGGCAGTCGCGCGAACCTGGAGGGGCACGGTGGACTGTTGCGTCGACACGCAGAAGCGCGGCGGCAGTCGCGCGAACCTGGAGGGGCACGGTGGGCAGTGGCGAGGACACGCAGAAGCGCGGGCGTGCAGTCGCGCGAGCCGGGCGGGGGCGGGTGGCGGTCGTGCAGTCACTCAGATCCTCGGCAAGGCAGACACACGGACACGCAAAAGTGCGACTCACAAACGTTTTGGCACAGGTCATGCGGACACGCAGATGCGCACGCACGCCGATGAACCGGCGTCAGATGCACAGGCGTACCGAAAGGCGAATCCTCGAAATACGCCCATTCGCAAAACAAGAAAGTGTGAAGATACACAGACGCCAGAGGTGCGCGATGTGCTGAGTTGTACAAGTCGCCCAGGAATGCGGCGCGAAGGGTAGGAGGCTGGCGGTGCTTTGAGAGAACGTGCCGGAGTCGTTGACGACATCTCGGTCGATAGCGTGCGACCGGTAGCTTTGACCGGGTAGGTTGCGCTCTGGGTAGGCGGAGCCGCGCCCTTGCCAACCATCAAAACTGCGGGTCACACGTTATACTCCTGCCCACTGCGGACGAGGTCGCTGCTCTCGCCGCCGCGCATCTGCGTGGGCGTGGGCACTACCCTCAGTGCTGGACACCTTGCCATCGGCGATACCTGCGCTATCCGCGGCAAAACCTCGGGAGGCCACGATGACGTTGACAGCCGGACCCGCCTTGAAGGAACACATCGATCGGCTCGTCGTGCCTCACGGTCAACTGGCCCTCTGGTCGCTGGGCCAGGCCGGCTTCGTCCTTAAGGGCGGGGCGACGATCGTGTACATCGATCCGTATCTCTCTGACTCGGTCGCCGATAGTGGCGGTCCGGCGCGGCGCTTCCCCATCCCGATCGACCCGGCCACCGTCGACCATGCCGCCGTGGTCTTCGCCACACACGAGCACATGGATCACGCCGATGGCCCGACCCTTGGCCCGCTGATGGCCGCTTCGCCACAGGCCACGTTGGTGACGTCGCTGCAAGGTCGCGACGTCGCCGTGGCGGCCGACGTCGCGTCCGAGCGCGTCTGCGTGCCGCGGCTGGGCCAGACGTCCGAGTTGGCCGGCCTGACCTACGCCGCGATCCCCGCCGCTCACTACGACTATGACGTCGACGCCGAGGGCCACTGCCGCTGGATGGGTTTCTTGATCGAGCTCAACGGCGTGACGGTCTATCACTCGGGCGACACGATCGTCTTCCCTGAACTCCTGGCCGCGCTCGAAGGCAGGCACATCGATCTCGCCCTGCTGCCGTTCAACGGTCGCGATCACTTCCGCGAGCAACGTGGCCTGACCGGCAACCTGTGGCCGCGCGAAGCCGTCGAGCTGGCGGCCGCGATCGGCGCGAAGGTGCTGCTCGGCACTCACAACGATCTGTTCGACGAGAACCGCGTCCCGGCGGGCCTGCTCTTCGATGAGCTCGATCGGCACGCGCCATGGCAGCGCTGCCATGTCCTCCAACCCGGCGAGTTGTACGTCTACGCCGGCTGATCCCCCGCAACTCGAAAAGGAGTCACGATGGACGGTGAGCGATTTCTGGTGACGGGCGCGCTCGGCTGTATCGGCGCCTGGGTGGTGCGCAACCTGGTTCGCAGCGGCGTCCCGACGGCAATTTTCGACCTGGCCAGCGATCCGCGCCGGTTGCGTTTGACCATGACACCCGACGAGCTGGCGCAGGTGAAGATGCTGACCGGTGATATCACGGACCTGGCTGCCGTCGACGGCGCGTTCGCCGACTTCGGCGCGACGCACATCATCCACCTCGCGGGCCTGCAGGTGCCGTTCTGCAAAGCCGATCCGGCGCTTGGCGCGCGCGTCAACGTCGTCGGCACCGTCAACGTCTTCGAGGCCGCCAAGCGCCGCAAGCTGCGCAACGTCGTGTACGCGAGCAGCGCGGCCGTGTACGGCATCAGCGAAGACTATCCTGAGGGACCGATCGGTCATGACGCGCCGCTTCGGCCCGGCACCCACTATGGCGTCTACAAGCAGGCCAATGAGGGCACGGCGCGCGTGTACTGGCAGGACGACGGCGTCGCCAGCATCGGCCTGCGGCCCTACGTGGTCTACGGCCCGGGCCGCGATCAGGGCCTAACCTCGAGCCCGACGACGGCGATGCTGGCTGCCGCGCTCGGCCAGCCGTACAGGATCCCGTTCGGCGGTCGCTTCGACTTCCAGTTCGCCGACGACGTCGCCCGGGCCTTCATCACCGCGGCGCGCTCGACGTTCGCGGGCGCCGACGTGTTCAACCTGCATGGCGACGTCGTGCACGTCGGCGAGATCGTTGCCGCGCTCGAAGAAGCCGAGCCGGGTATGCGTGGGCAACTGACCTTCGGCGAGACGCCGCTGAGCTTTCCGGAGTCGATGGACGACACACCGCTGCTGAATGTGCTTGGCCCGCTGCCGCGCACGCCGCTGGCCGAGGGCATCGCAACGACCCTGGCGACGTTCAAGCAAGCGCTCGCCGACGGTCGCCTCGCGGCGCGTCTGCCGTGAAGGGGGGCTCCCGATGACGTCACTACAGGGGAAGGTCGCGATCGTCACGGCAGCGAGCCGCGAGATC
The DNA here is from genome assembly GCA_964480865.1 of uncultured Anaerolineales bacterium. Taxonomy (GTDB): domain Bacteria; phylum Chloroflexota; class Anaerolineae; order Anaerolineales; family UBA6663; genus UBA6663. The sequence continues at coordinate 23,411 of CAYZRP010000095.1, read as the reverse complement.
GGCGCCGCGATGGCTGAAGCTCTCGCGGGCGCCGGCGCGGCCGTGATCGTCGCCCACTACGGCGAGCCGGAGCGGGCCGAGGCCGTGGCGGCGCGCATCAAGGCAGCCGGCGGGCGCGTGCTCGTCGAAGCGGCGGACCTCTCGAGCGTGGCCGAGAACCGCCAGCTCGTGGCCCGCGCTGTTGAAGCATTCGGGCGGCTCGACATCTTCGTGGCCAACGCCGGCCTGACGATGTGGGGGCCGTTCCTCGACGTCGAAGAGGCCACCTGGGACACAGTGGCTGATCTCAACCTGAAAGGCTCGTTCTTCGGCGCTCAGGCTGCCGCGCGCCAGATGGTCGCACAACGTGAAGCCGGTGACCTCTATGGCGGTCGGATCGTGCTCTCTTCTTCAGTCACAGGCGTCGCGGCGTTGCCGAACTGTTCAGCTTACGCCGTGACGAAGGCCGGCCTGATGCATATGGCGCGCGTCCTCGGGCTCGAGCTCGGCCGATACGGGATCACGGTCAATGCGATCGGCATCGGCGCGATCCTGAACGAACGCAACCTGAAGGATGATGCGGACTACGAAAAACATTGGGCCGGCGTCAACCCGACCGGCCTGTGCGGCAAACCCGAAGACGTGGCGAACGCGCTGCTATATCTGGCATCGCCTGAAGCTCGCCTGGTCAACGGACACACCCTGATCGTCGACGGTGGCTGGTCGACCGTCGGCGACGTGCCGTAACACGAAACACCTTTGGGAGAAAACGATGACGACTTCAGACGCTCGGCCTGCACGCCGGTTTCGCTCGCGCGATTGGTTCGACGATCCCGAGCGGATCGATCAAACCGCGATCTACCTCGAGCGCTTCATGAACTACGGCATCATGCCTGAGGAGCTTCGCGACGGCCGCCCGATCATCGGCATCGCGCAGACCGGCAGCGACCTGAACCCATGCAATCGCATCCACCTCGAACTTGCGAAACGAGTCAGAGACGGTATCCGCGACGCCGGCGGCATCGCGATGGAGTTCCCGGTCTTCTCGATCTTCGAGAACTGTCGTCGCCCGACGGCCGCGCTCGACCGCAACCTGGCCTATCTGACACTTGTCGAGACTCTCTACGGCTACCCGATCGACGGCGTTGTGCTGACGACCGGCTGCGACAAGACCACGCCTTCGGCCATCATGGCCGCCGCGACCGTCGATCTGCCGGCGATCGTGCTCTCGGGCGGGCCGATGCTCGACGGTTGGTTCGAGGGCGAGCTCGTCGGCTCGGGCACGATCATCTGGCGCAGCCGGCGGAAGCTGGCGGCCGGCCTGATTGACGAGTCCCAATTCTTCGAAGCCGCACTGGCCTCGGCGCCCTCAGCGGGGCATTGCAACACCATGGGCACGGCGTCGACGATGAACGCCGTCGCCGAGGTGCTGGGCATGTCGCTGCCCGGCTGCGCCGCGATCCCGGCGCCGTACCGCGAGCGCGCACAGATGGCGTACCTGACGGGCAAGCGCATCGTCGAGATGGCGTACGAGGATCTGCGCCCGTCGCGGATTCTGACGCGCGAAGCCTTTCTCAACGCCGTCGCCGCCATCGCCGCGATCGGCGGCTCCACCAACGCGCAGCCGCACCTGATGGCGATGGCACGCCACGCCGGCGTCGCGCTCTCAGCGAGCGATTGGAAGCACGGCTACGACGTCCCACTGCTCGTCAACATGCAGCCGGCCGGCAAGTATCTGGGCGAGCGCTTCCATCGCGCGGGCGGCGTGCCGGCGGTGCTGTCGGAACTGTTGCGCGTCGGAAAGCTCAACGGCGCTGCGCTGACGGTCAGCGGCCGGACCGTCGCTGAGAACATCGCCGGCCGCGTGAGCCAGGATCGCGAGGTGATCACGCCCTACGAGGCGCCGCTCAAGGCGCAGTCTGGCTTCATGGTGCTCACCGGCAATCTGTTCGACTTCGCGATCATGAAGACCAGCGTGATCTCGGATGAATTTCGCGCGCGCTATCTGAGCGAGCCAGGCCGCGAGGGCGTGTTCGAGGGCAGGGCGATCGTGTTCGACGGCGCTGAGGATTACCACGCCCGGATCAACGATCCCGCACTCGAGATCGACGAGCACTGCATCCTCGTCATCCGCGGAACCGGCCCCGTCGGCTGGCCGGGCGGGGCCGAGGTCGTCAACATGCAGCCGCCGGATGCGCTCCTGCAGCGCGGGATCACGTCGCTGCCGACCCTTGGCGACGGCCGCCAGTCCGGCACGTCGGACAGCCCGTCGATCCTGCACGCCTCTCCGGAAAGCGCGGTCGGCGGTGGGCTCTCGTGGCTGCGCACCGGCGACGTCATTCGCATTGATCTGCAGGCAGGCCGCTGCGACGCGCTCGTGCCCGAGGACGAGGTCGCGCGACGCAGGCAGGAGGGCATCCCACCCGTGCCGGAGAGCGCGACGCCCTGGCAGGAGATCTTCCGAAGCAGCGTTGGTCAATTGAGCAGCGGCGCGCTTTTGGAGGCGGCGGTGAAGTATCGTGGCCTGACGTCGAAATCCCCGCGGCACAACCACTAGACGCCCGGGTCGACAGTATCCACAAAGACAAACAGGCGGCGCGGAGAAACCCGCGCCGCCTGTTTGTCTCCTGGTTGGCTCTCAGCGCGTCTTCGCTTGAACGACAGCCTTTACGGGCACTGTGGCCGTCGATATCGTGAATGCCTGACCGAAGGCCGTCGGGCTCTGTTCTGGCAGCGTGAAGCGGGCCACGATGGCCTGCAGAGAGTCCGCCATGCCGGTCAGCGTGCCAGCCGCCTGGGTCACGCCGGCGACCTGCGCATTGACTTCCTCGGTGCTGGCGCTGACTTCCTCGACAGCGGCGTTGTTTTCTTCGCTCACGCTGGCGATGGTCTCGACCGCCTGGGAGACGCTCTGAGAGCTTTGCGTCATCACCTGAGTGGCCGCGGTGTTCTCGTCCGCGACGGCCACAAGATCGTCCATATCCTTGATCAGGCCGCCTGACGTGCTGCTGATCTCGCGCGCCGACAACGCGATCGCGTTGATCTGCAGGCTGACCGATTCGGTCGACTCGAGGATGCTGCTGAGCGCGACGCCCGACTGACTGGCGCGCTGCGCGCCGGACTCAACTTCGTTGCTGCCGACGCTCATCGCGTCGATCGCGGCTTTGATCGCGACCTGGATGTCTTTGATCAGCAGGCCGATCTCCTTGGTGGCCGTCGCCGAGCGTTCGGCGAGCTTGCGCACCTCATCGGCCACCACGGCGAACCCCTTGCCTTGCTGGCCGGCCCGAGCCGCCTCGATCGCGGCGTTGAGCGCGAGCAGGTTGGTCTGCGACGCGATGTCGTCGATGGTGTCGACGATGTGCGCGATCTGGTCGGATTGATGGCCCATGGCGTGGACCTTGTCCGAGGCCTGGCCCACGGCCGTCTTGATCGCGCCCATCCCGGCGATGGTCTCTTCGATGATGAGTGAACCCGCGCGGGCTGACTTGGCCGCTTCGCCGGCCAGCGAGGCGCTGTTGATCGCGTTGTCGGCGACGTGTTGGATGGCGGTGGTGATATCGGTGGAGCGCCTGGAGGCCTGTTGCGCGACGTCGAGCTGCTGTCGCGCTCCGGCCGTGACGGACCCGATCACCTGACCCATCTGCTCGACCGATGCCGCCGTCTGGGTCACCGAAGCGGTTTGTTGCCCGATGCCCTTGGAGACATACTGGATGGTGGTCGTGATCTGGTTGGTGGCGTGGGCGGCCTGCTTCGCCGACTCGTTCAGGTCAGAGGCCGACCCACCGAGCGAGCGAGCCGTCCGGGCCAGCGCGCCGACGAGGTCGCGCAGGTTCTTCAGCATCCGCTCGAACGACGTGCCCAACTGATCAGTCGGGTTCTGAGCCTGGATGTCGTGTGTGAGGTCGCCCTGCGAGATTCGCTCGGCGGCTTCGGCCATCTCGCGCAGATAGGCCGTCATGCGGTTGAAGGCCTGGGCCATCTGCCCGAGTTCATCGCCCGAGTTCACGTGCACGGAGACGTTGAGATCGCCGCCGGCGATCTGTTGCGCGGCCCGGCTGAGGACCACGATCGGGTCGGCGACGGCCTTGCCGGTCAGGAAGACCATCAACACCAGGGCGACAAGGGCGAGGACGCCGCCGATCAGGATCATGCCAAGTGTACTGGCTGTCACACTTTCGTTGATCGTCGCGGTCGGAACGTCAAGAGCCAATGACCAGTGCGCGTCCTCGATCGTGATCGGTACGAAGATCGACACCGTCTCGCCGTTACGCGTAATCGTCGCAGCCCCGGATTGAACGACCTTGACGTCGTCCTCGAATGTAGCAGGGTGAATGTCCTTGAGTGGCTGGCCGAAGAGTTCCGGATGCCCGGTCACGCCTAACAGGTTGCCCTGGCCGCTGATCACGGCCAACGTGCCGGCGCCGTCGAAGGCTTTCGTCGAGTCGACGATATCCTGGAAGAGATCGACCTTGAGGTCGAAGCACACGATCCCGACGACGGTGCCGTCGACCACGACCGGCGACGAGATCGTGGCCAGCCAGTACTGTGCCTTACTGGCATCCTCGTACAGATACGGCTCAACGACGCAGCTCTTGCCAGTCGTCGCGGGGCAGGCGTAGTAATCGTAAGTGGAGTCAGTGGCGAAATCAGTGTTGTCGACCACCTGTGAGATGGTGTCGCCCTGCCGGGTCCACCAATCCCAATACCAGTCTCCGTAGCGCGGATCGATGCGATCGTCGAATGCGCCAGGCGCCCAGGAGGTATAGGAGTTGATGAACTCGGGATTATCGATGATCGCGCGGCGCAGCATGGCGGACACTGCCTCGCGGCTGAGCGCCTGACCGCTCTCGCGTGCCGATGCGAGCGCCTCCGCCAGGGTCTGTGTGGCAATCAGACCATGTCGCAAGCGTTGTTCGATCTGGGTTGCCGCCGTCGATGCGATCCTTTGAGCTTCGTTCTCGACGAGCTTCGTCTCCTTCTCGTTCAAGGTGAAGGCAGAGTAGCCGACAAGCGCCCCTGCGAGGAGAAGGAGCGCGACGCCGGTCCAAACGGCGATGGTCACACGGATGGATGTGAAACGCAATGGCAGCCTGGCCATGCAAACCCCCGCGTCTTCGATCGGGGTGCCCGGTTGAGCAAGGTGCCAGTCTCTGGCGCATCCCGAGGGAAGGACGTCTGAAACAAGTATCAGATGAGAGGGGCGAGTCTGGCGCAAACTGAGCGTGAAAACCCCCATGATTGGCCGTAAATGTCAGGTCGTTTCTGGGGACCTGATCCCCTGACCCATTCGGTCGCGGCGATTGATACAATCCCTGAAACGAGGAAGGACATCATGAAAGACTACATTCCCAGCCCGAGCAAATGGGTGGCCGATCAGGTCGACCTATACGAAAGCAGTGGCGGCACGCAAGGATTGACGCTGCGCGACACGGGTCTGCCGGTTGTCATCGTCACCAATCGCGGGCGAAAGACCGGGGCTGTCCGCAAGACGCCGTTAATGCGAGTGGCGGATGGGAAGAACTACGTCCTCATTGCGTCACAAGGCGGCGCGCCGACACACCCGAAGTGGTATCACAACCTGAAAGCGGAACCGAACGTCACCATCCGCGACAGGACTGAGGTGTATGAGATGCGGGTCCGCGAGGTGACGGACCCGGCGGAACGCGAACGGCTTTGGAAGCTCGCCGTCGAAGCCTATCCGCCCTATCAGGACTATCAGGCCAGGACGGAACGCCAGATCCCGGTATTGATCGCTGAGCCCATCTAGCATGTGGCGCACAAAACGCTGTCACAAGGTCACGACAGGACATTGACTCGCTCAAAACAAACCCGGCGCGGAAACTCCTGCGCCGGGTTGAGTAAATGTCGGGAAGCTGAGCTAAACCGATTGATCCGGGGCACCCGGCGCCAGTTGATCGTCGTCGACAGAGCCGGGTGAGGCGACCTGGTTCTGTTCAGCCTCCCAATCGGGCAGTGCTAACAGCAATAGCGCGGCACCGGCATGCGCGAACCCTGACATCGGTTCGACCCGGCCGAGATACTCGTCCACGGCCACTGGCTTGTGCCGGTAGAGCCTGCCGTCGCCACCGACGCGGCCCACGTAGACATCGGGGCCTGGTTTCGAACGCGTGCAACGGCCATCCTGCAACTGAACATGGCCGACGAGTCTGTCAGGGCCGAAGCGAGCCTCCCACACACGCCCGGTGTCGACCTCTACCCGGCCGACGTATCGGTCTGGTCCGAACTGGGCTTCATAGACCCGACCATCGGGTTCGACACGGCCGATCTTCTCATCCGGGGCCAGCGACTTGTGGCGGAAGACGTTGATGCTCATGGAAGCTCCTCTTGCACTGGCAGGTGATGGTCGCATCATACCGCCACTCGCGCTTGGCCCGGAAACAGAGATCAGGGGCAAGTGAAGTACTTCAAAGGCAGTAACGCGCCGTCCTGTTTCCCACCCAGGTGCGCAGCGCATGCAAACGGCGGCTCCTGTATCGGGTTGGGCCGTTCGAATACGACCCGACACCGCCGAACACTACGCACATGGTGGCTCGTGTACATCAACAGCCGAAGCGCACCGATCGTATCAGGAACGGCTCGCTATAATGAGGAGCGAATGTATGACTGCAACACAGATGTCGAAGGCGCGGGATGACCGCGAGCTGGCCCCCGGCGCCCGCATGTTCTGGGGCGCGATCGCGTTGGCGAGCGCGACGGTTTCGTATTGGCTGGCCGCAGGGCTTGTCAATCCACTGTGGTATCGCGACCTCCCGATGGCACTTGATGTTGGCTCGCTCTTGGGGGGAGCCGTCACGTATGCCGTCGGTGGAGCTGTGATCGGCTATCTGGCGGCTCGGCCGGAAAGCGTCGGTGTTGGCTCCCTCATCGGTGGGGCCGGAATCGGAATCCTGTTGAGTATCGGCCCGGTGGTCGCCGTGCCGGGCGCCGGTGTGTTGCTGGCCCTTGTCATCTTCTTTCCGGCCTTTGTCCTGGGTCTCTTTGTCTGCGCTGGGATACGGCTCGCGCTGAACGGCCCAAGCCGTCGCGGCTATCTGACTTCACTCGCGGCGCTGGCAATCGGCACCGCGGCCGGGATGTGGGCGCGAATCGGGCCGGAACAGGTCAGGGCCATTGAGATCGTACGGCGCGAGATTGCGGCTCTGGATGACCTGGCGCCCAATGCCTCGCGCCCGATCGAATTCAACCAGGCGCCGAACGTATTCAAACATCTGCGCGTTCCATACGTCGTGTCAGCGCAATCGGTGAGCGATCAACCGCCGACGACTGAGGTGCGCGTCCTCTTCGATGACGGCTATAACCTGACCTGCTACGTGATCAACACCACGCCGACCTGCAGCGAGTTTGGCGCAACGGATTTGACTGGGCCAACTTCGGACGAGTGACCCCCGTCGAATGTCGGTGCTCCCGCGGACCTATGACGCCCTGAAGGCCGGGAGCACCTCTTTGCCGAGGAGCTCGATCCCTTCGAGATCGGCGAGTGAGAACCACTCGACGATCACTTCTTCGGCCCCGTTATCCATGTATGCCCCGAACTCGTCGATCACGCTCTGAGGCGATCCTTTCGCGCCGCCGAGTACCGTCACGAGCCAGTTCCTGACCTCTTCGTGGCTTTGATGGCGCCAGGGCGGGGCATCGCGGCGGAACAACTCGGTGTGCCGATCCAGATCGGCCTCCGTGCGCCAGCAGACCACGGGCACCATTACGGTACGCCTGACGGACTTCGGATCACGCCCGGCTTCCTCGATCAAGGCATCAAGTTGGCGGTTGACTGCTTTGAACTCGGCGGCGGTCACCTGTTGCGCATTCCAGACGTCGGCATAGCGGGCGACTAATGGCATCGTGCGGGTCGGCCCGTTCCCGCCGATCATGAGTTTCACCGGCGAGCGCGGCGCGACGCTGGCATTGGTCAGACTGAAGTGCTTGCCGGAGAAGCTGACGGGTTCATGGCTGTGGATCAACGCGCGCATGACCTGAACGCCTTCCTCAAGTCGATCCATGCGCCTCTTCTTGTCGCCGAGATCGAAGCCGAACATCATGTGTTCAGGTTCGTGCCACCCGGCTCCCACGCCGATGACGGCTCGCCCCGCACTCAGTTCGTCGAGCGCCATGGCCTGACGCGCCAGCTCGACCGGATTGTGCATCGACAGCGGCGCAACGAGCGACCCGAATCTGAGCCTGTGAGTCGTCGTCGCCAGATACGTGAGCGACGTGACTAACTCGAGCGAATCAGTCTCCGACTTGCCCACCATGATATGGTCGGATCGGAACAGTCCCGAATACCCGAGCTCCTCCACCACGGGCACGGATCGCTTCCAAAGATCCCAATTCATGCCGAACTGCGCTTCGAGTGTGATCGAGATGTCCATATGTATGCTCGCTCGACGGTCGTGGTCGCGCCAGTCGGGGAGGGGCATGGCGCGCTTGTGGCGTGACGTCAGGCTCGATTCTCTCACGGTTGGCGATCGCGCCGGATACGCGGGGTGGGTATGAGCAAGTCGTCAGACGCGGATCCCGGCCGTGACCTGGGCGAAGGACGCGTATGCGAACCTGGCCATCCATGCGTCCGAATGGCAGCATCCGCCAGGTCGCGGTCAGGTTGGCGCGACTGAGGTTCGGAGCTCAGTCCTGCGCCGGGCGTGACTCTGACAACCGTAGCAGTTCCTGTGCCACTGCGCTCAGTGTGGCGGCCGGGAATTGCGCTGACGACATGCCGATCCAGTCCGCCAGCGATGAGTTCGCCGCCCATGCGTTGACCCCGGCGTCGATCTCGGGGACGTACCTGGCGACGATCGCTCGCGCCGCAGGATCCGCGATGATCCGGTGCATGGGCGTGTCGAGCCCGAGGGCGCTGCCTTCGTCGAGGCCACGATAGTCGAACCAATCGAAATGTGCCGCGGGCATGGCGGCAGAACCGCCAGCGGTCGCATAGAGCGCGACGTACACGCCTGTGAACCCGCCCGCCACCTCCGACGAGAGGAAGCTGTTCTCGAAGGTGTCGAGGATGAGTACACCCTCGGTGTCGCTCTGGAAGCCGATCTGCGTGACCGTGCGGTATGACTTGACGATCAACGTGATGGGACCGGCGGGCAATGGTCGTCGCGCGACTTCGGCGGTGAGCGAACCGATGCGCCGGTGCACGCCAACGAATCGCTGCCCATCGGCAAGCGAGATGAAGAGAGCAACGTAATGGCGTGGGCTCATCCAGACGGTCAGCCCGGCCTCCTGGCTCTCATGATCAGGCGTGAAGTCGAGCAGGCTGGCGACCTCGGCGTTGAAGTGCTGCAGGCGCCGACCGACAAAGGCCACGCCCGCGCCGTCGTCGAGTGAACGCGCATTGCCGTGCAGGCTTAACCACCCGGGTCGCTCAGTGAGTGACCAAATCGACGCGGATGGATTGCCCATGAAGTTCCAGGCCAGACCCAGCGCGGGCCTGTCGAAGTCGTCGCGCTCGGGAGTGGCTTCCCACTCGACCGGGGTCAGGCGCGGCGCCTCCATCTCAAGCCTGACCCGGCCGCCGTCGCCGACGCGCGGCCAACCATCCGCGTCCCAGACGACTGGGGCCAGGAACGTCTCCCGCCCGAGGTGATGCGTGCGAGTGACACCCACCGGACGGAAGCCGAGGCAGACCAGCCACCACGATCCATCGGCCGCTTCCACCAGATCAGCATGTCCTGTGCCCTGGATGGGTTCGTTGGTGCTGCGGTGAGTCAGGATCGGGTTGTGCGGGCACGACTCCCACGGACCCCAGGGCGAGCGACTGCGAGCCAGGGTTTCCGTGTGGCCGAACTCGGTTCCGCCCTCAGCGATCATCAGGTAGTACCAATCTCCGATGTGATAAAGGTGCGGGCCTTCGGGATACGACCCGCCGGTGCCGGCCCAGATCAGCCGGGGCTCGGTGAGCAGCTTCCCGGTCGCGGGGTCGATCTCACTCTGCACGATGCCCGCGACGAGTCGCGCCGGGTCGTCTGGATCCTGCCCCTGGCCGGTCGACGTGAGGTAAACGCGACCATCGTCGAAGCACAGCGACGGATCGATGCCGCCCTGCGCGACCCAGATCGGTTCCGACCATTCGCCGAACGGATCACGCGTCGTCACGATGAAGTTGCCGCCGGCGCTGACGTTCGTCGTGATCATGTAGAACGTGCCGTCGTGATGGCGGATCGTCGGGGCGAAGATGCCGCCCGACGCGCGCACGCCTTCGAGCGGCAGCTGGCTTGGGCGCGTCAGGCAGTGCCCGATCTGACGCCAGTGCACGAGATCGCGGCTGTGAAAGACCGGGACACCCGGGAAGTACTCGAAGGAGCTGTTGACCAGGAAGTAGTCGTCGCCGACTCGGCAGACGCTCGGGTCTGGGTAGAAGCCGGGCAGGATCGGGTTCGAGAAGCGAGGCGCTTGAGAGGCGTTGGACATAGACAAGACCTTCGACGAAGAGTGGCGCTTGGGCCAGGTTCAAATGCTGTACGCGGATGACGCGGACACAGTTCGATCCGCGACATCCGTCCGGATCCGTGTCATCCGTGTACCAACCACTTCAAGGTCACACAGCGACCCACGTGGCCCGATGCGGATTGTAGTTCCTGGCCGTATCGACCATGGCCTTCACGTTGTCGAGCCGGGCGTCCACCGGGACCGAACAGCCTGAGCTGAGCACGAAGCCGCTGCCCTCGCCGACCACGTCGATGAGCTTCCGGCAATAGGCGCTCACCTCGTCGGGGGTGCCGAGCTTGAGCAGCGTGGCGGGAACGTCGCCTGAGATGCACATGTGACCGCCCAGGACCTTCTTGGCTTGAAGGATGTCGGTCATCCCATCCAGGTCCAGCACGACCTTGCCTTTGGGCAACTCGAGGAAGCGCTCCAGGAACGGCGTCCAGTTCGAATCGCAATGCAGCCAGGGTGTGATGCCGGCCCCGACCAGGGCTTCGATGATGCGCTTCTCGTGTTGCCAGAAGAGCCTGTCGAAGTTTCGCGGCGAGAGCATCGTGGCGGTCGTCTGGCCGATCTGGCAACTGAGGTAGCCCCAGGTGCGAGCCGCGTTGACGGCCTTGAATTTCGCGATGCCGGCCGGGATCTGTTCCTCAAGGCAGGCCTCGGCCGCCGCGAGGAACTTGTCGGGACGGCGAAAAAGATCGCCGACGATCGCCTTGAGCGAGCGCGTGAAGCGGAACCCTTCCAGGGGGATGAACGGGCCGAACCCGAACAGTGTCGGCACGCCGCGCGCCTCCCAGGCCGCCATGTTGCGCATCTCCTGCGCGTCCGTCTCCTTGAGCCGATCGAAGAAGCGTTCGACAGGAACCGTCATCCCTCTGGCGACCAGGCGCGGATAGGCTGCGGCGATGTAGGCGAACCAGCCGTTCTGGACGACGAAGTCGTAGTCGTCGACGCCCATGATCTCCTGCTCGTCGAGCTGCCACATCTCGTCGTCGCCCAGGTGGTAGCCCGGCAACCGCGTGACGATGCCGAGCGTCGAGAGCCCGAGGTCGTTCATGCCGGCCTCCGGCGCGCCGTCGGTGCCGCCCAGTTCGTCGTACGTCTGGTTCAGCACCGCCTGGCCTCGTTCCGAATCGCGCACGACGTCGGCCAGTGGGATCCCGTGCGAGCGGGCCGCGAACGAGGTGTCGAACTTGGGCGCGACCGGGCACCGATCGACCGGCTCGAGCGCGATCGCCGCCTGCAGGCGTTCGTACGCCGACATCTCCCTCATGACTGCCCCTCCGCCTCGGCGTACCAACGGTTTGCCAGGTCTACAGCCTGTTGCGGATCCGTCCCGAAAGCGTCGGCGCTCGCATGAGCCCTGACGGCTTCGTTGACCAATCCACCGCCGATCATGACTTTGACGCCCGGGCGCAGCCCCGCGGCGTCGAGCGCGCTCACCGTGGCCTTCATCGAGTCGAAGGCCACCGTCAGAAGGCCCGAAAGCCCAACGACCTTTGCGCCTGTCTCGCGAACCGCTGCGACAAAACGCTCCGGGGGCACGTCGATCCCCAGGTCCGTGACGTCGAAGCCGGCTGCGCGAAGCATGCCGATGACCAGATCTTTGCCGATATCGTGGATGTCGCTCTTCACGGTGCCGAAGACGATGGCGCCACGCGTGGCGCCTTGGCCCGTGGTCGAAAGCGGGCCGAGCTCCGCGATGACCTGCTTGAAGACCTCGCCGGCCATGATAAGTTCCGAGACGAAGTACTCGCCGCGCTCGAAACGCTGTCCCACCCGGGCAAGTCCCTCGCGGCACGCCGCCAGGATCGCCTGCGGGTCGTCATTCGCGTCCAGGCGGTCGCGCACTCGCCTGAGCACGGCTTCCTCGTCAAGGTCGGTCAACGCCTGGATCAACTGTTCATCCATGGTGACACCTCCACGGCCATCGCCACAATTGGATGTGGTCGGCAGCCTTTCCGATATGTCGCGACGTAGCCAGCCCAGGGTAACGGGGCCCAGACGAGTGGAAACTACGCCTTGATTCGCCTATTGTTTCGCCTTTGCGGGTGGGCCATTGCCTCCGCTCTTCATCCAAGCCGATCAATACGCGAGATAGACCCTGCCCACGATTCCGGCAGGCTCAACCACCACGCCGCGCGGCCCGAAGAAGTCCGGGTCGTTCGAGAGCGAGCGGACATGGCGGTACAGGGTATTGGCGACCTCGATGCGCAGGTCGTTGTCACCGGGTTGTAGATGACCCGACAGGTCGAAGGCGTACGACGGGCAGACCTTCATCCCGACGTGAGCGCCGTTGACCCAGACTTCCACGCCTTCAAAAGCCTCTTCGAGGATCAGCGATGCGCAGGCCGGCACGGAGTCTGGCAAGGTGATGCGGGTCTCGTAGCGCATGAAGCCCGAGAAGTCCGGCCAGATCCGGCCGACGTCGTAAAGAGCCGAGATCGTGCGAACATCGTGGAAGTTCGGATGCTCTTTGGCCGTGGCGATCGAGAGCGTCCACTCGCCAGTGAGTTCATAGCGCGTCTGAGCGCCCGCGACTGGCGTCACCGGGATGTCCTCGAAGCCATCGGCGATCAACACGACCGATTGATAGGGGGCAAGCTCGAGCGAGACGGTGGTGCCGCGCGCGGTCGTCAGGGCGCTCACGGCGCACAATCGGTTTTCCATGGCGTCGTACGCCGTGACGGGCGAGAGCACGGGCAAGACAACGTTGCCCGCAAACGTCCGGGCGGGATCCTCATTCGAGACCATGAACGCGTCTTTGCCGTCTTTGACATAGCGATAGTAGCGCAGCCGTTGAAAGGCCGGTTCAACCATCACGTCGAAGAGACCCATGTCCCTGAGCGTCTGTGCGAGGTCTTGCAGGCGCACCACATGGCAGGATCGCAGTGCCTCGATGAGCGCTGCGCCTTCGTCGGCCGGTGTGTCACAGATGCCCGACGGCAGGTCATCGACGAAGAAGACCTGGAACCCGGCCGTTGAGGCGCGAGCCGCGAACTCGGCCACGGCGCGCGTGATGAACTCGGCATAGGGCACGACGAAGGCGCGATAGGTCTCGTCATTGACGCGCAAGCCGTTGGCAAAATCGGCATCGTAGCGCGTGGGATCCGAGAAGACGTCTGCCGGCACGATGTCGAAGTCGAGCTGGTGCTCGAGCAGCTGGCGCGCGGGCTTCTGAAGGAACATGTGCTCGCCGGTCCACTCGGCCTCGCCGTGATAGAGCAGGGCGACCGGCGCCACATGCAGGCCATCGCTGAACAGGTGGCACATGCGGTTGACGTACCGCATCAGCTTGCCGAAGTGGCGGTACAGCGGGTTGTGTCCGTGAGCGTAGAAGTGCGGCGGGCAGTCCGGGTCCGGAAACGGTTTGGGTGAGAAGGCGTGGGGGACAAAGCGGTTGATCCCGCGAACCAGGAAATGGTCCGTCATGGATTTCATCTGCCGAACGCCCGTGTTCCAGCCATAAGCGCCATAGATCTCGCACATCGCCCGGCCCTGCTTGAGAGGGTCGATATGGGCGTGCGACGACCCGAGCTTGCCCAGCGCGAAGTGGTAGAACTCGCCGTCGCCGGGCGGCGTGATGCGGGTCAGGCGCGAGTGGTTCTCGCCGCCTGGCAGCACCTGGTTGCCGATGTTGTCGATGCCCGCCATGTGTTGGCCCTGCATGGCGCGGAAGAAATGGCCCTGGCTGCTGCCCAGGCGGCTGTGCTGGTTGTTGTCCTCGATGATGTGGCCGATGTACTGAACCCCACGGGCCGCGCACCAGGCGCCGATCTGGCCGCTGAAGTTTCGCCCAATGAGCGTCGTGGCGCTGTCCATGTAGGCGTAGCGCACGCGGGCCGTCAGGGCGCGCTCGCCTGCGTCGGTCCATAGCGCTGGCAGCAGCCTCAGGTAGTCGGCGCCCAGGCGCGCCACCATCAGGCCCGGCATGTCCTTGTTCCAGGGCAGGGGCATGCGCTTGCGGCCGATCGACTCGTCGAAGTCGAAACCCTTTGTGTTGCCCACGGCCGGCTCGTCTGAGAAGAATCCGGCGATGGTCGTCCCGAAATCCTCGCGATACCGCGCATAGTGCGGCTCATAGACGGCGTCGATCTGCACCCGGCACGAGGCCTCGTCGAGCATGTTGATGTAATCGGTCCGGCCGCCGCCGTTGCGCGTGTTGTACAGGACGAAGATCCGCCACATTCCCTCGGGGACATCCCACCTGAGTTTCCCGTCGACGACGCGAGCCGTCAGGTCGAGCAGGGTGTCGTCGACGCGGTTGCCCTCGACCAGCCGGGAGGCGACGACGGCCAGCAAGGCGTCGTCGTCGAAGACCCGCGGCGGCACAGCGCTTGGCGGGAAGGCCGGAGCATCGAACGGCGACGGGATCGTGCGGGCCATGTCGGCGACGTCGAGCGTGGCCTCGGGCAGCGGGCCCCAGACATCGACGCACTCGGTCATGAGGTATTGCTTGCAGAGCTCGGGGTCTGCCTCTTGAAGAGCACCTGCCGCCTGACCGGTCGGGAAGTGGGCGTCATCCAGGATCCAGACCTTCATCCCGCGCCTGCGGGCCTCGTCGAGGATCACGTCCATGTCGGCCCACCATTTGGGACCCACAAAGTCTGGGTGCGGCCGCGCTTCGACGCAGACCGCCCCGATCCCGCAATCGTGGATGGCGCCCATGTACTCGCGCAGGACGGCTTCGGTTTCACCGTGTTGCCAGAAGAACGGAAGGATGTAGTTCCCGCCGTTACCCTGCAGCAGGTCGAGAATTGCGCGCTTCATGTGCTGCTCCTTGCCTCATTGCTGTGCGTTTTCATTATGGCATAGGGCCTCCCGAAATCGGCGAAATTGCGGCGAATGCGAAACAAAAAGCGAACTGAGGCGAAACCACATCGGTCAGGCTTTGCCATAAACTGCCGACAAGTACCTGTTTGCACACCATCAAGATGACGCGAGAACGGCCAGGCCGTCTTTCGCGGTTCTCTCATACGGGCTACGGGCTCGAAAGGAAAACGGACATGGCAAAGATCAAGATCGGGATCGTCGGATGCGGGTTCATCGCCAATCGCAAGCATCTGCCGATGCTGCTCCTGCACAACGACGTCGAGGTCGTGGCCTTCTGCGACATCATCAAGGAACGCGCCGAAGCGTCCGCGAAAGAGTTCGGCACGGCCGACGCCAGGGTCTACGAGAACTACCAGGACCTTGTCGCCCGCAAGGACATCGACGTTGTCCATGTCTGCACGCCCAACAGCACGCACAGCGAGATCTCGGTGGCGGCGCTGCAGAGCGGCAAGCACGTCATGTGCGAGAAGCCGATGGCCAAGACCTCGGCCGAGGCCAAGGCCATGCTCGACGCTGCCAAGGCCTCGGGCAAAAAGCTCACGATCGGCTACCAGAACCGCTTCCGCACCGACAGCCAGTTCATCAAGAAACTGTGCGATCAGGGCGATCTCGGTGACATCTACCTGGGCAAGGCCTTTGCCACCCGTCGCCGCGGCGTGCCGATTTGGGGCGTGTTCATGAACAAGGCCCTGCAGGGCGGCGGCCCGCTGATCGACCTGGGCACCCACGCGCTCGACCTGACCCTGTGGATGATGGACAACTACGAGCCCGTCTCAGCGCTCGGCTCAACCTACGACAAGATCGGCAAGCTCGGCAGCCCGGCCAACGGCATGGGCCTGTGGGACCCCGAGAAGTACGAGGTCGAAGACAGCGCCTTCGGCATGGTCAAGTTCAAGAATGGCGCGACGGTCGTCCTCGAGGCCTCCTGGGCCATCAACATGATCGTGTCGAACGAAGCCATGACCATGCTGTGCGGCACCAGGGGCGGCGCCGACATGTTCCCGGCCAGCGGCCCGATCGTGCGCGTGGCCGACTTCCAGTCCGCCGAGGGCCTGCATGTGCGTTTCAACGGCGAGAACGCCGGCAAGCTGTTCATCCAGAACTACGCGATGGGGGCCGAGTTCATCGGCAGCGGCGAGAAGAAGGAAGACTTCGCGGGCGGCAAGCTCGAGATGACGACCTGGCTCAACGCCATCCGCAACGACACCGACGTGGTGGTCAAGCCCGAGCAGGCCTACACCGTCACCCGTATCCTTGAGGCCATCTATCAGAGCGCGGCCAGCGGCAAGCTGGTGGAGCTCTAAGGAAAAGACCGCAGACGGCGGACCGTTGACGGCAGCAGGCGCCCTGACCTGATCGGGTTCTGCGGTCCGCCGTCTGCGGTCTGCCGTCCAGTCTTAGAGGAACTATGAAGAAATTCGGTGTCGGAATCATCGGCTGCGGCGCGATCTTCGGCGTCCATGCCTTCCCGCTCCACACGATTGAGAACGTGGAGGTCAGGGCGGTCTGCGACATCAAGCCGGCCGCGCGCGAGACAGCCGGGCGTCTGTTCGATTGCGAGGCCTATGAGGACTACCACGACCTCCTCAAGCGGCCGGACATCGACGTGGTGCATGTGCTGACCCCGCACTACCTGCACACCCCCATGGTCATCGCCGCCGCTGACGCCGGCAAGCACGTGCTCTCCGAGAAGCCAATGTCGATCACGATCGAGGATGCGCGCGCCGAGCTCGAGGCGGGCCGGCGCAACGGCGTCACGATCGGCGTGATCAGCCAGAACCGCTACAACTCGGCTTCGGTCGCCATCAAGCAGGCGCTTGAAGACGGCAGCCTGGGTCGGATCATCGGCCAGCGCATCATCCTCTCCTGGTTCAAGCCGAACGAGTACTACCAGAACAGCGACTGGCACGGCACCTGGGACAAAGAGGGCGGGTCGTTGATCATCGATCAGTCCATCCACGTGCTCGACCTGGCGCGCTGGTTCGTCAACGATCAGATCACGACCATCCAGGCTTCGATCGACAACCTCAATCACCCCGTCATCGAAACCGAGGACACGGCCCACGGCCTGATCAAGTACGGCAACGGCGTCCAGTCGGTGTTCTTCGCTACCAACAACTACACCTACAACTCGCCCGTGATGGTGGAGACCCACTGCGAGCATGGCACGGCGTTGATGGAGTTCGATCGGGCTCAGATCACGTACCGCAACGGCCGTGAGATCAACATCATCAATGACCCCAGCGACACGCTCGACGAGGCAGCCTATCAGGCCTTCTTCAATCAGAGCTCGTCGCAGACGGCGTTCCAGACGCTCTCGAAGTGGGGCGTGTTCGGCGCTCCCGTGACGATCCCGATCACGTGGAAGACGCCGCGGCCGTACTGGGGCGTCACGCACATCAAGCAGATCAAGAACTATTACGAGAGCCTGACGGCCGGCGTCCAGCCGGACATCACGGCCGACGAGGCGTTCAAGACCATGGAAATGATCTGCGCCATCTACGAATCCGCCAAGACCCACAAGACGGTGCACCTGCACCCGGCGAAGGAGTGAAAGCCCCATGGGAGCTGCTGTCAAACTCATCCACGAAAACAGCCTGACGGCCAGTTCCGACGGCTATGCCTTCGAGGTCCGTCTGAACTGGTACCGCTCACTGCCGCTCTCGAGCGTCGAGGTGCTCAGCCTCGCGCTCGATGGTCAGACGGTGCCGCTCGAGCAGGTGCGCTTCGCGATCAACGGCCACGAATACGGGCTCGCCGAACTGCCTGAGCGCTACGAGGAGTTCTGGTTCGTCCAGGATTCGGCAGTGCTCAAGGTGCTTCAACCGGACAAGGTGAAGGCCGGTGAGACCCATCAACTCGACGCCGAGATGTCGCTGCGGTACCCGTACATCCAGATCGGGCCGGATCGCTTCCTGACGAATATCTCCCGCTGCAGCGACACGCAGACGGCGAAGTGAGGCAACCATGAGCAACACCGGACCCACCCTGGGCGTCACCCTGTTCAGTCTCACCAACGAATGGCAGCAGCGGCTGTATACGCTCGAGAGCATGATCATCAGGGTCGCCGAACTCGGCCTTGGGCCGGCGATCGAAGTCGTCGGTTTCCAGAGTTTCAGGTCGTTTCCCAACATCCCCGATGACGAGGCCCGCCAGTTCCGGGGCCTGCTCGACCGCTACGGCCTTGTGCCCTCGTGCCTCGGTGCCAACATCGACATCGGGCGTCGGCGCGACAGGCTGATGACCGACGACGAGATCTACGATTACATGCGTCGCCAGCTCATCTCGGCCCAGAAGCTCGGCTTCCCGCTGGTGCGCGTGCCGCTGTCGGTGGGCACCCACGCCCTCGAGAAGCTGCTGCCGCTCGCCGAGCAGTTCAAGATCGTGCTGGCGGTGGAGCTGCACTCGCCGCTCAACGCCCATCACCCCGAAGTCGTGGCGATGAAGGCCCTGATCGAGAAACTCCAGTCGCCGTACCTGGGCTTCATCCCCGACTTCAGCACGACCATGGTGGCCGTGCCCGAAGGCTATTGGAACGGTCTGCGACGCGCGGGCGCGCCCGAGAACCTGATCGACGCCGCCAAGGCCATCTGGCACACCGACGATTCGATCCCGGCCAAGTTCGGCGCGCTGGCGGAGGCCGCGAAGCGCTTCAACGTGGACCCGGCCATCGCGGGGCAGATGAACAACGTCATGACGATGTTCGGGCACGCGCCGGTCGAGAACTGGATCGAGATCCTGCCTTACGCGCGGCACATCCACGGCAAGTACTACGAAGTGAACGCCGACGGCGTGGAACCGTCGATCCCGTATGCCGAGATCATGGCGCTCCTCAAGCGCCAGGGCTACACGGGCACGATCTCGGCCGAGTGGGAGGGCCAGGCCTTCACCGAAGAGCCGATCGGCTTCCAGCAGGTGGCCGCCTGGAACGCGATGTGTAAGCGGCTGCTGGCCAACTAGACCCGCCACCGGCGGCACAGGCATACGTGACGATCGAGTGGTCGGCCCCTGCAGAAACCGGGTGCGGCCACTCGCTTTGTTTTCGCGCACCCGTGCAGTGGAGCAGGGCGCACCAGGGGCCTTTCAGGATCACGACATGCTGACCATGCCCGCCAGAAACCATGTCCTCATCGTGCCCCAGATCTATGTGCCTCTCGAACCGCAGGGCGGCCCCGACACACCTGAGGCGCATCCGCGCCGGGCCGAGATCCCGATGACCTGGATCCAGGACGACTTCGGTTTCCGCCTTGACATCGATCTGCCGGACTCGAGCGCGCTCGACCTCGTGTTCGCGGCTCCGGTGTCCAGCCTGCATGTGAACGGCGAGACGATCTGGGCCGAGCAGGTGGTTCATCCGATCGGTCTGCGGGGAGTGCATGTCGAGAACACGCCGCGCGGATTGCGCCTCACCTGCACGGCCGCGGGCAGGCTCCATGTCCTCGCGCGCGGTGTGGCCCCAGCGCCGCTCGACGAACTTCAGCATCGCCAGGAGGGTTCTGTATGACGACAACGAACGGGATCAAACGCGGTGTCAGTCTGTATAGCTACCAGGAGGAGTTCTTCCTGCGGAAGATGACGCTGGGAGACTGCATCGCTACCTCGGCCCGTTTTGGTGCACTGGGGATCGAGAGCATCGCCGAGCAGATGATGCCGGGCTTTCCGAATCTCCCGGATTCCTTCTACGACAGCTGGCAGGGTTGGATGGCCCAATACGGCACCACGCCGACCTGCCACGATATGTTCCTCGACACCAAGATGTACAAGGGCCGGTTGATGACCGACGACGAGATGCTCGCTTCGGTTGTCCGTGACCTCAAGCACGCCAATCGGCTCGGGTGCACGGTCATGCGCTGCATCGTCAGCACGCCGCCGCACATCATGGCTCTGGCCGCGCCGTACGCCGAGCAGTACAACGTGCGCATGGGCATCGAGATCCACGCGCCGTTCAACTTCGACCACGATTGGATCAAGGCGCACCTCGACACGTTCGCGCGTGTCGGCAGCCCGTATCTGGGCATCATCCCCGATATGGGCATCTTCGAGAAGCGCTTCCCGCGTGTGCGAGC
Organism: uncultured Anaerolineales bacterium; assembly: GCA_964480865.1. Classification (GTDB taxonomy): domain Bacteria; phylum Chloroflexota; class Anaerolineae; order Anaerolineales; family UBA6663; genus UBA6663. The sequence continues at coordinate 3,081 of CAYZRP010000095.1, read as the reverse complement.
GGATCGGTATGTGCGACAGGGCGCGCATCCGCACATCGTGCAGCACATCTGCGATGTCTATGCCCGACACGCCGGGACGGAAGGGCTTGTCGACGCCATCAAGGCGATGGGCGCCAACGAGCGCGACCTGGCCATGGCCGGCGACATCGCCCACATGACCTACGTCGAGCCGCGGCGTCTTTTGGATTTCGCGCCGCTGATCGTCCACGTCCATGGCAAATTCTACGAGATGCTTGAGGACGGGACCGAGTACAGCATCCCGTACAACGAGATCGTGCCTGTGCTGCATGAATGCGGTTTCAACGGCTACATCTCGAGCGAGTACGAAGGCAACCGGCACATTCAGGATGTCTTCGAGGTCGACAGCGTCGAGCAGGTGCGCCGCCATCAGGCGATGCTGGCTCGGTTGTTGGGCGAGGCGTGAAGCCGAAAGGAAACGACATGTTCGACCGTTACATCATCTGCGAACACGATTTCCGCAATGTCATCAGCGACCAGGGAGTGATGGGCTTCCAGCTGCGCACGCGCCTGCCGTACTATCGCGGCCTTGGTCTGTCGATGGTAGAAGACATTGCCCTCGTGGTAGACGGGCAGGCCATCCCGCGCGACGCGTTGAGCGTCACGGTGCATGGAAACACATACTCGTTGAGCGCCATGGGAACCGAATACGTTGATCGCTGGGAGTTCGGCGAGGAGGCCGTTCTGACCGCCCGGCTCCCAGGCGGCCTGGCCAAGGGTTTGCATAAGGTCGACCTGACCCACACCCTGCGTATTTCGTATCTCCCGTTCCTTTCCATTGGAAGCGATACCAAAGTCCTGGCGCTGGCTGACTGACCGCATCGTGGAGAGGGGCGCATGAGCACCGGTCACAACCGACGGTCATGCGCCCCTCGTCGCTTCGTTCTTGCCTGCAAATGCGAAACGAGATGAAGTGCAAGGCGAACCCGTGCGAATTGGCGCGGCGTGAACGGGGTGTTAATCTGCCAACGCCATCTGGTGCGTCGAGACGGATGGCAGATCAAGTCCAATCCAACAGAACAGGCACCAGAGCACTTTAGAACTGAACCACTGACACGGTTCAACCCAGTTTTAGGAGGAGCGACATGCTGGCACGAAGGTCTACGTTCATCCGCTCGGCCGCGTTACTTGCTGCGTTGTTGGTGGGCTGCGCGCCCAACACACCCACAGCTGCCCCGGCCACTTCCCCGGCTGAGGTCGTTTCTCCGACCGAGGCTGTGGCTCCGACCGACGCCCCGGCGGCAGCCACCGAGGCGACCACCGGCTCCGGCCCGGCCACCGAAAAGGTTCTCAACTACGCGGCGATCAACAACTCGGTCACGCCGAACTTCAATCCGTTCACGGGCGTCAACGCACTTGTTCCGACGGTCAAAGGTATCTTTGAGCCGTTGATGATCTACAACACGCTCAAGGCCGAGATGGTCCCGTGGCTCGCGGACAGCTATGCCTGGAGCGATGATTACCTCTCGGTGACGTTCACGCTGCACCCGGGCATCAAGTGGTCGGACGGCGAAGACTTCACCTCCGAAGACGTGGTCTTCACTTTCAACCTGATCAAGAACACGCCCGGGCTGCAGGGCTCCGGCGCGACGGCCATGGGCGGCCCAGTTGACAGCGTCTCGGCTCCCGATGCCGGCACCGTCGTGTTCACGCTCAAGGCCGTGAACACCGAGGCGATCTACGACATCGTCAATCAGGACATCGTCCCCGAGCACATCTGGAAGGATGTCGCCGACCCGGCGAAGTTCCCGAATGAAGACCCGGTGGGCACCGGCCCATTCACGGAGGTGGTCGACTTCCAGCCGCAGGTCTACCAGGTCGACAAGAACCCGAACTACTGGCAGCCCGGCCTGCCGAAGTTCAATGGCTTCCGCGTCACGCTGTATTCGGGCAACGAAGCCCAGATCGCGGCGTGGGTGCAGGGCCAGATCGACTACGCCGGCACCGTGATGCCCAATGTCGACGAAGCCGTGATCGCCAACAACCCCGAGATCTCGTACGTCTACCCGCCGGCGAACCAGACCGTCATCCTCAACCTCAACACCACCCTCAAACCCTTCGACGATCCGATCGTGCGCAAGGCCATGAGCATGGCGCTCGACCGCGAGCAGATGGTGGCCGTGGCTTTCAATGGCAAGGCCGTCCCCGGTGACGTGACGGGCCTGAGCGATGCATTCGCTGCCTGGAAGGTTGCAGACGTGAGCAGCCTCGGCGACTGGACGACCTACAACCCCGAGAAGGCCGGGCAGATGCTCGAGGATGCCGGCTACAAGCTCGGCGCTGACGGCTTCCGCACGTTGCCCGATGGCACGCCCATTGCGGTCAAGCTGACCATGGTCCAGGGCTTCACCGACTGGATCTCGGCCGGCGAGATCATGGTCCAGAACTGGAAGGACATCGGCATCAACGTCGAGACGAACATGATCGACGCCGGCGCGTTCTTCGGCAGCCTCCCGATGGGCGACTACCAGATGGCGCTGTGGTTTGGCTGGCCCAGCCCGACGCCCTACACGCAGTACGTGAACACCATGTCGACCCTGACGGTCGCGCCGGCCGGGCAGTTCTCGATGGTGAATTTCGCCAAGTTCGGCAGCGCGAAGGCCGATGAGCTGCTGGCGACGTTCGCGAGCACCGCGGATGAAGCCGAGAAGAAGCAGGCCGGGTACGAGCTGCAGGCGCTCTTCGCCGAGCAGGCTCCCGTGATCCCGCTGTGGGCCGGCAATGACTGGGCGATCTACAACAACGCCCACTTCACCGGTTGGCCGACGAAGGAAAACAACTACTCGTACGGCTTCCCGAACGGCGGCAACACGCCCGAGTGGTTGATCGTCCTGACGACCATCTCAGCCAAGTAAGGGTTTCGCGCATGGTGGTGTGCGCCTCGCCCGGGCAGGGGTGAGGCGCACACCCTCTCTCCTGCGCCCGACTTGTAGAATAGGTGAAACAGGGGTGCACCCGAGCCCCCGGCGGGGCCCCCGGCGCGGGGGCACCCCGGGGTAACCCGAGGTGTTGGGGGGCACGCATCCAAAACAAGTGGGGGGTTTGGGTTTATATCTGTCGGCA
>CAYZRP010000094.1:0-27851 GCA_964480865.1 uncultured Anaerolineales bacterium | reverse complement strand
CCTGGGGCGTGCCCCCCCCCCCCCCTCTGCCCCCCGCGCGGGGGCCCCCCGGGGGGGACCCCCCCCACACGCCCGATTTCTGGATCGAAGACGCCTACGGCGCAGCGCGGCACTCGGTCCCGCCGCTGGTCGTGATGCACTCCCAGGTGGCTTCGGGCGCGACGAAGCGCACCGTCACCCGACCGAGATTGGGGACGCCGCTGATGGGCAGCGCATCCTGCGCCTGCTTCACAATCATCGTGCTGGTCTCCGCCAGGGCGTCTTCGCCCGGGACATCCGCGACACTCAGTTCGACGGTGATGTCCAGAGCCATAGCGTGGAAGAGGCCGTTGCAGAGATTGTTTTCCCCGAAGGCCGAAGAGAAGGCAGAGCGAACCGTCAGACCCGCATCCGTCAGGCTCCGGGTCAACGCAGCATCGAAGTTCGGCGAGCCCGGTCCGGTGGCCCATGACCACGCCGTCGGGCAGTCCGTCGGGGTTGGGCTGGCGACGGCCGTAGGCGTTGGAGTCGGCGACGCCGGCGTGGCGACCGGGTCACACGCCGAACAAAGGACCAGCGCAAAACCGAGGATGAGAAGGGCGGGGAAACGGTGCTTGAACGACATCGCCGGGCTCCATGTCTGAAGGTGTCACCACCCTATCAGCCAAAGAGCCCGGCGCGTTGACGGGCTTCTGATGCGTCGCTGACGCTTACAGCGACTCGATCTGCGCGACGAGCTTGGCGCGACCCGCTTCGGCCTCGGCTAGTCGAGCGCGCTCCTTGTCGACGACGGCGGCCGGGGCTCGTTTGGCGAAGTCTGACCCGAGCAGGCCCTGGCTCTTGGCGATGACGCGCTCCAGCTCCGCGAGCTCCTTCGACAGACGCTCGCGCTCGGCAGCCGCGTCGATCACGCCCTCGAGCAGCAGAAAGGCCTGAGTGCCGCCTTCGATCACGGAGATGGCCTGGGTGGGCGCCTCGGCCGTCGCCACGATCGACAGCTTCTCGGCGTCGAGACCAGCCAACGCGGCCAGCACGGCGCTCTGCTCACTCAGCCACGCCGCGCGTTCGCCGGCCGCGATCACGGCGCCCAGGCGCTTCTTGGGCTCGAGCTTCTTCTCGGTACGCGCGTTGCGGATCCCGCGCACCAAACTGCGTAGATGCTCGAACTGCTCGACCGCCTCGGCGTCGACGCTGCCGCCCTGCGGCCAGGAGGCCACGATCAGGGCCGGCGCCTCACCCGCCGCGCGCGGTAGCTTCTGCCAGACCGCCTCGGTGATGAACGGCACGAACGGATGCAGCAGCCGCAGCGTCTGGTCGAGCACGTGCAGCAGAAGCTGGCGGGTCGAATCGACCGCTGACCGCTGACCGCCGACCGCCGTCTGCGGTCCGTCGTCAGCCGTCCTCAGTTGAAGTTTCGCGATCTCCACGTACCAATCCGCGAAGTCGCCCCAAAGGAAGTCGTAGATCTGGTTGCCGGCCTGGCCGAACTCGTAGGCCTCGATGAAGCGCGTCGCGTCGGCGATCACGCTGTTCAGGCGCGAAAGGATCCAGCGATCTGCCAGCGTGGGTTGTGAGAGCGCTGCGGTCTGCGGTCCGCCGTCAGCGGTCAGCGCCACGCGCTCGAACCCCTCCGGCAGATTCCCCACGATAAAGCGCGCGATGTTCCAGATCTTGTTGGCGAAGTTGCGGTTGGCCTCGACGCGCGCCAGGCTGAGGTTTAGGTCGTTGCCGGGCGTTCCCGAGGTCAGTAGCGTGAAACGCAGGGCGTCGGTGCCCATCGAGGCGATGCCTTCAGGGAACTGTTTGGCGATCTCGGCGCTGCCGGAGAGGCGCACGGCCTCGGCCGAGGCGCCGTCGATGATCCAGCGCGGGTCGACGACGTTGCCCGTGGTCTTCGACATCTTGCGGCCCTGCTCGTCGCGCACCAGGCCGTGCAGATACACGGTATGGAACGGCGCCTCGTGCGTGAATTCGAGGCCGGTCATGATCATGCGCGCCACCCAGAAGAACAGGATGTCGTAGCCGGTCTCCATCACGCTGGTCGGGTAGAAGTACTTGAGGTCGGGCGTGTCGTGCGGCCAGCCGAGCGTGCTGAACGGCCACAGGCCCGAGCTGAACCAGGTGTCGAGCACGTCGGGGTCCTGCTCGAGTTGCACAGACTTGCCGTATTTGGCGCGTGCCAGATTGTAGGCGGCCGACTCGGTGCGCGCGGCGAAGTATTCGTCGGTGGGCAGGCCGTCGGAGCCGATGACATACCAGACCGGGATGCGGTGGCCCCACCAGAGCTGGCGGCTGATCGTCCAGTCTTTGATGTTCTCGAGCCAGTTGAAGTAGACCTTGCTGAAGCGCTCGGGCACGATGGTGATGCGCCCGTCGCGCACTGCGTCGAGGCCGGCGGCCGCCAGGCCCTCCATCCGCACAAACCACTGCACCGACACCATCGGCTCGACGATCTCGCCGCCGCGCTGCGACCGCGGCGTGTTGCGCAGGTACGGCTCGACCTTGAGCGTCAGCCCGGCGGCCTCCATGTCGGCCCAGAGCTTCTTGCGCGCCTCGAACCGGTCGAGGCCCTTGTAGGGGCCGCCGGCCGCCGTGACCTTGGCCTCGCGATCGAGCATCGAGATGATCGGCAGCTTGTGCCGCGCGCCGACCTCGTAGTCGGTGAAGTCGTGGCCGGGCGTGATCTTGAGCGCGCCGGTGCCGAAGGCCCTGTCGACGGCCTCGTCGGCGATCACCGGGATGCGACGGTCGAGCATCGGCACGAGGACGTCGCGGCCGATGAAGCGCTGATAGCGCTCGTCCTCGGGATGCACGGCCACGGCGGTGTCGCCCAGGATCGTCTCGGGCCGGGTCGTGGCGACCGGGATGAAGGCGTCTTCGTCGGCGAGCCGGTACTTGAAATAGAAGAGATGGCCGGGCTCCTCGCTGTACTCGACCTCGAGGTCGCTGACCGCGGTCTTGAGGCCCGGGCTCCAGTTGATCAGGCGCGGGCCGCGGTAGATCAGGCCCTTGTCGTGCAGGCGCACGAAGGCCTCGCGCACGGCCACGCTCAGGCCCTCGTCGAGTGTAAAGCGCACGCGGCCCCAGTCGCAGCTGGCCCCGAGGCGGCGCAGCTGGTCGTAGATGATGCCGCCGTACTTCTCCTTCCAGGCCCAGGTGCGGCGCAGGAATTCCTCGCGGCCGAGTTCTTCGCGAGTGACCTCATCCTCGCGCAGGAGCATTTTCTCAACCTGCAGCTGCGTGGCGATGCCGGCGTGGTCGGAGCCGGGCACCCAGAGGGTCGGGTCACCCTTCATGCGGTGGTAGCGGATCATGAGATCCTCGACCGACACGAACATGGCGTGGCCGAGGTGCAGCTCGCCGGTGACGTTCGGCGGCGGGATCGAGATCACGAACGGCTTCTTGGCCGGATCGTGGCCCGGCTGGCTCGGGTCGTTGGTCGGCTTGAACCAGCCGTTCTGCTCCCACCAGGCGTAGAGCTCGCGCTCGGTGGCGGCGTGGTCATAGGCCTTGGGAAATTGCTGATTGTCGATGGGTGATTGCTGATTGGTCATAAGGATTTGCGATTGGTGATTGGCGATTGCCGTCAGCCCATTCGGGTTGGCCGGTCAGGTTGTTCCTGCAGGTGAGCGGCGGATAGCGTCATCGGGCAAGACGGCGTGAACGCCGTTGACGCCGTTGGCGATCTGGGTGACGCGCAGGTGGACGGCGACGCTGGCCAGGGCGAGCGCGCGGCGCTTGTCGAAGCCGTGCAGCGCGCCCATCAGAACGACCATGGCCGCGAGCGCTTTGTGGGCGGCCTGGGTCAGGTCCTCGTCGAAGCCCATCGTCAGCCAGCCTGCGGGCGTTCGCGCGTAGGGTGTGTCGATGAGCGGCCGTTGTTCGAGCGACAGCCGCAGGACGACGCGCTCGAACGGGCACTCGAGAGCCGTCACCGACGACTCGCCGTCGCCCTGGGCGGCGTGGCCGTCGCCGAACGAGAACAGCGCCAGGGGCACCTCGACCGGCAGCACCAGACGGCTCCCGACGATCAGTTCGCGACAATCCAGGTTGCCGCCCACGCGACGCGGCGGGATCGTCGAGTGCCGGCCGGGCTCGGCCGGGGCGACGCCCATCTGACCCAGGAACGGCCGCAGCAGGATCGTGTCGCCGAATTGATTGCGACCCAGGCCGGCATCCGCGTCGAGGGCCCAATCCATGTCGTACTCGCCCGAGACGATGTCGAAGACCTGGTTGACCGGATGATCCCAGCCGCCGGCGACGGTCCAGCCCCAGGTGCCGACCCGGATCTCGTCGATGTCGATGGCCAGGCCCAGGCCCGGCTCGGCGCCCCTGACGGCGACAGGGCCGATCAGGGCATGGCCGTTGTCGAGTTCGTTGCGCGGCGCGAACTTCGGTCGATTGACGCGGGGCGCGGGGCGCGGGCCGACGCTCCAGCCCGCATCGAGTGTGCGGGCCACGATGACGTCGCCGGGGTCGACGGTCAACACGGGCGCGAGATCGCGCGAGAAGTGCCCGTGCAGAGTCGAACGGTTGGGTTCAAGCGTGTGTGTTGCCATGAGAAAACAAAACGCCCCTTCGTCCGAATGAGGACGAAAGGGCGAGCCTTCCGTGGTACCACCTCAGTTCCCGGCTGGGCCGGGCGCTTTGTTGCGCGTTAACGGGCGCACCCGGACGGGTCTAGTGATCGGCCAGGGCCGACGTTCTTCCGCCAAATGGTCGGGCGACTTCCGCGCTGGCTGTCGGGACGGGCTTGCACCACAGGGCCCGTCCTCGCTGTCGACTGCCGGGGCGCGTACTCCTCCCGGTTCGAGGCATTGTACAACAAGAAATCGGGAGTGTCCCGATGTGTCCCGATGTGCCCCGATGTCGGGCCAACGCCCGGTCAACCGAAGTCCCTCTCGAGCACCATCAGGTCGTCGGCGGTCTCCCGCCGCCGGACCAGCCGGGCCTCGCCGCCGTCGACCAGAACCTCCGCCGGCCTGGGCTGGGCGTTGTAGTTCGAGGCCATGCTGAAGCCGTACGCGCCGACGTCGCGGATCGCCAGGAGGTCGCCGCTGCGCAGCCCCGGCAGCGCCAGGTCGCGGCCGATCACGTCGGTCGATTCGCAGATCGGGCCGACCACGTCAGTCGGGCCGACCACGCCGGCGGCACGCACGGGCCAGATGCGATGACTGGCTTCGTACAACATCGGCCGGATGAGATGATGCATGCCGGTGTCGACCACGGCCAATCGCCGGCCAGCCATGGTCTTCACAGCCTGGACCTCCGTGACCAGCAGCCCCGACTCGGCCACCAGATAGCGCCCGGGCTCGAGCCCAATCGTGAGCCGCCCAACGAACGGCTGCAGCCGCTCGACGAGGGGTGCTGCGAAGGTCGCCGGATCGGGCGCCGCCGCGTCAGTGTAACTGACCGGCAGGCCGCCCCCCAGGTCGACGTGCGTGATAGACGAATAGGCCTCGACGAAGCCCAACATGGCGTCGAGGGCGGCGCGCCACGGCCCGGCTGCCGCCATCTGCGAGCCGATGTGGATGTGGGCGCCGTGCAGGTCGAGCGCCGGGAAGTCGCTCCAACGTTGGGCCAGGGCGTGGGCCTGGTCGAGCGGCAACCCGAACTTGCTCGCCGCGCCGCCGGTGCGGATGTGCCGATGGGTATCGGGCTCGACATCCGGGTTGAGGCGCAACGCCACACGTGCACGTAAGCCGCAGGCCACCGCCAGCGCGTTGAGCCTGGTCGCCTCGTCGCTCGACTCGACATTGAACCAGCCGACGCCGGCCTCGAGCGCAACGTTCATCTCGGCGTTCGTCTTCCCCACGCCCGCGAAGGCGATGGCCTTCGGATCCGCGCCGGCGGCCAGCGCCCGCGCCAACTCGCCGCCCGAGACGATGTCAAAGCCGACGCCGAGGCCGCGCAGCAGTTTGAGGATCGCGAGGTTGCCGTTGGCTTTGACGGCGTAGTAGATCTCGGGCTGCAAGGCCGCGAACGCATCACGCACACGCGCGACACGTTCGCGGATCGTGGCGGCCGAGTAGATGTAGAGCGGCGTGCCGAAACGCTCGGTGATCGTGTCGACCGCTACGCCGTCACAGGCCAGGGTTCCATCGATGTAGGTGAAGGCAGACATGCGGCGATTGTACTGTCCACGATGCAGAGATAGCACGCGAAACTCTGCCACGAATTGCACGAATTCAAACGAATTGGCACGAAGGAGACGCAGAGATATTCGTGCCTATTCGTTTGAATTCGTGGCAAAGGCATTATTCCTCGACCGACCCCCAAAACGCCTGCACGCGCGCCAGCCATTCGTCGCGGGTTTCGAGGTGGACGTTGTGAGCAACGCCCTCCGGTCGCCACAAACGCGCGGCCGGGATGTGTCGGGCGATGAAGGCGCCGTGCTCTGAAGGGGCGTTGACCGGGTCGCGCTCGCCTTCGATCACGAAGGTCGGTCGTTTGACGCGCGCAAGCTCCGCAGGCGTGTAGTTGGGCTCAGCCAGGATCTCGGCCAGAGTCAGGCGCAGCAGCACTCGCCAATAGTCTGGCCCATGGGTGAGGCCGTGCAACTGGATCATCTCGTCGCGCCACTGAGGTGATTCGCGATCCACGCGATCGGGATCGAAGAGCGGGGGCTCGCGCACCAACAGATCCTGGCTGACGTAGGCGTTGGCGGCCTGCAGGATCGCCGATGCGATCACGTCCGCTTCTTCTATCACCATTACCAATGCGACATTTCCGCCGTTACTGTGTCCGACGATGTGGACCGGGGTTGCATCGAGCCGGCGCGCGAGCCCGGCGAGATCGGCGGCCATCTCGCGGAACGCATATGTGCCGAGCGGATTGTCGCTGCGACCGTGGCCGCGACAGTCGGGCACGATCACACGCCGCCGTTCGGCCAGCACCGGGATCACCGTGCTCCAGTCGCTCTGGCCGGTGCTCGTCGAGCCATGGATCAGGAGCACCGGCCGCCCGACAGGCCTTGAAGGCGCAAATTCCTCGTAAAAATACCGGCAGCCGTTGATGGTTTCTTGAGGCATCGAATAGACCATTCTGCGGTCCGGCGTCCGGCCACAAGGGCCGGTCCTACTGGCGCGCAACTTGCAGGAGATTGGGTGCGTCGAAGGCCGGCGATTGTCCGGATCGTGTCCGGAGCGCGTCAAAAGCGCGTGACGATCTCTTCCGACCGACGAACGCCAACCGAATCTAACCACCTTTTGCCCTATGCTGCCATCACGTTAGGACAAAAGGTTAAGACGCAGGATTCTTCTATGCGCCTGTTTATGCATGATTTACGCGCTCGTTGGACAGCCCTGGCACAGCGCACTCCGAAGCTCAGCCGTCGCGGGCAGAGCCTTGTGGAGATGGCGCTCGTAATGCCGTTCCTGCTGATCCTGTTGAGTAGCATGGCCGAGTTCGGCTTTGCATTCAATCGCTACGTCAATGTGGTTGAGGCCGTGCGTGAGGGCGCGCGTTTCGGCGTCGATCAGCAGCCCAACCCCGACAAAGGTGGACGCGACCTCGCCGTCAACCCGCTCCATGGCAGCGAGATGATGTCGAAGATGAATGACTGCAACCCACCCGTGAATGACTTCTACGCGAAGATCACGTGCCGGATTTTCATCAGCCTCAACCCGGTCTCCATTCGCACGACGAACTATTCGGCCGGGTTAGGCGCCCCGGCCTGGGATCACGACATGCCGGCCGATCAGATCATCATCACGGTCGCTCGCGTCTATCGCGACGTGCTGTGCAATGAAGACGTCCCGGCGGGCACTCGCATCCCGAACTCAGATCTGCGTTGCAAGCCGACCATCATGGAAGGCCCTGACGACAATCCTGACGTAGACCCGGCCTTCGCGGGGCTTTGGCCGTGGCCGTCGTACGACCCCGCTCCATGCGAGGCCGGCACGGCCCCGTCGTCGATGCCCGCCGGGACGAGCTGTTTCGACGGCACACGCGCTGGGCAGTGGCGTCTCTCGGATGCCTGGGACCCGATCGGCCATTACCCGCTCGAGACTCAATTCGATCGCGCCAAGCTCCAGCAGCATCTCGACAACACCTGGGATCCGTCGACCGATTTGGCCGCGCCCAGCCAGGGCATCCTGCTGGTCGAGATGTACTACACCTACGACTACATCCTGGATCTGCCCTGGTTCACGGCATTCATGCCGAAGCCGTACTGGACCTTCTACACGTACACCATCGTTCCGATCCCGGCCGGTGAGCCGCGTCCCACACCGACCCCGACGCCAACGCCCACACCGACCCCGACGCCCACACCCACGCCGACATCGACGGCTACGTCGACCAACACGCCGCTGCCGCTTGGCACAGGCACTGCGACGGGCACTGCGACAGCTTCGGCGACTCCGTCGGCCACGGCGACTGATGTCTGCAACCCGCTGGCTGTCAGCGTGCTCGCATCGTCGATCTCGTTCGTGGGGAACCAGTACACGGCCTGGTCTGACAACGCCGACACGCTGACCGTTCAGGTGACGCTTCGCAACTGCGCCAACCAGGCGCTGAGCGGGCGCACCGTGACGTTGACGTCATCGCGCGGCGCGACTGACACGATCGCTTCGAATGGCGAGATCGCTGCCGGCGTGTATGAGTTCACTGTGGTTTCGGGTCAGATCGGCACCAACGTCGACCTGACGGCTACGACGATCTTGAGCCCGTCGAACCCGGTGCCCGTGGCATTCACGACGACCTCACCCAAGGCGCAGTTCGTCTGCGTGAGCGGTTATCAAGACATCGCCACGAACCCGCAGAGCGTGCAGTTGCTGTTCTCGAACCCGCCGGATGTGTCGCAGAGCGCGCCACAGCCAGCTTTCGACCGCTATCTGCGTGAACTGACCCTGACCTGGCCGGCGAACGGCACGCGATCGATCCAGACGATCAGCTTGCGCAATTCGGCAAACATCATCTGGAACCTGACCGGCACCACCAGCCCGCTCGCGGTTTTGAGCGGTCAATGGGTCAGCGCCGTACGCAACATCACGCCCGGCACGATCCAGCCGTTGCAGCTGCGCTTCAACTTCAATGTGGCCGGCACCGGCACCTATTCCGTTCAATCCACCTGGGACAACGGCTCTGGCGGCAGCATCTGCACCGCCGCGGCTGTGTCCGTGACGCCGTGACACGCATGAGGACACCGAAGATGGCTTCACGCACTGCGCTCAAACGTCAACCCGCCAAACCGGCGGATCGCCTGTGGCGCCGGATCTCTGACGATGGCCGGCATAACGGTCAGGCCGTCGTCATCATGGCCGGCGCTTCGTTCGTGCTGATCCTGATCGTCGGGTTGATGATCGACTTCGGTGTCTTGATCCTCAATCAGGCCTATCTCCGACGCGCGGTGGACTCGGCCGCGATCGCGGCTGCGACGCAGATCCGCGAAGGCCAGGACTTCGAGAAGGTGGGGCGTTTCGCAGTCGACTACATCCGCTTCAACCTCGACAAAGACCTGACGCAGGTGGAGCAGGTGACGGTGCATCAATGCGTGGCGGGAAGCACTTCCAACGTCAACCGTTTCACGTTCTCTCACAGCGGTGGCACCGACCAGGCGCAGGTCGCCCTCAACACGACCGACCCGTTGATCTCGTCGTCGTTGTGCGCGGGCAACGACCTCATCCCGCGCAAACAGCTAAGGGTCGAGGGTACGCTGACGGTGCGGTTCTTCTTCATGCAGATCATCGGTTTCCAGAGCACCACGCTGACGACTAACGCCGTCTCTGAAGCCGCGTCGATCGACCTGGTGTTGGTGTTCAATACGAACGAGATCATGGCCGAGACCACCGATCTCGGCTGCGGGATCAGCCCGTACACGGGCAACGACGCCTGCGTCAACAACGTGTTCGACCCCGACGCCGGCACGCACCTGCAAAACCCGTTTGCGGCAGCCGGCCCGACCAATCCATCCTATGAAGGCTGCAACCCGGCCGTGGCCGGTTCGGATGTGGCCAGTACCCCAGAGGACGCGACCGGAAAATGCCGGCCACTCTGGGACGCCAAGCAGGCCGCCAAGCGACTGGTTGACACGATGTACACAGGCTACGATCGCGTCGCCGTCGTTGGATATGACTTCAACGCGACGGTCTACTCGGGTCTCTCGGCGAACCTCGGCGCGCGCGCGACCGTCTCGACTGGCTCAAGCGGCGTGTACGGCGCCATCGACAACCTGACGATCCATGACCAGGCCGCTGGCGCGCTTCTGAACGGCGCGGGCTTCTCCTATAACCCGCTCAGCATCCTGTGTAACTCGGGCAGCAACAACGGCGCGATCCCGGCTGGCTGCGCGAACAACGCGCCCAACCCGAACTACTCGGCGATGGCCGGCTGCGTCGGCTGCGGCATCCGGGTGGCCGCCAACATCCTCAAGACCAGCGGACGGCCTGAAGCGTTGTGGGTCATCATTTTCCTTTCGGATGGCTACGTCACGGTTTCGGACGTCCCCGATATCTACACGGGGGCATCCGGTGTGGCCGCCTCGGGCCTGGATGGAAGTTTCAAGAACGGCTTCTGCCCCGGCAACCTGGGGACGGGCCTCTGGGCTAACCCGTTCTGTCAGATGCCGGGCTACGACCAGAACAACGATGGCGACTACAACGACTCGTTCTCCGAGAACGGCATGTGGGCTGACGAACGCACCGTGCGTGACCCTGACATGCGACTGTGCGGCCCGTACCACAAGACGGCGGACGGCGGCCAGGCGATTTGCCCGCCCGGCGCGCTGTGGACGACGGACAACGGCGTCATCAGCGCCGCATCGGTCTCGCCAGCGCCCGGCTCCATGACTGTGAGCAACGGCGGCACGTTGGTGTACGCGTACGACACCGTCGACTACGCGATGGACATGATCGACTTCGCGGCATTGACCACCACCTGCAACCCGGCCTTCGGCACGTGCGAGGCCAACGGCTCGTGGCCCTGGCCGGTTGGGTCGCTCTACAACTCGAACGAGCCGCAGATCGGCGGCAACATCGTCATCTATGCCATCGGCTTCGGCGACGACATTGCGAAGCCGCCACGCACCGGCGAGCGCCTGCTGCGTTATATGGCAGCGGTTGGCGACGACGGCGATCGCAACACAGACATCTGCGCGTCGCAGAACACGCCTGCGTTGAACAGTTGCGGCAACTACTATTACGCGCCTGATGCGGGCGCCCTTGGACCTGTGTTCGAGGATATCGCGTCGAAGCTTTATACACGGCTCACCCGTTAGGCCAGGAAGGCGACCGATTATGTGGTTTCATCATCTGCGCGATCGCAAAATCCGAGGCCAGGGCCTGCTCGAGTTTGCCCTGATCACGCCGCTGCTACTGGCGTTGATCTTCGGCATCATCGAGTTCGCCCGCATCTTCGCCGCCTGGCTGGCCATCCAGAACGCTGCGCGGTGGGGCGTGCGCTACGCCGTGACCGGAGGGTTCAGCGACAACACCGACCCGGCGGTCCGCGACTACTGCTATGAGTCGCTGCAGTTCTACCTGAGTCACGACGGCGACGGGATCGGCCCTTCCGGCCTGGTCGGGAGCGCTGCGGAAGACGTGGCTCAGAACGATGTCATTGGCGCCAACGATGAGGCCTATGACTGCGAGATCCCGCGCAGCGTCACCGGCGGCGACGACAAGACTTCTGCTCTGCAGAACTACGCCCGCCTGCGCTCGATCTATGACGAGACGCTCGCCGGCGCTTTGGTCGTGCAGACCCAAATGACAGACACGGTCTCCGGCACCCTCATGACGCACATGGGGGGAGCTCTGGTCAACGTCGACCTCGGTGCCAGCAAGGATTACCGCGCGGTCTTGAACGCCCCGGCGGTCGGCACGTTCTCGCCGAACACGGCCCTGTACGGCGATCCGTCCCGCCCAGGATATCTGGACATCTCGATCTGCAACAACGGCAACTACGAAACAGCGCCGGCGTATCCGCTGAGCGACCAGACGCCGGGTGATGGCCCCGACCGTTATCCGGATCGGTGCATCCACCGGCTATCGGATAACACACCTGTGTATCTGGATCATCCCGGCGATCCGGGTCAGTCCGTCGTGGTCGAGGTGACCTACCAGCACCCGATCATCACGCCGTTCCTCAACTCGGTCTGGCCCAAGATCCGCCTGACCGCTCGCCGTGAGGGCGTGGTCGAGTCGTTCCGCAAGTCGCGTGAGGTCGTGCTGCCCGGCGGCGCCACGTGCTTGAACTGCGTGTTCATCCCGCACACGTCCACACCGACTGAGACACCGACCAACACAACGACGCCTTCGCCGACCCAGTCGCCGACGCCCACTCTGACCCCCACACCAACGCAGACACCGTACCAGCCTTGCGCCGGCGATGGCGTGGTCTACGAAGCTTTCGGCGGGTCAGGATTTGGTGACACCATCAACGGTACCAACGTTGCTGACCTGTTGGCCGACCCCACCTATCCCAACAGCCCGGTGCTGCGCCAGAACCTCGCCTCGGCCGCGGGACCGACTAACCGCGACGACTACTTTGGCGGCCAGCTGCGCGCGATCTTGTGTGTGCCAGTTCCCGGCCAATACACCTTCTGGATCGCCAGCGACGACAGCGGCTCGTTCCAGATGTCCGGTTACCTCGGCACCGATGTCAATGCGGTTCGCAGCAACGCGTACGTCAATGGCCTGGGCATGAACGAATACGCGACCGTCAACGGCTGGACGAACGCCAATGAGTGGAGCAAGTACCCGTCGCAGCAGACCTCGGCTCTCACGCTCCAGGCCGGCTTCTACTACATCGAAGCCATCTACAAGGAAGGCTCCGGCGGCGACAACATCTCGCTCGGCTGGAAGATGACGACCGACAGCTTCACATACCCGTCTGGCGTGATCCCACAGACGTATCTATACCTGATCACGGGCTTCCCGACGGCCACTCCGACGCGTACGCTCACGCCGACGCCGACCCGCACGCTGACGTACACGCCGACCATCACGCGCACGCCGACGCGGACGTCGACGATCACACTGACGCCGACGATCACACAGACGCCGACGCGCACGTCGACGCGCACGATCACGCCAACACCGTCGAATACGCCGACGCGCACCAACACGCCGACGCGCACACCGACGCGCACGGTCACGCTGACGCGGACCATCACGCTGACGCCGACCCGCACCAACACGCCGACCGTCACGCGCACGCCGACGATCACGTTGACACCGACGATCACGCGCACGCCGACGCGCACGTCGACGCGCACCAACACGCCCACCAACACGGCCACGGTGCCGACGCCGACCAGCACGGCGACACCGACCGTCACGCGGACGCCGACGAGCACGTCGACGCGCACCAACACGCCGACGAAGACAGTGACGCCGACCATCTCGCCGACGGCAACTGCCACACGCACGGCCACGCCGACAGCGACGTTGAACATCACCAACACGCCGACGCGTACGCCGACCAAGACTGCGACGCCGACGGTGACGCCGATGATCTGTCCGTACCCGCCTGGCTCGCAGGGTGAACGCGACAACTGCACCGGCGGTTACCTGAACACGCCGACGCCGTAGTTCGCTTGCCTCACAGGGCCCGGCCTGGGATCCAGGCCGGGCCCTGTCTTTCAAAGTATGCGCACGACAGCGCCCTCACTCCCTTCTGCGCTTGCCCCAGGGCCTCGGGCCTGGGGCGTTGCGATTCTGGCTGTGAGCGGCCTGGCGCTTCTGACTGCATCGAGCCCGGGCGCGGCCTGGGCCGGGCGCATCGGCGTGGGCGCGGCCCTTGGGCTGGCCGCTGTCGTACTTCACCGCGGACGATCGCGCGGCCGCGTTCCGAGCAGCCTCGCATTGTGGGGCGCTGCCGCCGCTCTGGGAGCTCTGGCCGAGGTCATGGGCCTCATCCTCCCGCCGCCGACCTGGCCGGGTGTCTCGTTCGCCGACGTGCTGACCCTGACCGCCTTGCTCCTCGCGCAGGCCGGTGTCATCCAGCATGCCTGGAGCCCTGACGAACGGTTCGGACGCCTGCGCACCGTGCTCGATGTGGTGGTGCTCGCAGGCGTCGGCACGACGCTCGGGTGGCGTCTCTTCCTGGCTCCGCTCTGGGTCGGATTGAACGCCGCGCCCGGGCTCACCCTCTGGCTGGTCGCCTGCTCGGCTCTGGCCCTGTCGCTCGTGATTACGTTGTTCGTCGCGGCGGTCATCCACGCTGGCCGGTCGCGCACCCTGGCCTGGGCCGGCCCCGGGCTGTTGCTCTGGGGCCTCGCTGAACTGGCCTTCACGTTCATGGGTCAGAGGGCACCCGGCGATCTGGGCCTTGTGATGTGGGGACGGTGGGGCGCTGGCGTGTTGCTCTGCCTGGAGGCCCTGCCGCCGCGCACGCCGACCTGGTGGCGAAGCGCTGTGGCCCAGCATTGGACGCGTGGCGCCGCGCTGCTCGTGCGCCGCTATGCTCCCCTGGTGGCCGTCATGGCGCTGCTGTGGTTCGTCATCGTCGATTGGCGAACGACGGGCGCGCCCGACCTGGGCGGTGTGGCCATCGCTTGCGCGCTCGCGTTGACGTTCGTTGCCCGACAGGGCGTCGCCGCCGGCGAACACGAGCTCCGCGGCTACGCCCAGCTCGTCGAGAACGCCGGCGACCCGGCCTTCATCTGCGACGGCCACGGACGCATCCTCCTGGCCAATCCGTCGCTGGTCCGGGCCCTGGGTCTGACGGATGCCCAACATGTGGTTGGCAGTTCGGTGTTTGACTGGATCCCGCGATCTGGCCGGCCGCTGACACTCGCTCGACCGGTCGGCGGGTTTACGCCACTCGTGCTCGAGGCCGGCTGGAGCGGCGAAGTTACCCTACAGCGTCGTTCGACGGAGGGTGAGCCTGCGACAGCGACCTTCTCACTCGTCCTGCGGCCGATCGATGCCGATACCATCTTGCTGGCCGGCACCGCCCATGACCTCGCGCCTCAGAAGCGACAGCAGGCCGAGCTCCAATCCGCAATCACCCGGGCCGCCGCTGCGCAGGCCGAGCTGGCGGCCCTCAACCGGGATCTCGAGGGCCTGGTCGATGAGAAGACCCGCGTCCTCAGCGATGCGCTGCAACAGCTGGCCGATCAGAACGCGCAGTTGCACAAGCTCGACGAACTCAAGTCGGACTTCGTGTCGCTGGTTTCGCACGAACTCCGCGCGCCGTTGACGAACCTCAATGGCGGGCTCGAGTTGGTGCTCGCGCGCGGCCAGCTGGCGCCGGACACACGCGAACACCTTGCCCTCGTCCAATCTGAGGTTCGGCGGCTGACGGGTTTTGTCGAGACCATCCTGGATCTGTCGGCTCTCGAAGCAGGTCGGCTGCGTCTGAACCTGGCGCCGCTCGATCTGGGCGAGGTAGTGGCCGGGCTGCGGGCCGCGTTCGTCGGCCAGCCTGCAGCCGATCGGTTGATCGTTTCGCTACCGGGCGATCTGCCGCTCATCCTCGCCGACGACCGCGCCCTTTCCAGCGTGCTCTTTCACCTCGTCGACAACGCGCAGAAGTACGCGCCGGAGGGGCCGATCGCAATCGACGCGATACGCGTTGAGTCGATCGTCCGAGTGCACGTGAATGACGTCGGTCCCGGCATCCCGCCCGAGCAGCGCGCCCATGCGTTCGAGCGCTTCCGGCGTCTGCATAACGGCGATGACCGCGCCGTGTATGGACATGGCCTGGGGCTCTACATGGTGCGCCAGTTGTTGCGCGCCATGGGCAGCGACGTCGAGCTTGCGTCAAGCGAACAAGGCGCCGCATTCAAGTTCGAACTGCCGATTGTGGAGGTCAGTGATGACTGATCGTATTCTGCTGGTCGACGACGACCCGACTCTGCGTCGGTTGCTGGGCGACTTCCTGACGACTGAGTCCTACGCCGTCTGTCTGGCGGCCAGCGGCGTCGACGCGCTGCGGCTTGCTTATCAGCAGAAGCCGGCGCTTGTGGTGATGGACGTGATGATGCCGGGCATGGACGGTTTCGAGACGAGCGCGCGGCTGCGCGAGTTGACTGACGTGCCCATCATTCTGCTCACGGCCAAGAACGATGAGGCCGACAAGCTGCGTGGCTTCCGCCTGGGCGTCGACGACTACGTGACGAAGCCATTCAGCTTTGCCGAGCTCGCCGCCCGCATCCGCGCCGTCCTGACGCGCGCCCGACCGGCAGCCGGAGCAGGGCCGCGTCTTCACCGGCTCGGCGAGGTCGAGGTGGATCTCGATCGCCGCTCGGTCACGCGCGCCGGCCGGGCCGTCGCTCTGACCGCGACCGAGTTCAAGTTGCTCGAAGCGCTGCTGGCGCATGCCGGTCAGGCCATCGCCGAAGACGAGTTGAACCGTGAAGTCTGGGGCGATTACAAACCGACCGAGACCGGCGGCGTACGTCGCTACATCTGGCTCCTGCGTCAGAAACTCGAGTCGGAACCGGCCCATCCGACGCTCGTCTGCACTGTGCGCGGCTACGGCTACCGCCTGGAAGCCTGATCGACATTGGGCACGGAATATAGGCCACGAATTGCGCAAATTCCGCGAATGGTGAGACGCCTGGAGCTTGAAGCGTCTGCCATTCACGTAATTTGTGGCTGACCCAGGGCAATCGCATAAGAACGTGGCTTCATCGCCTCAGGTGAAAAAGTACCGAGAAAACGAGGGGGTGGCATGGGCCGGGGCTTTGCCCCGGCCCATGCCACCCCCTCGTTTTCTCGGAAGAATCAGATCAGGCATTTCTAATGCGATTGCCCTGGCGGCTGACCTCTTCCCCCCAAAGGGTGTCAGGGCTTCTGTATAATCGAGATTTGCCCAGTTCGGATGAAATGCGTCGTGCGGGACGACCGGGGAACGGGCGTCCCGTTTTCGTTAGGTGACGGACAGAAACGATCATGCTCGACAAGCTCGCCGGGATCGAAGCCCGGTTCGAAGAACTCAACCGATTGATGGCCGAAGGCGCCAGCGACTACTCGAAGATCGCCGAGTTCGCGCGCGAACGCTCCGAGAGCGAGCCGATCGTGATGGCGTATCGCGAGTACCAGACCGTCCTGCGCGATCTGGAGGGTGCCCGCGAATTGCTCGAGGACCCGGCCATGGCCGCCATGGCGGTCGATGAAGTCCGCACGCTCGAGGCGCGTCAAAGCGCGCTTGAGGATAAGTTGCGGATGCTGCTCGTCCCCAAGGATCCGCGTGACGACAAGAACGTCATCTTCGAGATCCGCGCCGGGGCCGGCGGCGACGAGGCCGGCATCTTCGCCGCCGATCTCTTCCGCATGTACACGCGTTACGCCGAGGATCGCGGTTGGAAGACCGAGATCGTCTATGCCAACGCCACGGGCGTCGGTGGCTACAAAGAAGTGACTTTCGAAGTGCGCGGCAAGGGGGCGTACTCACGCCTCAAGTATGAGTCGGGCGTGCACCGCGTCCAGCGCGTGCCTGCGACCGAGTCGGCCGGCCGCATCCACACCTCCACCGCAACCGTCGCTGTGCTGGCCGAGATGGATGAAGTCGAGATCGACGTCCCCGACCGCGACATCGAGATCCAAACCTATCGGGCATCGTCGGCGGGCGGCCAGAACGTGCAGAAGAACGCGACGGCGATCCGCATCACACACAAGCCCACTGGCCTTGTGGTGACCTGCGAAGACGAGCGCTCTCTGTCGCAGAACCGGATGCGCGCGATGACAGTGTTGCGCTCGCGTCTTTACGAGCAGGAGCTCGACAAGCGTCAACGCGCCGAAGCCGCCGAGCGCAAGGCCCAGGTCGGCAGCGGCGAACGCAGCGAGAAGATCCGCACTTACAACTTCCCGCAGTCGCGCGTGACCGATCATCGCATCGGCATGTCGAACTACAACCTCCCGGTCGTGCTCGACGGCGACCTCGATGGCTTCATCGACGAACTCGCCGCGCGCGAGCAGGCCGCCAGGCTGACGGGCGAGGCAATGCCAGTGGCGGCGGATAGCGATGAATGACAGCGGACGGCCGACCGCGGACCGCGGACAGTGGCGCCTATGGCGCGACGAATGACGAAGGACGAACGACGAAAGTTGAACAGCCATTCAACCTTCGTCGTTCGTCCTTCGTCCTTCGTCATCCTGCACACGCAGCCAAGTTGGGTTTGATCCGATGACCATGACGCTCGGCGAGTTGATCCGCGAGGCCGCCGGTCGGATACGTGCCGGCGGAGTCGATGATGCCAGGCTCACGGCCGAGGCACTTTGGGCGCATGTACTGGGCTTCAGCCGCGCGCAGTTGTTGGCGCGCCTCGAGCGCGTTCCGTCCGAGCCCGACCAGGCGCGTGTCTTTGAGTTGATCGCGCGAGCGGCGGGGGGCGAACCGCTCGCTTATCTCACGGGCCATCGCGAGTTTCTGGGCCTCGACTTCGAGGTCACAGCCGATGTGCTCGTGCCGCGGCCTGAGACCGAATTGCTGGTGGAGCAGGCGCTGGGCCGGTTGGGTAACCGGCCGGCTCACGTCATCGACGTCGGCACTGGCTCTGGCATCATCGCGATCTCCATCGCCGTTAAGGATCCACAGGTGCGCGTGACCGCCATCGATCGCTCGCCCGCGGCACTGAGCGTGGCGCGCCGGAACGCCGAACGACATGGCGTGTCTGAGCGGATCCGCTTCCTCGAGCAGAATCTGCTCGACCCGACCGCCTCGCTCGACCCCGCCGATCTGATCTGCGCCAATCTGCCCTACATCCCCGGCGACGATCTGGCCGATCTGGCTGTGAGCCGCCACGAACCGCGCCTCGCCCTCGACGGCGGCCTTGACGGCCTCGACCTCATCCGTCGTCTTCTTATGCAATCGCCGGCCGTGCTCGCCCCTGCCGGCGCCCTCTTGCTCGAGATCGAAGCGCGTCAGGGCCCGGCCGTCGCGGCGCTGGCGTCTATGGCGTTCCCCGACGCCCGTGTGCTCGTGCTGCGCGACCTGGCCGGGATGGATCGCGTGGTGTCAGTCGATCGGCGCACGATGAAGGAGGAATGAGGAAGGTCGAACGGCCATTCAGCCGTCGATTTGGTTTCGACATTCGCGTTGGCGATCACAACCCGTCCGATGGGTCGTCGACGAACGCCATCGCCCATGCACCCAACCGTAGGGGCGGCCCTTGTGGCCGCCCTCCCGGACGTTTCGATGTTTGGCCGTGCCCGATCCAATCCGCATTGCCCCCGCGGGTCGATGCCAGCAGCGTTTCGTTTCACATCCACATCTGATCGGCATCGCCCGTCAACGTTCGCCGTCAACGCGGCGGAAGGCCGGCGGGGGTGCGCTCATGACCGGTGATGCGCCGTCGGTCTTCGGTGGCCGGGCGGGAATACACGACCGGGATGTTGCGCGGCTGATGCTCGACATGGCAATGAGGGCGGCCACAAGGGCCGCCAATACGGTTGGGTGCATGGACGGCGGCGACGTACGCCGTCGAATCGCAACACCCCTTCATCGCAAAAACAAAAACTACGATTGATCGGTCAACCTTCGTCCTTCGTCATCCGTCGCCGTCCGCGATCCGTCGTTAACGGTCTCTCTGATACACTCAGGAATCATCGGACAACAAACCAACATGATTAAGCTGATTGCACTCGACATCGACGGTACTTTGGTGCTTCCCGACCTGACGATCACACCGCGTGTGCAGGCGGCGGTCAAAGCCGCCATCGAACGCGGCATCGTCGTAACGCTGGCTACCGGGCGCGGCGCCGTGCCCACCGACCAGTTCGCGGCGAGCCTGGGCCTGACAGCCCCGCTCGTGTGTATGCAGGGCGCGCAGATCTACGACTACCTCAAGCGCGACGTCCTGCATGAGACGTTCCTGCCGGATGGCGTCCAGGAGTGGGCCATCGGCCTGGCGAAGCAGCACGACTGGGATCTACACTTCGAGTCGCGCGAGTTCGTCTATCACTCCAACCAGATTGACTCGGTCGAGGAAGTGCGCGAGATCTACCGTCTCTCGAACCGCCGCGCCGTCGAAGACTTCATGGAGGATATGCCGCATCGGCCGCACAAGTTCCTCGTGGCGTTGCGCGATCCCTCTGAAGCTCAGGGCGTCATCACCGAGTTGCGCGCGTCGGCAACATCGGCCGGTTTCGATCTTGAGATCGTGGTCTCGAGTCCCTTCCTGGTCGAGGGTCTGGCCAAGGGCATCAACAAATCGGTCGGCCTGATCTGGTTGACGGAGCAACTCGGTATCGATGTCGCCGATGTTTTGACGATCGGCGATAACGACAACGACGTCGAGATGCTGACCTGGGCCGGCACCGGTGTCGCCATGGGCAATGGCTCCGAGCGCGCGAAGTCCGCGGCCGACTGGATCGCGCCATCGGTTCTCGAGGATGGGGCCGCCGTTGCGATCGAACGGTTCGCGCTCGGCGCTCAGGTTCCCTGAAGCAACACGCGGTCGGGAGCGAAGAGGCTCGGCATGCACCTCGCCATCGATGCCAGTCGCACAACGACAGCCCGACGCACCGGCACCGAGCGCTATGCCCTGTGCATGATCCGCGCGCTCCTCGCGCAGGAAAGCGGCCACACCTACACGCTCTACATGCGCGAGGCCCCGCCTGTCGGCCTGTTCGGCATGCCGCATCGCTCGAACAAGTTGCGTGTGCGCATTGTCGGGCTGCCACGACTGTGGACGCACGTCGGGTTGGCGCGCGCGCTCGGGCAGGATCGGCCTGACGCGATCTGGGTCCCGGCCCACACCCTGCCGCTGATCTGCCCGACGCCCGGCGTCGTCACCGTGCACGATCTGGGCTATCGACACTTCCCCGGTGCGCATCCTGCGCAGCAACGCCGTTACCTCGAGTGGAGCACGCGCCACTCGGCCAGCATCGCCAAACGCATCCTGGCCGACTCAAACGCCACGCGCCACGACCTCATCACGGCGTATCGCGTGGCCGGGCCGCGCATCGACGTCGTCTACCCGGGGCGCGACGAGAGCCTGAGCCGAGTCGATCCCGGCCCTGTGCGCGCGGCGCATGGATTGCACAAGCTTTACCTGCTGCACGTCGGCACGATCCAGCCGCGCAAGAACCTGGTGCGCCTGATCGAGGCCTACGCCCGGCTGCGCGTGCGCTGGCCTGAGCTCGAGCTCGTGTTGGCCGGCGCGCCCGGCTGGCTGTCTGACCCGATCCTGCAGGCGGCCCGCGCCGACGGCGTGCGCGTCCTCGGTGCGGTGTCCGACTCAGATCTGGCCGGCCTGTACTCCGGCGCCGAGGCTTTCGTCTTCCCGTCGCTGTACGAAGGCTTCGGCTTCCCGGTGCTCGAGGCTCAGGCCTGCGGCACGCCCGTGGTCTGCAGCCGCACGTCGTCGCTGCCCGAGGTGGCCGGGGAAGGCGCCGTGTGCATCGACCCGCAAGATACGGTTGCCTTGGCCGATGGGATCGAAGCGGTGCTGGCTCACAACGAGCTGCGCCGTCGACTGATCGACGCCGGCTTCGCCAATATCCAACGCTTCTCGTGGGACGCCGCCGCCGCGCAGGCTCGGGCCGTGCTCGAGGCCGTGGGCGGTCGAGGCTGAGATGCGTTCTGTCACGATCCTGGGCGTTCCCATCCACGCCGTGACTCGCGCCGAGACCCTGGCCTGGGTGACCGATGCTGTGGCTGAGCGCGAGCCCAGACAGATCTGCACACCCAACCCTGAATTCCTGATGACGGCCCGCCGCGATCCCGCCTTCCTCGACGTGCTGCGCGCAGCCGACCTCAACATCCCCGACGGCGTTGGCCTGCTCTGGGCGGCACGCCGGCTCGGCCAACGACTGCCCGATCGCGTGGCGGGCTCCGACCTCGTCGGCGACATCGCGGACCTGGCGGCTCAGTCAGGTTGGAGGCTGTTCCTGCTGGGCGCCGCGCCGGGGGTGGCCGAGCGGGCGGCGGAGGTGCTGCGCGCCAGGCATCCAGGCCTGAACGTCGTCGGCACCGAGAGCGGCAGCCCGCGCCCCGATGACGCCGACCGCCTGATCGCGCTCGTCAAAGCGGCGAAGCCTGACGTGTTGTTCGTGGCCTATGGCGCTCCGGCGCAAGACAAGTGGATCGCGGCGCATCGCCAGCGCCTCAACGTTCCGGTGTCGATGGGCATCGGAGGCTCGCTCGACTTCATCGCCGGGGTAGCTCCGCGCGCCCCGCGCTGGCTGCAGCGGCTCGGCCTCGAGTGGCTCTATCGCCTGGCGCGCCAACCCTGGCGGGCCAAACGCATCTTCACGGCTGTCGTCGAATTCCCTCTGGCCGTGTTGCGTCAGTGAGGCCTTCTAACCTATTACCAACCCCAACCAAAACGTTCGCACGAAACGCAAGACCGGCGTTAAGGTGAGCGCATGTTCACGCTCATCGTCGAGGCCATCTCTGGCCTCAGCCATTCCCTGATCCAGGTCCTTGGCCAGATCCTGCGCCCGCAGCCCAGGCCCGTCGTCATCGTCGACACCGTTCGGTTGTGGTCTGTTCAGCAGGAGCACTACTGGGATCAGCGCGATTAGTGAGTCGGCTGGCGGCGATCTGTCTACTCGATCGGCTGCCGGCAAGATCTTCCGCCTGCCCTGCGCCGTCACGGCATTCTTCTGGCCATGACGACGCAGGGCTTTCGTTTTGGTGCGGGGAGTTGGCCGCGGATTGCGCGGATGACGCGGATCAGGCGAATGGTTCGCCGTTGAGCCGGAGTTGACCCAAGGCAGTCGCACCTGACCCTCAACGAGCTTTTTTGCCACGAATTCCACGAATTGAAACGAATTGGCACGAAAAGTTCTGTGAACAGTATCTTTTTTCACAGCAAGTCGAACCTCGCGTTCATTCGTGCCAATTCGTTTCAATTCGTGGCAATAAACGGGTCTTCAGAAGCAAGACGCGATGGCCCGGGCACCCACCCTGCAAATCGCGGCAGAAACACCTCGTGCGATAATGCCCGCATGCCGTCGAAGAAGCAGAAGGCTGCCGAGGCCGCCGAGCGCTCGCGACGGGCGTTCTTGCTGACGCTCGCCGGGTTGGGCGCTGTCGGCGCCGCGACGGTCGGCGCGGCCAGCTGGCTCTTCCAACGTCAGCCGCGACTGCCGGGCGTGGCCATCGTGCCGCGCGAGAGTTGGGGCGCCGTGCCGGCCGACATCGACGGCTCGAGCGAGGGCCGCTACGACCCGGTCGCCAACCCGGCCGGCTACATGATCTACGACAAACCGCTGACGGTGGCGCTCAAAGACCTGATCGTCCATCACACAGCAACGGGCTTTGAAGCGACGCCCGCCGACATTCAGCGTCTGCACATGCAGGACCGCGGCTATGCCGACGTCGCCTATCACTACCTCATCGGCGCCGATGGCACGATCTACGAGGGAAGGGTGATCCAGGCGCGCGGCGCCCACACCGGCGGACACAACACCGGCTCGATCGGGGTCAGCCTGTTCGGGAACTTCGAGATCGTCACGCCGACGACCGCGCAGCTCGACTCGCTCTGGCGACTGTCGGGCGCGCTCTGCTACGACTACTGGCTCGAGCGCCTCGGCGGCCATCGCGACTATCAGATCGGCGCGACGGTCTGCCCCGGCGCCAACCTCTGGCCGCTCCTTGGCGACCTGGCCGGCTCAGCGGGTGTCAGGCTCGTCCACGCGGCCTAGCCGTTCAACCCAATCGATCGACGAGCCGGAAGTAGACCGACAGCGCCGGCAGGAACCACGGCCGGCCGTCGTACAGGCCGAGCGGCGCGTTCGGGAACGCGATCTCGGTGAAGGGGTTCTCGACGGCCTCGCCCGCCAGGCTGGCGCCCATGCGAGTGCCGAGATACGTGGCCAGCGCGACGCCGTGGCCGGCGTAGCCGAGCGCGTAGTGCAGGCCGTCCATCACACCGGCGTGCGGCATCTCGTCGAAGGCGAAGTCGAGCGTGCCGCCCCAGACGTGCGTGACCTCAACGCCGGCTGTCTGCGGGAAGAGTTTGACGAGATCCTGCTTCAGGATCGACGCGCTCTCGCGCACGGTTTGCGACGTCTCGGGGAAGAAGCCGGCGCGCCCGCCGAAGAGCATGCGGTTGTCGGTCGACAGCCTGTAGTAGTGCAGGAACTGGTTGGAGTCGAACACGGCTCGTCGGTGCGGGATCAAGGCCTGCACGACCTCGGCCGGCAGCGGGTCGGTGGCGATGATGTACGAGCCGAACGGCACGATGCGTTTTTGGAAAGCCGGCGTCACGGCGCCGGTGTAACCGCTCGTCGCCACGAAGACGTGCTCAGCCAGCAACGCTCCGCGGCGCGTGATCACACGCCAGCGCCCGCCTTCGCGCGCCAGCCGGTCGACGGCCGCGCGATCGAACAGCTTCGCGCCGTGTCGACGCGCCGCCTCGGCCAGGCCTGCCGTGTAGCGCGCGGGGTTGACCGTGGCGCTGCGCTCGTCGAGGATCGCGCCGTGGTAGGCGTCGGTGCCGACCTCGGCCGCCAGCTGGTCGCGCGTGAGCAGTTCGACGCGATGCCCGAAGTGCTGCTCGAGCGAGGCCGCGCCTTCGATGAAGCCCGGGAAGTGCCCAAGCTTCGCCGCTACCTCGAGATGGCCTGAGCGGACGAAGTCGCAGTCGATGCCCTCGGCCGTCGTGATCCGTTCGACGTCATCCATCGCCTGCAGCGACGCGTCGAACATGCGCTTTGCGAGATCATGGCCATAGCGCTTGATCAGCACCTCAGGCCCGGCGTGCAGGCCAGTGAGCACCTGCCCGCCGTTGCGCGAGCTGGCGCCCCAACCGAGCGAGTGGGTCTCGAGCACGGCCACGCGCAACCCGCGGCGCGCCAGTTCGAGCGCGGCGCTGAGCCCGGTGATGCCGGCCCCGATCACGGCCACGTCGAAGGCGCCGCCCGGCGGCTCAGCTTCGCCAGCCGGGAAGGTCACGGTGTCCCACCAGTAGGGCGTTTCGTTCATGCCGGGATGATACATGAAGTGCGAGGAGCGAGGAGCGATAACGCTGCCGCGCGGCAGCGTTATCGCTCCTCGCTCCTCCGTTTGTACAATACCCGGATGCCTATCGATTCGACTCAGCTCCTCGAGGGGCGCTACCGCGGCGCGAACCCGGTGGCGACCCTGCTGCAGGTCTTTCGACCGGATTGGGGGCACCTGGCGCTGGCGGTGCTCTTTTTCGTCCTCAAGCACAGCCCGGTCTGGGTGCTGCCGTGGATGACCGCCCACATCATCGATCTGCTCAACCAGCCTGGCGGGGCCGATTGGCCGGCGCTGGGCTGGTCGGCCGGGATCCTGGCCGTGATCATCGCCCAGAACGTGCCGTCAGCGGTCGTGTACGTGCGCCAGCTGAGCATCGCCGTGCGCAACGCCGAGCTGCGCCTGCGCTCCGCCATCGTTCGCCGGCTGCAGCATCTATCGATCGGCTACTACACGCGCCAGAGCGCGGGCGTGCTGCAGACCAAACTGGTGCGCGACGTCGAGGCCATCGAGCAGGTGACGCGCCAGCTCTTCGAGGCCGGCCTCTCGACGACCACCAACATGATCGCGGCCGTGATCGTGACGGCCATGCGCGCGCCGGGCTTTCTGCTGTTCTTCGTCGTGGCCGCTCCGCTGGCGGTGCTGCTCGTGCGCCGGCTGCGGCGCCCGATGGAGCGGCGCAACTCCGAGTTCAGGCGCCAGGTCGAGCGGATGTCGGCGCAGCTGATGGAGATCACGAGCCTGGTGCCGGTGACTCGCGCGCATTCGCTCGAGGAGGTCGAGATCGCGCGGGCCGACGCCCAACTGGCCGAGGTGCGCGCCGCCGGCCTCGAGCTCGACGGCATCAACGCGCTCTTCGGCGCCTCAGGCTGGGTGCTGCTGCAGCTGTTCTCGGTGCTCTGTCTGGTGACGGCTGCCGCCATGTACTGGACGCAATGGGTGCCGATCACGCTCGGCGACGTCGTCATGCTGACGACGTACTTCACGTCGATCACGAACGCGCTCCTCGGCCTGGTCTCATTGCTGCCGAGCATCTCGCGCGGGTTCGAGTCGGTGCGCTCGATCGGTGAGGTGCTCGAGAGCCCGGACCTCGAGCAGAATGAGGGCAAGGTGCGTGTCGGCGACGTGCGCGGCGCGTATCACTTCGAAGACGTGTCGTTCTCGTATCCCGAAGGCGAGGCGGCTGCGCTGCGCGGCTTCACGCTCGAGGTGCGCGCTGGTGAGGTGGTCGCCCTCGTGGGCCCGTCGGGCGCCGGCAAGTCGACGGTGCTGAGCATGGTCATCGGCTTCGTGCGCCCGAGCCGCGGCAGGCTGCTCCTCGACGGCCGCGACATGAACGAGCTCGACCTGCGCTGCGTGCGCCGCGGGCTGTCGGTCGTGCCACAGGACACGATCTTGTTCCATGGCTCGATCCGCGACAACGTCGCGTACGGAGCGCCCGGCCTCGACGACCGGCGCATCTGGAGCGCGCTCGAGGCCGCGAACGCCGCCGAGTTCGTGAAGGAACTGCACCAGGGGATCGACACACGCGTTGGCGAACGTGGCGCGCGCCTCTCGGGCGGCCAGAAACAACGCCTGGCGATCGCGCGCGCCATCCTGCGAGACCCGCGCGTCCTCATCCTCGACGAAGCGACCTCGGCCCTCGACACCGCTTCCGAACGGCTGGTGCAGGAGGCGCTCGGCCGGCTCTTCGCCGGGCGCACGACCTTCATCGTCGCGCACCGGCTCTCGACGATCCGACACGCGCACCGCATCGTCGTCCTCGATCACGGCCGCATCCAACAGGTCGGGTCGCACGACGCTCTGATCGCGCAGCCCGGGCTGTACCAGACGCTTGCCCAAACTCAGTTGCGCTGAAGAAGGGTCCACAACGCGAAGAGCCGCAGATCGATCTGCGGCTCTTCGCGTTGTGCGGATGAACGGCGCGATCAGAGGCTGCTGTGCCACTTCCACGCGTGGGCGATGATCGCCTCGAGGCCGAACTGCGGCGTCCAACCGAGCAGCGTGCGCGCCTTTGTGTTGTCGGCGTAGATGGCCACCGGATCGCCGGCGCGGCGGCCGACGATCTCGGCCGGCACGACGCGCCCGCTGACGCGCTCGGTGACGTCGATGATCTGCTTGACCGACGTGCCCTGGCCGGTGCCGACGTTGAAGATGTCAGACCGATCTTCGCGCGCCATGAAATCGAGGGCGCGCACGTGAGCGTCGGCCAGGTCGACGACGTGGATGTAGTCGCGGATGCAGGTGCCGTCGGGCGTCGGGTAGTCGTCGCCGAAGACCTGGATCCTGGGCCGGCGCCCGAGCGTGGCCTCCATGACGACCGGGATCAGGTTGGCGGACAGCGCCGGCTCCTCGCCGATCAGGCCGTCGGGCGAGGCCCCGGCCGCGTTGAAGTAGCGCAGGCTGACGTAGCGGATCGCGTGGCGCTTGTCGAACCAGTCCATCACCTGCTCGCACATCAGCTTGGTGTGCGCATAGACCGACTCAGGGCCGACCGGGAAGCTCTCGTCGACCGGCAGGCGCTGCGGCGTGCCGTAGACCGAGCATGAGCCCGAGAAGACGATGCGACTGACGCCGGCGCGCTGCATCGAGTCGAGCAGGCGGTTGGTGCCGGCGACGTTGTTCTCGAAGTACTTGGCGGGCTTGAGCATCGACTCGCCAGCGTTCTTCCAGGCGGCGAAGTGGATGACGGCGTCGACCTTGCGCGTGGCGAAGACAGCGTCGAGAGCGGGCGTGTCGTTGATGTCGACGTGCGCGAACGAGACGTCACCCTCGCGCTTGAGCTTGTCGATCGTCTCGGTCTTGCTCGTCGCCAGGCTGTCGACGATCGTGACCTGCTCGCCACGCGCCAGCAGCGCGCGCACGGTGTGAGCGCCGATGTAACCGGCGCCGCCGGTGACCAGAATGTGAGCCATGGTATTTCGCCTCTCTATCGACTGCGTACTGACGACTGACGAAGGACGAATGACGAAGGTTGTGTAAGACAACCTTCGTCATTCGTCCTTCGTCAGTCGTCAGTCGTCAAGCATACA
>CAYZRP010000093.1:0-28057 GCA_964480865.1 uncultured Anaerolineales bacterium | reverse complement strand
ACGTCGGCGAAGAGCGTGAGTTCATCCTGGGCGGCCAGGGTCTTGTCGTTGTCGGGATGCAGGTCGGTGGTCCGGCCGCGACGCTGGAGGACGATGCTGAGGTCGAAGTCGGTTTCGACGTCGCCGATGGTGCGGCCGATCAGGGGCGAGCCCGCCGCGAGCGTGATGGCGCTCATCGTCAACACCTGGCCGTCGACAGCGACCTGTTGCACCACTTCGATGTCGGCGGCCGCTGCAGCGAACGCCGGAGCTGCCAGGGCCGACGCGCTGAACGCCGACGTGATCCCGAAGGCCCGGCACATCTCGCGCGAGAAGTCGTCATCGAACAGGCGCACGACAGTGCGAATGTCCGGCTTGATCGACCGCGCCTGGATGGCGATCTGCAGGTTCATCATGTCGTTGCTGGTGGCCACGACAAGGGTCGCAGCGCGTTCGATCCCGGCCCGTCGCAGCACGTCTTTCTTGAGCGCATCACCTGATACGATCGGCACGCGCCAGTCACTGACGGCCGACACCAGAGTGGCCGTTGGGTCGAGTTGTACGCAAACGAACGGCAGGTCGAGCTCATGCAACGCCCGCGCGACCCGGAAACCCAGATGTCCGAGCCCGACCAGGACGATGTGGTTGTGATAGGTATCTGCGACGGCCACCTGCCATGCCTCCCCCCGCAACTGCCGGTTGAACAACAGCGCGCCAAAGTCTGCGATCCCGAAACTCAATATGGCGAGCCCGATGGCGGGCATAAGAAAGAAGAACGCCTGCAGCCCCGGTGCGTCAGGGAAGTTGAGGTTCGCCTGCAGGAAGATCATCGAGAGCACCGCGAACCAGCTGCCGACCAGGCCGCCGGGCGGGATCTCGTGATACGCGTCGGCGATCAGGAAGTAGGCCGTGCCGCCGATGACGACCGTCGCCGCGAGCGCCAACAACGGCCAGCGGAACTGGCGTAACAGGATGACCGTGTCGCGCACATCGCGCATTCGTTTCCGCATCCAGGGCGGAGTCGGTCGGCGTTTTCGGGCAAGCATCAGGCCCCCTGGGTCTCCGCCACGATCACGCTGACGACGCTGCGCGTCAGCCGGACCGTCGACACACGCGCCGTGAACCCGGCCTGCGTAAACCGATCGAGCACCGGCGCGAACCAGCCGTCGGCCGACTGTCCCGTGATCTGGAACAACAGCGCGGCGCCGCGGTCAAACAGGTTGCCGCCCGTGATCTGCGCAACTGGCACGACGATCAGGCGGCCCCCCGGCGCAAGGACCCGCGCGAACTCGGCGATGGCCGCCGGGTCCACGAAGTACTCGGTGGGAAACGTCGAAAGGATGTTGGCGAACGCGCCATCAGTGAAAGGCAAGTCCTGGACTCTGGAGCGGCTCACGCGCGCGGGGAGCGCATAGCGGCTCAGCCGCCGAACCGCAAGCCCGCCCATCGAACGCGACAGGTCGATACCGAAGGCTGGTTGACCCGTGCGCTCGATGGCTGCCAGCATGTGACCCGGCCCATGGCCGACTTCGAGCGTGCGACCAGGCTTGAGAAGCGGCAACCCGACTCGCTGCCACGCCCGCCACTGGCCGATCGACACAATCCAGCTGACCGCGTCATACGTCCAGGCGAACTCGTTATAAAGCAGCCGGAAAAACACCATCAGGAGCAGCCGCATGGCGCGTAGTGTACACCGGACCCATGCAAACGAATCTGCACTTTTCGTCAACCAAGGATTGTCGTAAAGTAGAGCCCATGTGGCGACGATGGAGTTGGCTCGGCGGCCTGGCTGTTCTGGCGTTGGCATCGACCGCATTGGCGGCGGATGGTTCGCTGTATCTCCCGGCAATTCTGCGCAACAATGGGCTGCAAGGCCCGACATTGGGCGGCTGCGCGATGTTCCCGCCGGACAATGCCTGGAACCGCGACATCTCGGGCGATGCCGTTGACCCGAACTCGGCGAACTACATTAATTACATCAATCAGACGGCCACCCACCTGCACGCAGATTTCGGCGAGGATCCCACGTACGGCATTCCTTACGTCGTCGTGCCGGCCAATCAGCCGATGGTGCCTGTGTCGTTTTGGGAGTCTGAAGACGAGAGCGACCCCGGGCCGTATCCGATCCCATTGAATGCGCCAATCGAGGCCGGCAGCGACGCGCATGTGCTTGTCGTGCACCAGGGCGAGTGCAAGCTCTACGAGACTTACGCTACGAGCTACAGCGCCTCCAGTGGATGGGAAGCGGCCAGCGGCGCTGTCTTCGATCTCAACTCGAACGCCCTGCGGCCGCTGGGGTGGACGTCGGCCGACGCGGCAGGGCTGCCGATCCTGGCGGGTCTGGTTCGCTACGACGAGGTTGCTGCCGGCGAAATCCGGCACGCCCTGCGTTTTACGGTTGAGGAGTCCCAACGGCGGTACATCTTGCCGGCCACGCATTACGCCAGCAGCATCACCGACCTGAACGCGCCGCCCATGGGTTTGCGTCTTCGTCTGCGGGCCAACTACAACATCTCGGGCTTCTACGGGCAGACGCGTGTGATCCTCGAAGCCCTCAAACGCTACGGCATGATCGTGGCCGATAACGGCACGAGCTGGTACATCTCGGGCGCCACCGACTCGCGTTGGATCGACGATGACCTCAACCAGCTCAAGACGGTGCCCGGTTCGGCCTTTGAAGTTGTCAAGATCGCGCCGGGGACGATGTTCCCCTAGACGTCAACGTCGGCGCGTTGTGTTCATAGGTCCACAGGGAGGGAGTTACGTATGTTCGACGATCGACGTTCATTGCGGCTGGTTGGCGCCATGTTGGCCTTGAGCCTTGGGTCGCTGGCCTGCGGCCTCGATTCGTTGCCGGGCGGGCTGTCTGGAAGTTCTGATTCGCTGTTCCACGACGCGTTTTCGGACAGCGGCAGCGGGTGGGATACGTACAACGACGAGTACGGGTCCGTCGAGTACTCAGATGGGGCCCTGGCGTTCAAGGTGATCCAGGAGCAATCCATCATCCACAGCATCTACCCGACCGAGGAATTCCGAAACGTGAAGATCTCGGTGGACGTGACCGTCGATCCGGATGCCACCGATCCCGGCTACGCGATCATCTGCGGTTTCCGGAATTACGATAACTATTACTCGTTAGGTTTCGGCAAGGACTCCTACTACGCGATCACCAAGGTCAAGGATGGCGAGACCACTGTGTTGACGTACGACAACAATGAGTGGATCGACAGCGAGGACATCGAACAGAACAAGTCCAGCTACAAGGTCGAGGCGGTGTGCGCCAACAAGACCCTCGAGTTGTTCGTCGATGGCGTCTCGATCGCGAAGGTGGAAGACTCGAGTTTTCCGAGCGGCGACGTCGGCCTGGCCGTCCTGACATTTACGGAGAGCCCGGCCGGCGCAACATTTGACGAGTTCACGGTTGTCTCGGTCGACAAGGAGTAATGCAAGGTGTTGATCCCGCAGCGTTCTGTCTTCATCGCGATCGGCGCGCTCCTGGCCGTCTCACTGGCCTGCGCATCTGTTGGCGGCCCGACCGGTGGGCCGACCGACACACCGCCCGATCCGACAGATCGTCCGATCCAGGAAGCGACGGCCGACACACCGACGGCGGCGCCGCAGGGCGACGTTCTGTACGAAGACGACTTCGAAACCGACAAGGAGCGCTGGACCATTGGCGAAGAGACTGCCAGCGTCGTGTCCATCAGAGACGGTGTGATGGACATCGAGATCCTCGAATCGCAGTATATGGGCTGGAGCCATCTCTACGACGATACGTTCGGGAATGTGCGCGTCGAATTCGATGTTGAGCCGCAGCCCGACGATCCGAACGGCGCCTGGGGCGTGGTCTGCAACTACGCAGATTCGCAGAACTTCTACTACATGTCGTTCGGCTCGGACGGGTACTATGCGATCGCCCGCTATCTGGATGACGAGTACCTGGTTCTATCGGACGGCGATGGCAACTACGTTGAGAGCGCCCTGATTGAGAAGGGCAAGGCGAGCTATCACGTCGAGGCGACCTGCGCCA
Source organism: uncultured Anaerolineales bacterium (assembly GCA_964480865.1). Classification (GTDB taxonomy): domain Bacteria; phylum Chloroflexota; class Anaerolineae; order Anaerolineales; family UBA6663; genus UBA6663. The sequence goes on along the minus strand of CAYZRP010000093.1, from coordinate 24,048 downwards.
ACGGTTCTTTGGAGTTGAAGGTCGACGGCAAGCGGGTCGGCTCGGTTGACGACGACGCGCTGACGGGCGGCACTGTCGGTCTGATGGTCGAGACGTTCGAGGGCTCGCACGCCCAGGCGTACTTCGATAACCTCTTCGTCTATCCGGCTGATTGAGTTGCGCAACTGAGCGCTCGAGGAAAACGAAACGCCCCGCCTGTTTAGGGCGGGGCGTTCGTTTGCGCCGGGGCAGCTTCGAGTGCGTTACTCGAGAAGGGATGCCCCGGCGCAGAGCGTATCACTACTACTCATACAGGACATCACCTCCTCCTTTCTAAAGGATAGCAAGTGAAGAGCAGCACGGGCTGCTAGGGAAGATTATATGAACTTTCGTTCCGGTGTCAATTAACTGATTCTAAATGGCTCGAGGTCTGGCCTATAATCGCGCCATGGCTTTAAAACTCGCGGCGGTTTTTCATTTCAACCAATCCACCTCTGAACGCATCCGCGTGGCGGACCGGGTGGCCTATCGCGGGCTGCTTTCCGTCTTGCGCACGCATCCCGATCTGAAGGTCAATCTGCATTTCTCCGGCACGCTGCTGCGCGGGCTGGGCTGGCTCAGCCCAGAGACGCTCGACCTTGTCCGCGCGGGATTGGCCGACGGGCAGTTCACGCTGCTCGGCGGGCTTCACGCTCAGAACGTCGCCTATGCCTCAGACGACCGTGACAATCGACTCCAACTGCAGGTCCACGCGCGTGTGATGCAGGAGATGCTTGGTGTCAAGCCCCGCGTGTTCTGGAACCCCGAACGCACCTGGCGCGACTCGCTGCTGCCGCTGCTGATCGAGGCCGGCTACGACGTCATGTTGATGGAGGATCGGGCACTGCGGGCGGCCGGGGTGACAACCCCCACGCCGATCCGTTTGACGGGCGCGGGCGGCGCCGTTACAGCCGTATGTGACGACCCGGCTCTGCGCGAGCGTTTCAACTGGGCCGTCTGGTACGGCCGCGATGCCGAGCTCTGGCGTTACCTTGACGAGCAACAGGAGCGCGCCCGCTCCGGCACGCACTGGCTGGCCTACGCCGAAGACGCCGAGGCGATGGGGCTGTGGGGCTGGGAAGCCGGCTACCTGCCGCAATCGCATTGGGCCGGGCTCGACAGGCTCCTGAGTGAACTTGAGACACGTGAGTGGGGCCTGGAGCCTCTGACAGGCGTGAAAGCCCGTCAGGAGATCGCCACGGTGCCAGACACCGCAGCCGGCTGGATGGATCGCGCTGCCATTGACCCGACCGTCCGCTTCCATGAAGCCGGATATTCCAGCTATTTCGATTTCGCCCAGCGCTCGCCCAAGCTCAGCTACTTCCGCAAGCTATACGGTGTCGTCAGGGCCAGTTTCTCGGAGACCGAGTCTGTGTTGGCCGCCGTGCCGGCCGAAGTGAAGCACCCGCCGGTCAGCGCGGCGGCAGCGCGCTTCGTCTCACTGGCCGAAGAGGTCTACGCGGCCCACCAGTACGAGTTCGGCTGCATCGGCATCGGCGGGCGTGAGTACTGGCCCTGGGAGAACATCCGCAACACGTTCCTGTACCTGCGCCTTGCGCAACTCGCTGACGATCCGACGCCTCGCCGCTGGATCGAAGATCTCAACGGCGACGGCAACGACGAGCAACTCTGGAGCGACGGTCGCCAGCTGGCCATGTTCACAGGTTATGGCGGCCGGTTGCTCGGCTGGTTCGACCTCAAACGCGGCTCGATCTGGGTGGGCAATCCACTCGCGATGCCGCGCGCGCGGTATCTGGAAGGCGCCTCGGCCCATCCCAAGCTGCGTGAGGAGCCGTCGCGCTGGCTGCCCGAAGGCAGCGACACCGATTTAAGACCCTTCAAGGCGCTCCGCCAGAAGGAGCCGGCTCCGGCGCGCCTGAGCCGCGAAGTCGATCTGAACAGCCTTGGCCGTGAGCCGGAGGGCTACTGGATCTACAACGCCCCTGAAGACCCCATCGAGGCCTTGCCGCCTCTGAATGTCCAACATGCTGCTCTGAACGACTGGTGGTCGATCGACGGCGCCGAGCAGCCGGCCAGCGCGTTCATCGACTATCGGTTCGATGACGATACGATTACGTACCTGAACGCCGCTTTGCCGGATTTCGTCGTCCAGAAGTCCATCACGCTGGTACCGCATGGGATCCGAGTCTCTTACAAGGCTCAGAACCGGACGGCTCGTCGGCGCTCGCTTGGTTGGCGCCTCACGCATGAATTCAACCCGGGCTATGCTGACGTGCTGGCTCACGGCCGCTCAGCGCTCGATCCGATCCAGGAACCTGGCGGGATCGTCGGGGTCGTCAATCGGGTCGACGACAGTTCGGTCAGGGTCGACTGCAGCCGCGCGTGGGACTCGACCGCCTGGTCGGCCGGGCTGCTGGCGCTCGAGATCGAGGGTGCGCTGCGGCTCGATGTGCCGGCGCGGGGCGCTCTGACATGGGAGGTCGATCTCAAGGCTCGCTGAGCCCGCCTCCTTAGCTGAGCATCAAGGCCGCGCATGCGCAATTTGAACAACCAGCGGCTATAATGCATCAAAACCTGGCCCGCACGATCGGCCGCAACTGTGGGGAGCAGTGAAGGCGATGAAGACTCGTGTCGTCATCCTGGCAGGCGGTGAGGGTTCGCGTCTGGGTGCGCTGACAGCCAAACGGGCCAAGCCGGCGGTTCCTTTTGGCGGCAAGTACAGGATCATCGATTTCGCCTTGTCGAACTGCGTCAACTCTGGCCTTTTCGACATCGCCATCCTGACCCAATATCGCCCACACTCGCTCAACGACCATATCGGCGTTGGGCGTCCGTGGGACCTCGACCGCAGCTTCACCGGCGGCGTGCGGATCCTCCAACCGTACAAGGGTCGGCACGACACCGACTGGTACGCGGGGACGGCCGACGCCATCCAGCAGAACTTCAGCTTCCTCAAAGACGGTGAGCCCGACGAGATGCTGGTCCTCTCCGGTGACCACATCTACGAGATGGACTACCGCAAGCTCCTGCAGTTCCATCGCGACCACAAATCCGACCTGACGGTCGCGACCCTGCGCGTCTCGCTCGACGAGGCCACCCGCATGGGCATCCTCGCGACCGACGCCGAGTACCGCGTCAACCAGTTCGTCGAGAAACCCAAGAACCCGCCGGGCACGCTGGCGTCGATGGGCATCTACGTCTTCAACATGCACACGCTCGATCAACAGCTGCGCGAAGACGTCCGCCGGCCCGGCTCGGCTCACGACTTCGGCAAAGACATCATCCCGAACATGGTCAGCAGCGGGATGCGCGTGTTCGCCTATCCCTACTCGGGTTACTGGGTGGATGTTGGGACGACCGACTCGTACTGGCGTGCGCACATGGATCTGATCCGCCATCCTCCTGTGCTCGACCTCAACGACCGATCATGGGTCGTCCACACCCGTTCTGAAGAGCGCCCGCCCGTGCTCATCCTGAATGGCGCCGTCGTGCGCGACAGCCTGATCACGGACGGCTGCGTCATCGCGCCTGGAGCCGTCGTAGAGCGCAGCGTCCTGTCGCCGGGCGTATACGTCGGGCCCGAGGCGGTGGTGCGCGAGTCGATCGTGTTCACCGACACGTCGATCGAGGCCGGCGCTCAGGTGGAGCGCACCATCATCGACAAATTCGTCACCGTCGGGCACAACGCCCGCATCGGCCGCATCGATCCCGACGCGACAAACCTTGGGATCACGCTGGTCGGCAAGAGCGCCCAGATCCCGGGTGGCACCGTCGTCGGCCGCGCCTGCTCGGTCAGCGAGAACGTGCGCCCGCAGGACTTCCCGGCCGGCGGCCTGAAAGACGGCGAAACCCTGGCACGACCGACGTTTGATGCTCGACGACAATGACTGAACCTTCATCCACCAGCAAGCGCTCCGGCGGCTTGCTCTTTCATCCGACATCGCTGCCCGGGCCGCATGGCATTGGCACGCTCGGGCGGGCGGCCTTCACCTGGGTCGACTTCCTCGTCAGCGCGGGTCAGAAGTGGTGGCAGATCCTGCCGCTCGGCCCGACCGGCTACGGCGACTCGCCCTATCAGTGTTTCTCGGCCCTCGCCGGCAATCCGTACCTGATCGACCTCGAGGCGGTGCGCGAGGCCGGCCTGCTGACCGACGCCGAGCTGGCCGTCAGCTTCCCGGTCGATCACGTGGACTTCGGGCCCGTGATCGAGTTCAAGAACAAGGCGTTGGCCCGCGCCTGGGAGCGCTTTGGCAAGGCGTCACCGGCGTTGCGCGCCGAGTTCGAGGCCTTCACAGCGGCTGAGTCAGCCTGGCTCGACGACTTCGCGCTGTTCATGGCGCTCAAGGACTCGAACGGCGGCATCAGCTGGCAGGAATGGGAGGCGCCGCAACGACTGCGCGAGCCGGCAGCATTGGCCAGAGCGCGTGAGACCCTGCGCGACACCATGGGACTGCATCAGTTCCGCCAGTTCCTGTTCTTCAAGCAGTGGCGGGCCGTCAAGTCCTACGCCAATGAGCGCGGCGTGCACCTCATCGGTGACGTGCCGATCTTCGTCGCGATCGACTCGGCCGATGTCTGGGCGCGGCCCGAGTTCTTCCAGCTCGACGCCGACCGCCGCCCGGTCGCTGTGGCAGGCGTCCCGCCGGACTACTTCAGCGCGACCGGCCAGCTGTGGGGCAACCCGCTCTATGACTGGGAAGCGCTGGCCAAAGACGGCTACGCCTGGTGGGTGCAGCGGCTGCGCGCGACTCTGGCGCAGGTCGACCTCATTCGCATCGATCACTTCCGCGGTTTCGAGGCCTTCTGGCGCATCCCGGCCGGCATGCCGACCGCCGAGGTCGGCAAGTGGACGCTCGGACCCGGGCGCGCGCTCTTCGATCAACTGAGCGCCACGCTCGGCAACCTGCCATTGATCGCCGAAGACCTGGGCGTGATCACGCCCGAGGTCGATCAACTGCGCGCGGTGACCGGCCTGCCGGGCATGCGTGTGTTGCAGTTCGCGTTTGGCGGTGCGACCGAAGATCGCTTCCTGCCGCACATGTACGAGCGCAACACGGTTGTGTACACGGGCACTCACGACAACGACACGACCCGCGGATGGTACGAGCACATCACCAGCGAGGAGCGCGATCGCGTGCGCCGTTACCTGGCGGTCGATGGTCGCGACGTCTCATGGGACATGATCCGCGCGGCCTGGATGTCGGTGGCCGACCTGGCGGTTGCGCCGCTGCAAGATGTGCTTGCGCTGGGCAGTGAGGCGCGCATGAATACGCCGGGCCAGCCGGCGGGCAACTGGTCGTGGCGTTTGCTGCCCGATCAACTGCAACCCTGGCACCGGGATCGCCTCGCCGATCTCACGTCGCTTTACGCTCGTTGAGGCGTAGGTCGGCGTTCTGAATCGAATCCCGGCGGTTGGGCCGATCGGCCCAGTCGCTTGACCTGGCGGGCGACCGTCAGCCGTTCGCCATCGAGAGGCCCTTATGACCGGGCATTATCTGTGCGTCCACGGGCACTTCTACCAACCGCCGCGGGGCAACCCCTTCCGCGACGATGAGGCCATCGTCGAGCCTGAGGCCGCGCCTTACAACAACATCAACGAGAAGGCGGCAGCGCTGTCGTACACGCCGAACGCCCTGCTCGGCAACTTCGAGTTGATGTCCTTCAGCTTCGGAAATGCGTTGGCGCGTTGGATGCAGGACTACTCCGTCGACACGTATCGCCGGATCATCGAAGCCGAGGAGCACTACCGGAAGCGCTGGAATGCGAGCAACGCGCTGGCGCACCCTGCGCACCACCTGATCCATCCGCTGCACACACGTCGCGATCAAGACGTCCTGGTGCGCTGGGGCGTGCTTGCCTACGAGTCGCGCCTGGGCCATCTGCCGCAGGGCATGTGGCTGCCGAACCTGGCTGTCAACCTCGAGGCGCTCGAGGTGCTGCACGCCAATGGGCTCAAATTCACGATCCTGAGCCAGGCCCAGGTCAGCAACTACGACGACGCTGCCGGCCCGTACTTCGTCTCGCTTGGCGGCGGCGAGAAGCTGGCCGTCTACGTGCGCGACGATAACCTGTCGAACACCGTCGCGTTTGGCATCCGCAGCCTGGGCGGCGCCGGCCGCTGGGCCCGCCAGACGCTTGTGCCGGCCAAGAAGAACACGCCGCGCATGATCTTGCTGGCGGTCGAGGGCGAGACCTTCGGCTACCATCACCCGGGCGAGGAGAGTTTCCTGCGCTGGCTGCTGGCCTACGAAGCCGGCGCCGTCGGTTTCGAGACGACCACGCTCGAGCGCGATCTGCGCGACAACCCGCCGCAGCATGAGATCCAGGTCCGCGAATACACGGCCTGGAACAGCGCTCAGGAACTCGCGCGCTGGCGCGGCAACCTGCGCCAGGCCTTCGACAACCTTTCGGGCCGGCTCGAGACGATCTACGCGGATTTCACCCGCGGCCTAGGCATCGACGGCTGGTCGTTGCTGCGCGATTACATCCGCGTGCGGCTCGGCGCGTGGACCGAGGACCAGTTGCTCGCCGAGAGCGGCCTCTCGGCGCTGCCGACCGACAAGCGCGCCATGCTGTTGGCCTTGATCCGCTCGCAGTTCCACCGGCTGCGGATGTACACGAGCGCGGCGTTCTTCTACGAGGACCTCAACCGCTCCGAGACGAGGCTGTCGGTCGCCGACGCCGTGATGGGTTTGCGGCTCGCCGCGCAAGCGACCGGGTACGATCTGCTGCCCATGTTCCAGCTCGATCTCAGTCAGGTGCCGGCGGATCCGAAGGGCTACACGGCCAGCCGAATCCTCGATGAAGTTCTGGCCTGGGAGCAACAGAGCCTGGCAGCCGGGTCCGGGGCGGCCGCCGGACGATGATGGGCTCTCGCGACATCGTCATCGACCGCCTGCACGGGCGCGTGCGGATCGGCGTTCTACTCGTCTGGTTGGCTTCATGGGTGGTGCTGCTCGCGATCGGCGCGCTGGTGGCGGCCGTGGCCTTCAGCGCACAGCCGGTGATGTTCTGGCTGATCTGGGCGCTCGCGAGTCTGTGGATCTCGCAATACCCGTCGCGCTGGGCTGAAAGTCGGCTGGCCGACCGCTGGCCGAGCGGGCGCAAACTGACGGTCACGGATGAGGCGCTCAAGCTGACGCAACCTGCCGGCGACGTCACATTGAACCGACGTGAGACCATTACGCGGTTGACCTGGTGTTTCAAGGTCATGCGCCAGCGCGGCACACGGGTGCCCGCCGGCCACTACTGCCTGGCGGCGCGCTGGAGCCAGGACTCGTCGGCGATCGTGATCTACGCGTTCGCATCGGCGGCCGACTCGGCCGAGCTGCGCGCGAACCATGCCTTTTATGAACTGGTCGGCTCACGCGACAAGACGTTGAAGGAACCGATCAGGGGGCGGGGCCGCGATACGGCCTACCTCACGGCCGAGAATGATCGTTACGAAAACGGCGGCGAGGTCAGTTTCGACGATCTGCGCGCCGTCGTCGAGTTGATGGCCGCCGGAACGGGCGACTCCTCATACCCAGCATAAAAAAGGACCCGGACGAGTTGTGGGCTCGCCCAGGTCCTTTTTTGCCGTGAAAGACAGTGCTCCTGCCGTGACTCGAACACGGGCATCCACCTCCGGAGGGTGGCGCTCTATCCAACTGAGCTACAGGAGCAACGTTCGTGATTTTATCACAGCGACTGTCCGCGTAATCCCATGATCTGAGCGCGCAACGCGTCGACATGCCGGGCTGCATCGGGTTCGCGCGCTGCGCCGCGTCGCGCCAGCAGGTCTTTGCTAAAAGCCAGTTGGCCCAGCAGGTCGTATAGCTTGCCCTGTCGATCCGACCGCCCGAACGCGGCGATGCGCGCCGAAAGTTGGCCGGAGACCGAGCAGGCGGTCTGATACTCCTGGGCCGTGATGAGCCCGCTGCGCATCTCCTCCTCCAGTTCGCGCCGCATGACGCGGCCCTCGCGCCACACCAACCAGAGGATGAAGGCCAGCAGGGCCATATAGCCCATCCAGTTGACGCCAAGCTGGAAGAGGCAGAGCAGGCTGTTCTCGGCGGAGGCCATCAGGTTGTGCAAAAAGTGGCCCGTGATCGCCAGGGCATAACCGCCGGGCGCCGCCAGATAGCGCAGATCGTTGCTCGAGACGCGCAACGCCGCCAGGCCCAGACCGGTCAACGAGGTCAGTGAGGCATGCAGGAATGCGATGCCGACCGCGCGGAAGAACGTCAACATCAGCAACCCCGGGATCCCGCCGGAGGCATAGCCGTTGAAGATGTAGAGGACGTTTTCGGTGGCCGCGAAGCCGAAGCCGACGAGCGCACCATAGATCACGCCGTCGAGCAGCGAATTGAACTCCCGGCGAAAGACCAGGAAGATGATCAACACCGCGAGGCCTTTGACCGTCTCTTCAACGAGCGGCGCCGAGATCACGGCAGTGGTGATTTCGGTCAGGCGCTCGTCGTGGGTGAGCACCGCGACGCCGACGCCAAAAACTGTGTTGAAGACGAGCGCCAGCCCGGCGGCGACGATGGCGCCCCAGGCGAAGGCCGCCAGCATCAACCAGAGCGGCTCCTTCTCGTAACGGTCGAAGAACGTGATCAGGGCGGCGTAGACCATCATCGGCCCAAACCCCGCGACCAACGCCAGACCGAGACCGATGAGGGTCATTCCTTCTCCTTGCGTTCTCGATGCAGCAGACGGGTGGCCGTGCGCCAGAGCTTGGCGCCGCGGGATGCCAGATGGATGGCCGGCGACGAGAGCCGCGTGGCCACCTGGCCGGCTCTGAAGGCCGCGACAAGGTCGGCGGCTGTGTCGGCGCGGGGTGCCATCAACCGGGCGCGGCCAAGCTCGCGGAGGGTGTGGGCGTCGCTGCCGACGCTACCCGCCAATCCGAGCTCGCGCGCAAACGCCAGCGCGCGGGCGTTGTCCTCGGCGTGAACACAGCGGGCGTTGAAGACCTCGATCGCATCCACGAGCGACACGATGCCGCGCAGATCCTGTTCCTTCCAGGCGCCGCCGCGGTAGCGGTCAAACGGATGCGAGACGCTGATCGCGGCACCCTGCGCCCGCAGGCGCCGGATGGTCTCGAACGGATCCAGCCTGGGCGGGATGTGTTCTTTGACGAAGTAGGCCAGCAACTCGCCCTGCGTCGTCATGATCTCTTCGCCGATGATGACGAGCTCGGGCGCCAACGCCTGTGCCTCGAGCGCCCCGTTGATGACGTTATGGTCGGTGATCGCGATCTTGTCGATCCCCCGACGCCGACAGACCCGCACGATATCGGCCGGTCGGGTCAGCGAGTCTTCTGATGCGTTCGTATGGGCATGCAATTCCAGGGCGAGCATTCCGGGGATTATAGCGGCGAGAGCGTAGGTCGTGGAGCGTGGAGCGTAGAGCGTGGAGCGATTCACGCAACGCGATCTGGCGCGGCAGCGTTCGCTCTACGCTCCACGCTCTACGCTCTACGCTCCACGCTCCTCGACCTCAGCTTCCCGCATGGCTACAAAGGCGGCGATGGCGACCTCCAACATGGCGGGGTCGGGGGTGCGGGTCGTCAGGCCCTGCAGCCAGAGGCCGGGCTGGGCGACCAGCCGGACGAGCGGATTGCCGAAGTAGCGGGCCGTCAGGCGCTGGGCCTCGTAGGCGATGCCCGCCACCACCGGCACCAGCAGCAATCGCGAGGCGATGCGTAGCGGCAGCGGCAACGGGCCGACCAGGCTGAAGATCACAATCGCGATCACCGCGACCGTGAGGATGAAGGCCGTGCCGCAGCGCGGATGTGCGAGCGGAAAGCGCGCCGCGCTCTCTGGAGTCAGCGGCGCACTGGCCTCGAAGGCGTGAATCGTTTGGTGCTCGGCACCGTGGTAGCCGAACACGCGCCGGATTTCGGGCACGCGGCCCACCAACCACAAATACCCAAGGAGCAGCACGATCTGGATCGTGCCCTCGATCAGGGTCGTCATCCAATACGCCAGGCCAAGGTTGAGTTCGAGCCAGTAGGCAAATGACGTCGGCAACACCGAGAACAGGCCGATGCCGACGACCAGCGTGATGCCCAGGGTCAACCAGCCACCCCAATCCGGCCCGGCGCCTTTGGACGTATCCGCGCGATCGGTGGGTGCGTCGGCCGTTCGTTCAGCCACCTGGGCCGAGAAGTTCAGGCTCTTGTAGCCGAGGCCGAAGGCGTCCCACAGACCGAGCAGCCCGCGCAGAAACGGGATGCGCGCGAACGGGCCGGCATAGAAGCGCCCAAGTGGCTCGGTGTGCACGACGATGTCGCCGCTGGGTGCGCGCACCGCCACGGCCATGGCCTTGCGCCCGCGCATCATCACGCCTTCCAACACAGCCTGGCCGCCATAGTAGGTCAGTTCATTCGAAGACATCGCGCAATCATATCAGCACCACGGGCCATAGCCACGGCGTTCTGCAGCGGTGTGCACGGGCGAGGTGTCAGGCCGTCTCAAGCCAGTAAGCCTTGTACGCGGATCGCGCGGATCGAAACGGATCACGCGGAAGCCATCGAAAATAGCTCCGCGCGATCCGCGTACAAAATCCGGCACCGACCTTCAGGCGCCCGACAACCCGTGCTTGCACACTTGCAGCGAAGCCGCATGGAAGGCTCGGAGTACCCGTCAACGCACGGTATCGTCTGTGGCGCATCACCGCCCGTGACGCGACATTGTCCGTGACGCACCACCGCCCCTGACGTGCCCCCAACCACGGCGTGTCATCCAGAGCGCCTAACCCATTGCGCAAAGAGTTGCGCCGAATGAGCGCGAAGGATCTCCTCCGCAGACTCGCATGCCTTCAGCGGGTGTCCACCAGGGCCACTGAGTCCGACAGGAGATCCTTCGCGCTCATTCGGCAGGACTTATAGCCACCGTGGCCAGGCGCTCTGGATGACACGCGGCGCGCGGGGCGATGCGGCTCTGGATGACACGCGACGCGCGGGGCGATGCGGCTCTGGATGACACGCGGCGCGTGGGGCGATGCGGCTCTGGATGACACGCGGCGCACGGGGCGATGCGGCTCTGGATGACACGCGACGCGCGGGGCGATGCGGCTCTGGATGACACGCGGCCCGTAGGGAGATGCCGCTCTGGATGCCACGCCGTGTGTCAGGCCGATCGCCCGGATACTCGAAGGCGTTGCGGCACTTTGGATGCCATGACGGGATGAGACACCGTGAACCATGGGCAACGAGAGAGGAGACCCGAACATCGCATCAAGAACCGTTCAGGCAGTTGGCTGTGGATGTCGAGGATGACACGGCGATTGGCGAACGCTCACCGCACTGCGCCAACCGCGGCAACATTCACACAGCGACTCCGAGACAGGTTGGCCGCAAGCGGTGGTCGGAGGGATGATCAAAATGTATAGGCTATGGATAACGACGGACGAAGGTCGAAAGGCCATTCAACCTTCGTCCGTCGTCTTCGCGGCAGCCGGCCCTTCTGCGGTCCGCCGTCCGCGGTCAGCGGTCTTCTCTCAATCCCACTCTTCAGCGCTGCCGATCGCGCGGATGCTGTCGTAGCCGGTGTTGAGGAGGACGGCGCGGTCCTGGCGCCAACGCATGAGGTCGCGCTCGACGCTCAGGCGGATGGTCTCCCATTCGCTGGACGGCACCGACAGGAAGGCCTGGACGATCAGGGGGTCGAACTGCTTGCCGGCTTCGGCGTGGATAACGGCGCGTGCCTCATCGTAGTGTCGGGCGCTGCGGTAGGGCCGATCCGACGTGATCGCATCGAAGGCATCGGCGAGCGCGAACAGGCGGGCCGAGAGCGGGATGGCCTCGCCGCGCAGGCCAAGCGGATAGCCGTGGCCGTCCCAACGCTCATGATGAGCCAGCACGACATCGAGGGCGGGGCGCAACGGCGCGATGCCGATGAGCATCTCGTAGCCAAGCGCCGGGTGGCGCTTCATCTCATCGCGTTCATCCTGTTCGAGCAGGCCTGGCTTGCGCAGGATGCCGTCGGGCACGCCGATCTTGCCGACGTCGTGGAGCAGGGCGCCGCGGCGGATGTGCGCGAGATCGGGCTCGACGATGCCGAGTTGGCGTGCCAGCCGCAGGGTGTAAGCGACGACCCGCCGCGAGTGACCTTCGGTCTCACGGTCGCGCAACTCCAGCGCGCTGGAGAGCGCCTCGAGGGTCAGGTCGTAGCTCGACTGCAACGCCGCGAACAGGCTGGCGTTCTCGATCGCCATGGCCGCGCTGTTGGCGATGTCGCTGAGCAGATACAGGTCATCTTCGTCAAACGGCTGGCCACCCTGTTTGTTGATCGCCTGGATGGCGCCGATGGCCCGGCCTTCGCGCACCATGGCCACGCTCATGACGGTGCGCGTGATCATGCCGGTGCGCTCGTCTGCCTGGCGATTCCAACGCGGGTCGCGCTGTGCATCAGCGATGAGCAGCGGCCGCTGAGCCAGGATGCTCTGCCCCACCAGGCTGAAATCCAGCGGCACAGTCAGGTTGAGGACGTTGGGCGCGCCGACCCCGGCCGCGAAACGGCAGGTGGCCGTTCGCGACGGGCCCCGGCCCGGGACTGACGGATCAAGCAGCCAGATCGACTGGCCCTCGGCCTGAATGGCGCGATCCACCTCATTGAAAATCGCAGGGATCAGGGTGCCCAGCTCCAGGGTTTCCTGGAAGTGGCGGTGTACCTTGTCGAGCAGGCGCTGGCGCGCGACGCTGTGCGCCAGACGCTCCCACATGCGCTGGCTGTGGATGGCGAGCGCGATCGTGCCGCTGAACACCTCGAGGTGGTCGTGATCCTCGAGGCTGAAGGGCGGGGCGTTCGACGCGCGCCGGGCTTCGAGGATGCCGACGGCCACGCCGAAGGCCGTCATCCGCAGAGCCATCGTCCGCGGCCCGGCGGCCGGGTGCGGCGCTGGAGTGTCGGCGCACAGGCCCACCGAGGCCACGCAGCCGAGTTCACCCACGCCGTCTGGATCGGCCCACAGGGCAGCGCCGTCGGCGTGGGCCGCCTGGGCTGCCAGGATGAGCATCTGCTGGACCTGCAGGTCGGGCCCGTCGTCTTCCCGTAGGATCGCGTTGAGCTCGGCCAGAAGACCGATGAGGTGGGCGTCGGCGCGGCCACCGGTCGGTGTGGCCGCCCGGGCTCGACTCGCAACGTCCTTCGATCCGAAATCCCGCATCATGATGGTGAACTACAGCCCCTTGCCTCAGGCGTACTGATCCAAACAAGGCCCTAGATGCAAGGAGTGCGCCAACCGGAGATTTTTTGAGGTAGCGGGATTGGCAGGGAAATACGAAGGCGCCGCGCAGCGATAGCCGCGCGGCGCCTCGAAGCACGCGTCAGAGCCAGTCAATACAACGGGATCCTGCGATCAACCTCGCGGGCCCAGGCGTTGATGCCGCCCTTGAGGTTGTGCAGCTTGCGAAAGCCGGCCGTGTAGAGCAGCTCAAGCGCCTTCATCGAGCGCGCGCCGCTTTTGCACTGCAGCACGTACTCCTGCGCCGAGTCGAGTTCGTGCATGTGCGCGGCCAGTTCGCCGAGCGGGATCAGGCGCGCGCCCTCGATGTGCGAGATCTGCCATTCGTGCGGCTCGCGCACGTCGATGATCTTCAGGTCCTCGCCGGCCTTCAGCCGCGCGTCCAGCTCCGTCACCGGCAGATCCCAGCGGCTGACCGTCTCGTCCTTCTCGTGGTCATGCCCCGGCACGCCGCAGAACTGCTCATAGTCGATCAGCCCGGTTACGCTCGGGTGCTCGCCGCAGATCACGCAGCGCGGGTTCTTGCGCAGCTTGACCTCCTCGAATGTCATCGCCAGCGCGTCGTAGAGCATCAGCCGCCCGACCAGGCTGCTGCCGATCCCCAGGATCAACTTGATCGTCTCGGTTGCCTGGATCGTGCCGATCGTGCCCGGCAGGATTCCCAGCACACCGCCCTCGGCGCACGAGGGTACCAACCCGGGCGGCGGCGGCTCGGGGAACAGGCAGCGGTAGCACGGGCCTTCCTTGGCGTAGAAGACCGAGGCCTGGCCCTCGAAGCGGAAGATGCTGCCGTAGACGTTGGGCTTGCCAAGCAACACGCAGACGTCGTTGACCAGGTAGCGCGTCGGGAAGTTGTCGGTGCCGTCGACCAGGACGTCGTAGTCGGCCGCGATGCGCAGCGCGTTCTCGGACGTGAACGGCTCGTTGTACATCACGACCTCGATGTCGGGGTTGAGGTCGAGCATGCGGCGTCTGGCCGACTCGACCTTGAGCACGCCAACGCTCGACTCGCCGTGGATGACCTGGCGGTGCAGGTTGGTCTGATCGACGACGTCGTAGTCGACCAGCCCGATCTTGCCGATGCCGGCCGCGGCCAGGTACAGCGCCAGCGGCGAGCCGAGCCCGCCGGTGCCGATCAACAGCACGCTGGCGGCTTTGAGTTTCTTCTGCCCGTCGAGCGCCACCTCCGGCATGATCAGGTGCCGGCTGTAGCGCAGGATCTCGTCGTTACTCAGCGTCACGGCCTCCGGCTGGACGCGGTTCGGTGCAATGCTCATGCGAGTCGATGGTCCTTTCAGAGCCCTGTGGAACTGGATTTCAGATTTTGGCCGCGAATTGCGCGAATGGTTGGCTGAATTCGCTTCAGAGATCGCATCAACCCATTTAGTCGCGGAATTCGCGCAACTCGCGGCCACATGTCTTTAGGCCGCCAGCTGGCGCTTGAGGCGATCATACCCGGTGACGCCGATGTTGACGTGGCGCGGACGGCCGTCTTCGCCCAGCACGAAGGTGGTCGGCACTGAGAGTACGCCCCAATGGTCGGCGACCGCGCGTTCCTCGGCAGCGTTGATCTCGATCACCTGCACGGCGTCGCCGAGCTCGGACTCGAGTTTCTTCAACGCCGGTCGCTGGGTGGTGCGGCACGGCCCACAATCGGGCGTCGTGAAGTACAGGATCGCTCGTCGATCACCGTGCCAATCGCTCAGGCCAGGTGTCGTCGGCCCGGCCTCGCGCACGCGCCGCAGTTGTGCGCCGCGCCATACCCGAAACGCGATGAAGCCCGCGATGGCCAGGGCCAGCGCGATCAAGGTTCGAGCCAGCAAGTCTTCAACCGACATGGTGTGTCCCTCGCATCAGTGTCCTGTCGTCAACTCCTGCGGTCCGCAACCGGCGGTTGCGCGCGGTCTCTCAGCTTCGCGGCCGCAGCCCCGGAAACGTGCCGGCCGGCGGCGTCTTCAGGAAGCCCGGCGCCTTGAGCCGCGCCAGCCAGTAGTAGACGAAGCAGCCGGCGCAGAACCCGGCGAACAGGTTGAGCGCCGCCAGCGCGATCACCAGCCAGGTCAGGGCCCAGCCCAGCACGCTTGCGCCGGCGAAGAGCGCGATCGTGGCGCCCCACAGGAAGGCCGCGCCGAGCCCCTGGGCGAAGACGTGCGGCTCGGCGTTATCGGCGATCACATCCGGTTTGACCCAGCCCAGTGGCCTGAGGACGCTCGTGTACAGCGGCCGAAAGCCCGGCCGGCGCAACAGAGTGCCGATGGTCATGACCGCTGCCACCAGGGCCACCAGCCACGGCTGGTTGAGGATAAAACCCAGCACCGCGAGCGTGATGATCGTCGCCTGGTTCACGCGCAGCGCGGCGTGATCGACCCTGGTCAACGGCGCGTCGCTGCCGCCGGCGATGCTCGGCACGATCATCAGGCGATCGGCCTCGCTCACGGGCGTCGATGCACCCTGCAGGTAGCGCACATCTTCGTCGTTGAGGAAGACATTGACGAAGGCGCGCAGGTCGCCACCGTCTGTGTAGAGGTGGCCGCGCAACGCCGGATGCTTGCCGGTCAGGTCGGCCAGCACGGCGCCGACGTCAGGGCCAGCGACGGCGATCTCGGCCTGGCCGCCGGTGTACTGGCGCAGCGGGGTAGGGATGCGGATGGTGGTCATGGTGTCCTTTGAGGCTCGCCGATGATCGAGAACGTATCTTCGGTGTAGCCGGTGCGATCATCACGCAGGCGCCAGGCACGGGTGTGATCCAACCGGCCGTCGCTGACGCGCGAGATGGTGTAGACATACCAGGGCAGGGCCCAGTCGCGGTCGAAGCCTGAGGGCTCAGCCGGATGATCGGGGTGCGAGTGGAAGATGCCGATGACGTCCAGGCCGCGGCGGGCGGCTTCCTGCTCGCCGGCGAGCATGTCTTGCGGCGTGAGCAGGAAGCGATGGTATTGCTCGGCGCCGTCCCAGCGATTGGGCAGCGTCAGCACCGCCGTCACATGGCGCTCGTCACCGTCGGTCGTGCCCAGCAGCAACCCGGCGCCTTCATTGGGATAGGCCGCCTCGAGATGCGCGCTGAGCGTCAGATAGGCCGCGGCCGTGATCGTCGTTTGCGTGCTCATGCCAGTGCCTGGTTCCACAGGCGGTCGCTCGCATACTTGGCGCCCGAGTCCGGCAGCACCGTGACGAACACGCCGCCGTTGCTCTCGCGTGCCAGCTGCACCGTTGCGGCCACCGCCGCACCGGCCGAGATGCCCACGAACAGGCCTTCGTCACGCGAGAGTCGACGCGTCATTGCATGCGCGGCCTCGGTGCTCACGGTCAGGCGACGATCCGCGAGGGCCGGATCGTAGATCCCGGGCGCGATGGCTGTGGCCATATGCTTCCAGCCTTCGATGCCGTGGAAGGCCGTCTCGGGCTCGACCGACGCGATCTGCACCAACGGGTCCGCAGCCTTCAGTGCGCGCCCGACGCCCATCAGCGTGCCGCTGGTGCCCAGCCCCGCGACGAAGTGTGTTACCCGTCCGCCCGTCTGACGCAGGATCTCGGGGCCTGTGCTCTCGTAGTGCGCGCGCCAGTTGGCGGGGTTGTCGTACTGGTTCAGGTAAAGGTAGCGATCGGGTTCTGCCGCCGCCAGCGCGCGGGCTGCCCGGATCGCGCCATCCGAGCCTTCGGTCGGATCGGTCAGGATCAGGTCGGTGCCGAGCGCGCGCAGGATCGCCAGGCGTTCCGGGCTGACGTTGGCCGGGATCGCCAGCCTCACCTCGACGCCCAGCGCGCGACCCAGGGTCGCATAAGCGATGCCCATGTTGCCGGAAGTCGAGTCGAGCGCGATCTTGCCGGCCCGAAGTTCGGGCAACGCGTGGCGCAGGATCGCCAGCGCGGGTCGATCCTTGATCGAGCCGCTCGGGTTGAACCATTCGGCCTTGGCGAAAACCTCGATGCCGGCCGGAAGGTCGGCAGTAACCCGGCTCAAACGCAGCAGGGGCGTATGGCCGACGAGATCCGTCAGGCCCACGGCCGCATAGCCGCGTTCCAACCCGGTATGTGCGTCGGGCAGGTGGCGGTCTCGCGGCAGCGGTCGCCGTCGGAGGGGCGCGCGGGAGGGTGCAGTGGTAGAGATCATAAAAAAAACCGCCCCCCACAGTGATGTGGGAGGCGGCAGCTTGTTTCCGAAAACGCTCGACTCAGGCAAGCGAAATCAGGCAGCGGCTGTTCGCCTCCGCCTTCTACACATGCAAGCCTGTTGGGTCGTCGTCACTGACTTCATTGCCGGAAGTATACCATCTCGGTCTTGTTCGTCAACGCGTGGCATAGCCCTGTACAAGGAACCGTACAGCCACAGTCTCCGCAGACAAGATCGATCACGGATCAGCGGCATGAGGGCTGCACACCCCATCCGCGCGGGCTCACGCTCAGCGGGCCGCGACAGGTTCCGCGTGCACGGGCTTTGGCGCTGTGACGCTCGAGCCGAGCGCTTCAAGGATCTGGGCCTGGGCGCGCCACATCCGTCGCTGGTGGGCGGGTGTGTCATGGTCGAAGCCGAGCAGGTGCAGAACACCGTGCACGGTCAGCAGTCGCAGCTCGTCATCGAGCGAATGGCCGCCAGCGCGAGCCTGTGCGCGGGCACGTGGAAGCGAGAGCGCCAAATCGCCGAAGTAACGTTCATCATCGGGCAGCGGGTCGGCCGGGAACGAGAGCACGTCGGTGGCGTAGTCGTGGCCAAGGAAGTCGCGGTTGAGTTTGCGGATCGCGGCATCCCCGACCACGCGAATGGAGAGCGAGCCGGGCGACGCGGAGCAGCGTTCGAGCGCGACGCGAGCGGCGCGGGCCACCACGCGCGTCAGGCGGCGCTCGACGTCAGGCGACAGCCGGACGGTGGCCTGGATCTGGATGCGGTGTGGCGGGCGAGACATGGGGAGCCGTAGGATCGTCGGCGTCGTCGGCCTTGTTGGTCACGACGGGCGCAGGAACTGGCGGGGCCGCCTCGATCAACTCGGGTTCGGCAGCGTTGGCGGTCGGCAGTTCCGGATATTGAATGCGCGTGTGATAGAGGCCACGCAGCGTGTTGATGAAGGAGCGCTTGATGATCCCGAGTTCCTGAAGCGTCAAACCGGTGTTATCGAGCTGGCCACTGTTGACCCGATCCTCCACCATGCGCGTGACGATCTTGGTGATGTGCTCGTCGGTCTGCGGTCGATCGGCCCGGGTCTTGGCTTCCAGGCTGTCGGCCAGAAGGAGCAGCGCGGTCTCGCGGCTGCGCGGCGCAGGGCCCGGATACGTGAAGCGTTTGATGTCGACCTGGCTGGCATCTCCACCGGCGGCCTCGATGGCGCGCACGTATTGGAACCGGGTCGTCAACGTGCCGTGATGCTCGGCGATGAAGTCCCGGATCCGCGGCGGCAGACGGTAGCGCCCGGCCAGCATCAGCCCGTCTTCGACGTGGCGGATGATCACCTGAGCACTTGCGACCGGATCGAGATCGGCGTGCAGGTTGGTCTGATCGAGCTGGTTCTCGATGAAGTATTGCGGGTTGAGCGCCTTGCCGCAGTCGTGGTAGAGGGCCGCGACGCGCAACAGGAGCGGATTGACGCCGATCAGTTCGCCGGCCTGCTCGGCCAGGTTGGCCACCTGCAGGCTGTGCTGATAGGTGCCGGGCGCATTGCGCAGGATGTAGCGCAGCAACGGATGATCCGGCCGCGACAACTCCACAAGCTGCAGCGTCGTGGTGAACCCCAGGATGCCGCCGATCGCGAACAGGATCAACAACGCGATCGCTGTGGAGGCTCCGCCGTTGACGACCGCGAAGGCGAGCCGCAGCGCGATGTCGAAGGGCTCCAGCAGTGGATCGCGCAACGCCCAGACCGCCAGAACGCCGCTGCCGCCGATCGCGGCGCCCAACCCGGCCCAAAAGAACAGGTTCAGCCGATCCGCGCGCTGCAACACGATCGCGGCGATCACGCCCATCACGATGCTGTAGATGGCCAGCTCAGGCTGGCTCTCGGACATCAACCCGACCAGACCGCTCAACACCACAACGGCCACGATCGTGAACTGCGGCCCTGAGAGCGCTGTGAAGATGATCGCCAATGCCGCTGTGGGAATGAGCAGCGGCATCGGCATTGGCTCACGGAGGGCCAGGACAGCGACGGCCAGATGCAGAAGCGCCAGCGCCGTGAACGCTGCAGCCAGGCGCAGGCTGCGCGACACATCTGGCCTGAACCGCCAGCAGTACGCGGCGATGATCAGGCCACCGAGCAGCGCGGCGGCGCCCGTGACCCATAGCTGGCGCTGATCGCCTGTCGTGTCGCTCAGGCCAAGCGCCTGCAGGCCTTCGATATCCGACTCGCTCACGACCTGACCACGACGCAGCACGGCCTGCCCGCGCAGGATCTGGCGCACGACGGGCCCGACGTTGTCGCGGGCGGCCTGACGGGCCGTATTTGTGGCGACGTCGTCGTAGAGGCTGTTGGGGATGATCAGCGGGTTGATCAAGGCCGTCACGGCCGTGACCTGCTCGTCGGTGAGGTCGACGCTGAGCACGGCCGGCGCCGAGCGGCGCACGATCTCGAGTTGATCGGCGCGCACCTGGCTTTGCATCACGCGCTCGAGCGCGGCCAGGGCTTCGTTCTGCGTCGTGATCCAGGCGTCTTCCGAGAACCGCAGGATCAGCGAGGCGGCGGCGTCTGTCAGCGGGAGATCGGGCAGGGCGGTCAGCTGAGCCTGCTTGTCGGCGAGTGAGATGCGCGTGTCCGCACGCAGGTCGTCGATCTGGCCGATCACATCACGCAGGAGCAGGATCTGTTGGCGCGCGATGCGGCTGTTGGGCGGATCGTAGACGTCGGCGACGGCGGCGGCCGCGCGGTCGCGCGCCTGTTGGGTCAATGAGGCGCTTTCGAAAGACACCGAGCGCGGCGCGAGCACGTCCTGCGGAGCGGGCGATCCAACCTCGACGTTGAGGACGGCGGGCAGGGTGCGTGGCGCGGCGGCGAGGGTTGCCGAACCCGCCACCAGGATGAGCCACAATACGGCAAACATCGCTCGTCGGCCGAAGGTCTGGCCGTGATCGCGATGCAGTGCTGGTGGCGTCTGTTCGACGGGGGCTCCGATCATGGTGCTCCCACGCGTGACCGCTGACTCAACTCAACAGCTCACGCACCACGTCGTTGACAAGCTTGCCATCCGCGCGACCTTTGGTGCGCGGGGTCAGGATTTTCATCACGGCGCCCAGGCCCTTGGCGTCTGACACACCGGCCTCCTGTATGGCGGCGCGGGCCAACTCGACCAGTTCATCTCGGGTGAGCGCTTTGGGGAGATAGGCCTCGAGCACGTCGAGTTCCGCCTGGTTGGCGGCGACGAGGTCGGGGCGGCTGGCCTTCTCGGCGTCCGCGATCGCTTCGCGGCGCGCCTTGGCCTCTTTCTGGATGACGGCGACGATGTCGGTGTCGGTCAGTGCCAACGACTCGAGTTCCTTGATCTGGGCATCGGTCGGTTCGCCGCCGATCTTCTTGACGGCCGCCGTGCGCTGTTCGAGTTCGGCATGGCGAATGGCCGCCAGCACCTGGCGCAGGGTCGTCTTGCGAACTTCGGCGCCGCTGCGCATGGCATCCTTGAGTTCGCCGTTCAAAGTATCCTTGAGTGACATCCGTCTCCGCGTGTCGTTTCGATGATCTTGGGTTCGAAAACGCTGAAAAAAGATTATACCTGTTTGTCCCGGAAAGATAGCGAATCGCGGCTGGTCGCAGGGTGACTTATGTCCCGACGAATGACAAAAGACGAAGGACGAAGGTCGGGTAGCCACTCGACCTTCGACCTTCGTCTTTTGTCATTCGCCGAGCTTCGTGCGCTCTATCCGGGCGGCCAGCTCATGGCCCGGCCGCCGAGCAGGTGGACGTGAAGGTGCGGCACCGTCTGGCCGGCGTCCTCGCCGGCGTTGATGACGAGCCGATAGCCTCTGGCTTCGAGGCCGAGCTCGCGCGCCAGCTTCGCGCCGACGAGCAACAGGTCGCCCAACAGGGCCTGATCCTCAGGCTCGGCCGTCTCGATGCCCGACAGGGGCTTGACCGGGATGATCAGGATGTGGGTGGGCGCCTGTGGCGCGATGTCGCGGATTGCCACGATCCGATCGTCGCGATACACGAAGGTGCCCGGGATTTCGCCGTCGATGATCTTGGAGAAGAGAGTTTTGTCTGACATGGCTCAAGGTTGGCGGACGATGACGTTGTCGAACAAGATGCGCACACCCGGCTCGTTGAACGAACTGGCCATGACGGCCACGTCGCCGTGGGTGAGCTCGGTTTCGGTGTAAGTGCCGACCGTCTGGCCGTTGACGCTGAACGTCAGGGTCTGGCCCTGGCAGGTGGCGCTCAGCCGGTTGACGGCGCCCGGCGCCTGGTCGATCGCAGACAGCGGTTCGAAGTCGCCGGCCGGGTTGAGAAAGGTTCGCTTGCGATTGTGCTGGCGGACGACGGCGAAGTATCCATCGCTGCTGATCATGAAGTAGACGTAGTTGGCATCATCGCGCTCGCCGGTCAGCCGGCAGGCGACGCCGAAAGCGTTGTCGGCCGGCCCGTCGGCCCGCGCGGCTTCGGCGTCGATGCGCACGTCGTTGAGGTCGAGCCCCGGCTGGCCCCAGACATCGACCTGAGCCTGGTCGACCTTGATCGCGTACGCGCTGTCTTTGTAGTCGACGGTCTGCTCGAGGCTCGTCTGGCGTGTCCAACCGCTATCGACGGATGAGAAGTCGTCTTTCAGGATCACGCCGTCCGGAGACGCTGTGGGCTGCGGCGCGCCACAGGCCGCCAGGGCAAGAGCGATGGAGAGCAGGAGGGTAGGTCCGAGCCCGCGCGACATGGCACTCATTGTAGCGCAGCGGGAGTCGTACAACGAAATGGCTCATGAAGACGCAGGGCAATCGCGTCTTGTTGTCGAAGATCCTTTTCTTGCCACGAATTTCACGAATTGAAACGAATGGATACGAAGGATATCAAGAAGAGTTCTCAAGCCTCAGCCAAATAATGCTGACTTCGTGCTCTTTCGTTTCAATTCGTGGAATTCGTGGCAAGTTCCCCCGCTGCGCCGATTAAGACGCGATTACCCTGCATGAAGACGAACCGGGACGACGGGATGTTTGATGGCGGGTCGGAAAGAAACCCGAAGGGCGAACGACGAGTCTACAGGAACAAGACTCGTCGTTCGCCCTTCGGGTTTCTTATTCCGGATCGAGCGTCACGGCGCTGGCGAGATCAACGCCTTGGCTTTCAGCGCAAGGTCGCCGTACGGGCCTTGCGGGTCGAGCGCGAGCACCTGGTTGAAATACGGCTCGGCCTTCTCGACCTGGCCGACGCCAACGTAGTACACGCCGAGGTGGTAATGTGCGGCGGCCAGGTTCGGATCGATCGTCAGGGCGCGCTCGAGTTCCTGCTTTCCGGTCAGCCCGTCGCCGGTGAGGATCAAGGCATAGCCGAGCGCATCCGCTGCCAGCGCACTGGCCGGATTGAGCCCGACGGCCATTCGCGAAGCCGGCAGACCCTCGTCAGCGACCTTGTACTCACGATCCACATAGAAGCGTGCCAGCAGCAGCCAGAACTGACCATCGCGATCGTTGAGCGACACCGCCTTGCGGAACCACTCCTCGCCGTTCGTCAGATCACCGGTGGCGGCATACGCCCCGCCAAGCTCGGCCGCGATCGCGGGGTTGGCCGGGTCCGCGGCCTGGGCCTTATGCAGCCACGGGATGGCCCTGGCCGATTCGCTCAAGCCTCTGAAGTGCAGGCCATAGAGAAAACTGATCAGCGGCGAGTCGGGCGCGAGGGCGGCGGCCTGAGCCAGGGCTGGCTCGCCATCTTTGCCCTGCCGATCCTGTGCCAATCCCAGATACGCAAACGCGTCCGCAAAACCGTTGTTGGCATCGACGGCCCTCTGCAGCGCGACCTCGGCCAGCGGCCACTCTTCCAATTGCACAAGTGCGATGCCGACCGTCGCGAACGCGAAGGCCTGGTCGCTCTGGCCGGTCGCGGAGGTCACGGCTTCGAGGAGGTGCCGGGCCTGTGCCTGATGCACCGACGGCACCTCGGCGGCCACGGCCAAACGCGCGCCTGCGGCTGTCGGATCGGTGGCGGCGGTCAATACACCTAATCGGTACAACTGCTCAGACGTTGCCGCACCAGCCTGGCTCAACTGCGCCAACGCGCCGGCCGCGTCGACCCATCGGCCGTCGGCCTCATACGCGGCTGCCAGGCGCGACAGCGGCTCGGGCTGCCCCGGCGCCAGGTCGCGCGCGGTTTCGAATTGGGCGGCAGCCTCAGCCCGGCGGCCCTGCGCGAGGAAGGCGTCACCCAGCGCGAGATGCTCGGTCGCACCTACGTCAATCAGCTTGAAGGCGTCCTCGAAACGCCGCACGGCCTCGTCCGCCTCGCCGCTTGCCAGGGCGATCTGGCCGCCACGGAACTGAGTCAGGCCATCGTATGGCAGACGGGCTACGGCCCGGTCGAGCGCCGCTGACGCCGCCGCCAGATCCTGCGGCTCGGCCCCCAGCGCCTGACGTGCGGTGGCGTACCAGCCTGGCACGTCGACGGCTGCGCCCATCGGGCTCAACACCAGCAGGACCAGGGCCGCCACGGCCACTCGCCAGACGGGGTTGCCTTCCGCCTGTTTGGCGGGCGTCACAGGAGCTCGGCTTTCAATCGTCGGGGCAGCCATGGGCAGCGTTCATCTCCACATCGTCACGTTATGTCGCATTATAGTCACTGTCGTCTGGCTGCACCTGTGC
Source organism: uncultured Anaerolineales bacterium (assembly GCA_964480865.1). GTDB lineage: Bacteria > Chloroflexota > Anaerolineae > Anaerolineales > UBA6663 > UBA6663. The sequence goes on along the minus strand of CAYZRP010000093.1, from coordinate 80 downwards.
AGGCTTCGGGCCAGGGAGGAGCGTAGAGCGTAGAGCGTGGAGCGTAGAGCGTGGAGCGTAGAGCGTAGAGCGTAGAGCGT
>CAYZRP010000092.1:0-28190 GCA_964480865.1 uncultured Anaerolineales bacterium | reverse complement strand
GAACGGCGTCTTTCTCGTACAATTTGGTGGACCCAACCTGCAGGAATCTGATCATGACCATCTCTCACAAGACCGTGCGGTCGCGTGTGTCCCTGGCGATGTCTGCCCTCGTGGCTGCTTCGCTGGCCTGTTCCTTCTTCGCGCCGGCGCCGACGATGACGCCGCAGCCCACCAACACCCCGGCGCCGTCGCCCACACCGCTCCCCGCCGTCCCGCCAGCCGTCATCGACCGGCTGCCGGAGCCTGGCGCCGAGCAGTCGCCGGCCGCGCCCGTCGTCGTCTACTTCGACGCGCCGATGGACCGCTCCAGCGCCGAGGGCGCCTTCAAGCTGATCGCCGACGATGGCTCGTCTATTGACGGGAGTTTCGCCTGGAGCGATAACGACTCGACCCTGACCTTCACGCCCGCCGAGCCGCTCGCCCACAGCCAGCACTATCAGGCTCAGGTCGCCGCGGGCGTTCGCAACCGCGCCGGCCTCGAGCTCAACAGCGACTTCGGCTTCGACTTCCAGACGCTGCCAGACCTGGCCGTCCTGCAGGTCTACCCGGCCCCCGAGTCCGCCGAGGCCGCCGCCGACAGCGTCATCTCGGTGGCTTTCAACCGCCCGATCGTGCCGCTCACTGCTATCGCCGATCAGGCTGATCTGATCAACCCGCTGACGTTCTCGCCTGAAGTGCCAGGCACCGGCGAGTGGGTCACCACAAGCCTGTATCGTTTTCGCCCCGAACGCCCGTTGATCGGTGGGCAGACCTACACGGCCAGCATCGCCGCGGGCCTCGAAGACACGGTCAACACAGTGCTCGCCTCTGACTACACCTGGTCGTTCACGATCGCGCTGCCGACGATCGTCAGCACCACACCGGCTTTCGACGCTTTCGATGTGCCGCTGGGGACGACGATCACGACCACGTTCAATCAGCCGATGGACCGGGCCAGCACCGAGGCCGCCTTCGCGCTCTCGGGACCGAACGGCCTCGTGCCCGGCTCGCTGACGTGGTCAGACGATTCGCGCAACCTTGGCTTCACGCCCAACGCTCGACTCGACTTCGGCACGACCTACCAGATCACGTTCGGCGATGGCGCGCGCGCGGCTGGTTCCGAAGGCCCGTCCATGGAGCCGACGTCCTCGTCGTTCACGACAGTGCTGCCGGCCAGGCTCGACTCGGTCGATCCCGGCGATGGCGGCGTCGACGTCGACCCGTACGGCGCTGTCGTGCTGTATTTCAACTCGCCGATGGATGTGGCGACGCTCGACAACAACGTGTCGATCGAGCCAAAGGCCACGCTTGCTTACACGTATTGGAACGAAGTCGATTTCACTTACGCGATGTCGTTCGACCTGATGCCCGGCACGACCTATACGCTTGCCCTCGAGCCCGGCATGCTCGACCCCTATGGCCAACCGGCTTTCACTGACCGACAAACACTTACGTTCACGGTCGGCGATTACCCGCCACAGGCCCAACTTGGCGCAAACAGCCTGGCCGGTTTCTATCGCGGCAACGGCCCGACAGCCGCCACGCTGACGACCCGTAACGTCGATAGCGTCAGCTTCAACCTGGCCCCTGTCGATGCCGCGACCTTCCTGGTCTTCGCCAACGGCTCCGGCACGACGACCACGCCGTTGTCGATCAGCCGCAGCTGGACGGTGCGGCCCGAGGGTGCGCGCAACGAGCGCATCGTCACATCGGTGCCGCTGGCCGAGCAGGGCACGCTCGCGCCCGGCCTGTACGTGCTGCAGGCCTATCCCGACGGCGGGCTCAGCGAGATGGATCAGGCCGTCGTCGTCTCAAACATCCAGCTGACGATGAAGGCCGGCCTGCATTCCGGCATGGCCTGGGCCATCGACATCCGCACCGGTGAGCCCGTGGCGGATCTGCCGGTCACGCTCTGGCGCACTGACGGCAGCCGCCTCGCTTCGGCGAACACCGGCGCCGACGGCACCGCGTCCTTCACCTGGGACGAAGATATCCCGACCTACTACGAACTCGTCGCGATCTCGGACGATCCGCAGCGTATAGCCGCTGCCTCGTCGGGTTGGAGCAATGGCCTCGAAGCGTGGGCGTTCAACGTCGAACAGCGCTACGACGAAACGCCGCTGGTTACTTACATCACCACCGACCGGCCGCTCTATCGCCCCAATGACACGGCCGAGATCAAGGGCATCGTGCGTGCGCGCAACGACGCGCGCTACACGGTGCCGGACCTGGGTTCGGTCTTCGTCAACGTCTACGGACCGATGGGAGAGGCAATCATTTCCGACACAGTTGAACTGTCGGATTTCGGCACGTTCGCGCTCTCGGCTCCGATCGCCGCCGGCGCCGACCTGGGCATGTACAACATCGTTGTCCGTCGCGTCGGCTCGACGGAGAACGACCCGGCGATCGGCACCGCCTACTACAGTGTGTCCGAGTACCGCAAGCCTGAGTTCAACGTCACAGTCACGCCCGGCTCGGCCGACGTCGTGGTCAACGACACGGTCACCGCCACGATCGACGCGCGCTTCTTCTTTGACCTGCCTGTCTCTGGCGCGACGGTGAGCTGGCAGGTCTTCGCCAGCCCGACGTTCGTCGGCCGCGACATCTCGGGCAACTACAGCTTCACCGACCCGGACTACAGTTTCGGCCAGCAGACATCGAACGGCCTCGGCCTGATCGCCCAGGGTAGCGCCACGACCGATGCGCAAGGCCGCGCGAGCATCAACTTCACGGCGCCACCGGCTGACCCCGGCCGCACCGTGAGTTACGACATTCAGGCGACCGTCACCGATCCGGCCGGCGACGTGCAGGTGACCGGCCACGCGGGCGTGACCGCTCATCCGAGTCAGCTGTCGGTCGGGGTGTCGGCGTCGAGCTACATCGTCTCGGCCAATGAGGCCGTGTCGTTCAACGTGCTCAGCCTCGACAACGCCGGTGCGATCGTCCCCAACCAGGTTGTGCAGGCCAGCCTCGAACGCGTCGACTGGAGCTGTGTGCAGATCGTCGACCCGATCTCGCGGCAGAACAACTGGACCTGCGAAGACACCCGCACGCCTGCGGGCTCGCAACGTCTGACGACCGACGCGCAGGGCCGGGCGACGGGCTCGCTCACGCCCGATCAGGCCGGCAGCTACCGGCTGATCGCTTCGGTCACCGATGCCGCCGGCCGCGAGGCCCGCGCCGTCGCCTACGTCTACGCGATTGGTGAGGGCGAGATCGCCTGGCGCCAGGATCCGAACGCCAGGCTCGAACTGACCACCGACAGGCGCACCTACAGCCCCGGCGACAGCGCCGAGGTGTTGATCCCGTCGCCACTCGGTGCTGGTGCCGTAGCCCTGATCTCGATCGAGCGCGACGGCGTGCTGCGCCATGACGTGATCACGCTCGATGGCGCAGCGACGACCTACCGCTTGCCGCTGACCGCCGACGACGCCCCGGGCGTCTATGTGTCGGCCGTGGTTGTGCGGCCCGGCGAACAACCTGACTACCGCGTCGGCCTGACGCGCATCCTGGTCGATCCGAAGCAGCAGCTGCTGACCGTCACAGCCACGCCGGACCGTGACAATGCCCGGCCCGGCGAGATCGTGCGCTACACCGTCGACGTGCGCGATGCCTCTGGTGCGCCGGTACAGGCCGAAGTCGAGGTCGGCGTCGCTGACCTCGCCGCGCTCAAACTCAGCGACCCGAACAGCGAGCCGATCGATCAGGCCTTCTACGGCCCGCCGCCGCTCGGCGTGCGCACTGGCCTCAGCCTGAACGTCTCAGGCGACCTCATCCCCGATGACACCTGGGCTCTGGGCCGCGGTGGCGGCGGTGGCGGTGGCGAAGGCGTCGCGGACCTGGCCACACCGCGCAGCCGCTTCAAAGACACGGCCTACTGGAACGCGCAGGGCGTCACCGACGAGAACGGCACGTTCACGTTCGAGGTAACGCTGCCCGACAACCTGACGACCTGGCGCCTGACAGCCCGCGCTGTCACGGCCGACACGCGCGTCGGCGCGACACAGCAGGATCTGGTGGCCAGCAAGTCGCTGCAGATCCGGCCGATCACGCCGCGTTTCTTTACAGCCGGCGACACCGTGACCCTCAAGGCCGTCGTCGACAACGCCGGTGCTGACGCCCTCGATGTGAAGGTGTTGCTCGCCGCCAAGGGTGTGACGGTGACTGGCGACACCGAGCAGACAGCCAACGTGCCGGCTGGCGGCCGGGTCGAGATCGCCTGGCCGGTGACGGTCGGTGACGGCGACGCCGCTGACCTGACGTTCTCGGTGCAGGGTGGCGGCCTGTTCGACGCCTCGAAGCCGACGCTCGGGCAGGGCGACGCGCAACTTGTCCCGATCTACCGCTACCTCGCGCCTGAAGTCGTCGCGACATCGGGCGATCTCGCTGAAGCCGGCATCCGCGTCGAGGGCATCGGCGTGCCGCGTCGTTTCGGCGCCGTGTTGGCCGACCTAGACGTGAGCGTGACGCCGTCGTTGATGGCCTCGTTCGCGCCGGCGCTCAATGCGCTCGAAGATCCCGATCAGCCGGATCGTGAGATCGCGGCCGGTTGGGCGACTCGCCTGATCGCCAACGCCGCTGTGCTGCGCGCTCTGCGTGCGGCGGACACGCAGGCCGACTTGCAGTCGGTGCTGCTCGGCCGCATCCAGCGCGCGGTGCGCGCGCTCAACAGCCTGCAGGGCGGTGACGGCGGCTGGGGCTACTGGGTCGACGCGCCGTCGGACGAACGGCTGACGGACCTGGTTGTGATTGCGCTGAGGACCTATCGGCAACTCGAGGGCGAGGCCGTGCAGGGCCAGATCGAGTACACGCTGCCGCGTGCTGTTGAGTACCTGGGCAGCCTGGCCTACAACACCTATCCCGGTGACGTGCCGGCCGACGAGGACTGGCGCATCGACCAACTGGCGATGACGACCTATGCGTTGACGACTGCCAACAGCGACGCAGGCGTCATCGTCGACACGCTCTATGACTTTCGCGATCGGCTGAGCCCGGAAGGCCAGGCGCTGCTGGCGCTCTCGATGTCCGAGGACGACTCGCGCGCCCGGACGATCATCGACACGTTGACATCGAGTGCCGACGTCAGCGCGACGGGTGCGAGCTGGCCATCGACCGAGGAGTCGTCGTGGTGGTGGGCCGGCAGCCAGACGCGTTCGACGTCGCTGGTGCTCGCAGCCCTGCTGCGCCACGATCCCGAAAACCCGCTGGCGCCGAACGTCGTACGCTGGCTGATGATCGCGCGTCGTGCCGATGCCTGGGAGACGACCGAGGAGACCGCCTGGGTGCTCACTGCACTCAGTGGTTGGGCCGAGCACACGGGCGAGCTAAAGGGCGGCTTCGACTACACCGTCCGACTCAACAACGGGCTGCTGCTCCAGGGCAGCGTGGATCCGTCTGGGGTGGCCGACGTGGCTTCGGCGCACACCGCCGACCTCATCCGCGCGCAGGCCAATCAACTGGCGTTCGAGCGGAGCGCCGGCGATGGCCGGTTGTACTACACCGCGTCGCTCAACGTGGTGCTGCCGGCGGGCGAGGCTCCGGCCGTCGACCGCGGCCTCGTCATCAGCCGCAGCTACGCACTCGAGAGCACGGAGTGCGGCGGCGCCGATCAGCCGTTGTGCCCGACGATCACGTCGGCGCGCGTGGGTGACACGGTGCGTGTGACCGTGAACGTGTCGACGGCGAGCGAGCGGCACTTCGTGGTGCTCGAGGATCTGTTCCCGGCGGGCGCCGAGCCGATCGACACGAGCCTGTTGACGGCGCCGCGCACGGATGAGCCGATCGGCCTGCGCGCCGTCCAGCCCGACTTCTGGTGGGGCGGCTGGTGGTTCGGTCATCAAAGTGTCCGCGACGATCGCGTGCGTGTCTTCGCTGAAACCCTGCCGGCCGGCTCATACACCTACAGCTATCTGCTCTACCTGCAGACCGACGGTGTCTTCCAGGTTCGCCCGGCCCAGGCCTACGAGCTCTACGCGCCCGAGGTCTTCGGCCGCAGCGAGGGCGGGGTGTTCACGGTGGATCGCTGAGGGCGCGCCGGCGCCTGCGGCGCTGACGAATGACGAAGATGGAAGGGCTATTTCATCTTCGTCATTCGTCGTTCGTTTTTGACGGCCTGTGTGCGTTTGGTTGAAAGGGCGGGCTATGCGGGGGCCGTGCGGGTGGGGCGCATATTGGCGATGATTGTGTGATTGGACCCGTTTCGGCCAACGCTCGACACGATGAAGAGGGCGGCCACAAGGGCCGCCCCTACGGTTGTGCACATGGGCGATGGTGTTCGGTGCTGCCGCCTGACGTCCGGTGGTGCCCGGCCGGATGGGAAACTCCGCGCCACTGTTTGAACGAGAAGCGCGATTACGTTGTACGGTTGCGCGGCAGCGTTCGCTCCTCGCCCCTCGCGCCCTACGCCTTCTCCACCGGGTATTGCACCTCATTGACCGTGTTCGGGTCGTGCTGATCACCCGGTGTGTCGGGGAGGCGCAGGTTGATCTCGCGGGCCGGCCCAGCAATGCGGTAGCCGTTTTCATCGATCCATTTCGCCAGCGAGTCATAGGCGGTCTGCAGCGTCGCGAACGGGCCGTGATGGACCACGCAGGCCATCATCTCGACGCGCGGCAGGTCGTAGATCTTGACCCTGTCGCTGGACGACACCGGCTCGATGATCGGCTGACAGACCTCGATGTCCCAATCCTGTTCGCGGAAATCAGGATCATGGTAAATCGCGAAGGGCGGACCGGCCATACGGGCCTTCTTGAGATCCATGAACGCGATCAGGTCGTTCCAGAGGATGCCCTGATCGGGCGGCTGCGGCACGACACCCCGCACTGAAGCGACTTTGAACGACTCGACGGTCTTGATCACGACGGCATGTACGGACATGGGTGGCTCCTCATTCAAGTGGTCCAGCAAGTTCGCCACGCGCTCCAATCGTGCCTCGTCTTCCTGCATCCGTTGACGGATCTCGGCCTGACGCAGCGCGAGCATGCCGCGCAGTTGCTCGACCGAGATATCGTTCTCGAGCACTCGCCCGATCTCTTCGAGCGATAGCCCAAGATCTTTGAGTGCCAGGATGCGATAGAGACGCGCGAGCTGGTTGAACTCGTAGTAACGGTACGACGTGAAGGTGTCGACCGACACGGGCTTCAACAGGCCCATCTCGTCGTACAGGCGCAGCGCCTTGACTGAAACGTGACTAAGTTTCGAGAAATCGCCGATCCGGATCATCGCGAACCCTCAGGGCCCTTTATACACTCTCCTTGTGGAGGAGAGTCAAGCGGAAAGACGGCGGACGGCAGATCTCACAGCCACGACGTTCACGAAAAACAAAAAGCGAAGGACGAAGGTTGTGTGAAACAACCTTCGTCCTTCGTCGTTCGTCCTTCGTCTGACTTACGGTCTGCGGTCCGCCGTCTCTCACACTGCGCGATCCTTCGGCTGGGGCGTCGGTTCTTCTTCTTCTTCTTCTTCGGGCTCGTCGGGCTCGGAGCCGTCGCGCATGGTGATCTGACCGCGCAGGAAGGCGCCCTCTTCGGAGGCGAATGAGCCTGTCTTGAGGTCGCCGTAGATGCGGCCGGTGGAGAGGATCTCGACTTTGTCGGCGACGATGTTGCCCTTGACGGTGCCGGCGACTGAGACGACTCCTGCCTGGATCGAGTCGGCCGTTACGCGGGCGCCCTCGGCGATGATCAGGGCGCCACCGATTTCGATCTTGCCGTCGAAAGAGCCTTCGATGCGGAGGCCGGTGTTGCCGCTGAGGGTGCCGGTGTAGTGCAGGCCCGGCCCAATAACGCTCTCGACAGGGCGGGGCGCGTTATGGCCGTTGCCGGTGGGCCCGCCGCCGAAAGGGTTTGTTCCCGGGGCGCGGGGCGAGCTGAAGGAGGGCGATTTTGAATCGCCGTTTTTGCCGGGTTCTTTGGATCGACCAGGTCGGAAGCTGAACACGCACGCTCCTTTCGGTGGTCGGGCAGAGGCCCTGAACGATTAGCTCTTGTGCTGGCCGCGCGCCTGTGTGACGGCGGCCTGCTCAGGCACAGACAGGTTGGTGCCGTCGGCCCAGTTCTTCAGCGAGCGCATCGCCAGACCGGAGTCGGCATCGTTGGCGATCAGCAGGCCTTCGCCGCGGGCGTTGAAGATAGCCAGCGCGAAAGCGGCGCGGCCCGTGTCGTCCGTGTACTGCTCGAGGCCCGTGAACTGCAGGGCCCGGCCCATCGATGAGGCCAGCACGGGCTGGCTGTCGAGGAGCGACTGGATGCGTTCCTGGGTTTCCGGATCGAGACCCGCGCCGGCAGCCGAATCTTCCGGGCCGAAGCTGAGCCAGCCGAGCCAGACCAGAGCGATGATCACCAGCAGGGTTGTCAGGCCCCACAGGTAGAAGCCATAGGTGGACCACAATGCTTCCATAGGCGTATCCCCCAATTATAAGGCAAGCCGCCGCGCATCCGTCATTTGACGTAATGTTTGCCCGCCGTCAATGCCTCGCCAGGACCGCAATCTTGCCACGGATTCGGCTGAGGTGATTGTTTGAATAGGATTCGTCTCCCACGGATGCCACAGACGCTGCCGTTCGGCGACACCATCGGCGCGATCCGCGGCCAAATCCCGCACAGACAGGGCTTGCGCACTGCGTCAATGCCAGAGCGCCCGGCGCATGGCGGGCACCAGACCGGTCAGGTCCTGCACATCGTCGAAGGCCGCGTGCCTGGCCCCGAGCACAAGCGTCGGCACCCGGTTGTAGGTGTGGTGCCGATGGGTCAGATCCTCGAGGTTGCCGTGGTCGGAGGTGATGACCACCAGATCACGGTCGAGATCCCACTCGTCGAGGACGCCCGCCAGCACCTGGTCGAACTGCTCCATCACAGCGATGCCGTCGCTCAGCGAACCCCGGTGGCCGATGTAGTCGGTGATCCAGTGCTCGAACAGGGCGAAGTCATAGGCCTGCGCGGCCCGGGACAGGCGTTGCCCGGCCTCGCGGGGCGTGTAGACCGGCACGTCCGTATCAAGCTCGCTGCGCCAGAAGGCATTGGTGAAGTCGGCGCCCAGGGCCTGGCCGCGCCGGATCTCGGCCTCGCCCGCCAGTGTGAGCCCGGCAGCCGTGGCCGCCAGCGGGATCGCCGAGTAGCTGCGCTTGCCGCTGGCGATGCCGTCAAAGTAGCGCTGCGGATATCCGCTGAGGAGCGCTGCGGACTTTCCGGCGGCTCGGAGTTCATGAAAGAACGACCCGGCGCGCAGGACCCCGGCGACGGCGGCGTTGGGCTTGGGTCCCCAGTGTCCGCCGATCTCGGCCGAGACGTTGCGACCGGTCAGCAGCGTGGCCTGGCCGGTGGCAGATTGCGGCAGCCCGGCCACGCCGAGCGTGGCGTCTGTGGGGATGAAGAGCGCGGCATTCGTGGCGAGGCGGGGCGCGTTGGCCAGAGGACGCCTGCCGGCGAGCGCCGCCGTGAGCGTCGGCAACTCAGCGGCTGCCAGGGGATTGGCGGCCGGATCATCGGCACCCAGCCCGACGCCGTCGAGAAACAAAAAGAGGAGGCGCGTCATCCGGGCTCAGGAGACCGGCAGGGCAGCGCGCACGGCGGCGTCGTCGAAGATGCCGAAGCCGCGCCAGAGTTCATTGCCGTCCGGGTCAAGCAACACAAATGACGGGGTCCGGTTCTCCACCTGGAGCTGCGTCGCCAGATCCTGCCCGGCAGCAGAGGCGACGTTCAGGCGGACGACGCGCAGCCGATCGCCCAGTTCGCGCTCGAGCGAGTCGACGGCCGGTCGCGCCGCGAGACAGCCGGCGCAGTAATCGGAGTAGAACTCCACAAGCACAGGCTGCTCCGAATCGCGCAGCACAAGCGTCGCAGCCTGAGTGCTCGTCGTCGTTCCGTTGCCGGTGCGCAGCGAGGCCCAGGCGACGAAGAAGGCCAGCGCGGCGACGCCGAGCGCCAGCGCCCGCGTGCGCGTGAAGCCGCTGCGGGCGAAGTAGACGCCCATGCCAACCAGGACAACTGTGGCGAGAATGATGTACGAAAAGCGATTGATGAGCCAGATATCCATGCGTTTCCGCCGCCCCGCCTCATGCGTCGAAATCCCCCGCGCAGAGTCGGTTACCAGATCATTGCCGATTGACCATCCAGGCCGAGAAGCCGGCCAGGAAGCGCCGAAAGCCATCCAGATGCTCGGCAGGGAAATTGTAATCTGAGGTGGCGCGGACGAGGACCGGCTCCCAGCAGGCCAGCCAGACCTGACGCGCCTGCTCGTCGATCGGAAAAGGCAGGTGCCGGGCGCGCATCATCGGTGCGCCATAGCGCTGTTGGTAAAGTGGAGGCCCGCCCAGCAATCCCACGAAGAAGGTGGCCGCTTTCTCAGACGCGGCCTGCATGTCTTCCTGGAACATGCCGCGGATCGATGAGCGCTCGAGCTCGGCGTAGACATCCGCCAGCATGCGAAAGACGTTGGCCTCGCCCATTTGTGCGTAGATCTCGCGGCTCGGCGCCGGCGCGCTGTTTGGCCCGACCGGGGGCACGTAAGGGGTGCTCATAAAGATTGACCGCGGACGGCGGACGGCGGACCGCAGACCTCCCATTCGGTGGCGGCTTGATTGGAGATCATAGCTGTCGTGATTGATTGGCGCAATGTCTCGAATGCCCTTTGTTGCCGCAACTTAGGCAATGACGGCACGATCTGCGGTCTGCGGTCCGCCGTCCGCGGTCTTTTCGCCTCCGTCTGCTGTCATTTTCCTCAAGCTGCGTTGACGCGGTTTGGGCGGCATGTTACCATCCGCGTGGCCGTCAGATAAACGCTCCCCTAAGGAGGCTTGTACAGCCGATGCGAGAGTACGAATCTGGCAAGATCCGTAATGTGGTGCTGGTTGGCCACAGCGGGTCGGGAAAGACTTCCTTAACGGAAGCCTTTCTTTACGCGACGGGTGCCACTACCCGGCACGGAAAAGTCCTGGATGGCTCGACGGTCTCGGACTTCGAGGATGAAGAGAAGCGCCGACAGATCTCCCTGTCGACCTCTGTCATCCCGGTTGAATTCCTCGATCACAAGCTCAACCTGCTCGACACGCCCGGCTTCACCGACTTTCAAGGTGAGGTGCGGTCGGCCATGCACGTGGCTGAAGCCGCGATCGTGGTCGTCGACGCCGTGGGTGGCGTCGAGGTCGGCACGGAGCTGGCCTGGCAGATGTGTGACGAATACCATCTGCCGCGTTTCGTTGTGATCAACAAGCTGGATCGGGAGAACGCCAGCTTCGAGCGCACGCTGCAGCAGATCCGCGACACCTTCAAGGCCAAGCTGATCCCGGTGCAGTTGCCGATCGGTGAAGAGGCGAGCTTCAAGGGCGTCGTCGGCCTTTTGTCGATGAAGGCGCGCCTGGGCAAGGGCGATCAGATCGTCGACATCCCGGCCGACCTGCAGGATGCGGCGGCCAAGGCCCGCGTCGAACTGATGGAAGCGGCCGCCGAGGGCGAAGACGCGCTGCTCGAGAAGTATCTCGGCGGCGAGGAACTCACCCCCGAAGAGATGATCCGCGGCTTTCACGCCGCAGTGAAGGCCCGCACCTTCGTGCCGGTCTTCGTCGCGTCGGCCACGGCCGATATCGGCACGTTGCCGATCCTCGAAGGCATCGAGCGCTACCTGCCGTCGCCGCTGGAGGGCATGCCCTTCACACTTGAAGGCATGGAAGAGAAGCCTGGCACGATCCACGCCGACGACACTGGCGATCTGGCCATGTACGTGTGGAAGACCACGGCCGACCCGTTCGTCGGCAAGGTCACGTACTTCCGCGTCGTGGCTGGCGTGTTGCAGTCGGATGCGCGCGTGTGGAATCACTCGCGCGGCGCCGAGGAGCGCGTGGGCACCGTGCACGTGGCGCGCGGCAAAGAGCAGATCAGCGTCAAGAAGATGCACGCCGGCGATATCGGCACGCTGGCCAAGCTGACGGTCACGGCCACCACCGACACCCTGGGCGACAAGGCCCACCCGGTGCCGATGAAGAAGCCGACCTTCCCGAAGGCCCTGTACGCCGTCGCGGTTTCGCCGCGGACCCAGGCCGACAGCACCAAGATCAGCCCGACCCTCACCCGCCTGTGCGAAGAGGACCCGACCCTTCACTGGCGTCAGGAGCATTCGACCAAGCAGACGATCCTCGAGGGGCTGGGCGACCAGCACATCGACGTGGCCGTCCGCCGCGCCGAGGCCAAGTACAGCCTGGGCCTGAACGTCGAATTGCCCAAGGTGCCGTATCGCGAGTCGATCACGCGCAAGGGCGAAGGCCACCACCGCCACAAGAAACAGACGGGCGGCGCCGGCCAGTTCGGCGAGGTCTACCTGCGCATCGAGCCGCTGCGCAGCGGCGACTATGAGTTCGACGACGAGCTCGTCGGCATGAACCTCTCGAAGAGCTATCTGCCGCCGATCGACAAGGGCGTGCGCTCGGTGCTCGAGGGCGGTGTCATCGCCGGCTACCCGGTTTCGGGCGTCAAGGTGATCGTGTACGACGGCAAGGAGCACGCCGTCGACTCGAAGCCAATCGCGTTCGAAGTCGCGGGCCGCGAGGCCTTCAAGAAGGCCGTCGAGGCGGCGACGCCGGTGCTGCTCGAACCGATCGTCAAGCTCGAGGTCACGGTGCCCGAGGGCAACATGGGCGACGTGCTCGGCGACCTCAACACGCGCCGCGCGCGCGTCGCCGGCATGGACCAGAACAGTGGCAAGAGCGTGATCACGGCTGACGTGCCGCTCGCCGAGGTGCAGCGCTACGTGACCGATCTGCGGTCGATCACGGGTGGGCGCGGCATCTTTGCGATGACGTTCGAGCGCTACGAACCCGTGCCTCCGCACATTGCGCAGCCGATCATCGCCGCGCACAAGAAGGAAAAGGCCGCCGAGTCCGACGAGTGATCGTCGCGTGCTCAGCGAAAACGAAAGGGCGGCCACTCGGCGGCCCTTTCGTTTTGTTTCCGGCGATGCGCTATTGAGCGGCCGGGCTCTCCACAGTGGCGATCAAAACCTCTTTGCGCCAGAACACCCCGAGGAAGCGCAGGCCGCACGCGAACAGCGCGATGCCAAGTCCGCTGTAGAAGAACGCGATCATCCATTCCGGCATCAGATGGCCAAGACGCAGCGCCATGCCGCCGCCCATCATGATCGCCATGATGATGTACGACGACCTGTCGAAGAAGCTCCAGAAAGGCAGTCGCTGCCGACTCTCGCGCCGGATCCGGCCCGAATGTTTGGTGACAAGCCGCGAAAAAATGAAGACGTAAAACACCAGGCAGATGACGATGGCCAGTGCGTAGAGGATCGGCTGACCCGGCCCATCTTGCACAAGCAGCGGCAGGCCGACCGAGATCACCATCGCACCGGCCAGGCACCACACAACGCCGGCGATCAGCATCAGGTTGTTCTTGGGGATGTGCATCCAGTGCATACGTTGAGGCCCCGCTTCAGCGCGCCGCCGAAGATGCGCACAATCGGCAACCGACCCGCCGCCTATTTCGTCAGGTCGACCACCCAGGCGCCGTCGCTGGCCGAGATGCCGGAACCGTAGCCACCCATCACCAGCAGACGGCCGTCGGTCAGCGGCGCCGCGGCTGAGAATAGCCGGGTCGGCCCGAGATCGATGGCGCTGAGCACGAACGCGTTGGTCGTCGGGTCGAACGTCTCGAGCTGCCCGGGCCCGCCTAACACCGCGACCCGCCCGTCGGGCAGGCGCAGCGACGTTCCCTGGATCTTATAGCGCGTGAGGTTCATGTCCGCCGTCGGCGCGAACGTTGCCGTGTGGGGGGCAAACAACTCGGCGCTCGCGAACTGCCCTTGCTCATCGCGCTCGTCGGCGCCGCCCAAGATCAACACACGCCCATCGGCGAGCAAGACGGCGTCATGTTTGTGTCGCGCCGTGTCGAGCGAGCCGACGGCCTCAAATGACCCGCCTGTCGGATCGTAGATCTCGGCCGATGCCAGGATCTCAAGTGAGTGTCGCTGGCCCGAATGGCCGCCTGCCACAAGCACGCGACCGTCGGCGAGCAAGGTGGCCGTATGCGATTCGCGAGCCGTCAGCATCGAGCCGGTGGGTGCGAAGGCGCCTGACACAGGATCGTAGATCTCGGCCGAGGCCAGAAAGGTCCAACCTGCGCCGACGCCTCCGACAATCAGGACACGGCCGTCTGCCAGCAGGACCGCGCCGTGGCCGCTGCGGCCCTCATGCAGCGACCCGGTCTCGGCGAAGGAACCCGTCGTTGGGTCGTACAGCTCGGCGCTTGAGAGGTATCTGCCGTTGTCCAACCCGCCGACGATCAGCACCCGGCCATCGTTCAGGCGCGTGGCCGTGTGAGCCAACCGAGCCTGGAGCAAGTCGGGGCCCGAGGAAAAGGACGTGGCGATTGGATCATAGAACTCGGTGTTGTCGAGCCCGGCCTCGCTGCCCGCGAAGCCGCCCGTCACCAGCACACGGCCGTCGAGCAGCGCGGTCGCCGTATGCGCGGAGCGAGCCGTGATCAGATGCAAGGCCTGCATCGATGCAGCAGGGATCTTTTCGACGTTCACGGTGGAACGTGGCGTTGATGGCGTCAGGTCAGCCGTGGCGAGTGCAGGGCTGCAGGCCATCAACAGCATCGCGGCGAGCAACAAGTGGAAAGGACGTCGTCGCATTCAGACCTCCTTGATCTGCCGCCAAGCCTGGAGACGCGTATCGGTCGACGAGACAGGCCGTCACTGCGTGGTGCTCGCGGCCTCCCAGATCTCGGTATCGCTGTGAAATTCCTTCCAGCCCATCCACCAATGCGATTGCAGAACAATTGGCGTTCTGGAAGGGAGCAGCCAACCCTCGATGCGATTCGTGTTCGGGTCGTACCTGATCTCGACCTCGCTCGTCCCGACGCGATCGCGAAAATGTGAGAGGTGGCGCAGTCTTGAGATCGGGTAGGCCTTGGACGCGCCGCCGATCGTGATGCCCCAGATCGTTTCGCGCGGCGCAAGACCGTCAAGACGAGTGTAACCCGGCGCCATGAAAGTTTTCGTCACTTCGAGCATATGCATCAGACGGGTTGTCGGGAACAACCCGCGTGGAGCGGTCGGGGCCTCGTCTGCAATCAAACTGGCGGGATAACAGGACAGCCAATCATCCTGGCTCATTTGCTGAGCGGGCAGCATCGCCAGTTGCCTTCCGCGCAAAGTGCCATAGACCGCTTCGCCCGTCGCCTGCTGCCAGATCGTGCCGGTCTCACGGTCGCGCAGGATCATGTTGCGGCGCCGGACACCCACGACCTCGAAACTGAGCACGCGGCCCTCGAGGTCGCGCTCGTACACGATGCTGCTCCGACAGGCCGCGCAGTACGAGATCAAAACAGGTCGATCGCCGACGACGTCGTTGAGCACATGGCGCGGGATCACCATCGATTCCAGGGGATATGCGATCGCCGGGATGTGCTCTGTGTGCAGGCCCACGACGATCCGAGTGCCGTCGCCATGCGGCGCCCGGACCTTGACGATTTGTCTGTCATCAAGGGCGCGAAAGATATTCGGGTTGGCGTTGAACAACGAGAAAACCCAAAAGAACGCGGATGGCAGAGATGTGGCGATGATGGCCCAGGCCGGCGGCGCACTCCACAAGAAGACGATGAAGGCCGCCAGAGCCGCTGCGCGCAGGATCCAGCGTTTGCGTTCGAACGCGTGCGACCAGCCGTAACCCAACGCCAGGACAAACGTCGGGATCTGAAGATAAGCTGCGGCAGCCAGGCTAAAGAGGAATGTCGCGATGGCCCAGACACTCGCCATGAAGTGCCCCCTTCTGCGCCGGGTCCACCCCCGGCGAGCGTATCAATTGCGGCGGCGGGCCGTCACTTTCTTGCGCCCACGGTAGGCCTCGACCTTGAGGACGTGGACCTGGCACTGGTCGTTCAGGAAGATCCGCGACTTGATGCGCGGATCGAGTTCCTTCTCATCGGCCGAGGTGGTGAGCACCGTGGGCAGGCAGGCATCCCAACGGTGGTTGAAGATCTGGAAGAACCGATCGCGGAAGTAGCCGGCTGTGTTCAGCATCGGGCTGACGTCGTCGATGACCAGGAAGTCGGCGCTACGCAGCAACGAGAGCGAGCGGCCGTTGCGCTCGTCGGTCTCGCGGTTGCCCGAGCGGAACAACTCCATCAGATCCTGATAGGTCACGAAGAAGGCTGGACGACCCAGGCCGGCCTGCGCGTTGGCCATGGCTGCGGCCATGTGGGTTTTCCCCGATGCGTACGGCCCGACCAGCACGAACCAGCCCTGCGGATCTTCTGAGAACTCGCGGGCGGCGCGGACTGCGGCCAGAAACATCTGTCTGCCCTCGCCGGTCAGGTCAGTGCGCAGGTCGAGCGTCTCGAAGGTCTGGTTGCGATGCAGGCCCAGGGTCGAGACCTCGGCGCCGCTCTTGGCGCCGCCGGCGCGGTAATCCGGCGCGTGGATGTGCAGCTGATAGACGAGGTTGATGTCGCCCAGGCGGCTGCCGATGCGCGGCTCGAGATCCTCGAGACGTTTGTTGGTCGTGATCACGGTTGGCAGCTGGGCGTTGTAGCGCGCATTGAGCAACTGGTAGAGCTTCTCGACAGCCCAGGGCGTCGGGCTCTCGGTGCCGAGGTCGTCGAGGATCAGCAGCGGCGCGTCGCGGATCTCTTCGAACCGTTCGCTGTACGTTTCGCCGGCCGCAGGACTGTAAGCCTCGCGCAGGTAGTCGAGCAGGTCTGGCGTGTTGAGGAAGAGCGCGGGCTTTCCGTCGTGCAGGCACTGGTTGGCGATCGCGGCGGCGAGGTGGGTCTTGCCCGCGCCATAGCTGCCCATCAGCAGCAGCCACTTTCGATCGGGCTCGTGCTCGTCCGGGCGCTCGGGGTTCTGGGCGAAGGCGCGGCAGCTCTCGAAGGCCTTGCGCAGTTGCGCCTGCACCACCGGGTCGGGGCTGGTGCCGGTTGGCATGAACGTGCCAAAGGTCTTGTCGGCCAGCGAGGCGATGTTGCTGTCGGTGCGCAATTTGGCCGCGCGCTGGGCGAGGAGCGCATCCGCCTGACAACTGCAGACGCGCACCTTGCCGAAGCCCGGGTCAGTCATCGGCAGGTCGGCGCCGCGGATGTAGCCAAGCCCGTGGCAGAGCGGGCAGTCGGGGTCGCCGAGGCCAACCTCAACGCGTCGCGCCGGCTGCGCGTCAGGGTTCATCCCGGCGGATGTACCCGGTATATCGGTTGGGGTCTTCGGCAGATGCTTTTTCAATTCGCTCACGTGGGCTCCCCGAGCGCCGGCGCTCGAGCACGGCGAGGATGTAGTTCAGCTTGCGGATGTTGTTACGCACGGCGACGTGGATGGCCTCTTCGATCCAGTCGCCGGGATACGTGGCCATGATATCGCGCAGGCTCTCGGCGATCATGGGCGTCAGCGGCCCGATGTTCTGCTCGTACAGCACGAAGACGTTCGCGCGGACGTGGCTGAGCGTCAGCCCCCCTTCGCTCTCGCCGGGCCGCCAGGCGCTGCCCAGGCCCTCCACGGAGGCCCTTCCGCCAGGGGAGTTCACAAAGAACAGATCCTGAGTGCCCTGGTCGTCCTCGATCTCGACGCGCAGGAACGTGCCACGCGCGACGGCGCGCTCGAGGGCATCGTCGAGCCGCTCCTGCGCCTGCCGTGGCGACGTCGACAGCCCGGCCAGCAGATCCTCATCGCCGGCGAAGTCGTCGCGGCGCAGGAACCTGTGCTCGCCGGTCAGGCGCGCGAACCGCCACAGCCCGTATAGCGTCACCTTCAGCTCGCCGACATGGTCGATGATCGGCAGCAGGTCGGCGAAGAACGCCTCGGGCAGCCCGGTCGCGGGGCCGTCGTCGGAGGGGAAGCCGGAGAAGCCTTTCATCATGGCTATTGGTTATTGGCTATTGGTCATTGGCTATTGTTCTCGCAATAGCCAATGACCAATAGCCAATAACCAATCTCAATAGTCTCTCAAATCCACTCTGGCCGCGTTCTCGAACTTGGCCAGCTTGTCCAAAAAGACGAGCTCGACGCCGGAGTGGGTCGGGCCGTTGCGGTGCTTGGCGACGATGATCTCGGCGATGCCGGCCTTGCCCGTGCCTTCGCGCTCGGGGTCGGGACGGTGGATGAACATGACGATGTCGGCGTCCTGTTCGATCGAGCCGGATTCGCGCAGGTCCGAGAGCATCGGGCGCTTGTCCTGACGCTGTTCGACAGCGCGGGAGAGCTGGGCGCCAGTGAGCAGCGGCACGTTGAGCTCGCGCGCAAGTTGCTTGAGATGACGCGAAATGTACGAGACTTCCTGCACGCGGTTGTCGCGCATCTTGCCTTCGCCCTGCATCAGCTGCAGGTAGTCGACCAGGACGAGGTCAAGGCCGTGCTCCTGCTGGATGCGCCGGCACTTGGCGCGCAGCTGCAGCGGCGTCAGCGATGGCGTGTCGTCGAGGTAGATCGGCAGGTCGCTGAGGACGTCGGTGGCGTGGGCGAAGAGCTGCAGCTCGTCGTCGCGCAACTGGCCAAGGCGCAGGCGCTGGGCGTCGATGCCCGTCTCCTGCGACATGAGACGCTGCACGAGCTGCTCGTTGCCCATTTCGAGCGAGAAGATCGCGACGCGCTTGCGGTGCAGCTGGGCCGCGTTCTTGGCCAGGCTGAGCATGAAGCCCGTCTTGCCGGAGCCCGGACGGCCGGCGATGATCAACAGGTCCGACTTCTGCAGGCCGCCAAGCACCTTGTCGAGGTCGTGGAAGCCCGTCGGGACGCCGAAGAGCTCGCCACGGTGCTCGAGCCGGTACTCGACCTGGGCGTAGTAGTCGCGCAGGACCTCGCCGATCGGCTTGAAATCCTTGGTCTGGTTGCGCTCGCTGACGGCGAAGACCGCAACTTCGGCCGCGTTGACCACGTCGGCGACGTCGCGCTCATCGGCGTAGGCCAGTTTGGCGATCTCGGAGGCGGCCTCGATCAGGCGCCGACGGGTGGCGTCGCGCTGGACGATGCGCGCGTAGCCTTCGGCGTGGATCGAGGTCGGGACGGCCGTGACAAGCTGGGTCAGATAGGCCTGGCCGCCGGCCTCGTCGAGCTGGTTGTGGCGCTCGAGCTCGCGGGCGACCGTGAGGACGTCGAGCGGCTGGCGCGACTCATTGAGCGCGATGAACGCGTTCCAGATCCAGCGGTGCTTGACGAGGTAGAAGTCCTCGGGCTGTAGGTACGGGATCTCAAACAGGGCTTCGCTGTTGATCAGGATCGAGCCGAGCACGGCCTGCTCGGCCTCGGCCGAGTACATGGCGATCGTGCTGCCCGGCAGCGAAGCCGTGGCATTCATGCCGCTGGCCGAAAGGTTGCCGTTGGAGCCGCCGTAGTCGCCGTTGCGGTTGCCGTTCGGCCGGTTGCCGTCGTCGCGGCGACTGAAATCGCCGCGACCCTGATCGCCGCGATCTTGATCCCGGCCCGGGACACTCTCGCGCTGTTGTGCGCGGGGCGCCGGCGGAGTCGCGGGGCCGGCCTCCGACTCCTCGGAGCCGAAGTCGTCGGGCGACCAACCTTCGTCAGAGGGCGGCGGCGCCTCAGGCTCGGGTGGAATCGTTCCAGGCTCGGGGGCCTGGGTGGGCATTTCGGCTTGTTCGGTCATGCGGGATTGGATGGCTATTCTAGCAGCACCGGTCTCGGTCGGTCCTCAAAGTTTTCGAGCGCGGCCCTGTGAAAGGATATTGGCAACCCGTTGCTGAACAACCGCTGACGAAAACAAAAAGGCCGGAGCAGCGCTCCGGCCTTCTATGAGCAAAGGTGTCGCGGCGCTCAGTCGTCTTTGCCGCCGCGTTTCGGGTTGTCGAGATCGTCCATGTCGAGCGAATCGAGGAAATCGGCGAAAGCATCGAGCTTCGATGCCGCATCTCCGGCGGCGCCCTCTTCGCCCACTTCTTCCTCGGGCTGGACGGCTTTCTCCATCACCGCTTCGCTGACATAGATGGGCACACGGACGCGCACAGCTAACGCCAGGGCGTCGCTCGGGCGCGAGTCGACTTCGATCGTCTGCCCGTTGACGTCGATCACGATCTTGGCGTAAAAGACCTCGTTCTTCAGGTCCGAAATGACGATTTGCTCGACCGAGCCGCCCAGATCGGTGATGATCGACTTCATCAGGTCGTGCGACAGCGGCCGGGGGACTTCGACTTCCTGCAGCGTAACCGTAATGGCGTCGGCCTCACACGGACCGATCCAAATCGGCAAATAACGCTCGCCGGAGGTGTCTTTGAGGATCACCACCCGATGCTGGGACATCAGGCTGACTCGGATGCTGTCGATCGTGACTTCTACCATGGGCTCTTATATGTGGTGGCCAAAAAGTGCCTCACGCCGTTCAACTCAAAGATTGTAGCACAGCCGTGCCTCCCATGGCGGGTTGTGCCATCGAACAGATGTGTGAGACGGATTAAGCCCGATTGACTCGGAGGCCTCCGCCTTTGTTAGAATGACGTCACTATGGCCACCCCAGCGCGCCTCTCCCGAGCCGGTCGATCCGCCAAAAACGGTTCTCGCAAGTTGGCGTCGGCTCCCGTGAAGCCGGTGGAGGACGCGCCCGAGGTCGAGGCCACGTCGGCCATCCCGCAGGGGCTCGACCTCGACGACCCGCGGCTGTACCTCAACCGCGAGATCAGCATGCTCGAGTTCTTCCGGCGTGTGCTGGAGGAGGCCCGCGACCCATCCAACCCGCCGCTTGAACGCGCCAAGTTTCTGGCGATCGTCGGCTCGAACATGGACGAGTTCTTTATGGTGCGCGTAGCCGGTCTGAAGCAGCAGGTCAAGGCTGGTGTGATCGACCCGACCGACGAGCAGACCCCGGCCGAACAACTGGCGGCCATCCGCAAAGTCGTCGTCGCCATCATGCAGGAGGCGCGGCAGAGCTGGGCGCGCGAACTGCAGCCGCAGCTGGCCGAACAGGGCATCCACGTGCTCGATTATGCCGAGCTCTCGCCCAACCAGCGCCGCAAGGTCGAAGCCTACTTCCACGAGATCGTCTTCCCGGTGTTGACGCCGCTGGCGTTCGACCCGGGCCGGCCTTTCCCGCACATCTCGAACCTGAGCCTCAACCTGGCCGTGTTGATCCGCGGCCGCGACGGCGAGGAGCGGTTCGCGCGGGTCAAGGTGCCGAACACGCTGCCGCGGCTGGTGCCGATCAAGCGCAGCTCGGGCGCGACCCGCAAAGATGGCACCGTGCCGCGCGAACACTACTTCGTCTGGCTCGACCAGGTGATCGCGGCCAACCTGAACCTGCTCTTCCCGGGTATGGAGATCGTCGAGGCGCATCCGTTCCACGTCACGCGCGACGCCGATATCATCATCCAGGAGCTCGAGGCCGAGGACCTGCTCGAGACGATGGAAGAGAGCGTGCGGCAGCGGCGTTTCGGCTCCGTGGTGCGTGTGCAGGTGACGACCCGCATGCCCGAGCGCATGCGCGACATCCTGCTCGAAAACCTCGAGGTTACGTCGCTCGACCTGTATTCGGGCGAGGATCCGATCGACCTGAGTCGGCTGATGGGCCTGTACGGCGTTGACCGGCACGACTTGAAGGATCCATCGTTTGTGCCGGCCACCCCACCCGGGCTGCGTGAAGCCCTGTACGACGGCGACATCTTCAGCGCGATCCGGCAGGGCGACATCCTCCTGCATCACCCGTACGACTCGTTCAACCCGGTGCTGCAGTTCCTGCAATCGGCGGCCAACGATGACGACGTGCTCGCCATCAAGCAAACGCTCTATCGAGTGGGGCGCAATTCGCCCGTGGTCGAGGCACTGCTCGAGGCGATCGAGAACGACAAGCAGGTGGCGGCGCTTGTAGAGCTCAAGGCGCGCTTCGACGAGGAGAGCAACATCGGCTGGGCGAAACGATTGGAAGCTGAAGGCGTCCACGTCGTCTATGGCCTGCCGGGCCTGAAGACGCACTCGAAGGTGTCGATGGTGGTGCGCAAAGAGGGCACGGGTATCCGCCGTTACGTGCATCTGGCCACCGGCAACTACAACCCGGTGACGGCCGGCATCTATACCGACCTCGGGTTGTTTACGGCCGACGACGAGATCGGCGCCGATGCGACCGATCTCTTCAACTACCTGACGGGTTACTCGGCCAAGGCCGAATACCGCAAGCTGCTCGTGGCGCCGATCAATCTGCGCGCCCGTATGCAGGACCTGATCTGTCGCGAGATCGAATTCGCCCAGCAGGGCAAGCCGGCGCGGCTGATCTTCAAGATGAACGCCCTTGTCGACAAGCCGATGATCAAGCTGCTCTACGCGGCCTCGCGCGCGGGCGTGCAGATCGACCTGGTCGTGCGCAGCATCTGTTGCCTGCGGCCCGGTATCGTGGGCCTGAGCGAGAACATCCGCGTGCGCAGCATCGTCGGGCGCTTCCTCGAACACAGCCGGATCTACTGGTTCGGCAATGATGGCAAGCCCGAGATCTTCGTGGGCAGCGCCGACCTCATGCCGCGCAACATCGATCGACGGGTCGAGGTACTCTTCCCCATTGATGACGTGCGGCTGATCAAGAGCATCCACGACGACATCCTGGCGGTCTACCTGGCCGACAATTCCAAATCTCGCGTTCTCAAGGCTGACGGCAGTTACACCCGGGTGCAGCCCGGGCCGGAGACTCCGGCCCTGAACGCGCAAGCCATCCTCCTCAAAGGTCGCCCTGCGTCGGCCTCGCAGGTCGCCACCGGCTGACCCCAAAACTTTCTGCAAGCTGTTACCCCCGCTTTACGGCTGATTGACCCGTTCCTTACGGACTCGGGCGATCGGATTCGATTACAACAATAGAGGTAGCCAATCCATTAATCGTGGCGATGTGGGAGCCGTCGGAAGATAAGGCGCTCCCGCATTGTCGCGTCCCGTCGGAATCGGGTTCCGACATGAGCAACTGACTGCGGAAGCGAACGAGGCTGACGAATGAAGCACTTACTGCACACTCTCGACTCAGCTATGACCGGTGATTCAGCGGCTCGACGGCAAGTGCTCAGCGTGCTCTCGCGGATCCTGTTTATAGGCACTCTTGGCGACCTGGCTGCCGCCATCTTCCTGGCGAGCAACTGGATGGGTCTGGCGGTCGCTGGCACATTGGTCGTCTTGAGCGTGGCTGCTGAGGTGCTTACGCGACGGGGCGCGTACGACGCCGCTGCCGCAGTGCTCCTGGGTGTGGTCTTGAGCGCCTGTGTCGGCACTCAAGCGGTGCTGGGTGGCGTCGA
Source organism: uncultured Anaerolineales bacterium (assembly GCA_964480865.1). Classification (GTDB taxonomy): domain Bacteria; phylum Chloroflexota; class Anaerolineae; order Anaerolineales; family UBA6663; genus UBA6663. The sequence continues at coordinate 5,019 of CAYZRP010000092.1, read as the reverse complement.
CACCGCTCTGGTGCTCGCCTTTGCGGCCATTGCCATCGGCATGGCGATGAGCGGGCCAACCTTCTCCCGCCAGCATCGACGATGGGGCATGCTTTCGGCGGTACTGGCTGCTGCGGCGGTCTGGCTGGTGCGGGCCCTGTTTCCCTCTCCCGATCTGTCGGTCACGCCGACGCGCGCCGTTGTCGACGTGCTCTTCGGCCTTGGGATCGTCGCCGGCCTGTTGCTCCTGATCCGTTTTTGGCCGGCCTATGACCTGAACTCCAAGTTGATTGCGGCCTTCGGAGGTGTCGTCGTGGTGGCGGTCGGCGTGTCGGCCGGCACACATTTCGTCTCGAGCGTGGAGACCGAGGCCTCCGACGCCATGATCACGCTGCGCGCAACGGCGGGCGAGCTGTCGCGGGTGGCCGGCGAACGCCTGCTGGGCTTCCGGCGCACGCTCACCGCGTACGCCGAAGGCGTCGGGCTAGCCGAGCAGATCGATCAGCTCAGCCAGGCGGCGCTCGACCCGACGCTCTCAGATGCCGACCGTTCGGCCCTGATCGAGACCTTCGATCAGCAGTGGCGCGATGCCGACGCCCGCGACGACAACAACGATCCGCTGGTCAAGGCGGGGCTCAACAGCGACCTGGCGAGCAGCCTGCAGCGGATGCGGGCGGACTTTCCGGCGGCGGCCGAGTTGTTCGTGACCGATCGCTATGGGGCGCTCGTCGCGACGACCGGGCGGACGTCGGACTTCATGCAGGCCGATGAGACCTGGTGGCAGAGGGCCTACGCCGACGGCCAGGGCGGCACGTATATTGGCGAACCCGAGCTCGATGCGAGCACCGGCGTGCTGGCCGTCAACATCGCTGTGCCCGTGCGCGCGGCCGACGGCCAGATCGTGGGTATCCTGCGTGGCACTTACGACCTGATGGGAGTGGCGCGGCTGCTCAACGACAAGCGCGAAGCCTACGCCTACCGGATCTTCATCCTGCTCGAAACCAACGAGTTGATCAACACGTACGACGGTGTGCTCGAAGAGCCCCCGACCGGGTTCGTAGAGATGGCGGCGGAGCGACCGACCGAGGGCGACGTCATCGCCTTTGCGGATCGTCCACGACGCACCGTTGTGACGCCCTTTACCTCGTCGTCTTCGGATGCCGCCGAGCTGGTGCCGTTGCATTGGAAGCTCGTCGTCGCCAGGGACCAGGACCCGGAGATGCAGCGGATCGCCTCAGGGCTTGACGCGGCCCTCTTGGGCGGCGCGTTGGCGCTGGCGCTCTCGGCTTTCGCCGGGCTGGCTGCCGCGACCCTGCTCATGCGCCCGATCTCGCGCCTGGCGACGGCGGCTGAGCACATCGCCAACACCGGCGACCTGAACACTTCAGTGCAGTGCGGGTCTCAAGACGAGATCGGCTACCTGGCCAAGGCGTGGAGTAAGGTGCTCGCACATCTGCGCGGAATGAGCACCGTCGCCGAGGATCTTGCCGCGGGACGTCTGAACGTGACCGTCACGCCGCGCTCAGATCAAGACCAGCTCGGCAATGCGTTCGTGAAGTTGGTCGGCCAGCAGCGCGGCATGCTGCTCGAACTTCGCGGTGGGATCCACACACTCGACGAGGCGTCGCGTTCGCTGAACGCTGCGGCGCAGTCCTCCGATCAGACGACGCGGCTGATCGCAGAAGGCATGGAGCAATTTGCCGAAGGCGCGAACCAGCAGAGTTCGTCGGCCACGCACACGGCCGAGACCATGGAACAGATGCGACGCGCCATCGATGGCGTGGCTCATGGCGCTCAGGAACAATCGTCCTCTGTGTCACGCGCTGCCGCGCTCGTCGTCAAGATGAACGACAGCCTTGGCACTGTCATGGAGACGCTGGTCGATAACTCCTTGTCGGCCTCGGGCACCGTTGAGACGGCGCGCGAGGGCGTGAACCAGGTCGAGCAAACCTTGAACGGGATGAAGGACATCCACGGCCGTATGCGCGAGGCTGCGAGCAAGATGCAACTCCTTGGCGCAAGCTCCGAGCAGGTGACGTCCATGGCGGACACTATCGCCGACATCGCCGATCAGACCAACCTGCTGGCGCTCAACGCGGCCATCGAAGCTGCGCGAGCCGGCGAGCACGGCCGCGGCTTCGCTGTCGTGGCTGTCGAGATCCGCAAACTGGCCGAGCAATCCGCTGGTGCGGCCCACGAGATCGAGTCGACCGTGCGACAGATCCAGGCGAGCCTGAGCGAGGTCGCCACGGCCATGACTAACGCCAACCAGGCCGTGGAGTCTGAGGTGGAGCGTGCGGGGGCTGCGGGCGCAGCCTTGCAGAAGATCCTGGGCGCCGTCGACAGCGTACGCGCGCGCCTCGACGAAACGCTGACGGTTGCCGATCAGGCCTCGAAGGACGCGAACAGCCTCGGCTCCGAAATGGACACCGTCTCGGCGGTTGTCGAGGAGAACACGGCGGTCACCGAAGAGATGGCGGCAGGCGCCAATGAAATCAACAGTGCGATCAAGGACATGGTGGCCGTCAACGTGGAGAGCGGAGCTTCCGCGCAGGAGATCCAGCTGGCCACGGCCGAGATGGCCGCGCAGGTCGCGCAGGTGTCGAGTTCGGCCGAGCAGTTGCAACGGCTGAGCCAGGGCCTGCAGACCCTGATCGATCGCTTCGTGCATGACGACGGCGACGCTGCCGAACCGGCACCGGACGTCTCCGTTGCGGTTCCGGCTGCGCCGGTCATCCCGGTGCGCTAGACCGCATCAGCCAAACGCCTCACTTGATCGCGAAACGCAGGCGCCAGTGCGAGCTGGCGCCCGTCGTCGCGAGATCCGCCGCGATTCGGCCCATCAACGGCACGAACTTGAAGCCGTGCCCGGAACACGGCGACGCAACCACTACCTCGGGCGCGCCGGGCAACACGTCAAGCAGAAAGTCCTCGCTGGCCGTGTTGGTGTAGAGACACGTTTTCGCGAGCATCATCGGGCCGGCCGCATCCGGCAGACGTTCAGCCACGTAAGCGGCCAGTTGGTCGAGCACTTCTTGCCGCGGCCTGTCGAGGCGGGTTTCGGGTGTCACGGCCAGGCCGTCATGATGGAAGCCGACCTTTACGCCGGGGTGCCCGAACGCCGGGAAGCCGTACCCTTTCGAACCCCCATGATCGATGAAGATCGGGAACCGTTCCGGCGTGAAGCGATCCGGTGATTTCGGCCGGAAGTACGCCAGACATTCCTCAGTGACCGTGAAGCGCGAGGCGAGTTCAGGTAACAGCCTGCCAACCCAGGCGCCAGCAGCGACGATGATGCGCGGAGCCGTGAAGACGTCATCGGCGGTGCGCACACGCGGCGCGCCAGGCACATCCAGATCGAGCGCCAGCACCGGCGTGTGCTCGCGCACGTCGGCGCCATACGCGCGCGCCAGGCCGGCCAGGGTTTCGACGGCTGACGTGCTTGCGAGGATGCCGGCGTCGGGTGACGCCACGCCGACCCAATCGGCGGGGACGTTCCACACCGGCCAGCGTTCGCGCAGCGCGTGGCGGTCGAGCACCTCGTACGTCGCGCTGATCTCGGTCAGCACGCCCGTGACCTGTTGCAGGGCGGGGTGATCGCCCGGCCCCAGGTCGAGGCCTCCGGTTGGAGTCAATAACCTCAGGCCGGCATCGGCCTCGATGGCGTGCCAATCGCCCAACGCGACCATGGCCAGTTCCGCGTAATCGACGACGTCATACGCGAAGCGGAAGATGCGCGAGTGGCCATGGCTCGAGCCGCGGTCGTGGCCGATGGCGAACTGCTCGAGCGCCAGCACGCGTTTGCCCGCCTTCGCGAGCGCGTAGGCCGCCGCCGACCCAACCCCGCCTGTGCCGATGATGATGACGTCGTAGGTGGACATGGAAAACCTGAGAGGCGTCAGGCGTCAGGCCTCAGAGACGCTACCGCGATTTTGCGCGGCAGCCTCTCTGACGCCTGACCCCTGACGCCTTATCCCAACGTCGCCTTCAAGAACGCGAGCTTCTCGGCGTCGTGGTAGCCCTGGCCGCCTTCATGGTTGTTGTATTCGTAGACGCGAATCTCCTTGCGGCTTTGGGCGTAGTGATTGAACGCGCCGTAGACGGTGGAGGGCGGGCAGATGTCGTCCATCAGGCCGACGGAGAAGAGGGCCGGGGCCTTGGCACGGGCCGCGAAGTTCCAGCCGTCGAAGTAGGAGAGGGTGTTGAAGACGGTGTCGATCTTGTCGCGATGGATACGGCAGAAGAGCGAGATCTCGAAGTAGGGGTATTTGTCCGTGATCTCGGTCGCGCGACGATAGCCGCACAGGAAGGGCACATCGGGCAGACAGGCGGCCAGGTCGGGCACAAGGCCGGCTGTGGCCAGGGCGATGCCACCGCCCTGGCTGCCCCCGGTGACAGCCACCCGGCTGCCATCCACATCCGCCCGCGAGCGCACCGTGTCGACGGCGCGGACGGCGTCGGTGAAGAGCCGACGGTAGTAGTAGGTGCGCGGGTCGAGGACGCCGCGGGTCATGAATCCGGGATGCTGCGGGCTGTCACCGTCGGGTGCGAGGTCCGGCGTATGGCCGCCCGAGCCCCAGGCGCTGCCCTGGCCGCGCGTGTCCATAAACAGGTAGGCGTACCCGGCAGCGGCGTAGAGCATGCGCTCGAAGGCGAAGCCACGGCCACCGCCGTAGCCGTTGTATTCAACGACGCACGGAAGCGGACCGGAAGCGCCGCGCGGCTTGAGGAACCAGGCCTTGATCGGTTGTCCGCCGTAGCCGTTGAACGTGACGTCGTAGGTCTCGATGAGCGTCAGGCCCTGATCGATGCTGTCGAAGTGCGCGTCGAGCGGATGATTGCGAGCAGCCGCGAGCGTGTCGGCCCAGAAGGCGTCGAAGTCGGCGGGTTCGGTGCGGGCAGGTCGGTAGGACTCAAGCTGGTCACGGGAGAGATCGAAGAAGGCCATGGGTTCCTCGGGTGGCAGGAGATGTGGGGAATGATACGACAAGAAATCCAGAAATCGGGCGTGTCGCGAAGTCCCCCGATGTCCGCCGCATG
>CAYZRP010000091.1:0-28279 GCA_964480865.1 uncultured Anaerolineales bacterium | reverse complement strand
AGCGTGGAGCGTGGAGCGTGGAGCGTGGAGCGTGGAGCGTGGAGCGTGGAGCGATTAAGGCTCGATCATGCCTTCGATCCTGTCAAGCCCTTTGGCGCTCTACGCTCTACGCTCTCCGCTCCACGCTCCACGCTCTACGCTCTCCGCAGCACCTCGACCGCCACCCGCTCGCGTTCGCCGACGGCGCGCACCTGCTCGGCAAGGCTCGTGAGGAGATCGGCAACCTGTGAGGCATCCAGGGGAAAGTCGTCGGCCATGCGCGAACGCAGGTCATTCAGGCGCGTATCGATGCGTTTGAGCTGTGCGAGGCCGCGACCGCCCTTCTCGATAAACGTTGATCGGCGCTGGTCGAGCAGACGCCGCGCGTCGCGAAGCTGTCGCACCGAGTCGGGCAGCAGGGCCTCGCCCAACGATTGCCAGGCGGGGACGGTGGCCCTGAAGGCTTCGGCGGCATCGCGCAACGCGGCGCGTTTGAGCAGCACGCTCGCTTCGTCGAGGAAGTCGGCATACAGGCCACGATCGCGCACGGCGGCGGCGACGCCGAGCCCAAAGCGCGAATAGGCCGACGTGAGCCCGGCGAACATCGGCCGCCCGGCCGGGAACATCCGGCTCCAGCTTTGCTTGTGTTTCGAGCTGGTCAGCAGGTTGGCCCAGTGCTCGAAACCCGCCAGCCCGAAGTTAGCCTTCGCGCTCTTCACCGGCGCGTCGACATAGCGCTTGAGGCAGTCGGCGATCCCCTGACGCACCGCGCCGGCGAGCTTGGCCGGGTCGGGTGGCTCGATGGTCAACACACGCTGTCGATCTTGCTTGACACGCGAGCGCGCCGTGGCTAACTCGGCCGGTGTCACAGTCAGCGGCACCGCCGCGCGATCCGCGATCGAGACTCGCTCGCGCGCCTCGTCGTGCCCGAACACCACGATCGGAAAGCTCCCCCAACCGCCCTCAGCCTGATCGAAGCTGTTGTACGGGAGGCTGAATGCGTCGGCCCACACGATTGCGGGTTGCCCGCTATCGAGCACCTCGAGCAGGATCTTCAACCCCTTAGCCGCGTCCGACGCGTGCCGACGATGTTGCACGACGCCGAGCCGGGCGAGGAGCGTCTCAAACGGATCGAACGTGTTGCGCGTCAGCAGGGCCACATGCGGATCGATGCCCCGATACGCGAAGGCGAAGTAGCCCATCAGCAATCCACCGCTGACGCCCATGAGCAGCGCTTCGCTGTAGGGCTTGCCTGTGTACGGAGCGCGCGCGCCCTGATACGCCAGCACATTGGCGATTGGGCCGGTGATCCAGTGCCTGCCCTCGAAGTGACGGTAACCCTTCAGGACGGCCATCGACGAACCTCCATTTGGCTGCAGGGACCAATGCCGCATTGTACGGCCCAAAGATCCAGTTTCTGAGATTTTGCGACATAGTCGCCGTCCTCGACCCGAAATAGGCCGGGATTTCGGCGATTTCGGGCGTCTGCCGCCGGGAGTTCGTCTGTCAGTCGGTGGACGACCTCCAACCGGTTGATATAATTCCGAGCAATCTAGTCGTGTTTTGTGTGGCTGAGGCCGCCAAACCGAATTCGGCAAGGCGGCCTTGTTTGTCCGGTCTAACCGGAGCAAGGAAGAAGCATGGAAGCGAGACTGTACGTGGGCAACCTGGCCTATTCGACCTCAGAGGCCGAACTGCGAACGCTGTTTGCCCAGGCCGGAACCGTGGTCGACGTGGCCCTGATCAAGGACCGCGACACGGGCCAATCGAAGGGTTTCGGCTTTGTGACGATGAACGATCAGGCTGAGCTCCAGAAGGCGATCAACATGTTCAACGGCAACGACTTCAACGGTCGGCCGTTGACCGTGAACGTCGCCAAGCCGCGTGAAGAGCGCGCTGGCGGCGGTGGCGGCTTCGGCGGCAACCGCGGCGGTGAACGACGCGGTGGTGGCGGCAATCGTCGCTATTGATCCCTGATCACAATCCAAAAGGCCGGTCTCTCGGTTGAGAGACCGGCCTTTTGCTTTTTTGCTAACGACCACAGGGGTCGGGGCGACCAGAGAGTCGCCGCTACGACGCGCTCCCGCGCTCTCCGTTTTCCGCGTCCCACCACTTCGACAGATGCGCCAGCGGCCGCAACGGCTGATCGGTGTAGTGCGAGATGTCGTTGAACAACATCAGGCGAGCCCGCACAGGGTCGCGGAAATCGACGATGTTGAGACACGCCGGCGCCTGATCGAGGCGATCGCGATAGCCGCGCGCGTCGAACCCCAACAGGCTGCTGATCAACAACCGCAGCGTTGCCTTGTGCGACACGACGACGATGTTCTGGTTCTCGTGCTGCATGACGATCTCGCGGATCACGGGCAGCGCCCGCGCCAGCACCTGCACGCCGCTCTCACCGCCATCGGGCGAGAACGTGAAAGGATCTTCCTCCCAGGCCGGATACTCGCCCGGGAAGCGCTCCTCGACTTCCTGTCGCGTGAAGCCCTCCCAGCGCCCATGGCTGATCTCGCGCAATCCATCGCGCGGTATCGGCGTCAGCCCATGCGGCCGCGCCACGATGGCGGCGGTGTCCATCGTCCGGCTCAGCGGGCTGGCATATACCGCCGACACGTTGTCATCGGCCAATCGCGCCGCCAGATGCGCGGCCTGCATCCGCCCTTCATCAGACAGCTCGACCCCCACCGACCCCGAAAAACGATTCTCGGCGGTCAGCTGTGTCGCGCCATGACGAACCAGATATAGTCGTGTGGTCATGTCGCTGTCCTCCCCCTGATTGCTTCGTGTCTGCGGTCCGCGGTCAGCCGTCCGCGGTCATTCCGCGGTCATTCCGTCGTCACTCAGTGAACAAGGGCTGCATGCCCAGCCGCGCCGCCAGCGCCTGCAGGCTATCCTCCGTCGGCGCTGCCGTGAAGCGCTCGGCGGCATCGAGGACGCGCGGCAGCACATGGATGTCACCGATGGTGTTGAGGAAGACGTCGCGATGGCCGAGCACCCAGTGCACGGCCAGGTCGATGTCGGCCTGCTCCACAAGCGGCTCGTACCAGGTCGCGTGCGTTTCGGGCCGCCCGTTCCACGGCGCCCGGGTGATCGACTTGATCGTCTGCATCGCGACACCGCGCTCGCGGCAGACGTCGAACAACGCCTCCACATCGGCGCGGTATTGCGGGTTCTGGGTCAGGACGTAGCTGTACGGCGCGAGCACCGAGTCGAACGGGAAGCGATCGAGCGCCTGGCGATGCATGCGCGCGACCGTCAGGCCGTGCCCGGTGACGCCGATGAAGCGCACAAGGCCTTCCTCGCGCGCCGCGATCGCGGCCTCGAGCGCCCCTCCCGGCCCGAGCGCCGTCTCCCACTCCTGCGGATCGACGAGGTTGTGCAGTTGCAACAGATCAACCTTATCGACGCCGAGGCGGTCGAGCGAGCGCTCGAGCTCCGCCCGCGCCCCGGCCTTGGTCCGATCGCCGGTCTTGGTGGCCAGGAAGAACGACCTGCCGTGGCGCCGGATCCAGGACCCGAGGCGGACTTCTGAGTCCCCGTAGCTGGCCGCCGTGTCGAAGTGGTTGACGCCGTGGCTCAGGGCCACCTCGATCGTGGCATCGGCCTCAGCCTGCGTGACCTGACTGAATGCCGCGGCGCCGAGCAGGGTGCGGGAACTGGAGTGCCCGGTGCTACCAAAGGGACTTTGAGCGATCATGCAACCTCCGTTTTGAAATGGGGAGCCGGGCATTATGGCCTGCCATCCACCGAGAGTGGCGCCCGACGGAATCAGTCTACTACAATCCGAATGCGCTGACCGGCTCACGTTCATCATCACAACCGTTGAGGAGCGACCGACCCTATGCCCCGTGTCTTTGAGTTCGCCACCCCCGACTTCCAGCGCACGCTGCTCTGGGATGACGCTGGCGGATTGCGCACGACGCATTTCGTCATCGCCGCCACCGGCACGGATGTGTTGGCCCGCGCGCGCGCTCAGGCCGCTTTCACGCCGGAGTTCGCGTTCCGGCTCGATGGCCAGCCCGTGTCGAGCCTCGAGCCCGGCTGGGTGCTCACTCATGAGACACGCACCGATGCAGCCCTGACGCTTGGGCTGCGCCACGCGCGTCTCCCCATCGTCGTCGAGGTCACGTACGGCCACGGACCGCGCCGCAGCGACAAACGCATCACCCTCCACTATCAGGGCGTCTCGCCAGTGACACTGACCCATGTCACCGTCGAGCAACTCCCGGTCGAGATCGGCGCGCCCGGTGATCTCCAGCTTCGTGCCCACTACGGCTCCCTTCCACGTGAGACCTTTATCACCGGCCGCGTCGACGAGGCCGCCGTCATGCTCGTCAACCCGCGCAGCGGCGAGGGCGTGGTCGCGCTCAATGAAGCGCCAGGCCACCTCAAGCGGGTGGAGACCGGCGCCTGGTTCTGGGAGGGCGCGCTGCGCCTGATGTACGACACCGATCTGTTTCCGCTCGAGGTTCGGCTCACGCCCGGCGCGCGCTGGACCTCGGCCCGGGTCAGCCTTGTGTTCACGCAGGAAGGATCCGACTATGCTGACCCGCGTTGGGCAGTGCCGGCCGCCGTCGCAGACGTCGTGCGCAAGCCGTCAGCGCAACCGGCCTGGCACTACAACACCTGGGTCACCTGTGGCCCGCGGCCTGACGCAGACACCGTGAACGCGCTCATTCCCATCGCCGGGCGAATGGGCTTCGACATCTTCACCATCGATGATGGCTGGCAGGCCGAGTACGGCGATAACGCCGTGCACGCCGAGCGGTTCCCGAAGGGCCTCGAGCCGCTGCGTGAAGCCATCGAGGCTCAGGGCATGCGCCTGGGGTTGTGGGCGCCGCTGGCGGTCGTCGCGCCAGCGATCGCGTCTGCTTCGGCGGACGCGATCGCACAGCAATGTCGCGACGGCGAAGGGCGCACGAAGACGACCACCACCGCGCAGGGCGAGCAGATCGTCATGTGTCTGGCCAGCAGGTATCGTCACGCCGCCATCGAGCGATTGACCGACCTCATCGCGCGCTACCGTCTGGCCTATCTCAAGCTCGACCTGACGACGCTGTTCAACGCATACGGCGAAGCCCCCGGCTGCCACGCCGTCGGCCATGACCACGCCAATGCGGCCCAGTCGATCGCCGCGATCTATGCCGCCATCGCCGAGATCACGGCTGGCGTGTACGCCGTGCATCCGGATGTCTTGATCGACCTGACGTTCGAGTTGTGGGGCCACAAACACGTCATCGACTACGGACTGTTGCGCGCCGCCGACCTCGATTGGCTGAGCAACGTCGGCGACAACACCGATGACGCCGCCGGCCCGCGTCAGGCGCGCACTCTGCTCTACCAGCGCGCGCTGGCGATCCCGGTTGAGGCGATGTTGATCGGCAACCTGGAGGCCGACACCGGCGACCCGGCCGAGAAGTTCGCCACAGCGCTCGGCTCCTGTCCGCTCCTCCTGGGCGATCTGCGCCGCCTGTCCTCGTCCCAGATTGAGGCCTACGGGCGCTGGATCCGAAAGGTCAAGGCGTTCCGCCGGGACGTGCCTTACAGCGAAAGCTTCTTCCCGCTGGGCAGCTGGCAGGCGGTCAGTGTGGTCGAGTGGGATGGCTTCGCCCGGTTGAGCCGAGCCGGTGAAGGCCTGATCGTGCTGTTTCGCAACGCAAGCCAGGCATCTACGGCGCATGTGCGCATTCCGCTCCCGGGCGAGTCGCATTATGCGCTCACGTCGTTGTTCACCGGTCAGTCATGCGGCGAGCGCTCGGCCGCTGAGTTCCGGGCCGGTTTTGACCTCGACTTCCAGGATGGCGCGGTGCTGGTGATCACGGTGCGTTTAGTGTGAATAGGCACGAGCGTTCAGGCGCCCTCGGAACCAGACCGGTCTGGCCTGAGGATGCCACGGACCGCGACGGATCGCGCTGAAGATCTCGAGGTCGATCCGCCTCCAGGTCTGGCGAACTGGACACGACCTCACAACTCGCTCGTGCAGGCACTACTTATCGTATGCAAGCACAAGTTGTCGGGCGCCTGAAGATCGGTGCCGGATCCTGTCCACGGATGGCGCGGATCGGAACGGATCACGCGGAATCCATCGACAACCGCTCCGCGCCATCCGCGTACAAGGCTTACTGGCCTGAAACGGCCTGACAACTCGCTCGTGCAGGCACCACTGATCTGCGACTCCCGGCTCGGGAACATTTGATCTATAATGCCCTCCGACGCTCCCGACCCACACTCCTTTGGGCGAGGCTCGGCAGCGATGTGCGCTTCATATTCTTTCACACAAGGAGAGTTTCCGATGTCCGATGCGACTCCATCCGGCCACCTCGCCCTGCCCTCTGGTAACAGTGGGCCAGGCGTGCTCGTGCTGCATCCCTGGTGGGGCCTCAGCCCGGCCGTCCGTGAAGCCTGCGATCGTCTGGCGCGACACGGCTATGTGGCCTATGCGCCTGATCTATATCATGGGCAACTTGTCTCCACGGTCGACGAAGCCCAGGCGATGGTCGACAAGCTCGATGGCAAAGCGGCGGCTGCCGACATCGCTCGAGCCGTCGATCTGCTGGCAGCCCGCAGCACCAGTGAAGGCCTGGGTGTCGTCGGCTTCTCACTTGGCGCGTTCTTCGCGCTGAGGCTCTCGGCCGGCGATCCGGATCGGATCAAGGCCGTGACGCTCTTCTATGGCACCGGTGACGGCGAGTTCGACAAGGCGAAGGCAGCCTATCTGGGTCACTTTGCCGAAAATGATCCCTACGAGCCAGCCGAAGGCGTGAACTGGCTCGAAGGGGCGCTGAAGACAGCAGGTCGGCCGACCTCTTTCCATCGTTATTCCGGCGTCGGTCACTGGTTCTGCGAAGCCGATCGGCCGGACGCATACAACGAGGCGGCCGCCGAATTGGCCTGGAGCCGCACGCTCGAATTCTTCGGAACGAACCTGAAGTAGCCAAACGCGAACGGGCCAGCGTCTATTCGAGGCAGACGCTGGCCCGTTCGCGTTCGCCCTCCACCGCCGCAACCGATCACTCCCTCTCCGCCAGCAAGGTTTGCAGCCTCGGGAACTCAATCCGCACGTGCTCGTCCATGTCATGCTCGAAGCGAGCATCGAAGACGAGACGCAGCAATCCGTCAAACACGCTGGCCAGTCCTCCAAAACCCGCGACGATGGTGTGCGTCACGATCAGGCCTTGTGGATCGTCGACCAGGTCGAACCGCACCCAAACCGGCAATCGGACACCCTTCTCCAACTGCCACACGATGCGTCGACCCCGTTCCGCCTCGGTCACCACAGCGGCCAGCCTCACGCGCCGGCTGCCGACGTATTCATCCATCAGAAGCCGGCACCCTACCTCGCCCACGCCACTGAGACGATGAAACGCCAGGTGCGTTCCCGGCCACCAACGTCGATATTGGTCGTCGCTCGGCTCCATGAAAAAGTCGTAGATCTGCTGGCCTATCAATCCGTTGACGCGGACTGTCGTGCAGAGCTTGAGCATCGCGTCAGCCCCCTGTCTCCAACCAACCCGCCAGATCGGTCCGATCACCCCGTGTCGTCGGCGTCGAGATCACCAGGAACCGCACGTCGCCGTCTCCCGCGTTCACGAAGCGATGCGCCACGCCAGACGCCACTTCGAGGCCCTGCCCCGGCCCGAGCTCGACGGCTTCTCTCTCGAACTCCAACCGGGCATTTCCAGCCAGTACGTAGAAGAACTGCCGCGCGCGCCCATGCACATGCGCGACCTCGGCTCCGCCGACGGGCACCCGTTCCTCGATCACGCTCAGATCCGATCGATCCAGCAGCCGCCACCCATCGCAGACGCCGCCCCAGACATAGTGCTCGGCCGTCTCCCGGCTGATAGACTTCGGCAACCTCTCCATATCGCAACTCGCTCCTCGCTCCTCACCACACGCCCGGCAACAACCTGTACTTCACGCGCTCCGTGTACGCGACGTAGCCGGCTAGCTCGCGGCGCAACATGGCCTCTTCATCCAGGATCCGGACGGCCAGGACCGGCACGATCAGCAGCGCCGGCAACACCGCCCAGTACGAGCCGAGAGCGATCGGCGAGGCGAGGTACATCACGATCACGCCGACGTACATCGGATGACGCATCCAGGCGTATGGCCCTGTGTCGATCACGCGCTGCGATTGGGTCACCTTCACCACGCGCGAGGCGAAGCGATTAACTTGAAAGACCCAGATGACAAACAGGAAGGACAGGAACACAAGGCCGTCGGCCGCGATCACGATGGGCCATGGCACGTTCGACCAGCCCCAACGGTAGTCGAAACCCGGCACGATATAGGCGGCCACCATGAATACGCCCGAAAGGCCGACCACCCATTTCTGCGTCGGGTTCTGCTCGCGCATGTCCATGCGATTCGCGAGAAGGTCCGGCGCGTTCTTCAACATCCACGGAATGACCGCCAGGGTCGGCAGCAGCAAGACCGCCAGGTAGATCCAGCCTTCCCAATACGCCAGCGTGCCGGCCGGCCAGAACAACACCAGCATCATCACCGGCGGGAACAACGCCACACGGACGAGCGCTGAAACAACCATGCTTCTTTGGGTCAGCGACTTTGTGCTCATGGTTGACCCCTTTCGGCCTGTCGCGTTTGTGATCGCTGGCGACGGCCGAGTTCAGTGTACGCCGACCGCTTCGAAAACGCTGTCAGGCAAGCCTGTCGTTTGGGGCGTCGGCCACCCCCTCATTCGACAGATCAGGAAAGGGGTACGCCGACGTCACCTACTGGCTCTCGCGAGAGTAATGTTTGCGTAGCTGCGCGAAAAGCGCTATTTTCCAGACGATTCTCGTGGCGAAACGTACATTCATAGTTCAAAACTCAGTAACCCAAGCTGGGGAGCCGTCGGGTAGCAAAAGAAAACGGGTGGGCGGTCGCCTCCACGCGCGATTGCCCACCCGTCTGGCTCAGCGTTTCCGACGGGTGTCGGACACGCAAGGAGTCACTGACCAAAGAACGCCTTGTTCAATGCGATGAAATTGCCCCACTCCGCGGGAACCGTATCATCGGCGAAGATCGCTTCGACCGGGCATTCAGGCTCACAGGCGCCACAATCGATGCACTCGTCTGGGTTGATGAAGTACTGAGTGTCTCCCTCATAGATGCATTCCACCGGACAGACGTTGACACATGAGGCATCCTTCGTTCCGATACAGGGTTGTGCGATCACATAGGTCATGGCTTGATCTCCCTTGCTGCATCTCAGGTGGGCCAGTATTGGGACGTATTCTATCCGGTTGCGCGCCACCCAGGTCAAATGAGGCGTGGGCGGTCAGGGCCATCGCGCCTTGTTCAATTCAGGTCCGGTAGTAGCCGCGGATTTCGCGGATATTGCAGCCAGGCCACGCCGGCGTCATTGACCTGCGGCTGACGAGCCCATCCTCCGCGCAATCCGCGAAATCCGCGGCCAAACCACTTCGTTGGACACGAGACGCAAAGGCCGTGCGTGAGCGTTTTCGTCTGCCGGGAGCGGGCAGCCGGTCGGCAGGCTCATTGGCCACGCATCAAGGGAGCGGTCGAGCGCTCAGGCGGCGTGGTCGGCGTCGCCGAAGAGTCTCTCTCCCGCGCGGATCGGCAGCTTCAGCCGGTTCTCGAACGGGGTCAGCGGACACGAGTAGTTCTCGTTGTAGGCGCAGTACGGGTTGTAGGCGAGATTGAAGTCGATCAGGAAGCGGTTGCCGCCGAGCGGCTCGGGGTCGAGGTATCGGCCCGCCGGGTACGTATCCTCGCCCGCCAGCGAGTCGACGAACGGGAGGAAGAAGCCGTGCGGCGTGGCGTACAGCGTCAGCGCCGCGGCCTGGCCATCGACCTCGAAGGTCACACGGCCGAACCGTTGATACGCGCGCACGTCGCCGTCCGAGGTCTGCAACTCAACAGTGTCGCGCTGCGCGAACGGTTCGACCTCGATTTCGAAACGTAGCGCCGGGTTCTCATCGAAGTAGCTCAGGCCCTTGAACACGCGTTGCTGCGCGGGGGTCAGCGGCGATTGCGCATGACTCTTGAAGAACGCATCCTTCTCGACCCGGAAGTCTTCGAGTTCAGTGGGCATGGCTGTCCTCCATGAAGACGGCGGACGGCAGACCGCGAACCGCAGGTCTCCTCCAGCAAGATCGAACGGCCAATCAACCTTCGTCCTTCGTCATTCGTCCTTCGTCGTATCCAAAGCCGCCACAAGCAGCCGTGCGTCCGCCAGCACGTCTTCTTGAAACGGCATCGCATGATCATGGTTGACCTGCGTGGTCAGACGTTGGGCGGCGGCCCGCAAGGACTCGGGCTGGGCGGCGTCGTCGCGCAGGGTCTTGAGTTGCTGCAGGGCGCTGCCCGTCCAGGCGCTGCCTTTGAATTGTCGGTAGTAGGTGCGGATGGCGTAGCCGGCTGCCCGGCGCGCGCACACCCTGGCCTTGCCTTCATTGCCTTCGGCTCGGGCCGCTTCGGCGGCCAACAGTTCTTCGTGTGGTGTCATGGACGCTTCTTCTATATATCGCGAAAAAGCCGGATAAGCTGTGGGCCGAGGTTCCGACCCACAGCTTACCCGGCTTTTCGCGTTTCGTTCAACTCAGACTTGCCGGCGGCGCAAGAACGCCTTGGTCAGTTCCTCAGCCGCGGCCGGGATGAGCGCCAGCCCGACGACGATGCCCCACTCGAGCGCGTTCAACGGGTGCGTGTTGAAGAACGGCTGCAGGAAAGGCACGTTGATCACGAGCAGGAGCAACCCGAGCGACAGCCCGACCGCCCACTGCATGCTCCGGTTCGAGAACACGCCGATCCTGAACACCGACAACCGCTCCGAGCGCACCGTGTACGCGCGGAAGAGCTCGGCCAGCGACAACGTCGCGAAAGCCATGGTCTCGCCGGTGCGGATGAGCAGATCCTGCTGGTCGGCCGACAGCCCGCCCCAGTTCATGCCGAAGACGGCGCCCAGGCCGCCCAGCCCGGCCTGATCGAGCGCGAAGCCCAGCCCGATCACAAGGGCGCCAAGGGTCACCGCCGTCTGCGCGATGGTCTGCACGACAATGCCGACGCGCATCGAGCCGTTGACGATCGGCTCGGTCTTGGGCCGCGGCGGATAGTTCATCACATCCGGGTCGCCCTTCTCCATCGCCAGGGCCAGGGCCGGCGCGCCATCGGTGATCAGGTTGAGCCAGAGCAGCTGGATCGCGGTCAGCGGCGACGGCAGGCCCGCCAGCGTCGCCAGGAAGATGATCATGATCTCGGCGACGTTCGAGCTGAGCAGGAAGAACACGAACTTGCGGATGTTGGCGTAGATGATCCGGCCCTGCTCGACGGCCGCCACGATCGAGGCGTAGTTGTCGTCGGTCAGCACCATCGCCGCCGCGCCCTTGGCCACATCGGTGCCGGTCAGGCCCATCGCCACGCCGATGTCAGCGCGCTTCAGCGCCGGCGCGTCGTTGACGCCGTCGCCGGTCATCGCCACCACAGCCCCGCTCTGCTGCAACGCGTCGACGATCTTGACCTTGTGCGCCGGTGAGACGCGCGCGAAGACGTCGGTTTCTGCAACGACACGCTGCAGACCGGCATCGTCGAGCCCGTCGATCGCGGCCCCGGCCAGCACCTTGCCGCCTTTGCGCAGCAGCCCGATCGAGCGCGCGATCGCTTCGGCCGTGTCAGGGAAGTCGCCGGTGATCATGACGGTGCGGATTCCGGCTTCGCGCGCCTGCTTGAGCGCCGGCGCGACTTCGACTCGCGGCGGATCGATCATGCCGATCAGGCCGACGAAGACCAGGTCATGCTCGCCGCTCTCGGGCGTCAGATCCTCAGGTTTGTCGGAGTAGGCGCGATACGCGACGGCCAGCACGCGCAACGCCTGGCTCGCAAACTGGCTGTTGGCCGCGATGATTCGCTGGCGGCGTTCCTCGGTCAGCGGCTTCGGTTCGTCGCCAATGCGCTGCATGGCCGTGCAGGCCGCCAGCACAACGTCCGGCGCGCCCTTGACGCACAACACATACGGGGGCGCGTCTTCAGGCCGGTTGAAGGGGCTGTACTCGGGCAACGGCTGCTGCACGCCGTGCAGCGTGCTCATCGTCTTGCGCGCCGAATCAAACGGCACTTCGGCCACACGCGGGAAGGCCTCGGTCAACGGATCGCGCCAGATGCCGGCTTTGGCGGCGGCCACGATCAGGGCGCCCTCGGTCGGGTCGCCCACCATGCGATAGGTCGTCTGGTCGTCGTCCGAACCGGAGACCTCGAGCCGGGCGTCGTTGGCGAGCAGGCCGGCCCAGAGCGTGGTCAGCACAGCCGGGTGCTTCGAGAAGTCCGCGTTATCGCCTTCGTGGAGGAACTGACCGGTCGGCTGGTAACCATCGCCTGTCACCGTGAACGTCTCGCCGTCGACCCACAGGTGCGTGACGGTCATGGCGTTCTGGGTCAGCGTGCCGGTCTTGTCGGAGCAGATCACGGACGCTGAGCCGAGTGTCTCGACCGAGGCCAGGCGTCGGATCAGGGCGTGTCGGTTGACCATCTCGCGCATGCCGAGCGCCAGCGTCACGGTGACGACCGCCGGCAGGCCTTCAGGCACCGCCGCGATCGCCAGGCTGACGGCGATGATGAACTCCTCGAGCAGATCCGCGCCGCGTAGCACGCCAACGACGAACACGAGGGCCACGACGATCAGCGCGCCGATGCTCAATTGTCGGCCCAGCCCATCCAGGCGCTTCTGCAGCGGCGTGTCCTCGATCTCGACCGCCGCCAACATCTGGGCGATCAGGCCGATTTGAGTCGAGATGCCCGTCGCGATGACGATGCCGGCACCGCGGCCGTTGGCGACGAGCGTGCCCGAGAAGGCCGTGTTGGCGCGATCGCCGAGCGGCGCGTCGCGGTCGATCGTCAGCGCGGCGCGTTTCTCAGAAGGCACCGACTCGCCGGTCAGTGCAGCTTCTTCGATCCGCAGATTGACCGACTCGACCAGGCGCAAATCGGCCGGCACATAATTGCCGGCCTCCAGAAAAACGATGTCCCCGGGCACCAATTCGCGTGCCGGCACACTGATGTGCTGGCCATCGCGCACCACCCGGGCCTCGGGCGCCGCCAGTTTCTTGAGCGCCGCCAACGACGCCTCGGCCCGCGACTCCTGCACCACGCCGATCACGGCGTTGAGCACCACGATCGCCAGGATCGCGGCCGCCTCGGCCGTGTCGCCCAGGATGACCGAGACCACGGCCGCGCCGATCAGGAGCAGGACGACGAAGTCGCGCAACTGATCGATCACGCGCCGCCAGAGTGGCGTCGGGGGCTGCTCGGTCAGTTCGTTCGGACCGGCCTGTGCCAGACGCGCCCGGGCCTCGTCTGTCGACAGACCATGATCCAGCCGGGTGTCGAGCACCTGGACCACCTGTTCGAGGCTCTGAGCGTGGAAATCGGGCGTCGGTTCGTTAGAAGATGGAGTTAGTGCCATAGATGGGCCGGATTATAGTCCTCAGGTTGACAGTCACCCGCCTCTCAGCCGACGATTTGCCGACAATTTGCGGAAATATAACCAAATCACTCGTCTTTGATCAGCTCGGAGATTCGGGCTTGACAACCCGGGCAAGTTTCGTATCATTCAAATTAGACGCTCATCTAATTTGACACTTATCTTAACACCTTCGTGGGCGTCAGACATGGAAGTACCCCATGCTTCGAACCGAGCTGCCCGATCTCCTGGAGTTGATCAAAGCCCTGGCCGACGTCAGCCGGCTGCAGATGCTCTCGTGGATGAGCGCCGCCGAGTGGACGGTCAGCGATCTGGCCGAGCGCCTGTCACTGAGCGAGCCCACCGTCTCGCACCATGTCGCGAAACTACACGCCGTCGGCCTGTTGAGCCTGCGCATGGCGGGCACGCAGCGCTTCTATAAAGCCAACCCCGAGCGCATGACACGCCTGCGCGCGTATGTCGCCGACCTCGACAAGCCTCTTGCGGAACCCGCCGATGTCGTCAACGACAAGAGCTGGATCGAGGCCCTGCCCTTCAGCGCCGAGGACAAGAAGGTGTTGGGCGAGTACACACTCAATGGCAGGTTGACGCGCTTTCCGAACAAAGAGAAGCGCTGGCTCGTCATCCTGCGCTGGGCGGCCACGCGTTTCGAACCAGGTCGTCGCTACACCGAGCGCGAGGTCAACACGCTGTTGCGCGAGATCAATGAAGACGTCGCTTCTCTGCGCCGCGACCTGGTCGACTTCGGTTTCCTTCGTCGCGAACGCGGCGGTGGCGATTACTGGCTCACGCCAGAAGACGAAGCGCCGGCCCGCTGAACCTTGGAGCTACACACATGCCCGCCACCTACGATCTCACGCCCGCACATCGGTTGCGTCTGGCGCGTGCGTACAGCGAGTGCCCGCGTGTCGACACCGCCATCGATTGCGTCATCGAAGGTCAGTTTGGCAAAGCCTTCGTCGATGCGATCGACTCGCCGTCTGCCTTCGCGTTTACGGTCGGCCCCTTCTGGTACTTCGCCGGCGCAGGGACCGGCGTTGCCGCTCGCGACCTGCTGTCCGTCCTGCCGCGCTATGGCCTGATGATGCCGTCCACGCCCGGTTGGCTCGAGGCCGCCCGCGCGCTGTACGGATCGGCGTGGCGCGTCTTCCCGCGCTACAGCTTTTCGGCGGCCGATCTCTCCAGATCGAAGCTGGCGACGTTGCTCGACGCGTCGTCGCATTCAGTCCGTGCGCTTGACCCGGCCGCCACGGCCCAGCTTTCCAGCGGGCCGGAGCCGCTCCTGGATCTGGCCGATTTCGACTCGGCTGACGACTTCCTCATGCGCAGCTTCGGCTTCGCCGCATTCGACGGCGATCGCCCGATGGGGCTCGCGTTCGCGTCTCTGGTGTGCAGCCACAGCATCGAGGTGAGCGTGTTCGTGGATGAGCCTTATCGTCGCCGGGGCGTGGCCACAGCCGTCAGTGCGGCGCTGCTGATCGAGGGCCTCGACCGCGGCCTGCAACCCAACTGGGACGCCGCCAACCCGGAGTCGTGCGCGCTCGCTCAGAAGTTGGGCTTTACGTCAGCGGGTGCCTATGAGGCCGGCTACTTCGTCTGATCGTCCGCAGCGGCGTCCATGCCCGGCAGCAGTCGGCCGTTCTTGAGCACGAAGCGCCGCCTGGCCCGATCGACCAGGGCGGCGTTTTCGGTGCACATGCGCACAAGCGTCTCGAGTTCGTCGATCGTGTCCATGTGCGCACCATACGACAGGACCAGGCTCTCTTCAAGCAGATCGAAATAGCCGAGTGGCTGAAAAACGTCGCGGACGTTATTGGAGGCGAACGCCACATTCACGCCGGCCGCGAGCAGCTGTTTGACGCGTGTCAATCCATGTCGAACACCGCGGGTATCCGTGCGAGCCAGGCGATACAAGTCCGGCCGTTTTCTATCCATCTTTGCACCTGACCGCTGAAGCCGTTATCGCTCAGGATGGCACAAGCTGCTAGAATCGCGACTCATGCAAGCCCTTATCGAACGAATCCAGCGCGACGGCCGCAACCTTGGAAACGGCATCCTCAAGGTGGACGGCTTCATCAATCATCAAGTCGATGCTGCCCTGATGGACGCCTGCGGCGCCGAACTCGCCCGTCGGTTCGCGCACCTCGGCTCCACCAAGATTCTGACCGCCGAGATCTCGGGCATCGCGCCCGCGCTCATGACGGCCAAGTATCTTGGCCTGCCCGTCGTCTACGCCCGCAAGGCCAAGCCCGTGACGATGCCCAACGAGGTCTTCCTGACGCTGACGCCCTCGCACACCAAGGGCCGCACGGTCGAACTGATCGTGTCGCCTGAGGTGCTCGGCAGCCATGAGAAGGTGCTGATCGTCGACGACTTCCTCGCCACTGGCCAGACGATCCAGGGCCTGGTGCGCCTGACACAGGTGGCCGGCTCGACGATTACGGGCATCGGTGCGCTGGTCGAGAAGACCTTCGAGGGCGGCCGCACGTTGCTCCAGAGCCTGAACGTGCCGATCGAGTCGTTGGCCATCATCAACAGCATGGACAACGGCCAGATCGTCTTTGCGGAATAGCACAGACGCACCCCTGATTCTTTGGGCGAAAACACGCGGCCCGCGCTCGACGCGGGCCGCGTGTTTTCGCCTATCATTGGCGCATGCAAACGATCGCCATCCTCGATTTTGGCTCACAATACACACAACTGATCGCCCGCCGCATCCGTGAGGCAAACGTCTACTCCGAGATCTTCTCGTGGGACGCGCCGCGCGAGAAGGTCCAGGCCAACGACCCGGTCGCCTACATCCTGTCCGGCGGACCCAACTCCGTCTACGACACTGACGCACCGCAACTGCCAAACTATGTCCTTGACACGGGCAAGCCGATCCTGGGCATCTGCTACGGCTTGCACGCGCTGGCCAGAAGCCTCGGCGGACACGTCCTGCCATCGACCGAACGCGAGTACGGGCGCGCAGCCCTGATCCCGACCGAGGCCAACAGCCTCATCCTGCCGCAGAAAGAACCGTTCCAGGTGTGGATGAGCCACGGCGACCGCATCGATCGACTGCCACCGGGCTTCAACATCACGGCCACGTCCGACAACTGCCCAATCGCGGCCTTCGAGGACCCCGAGCGCAAGATCTTCGCGATCCAGTTCCACCCCGAGGTCAACCACACCGAGCGCGGCCGCGACATCCTGGCCGCCTTCGTCAAAGTCGCGGGCGTGCGCGCCGAGTGGACGCCCGGCAGCATGGTCGAGTCGGCCGTCGCCGACATCCGCGCCCGCGTCGGGGATGCGCCGGTCATCGCGGCCGTCAGCGGCGGCGTCGACTCAATGGTGGCGGCCGCGCTCGTCCACCGCGCCGTCGGCGATCAGCTGACCTGCGTGTTCGTCGACACCGGCATGCTTCGCGCCGGCGAGCCGCAGGCGGTCGTCAAGACCTTCAACGAGATCCTGCACGCGCGCCTGATCGCCGTCAACGCCAGCGAGGAATACCTCGACGCACTGTCCGGCGTGACCGACCCCGAAGACAAGCGCAAGATCATCGGCGAGAAGTTCATCCGCATCTTCGAACGTGAGGCCCGCACCGCCCTCGGCGGCGCCGACGCGCGCTTCCTGATGCAGGGCACGATCTATCCAGACGTGATCGAATCGCGTGGGCCCGAGCGCCAGGCCGCGGCCAAGATCAAGAGCCATCACAACGTCGGCGGCCTGCCGGCGGACCTCAACTTCCAGCTGGTCGAGCCGCTGCGCTACATGTTCAAGGATGAAGTCCGCGCGGTCGGCATCGAACTCGGCCTGCCTGAGGCCCTGGTCTGGCGTCAACCGTTCCCGGGGCCTGGCCTGGCCGTCCGTTGCCTGGGCGAGATCACCTGGGAGCGCCTGGAGACCCTTCGCGCTGCCGACAAGATCGTCACCGACGAACTCGGCGCCGCGGGCATGCTGCGCGGGACGACGGCCCAGGCGTTCGCGGTGCTGCTGCCGGTGCGCTCGGTCGGCGTCATGGGCGACGGCCGGACGTACCAGGAGACCTGCGCGATCCGGGCCGTCACCACCGACGACTTCATGACCGCCGACTGGGCCCGCCTGCCCTACGATCTGCTCGCGCGCATCTCGAGCCGGATCGTCAATGAGGTCAAGGGCGTCAATCGCGTCGTCTACGACATCTCGTCGAAGCCGCCGGCGACGATCGAGTGGGAATGAGTCCGGGCACCGACACGTATGTCTTTGGTCTTTCACGCCCTCTGAGGCCCCCATGGACCTGGGCGCGCTGAGCCGTACCGCCTGGCGCATCACGCGCACGCAACCCACGTTGTGGGTCCTGCACGGTCTGCTCTTGCTTGCGGGCCTGCCGACGCTGGCGACTGCTGCGGTGCTGGGCGTCTGGAGTGCAGCTCGCGAGCTTGGATCGTCGCCGCTGGCAGCCGGGTTCGAGACGCTTCCGCTTGACACCCTGAGTCAACCGACCGCAGCCGCCTGGATCATCGGCCTGGCGCTGGTCGTTTTCTTCAGCGTCATCACCCAGATCTTGTTGGCCGCGATCTATCGCTCAGCGGCTCAGGCACTCGAGACAGGTTCAGCTCTGAGCTTGCGAGCCAGTCTGGCGCTGGAACGCGCCCGGCTCCTGCGGATCGTGGCCCTCAGCCTGACCCTGGGCGCTGCCCTGAGCGGCCTGGCCCTGCTGCCAGAACTTCTGTCGATCCTGAATGTCCCATCGGCCGTGCGCGCAGCCCTACAGCCTCTGACGAGTTCCCTCAATCTTGTTGGTGGAGTGGTATTTTTGTTGTTGGTTCTGGCGATCAGCCTGGATGATGTGCGTGGGCGGGAAGCGCCCCGCCGGGCCTGGGCAGTATTCAAGCGCGGTTGGGTCGGTTTCGCTTTGATATTAGCTTTCACTGTCATCTGGTCCCTGCTGATCGGGTTCCTGGCAGTCCCTGCCATCGTGGTCGTGGTTTTTGCCTGGATCCTGCCCGGACCCGCGAACATGGGTCCAATCGCGGCCGTCATCGCCAGCCTCGTCTGTGGCCTGCCACTGCTGATCCTGAGCCTTGGCGGCGCCGCCTATGCCAACATCCTGCAAGCGTTGGTCTACCGCAGCGCCAGTCAAAGCTGATAACGTCGGTTCCTGCGAAATCGCAACCAAGGTCGTCATCGACCGTATTGGGGGTGGAGGCTTTTATGAATACATCCGTTGACTATGGTGGCGTGCTCCGGCGCGCCTGGCAGATCACATGGCGTCACAAGGTCTTGTGGATCTTCGGCATCCTTACAGGCTGCAGCAGCGGCGGCGGCGGCAATCCGGGCGGCAGCAATTCCAACGTCAGCGTCAACGAACGCGGCGGCATCGATCTGCCGCCCGAGATGGAGCGCTTCGCGCGTGAGGTCGAGCGCTTCTTCAGTCAGGATCCGTCCGTTTGGCTGCCCTGGGTCATTGGGCTCGGCTGCGTCCTGTTCCTGATCGGCGTGGCGCTCTACTTCCTCGGCCTGATCGGCGAGGGTGGCTTGATCCACGGCGCGGCCGCAGCCGACCGCACGGACTCCATCACCTTCGGCGAGGCCTGGTCGGTGGGTGTCCGCAAGGCCATTCCGCTGTTCCTGTTGCGCCTGCTCATCGCAGTGCCCTTCATCGTCCTGGTCGGCCTGCTGACGGTGGGGGTCATAGGCACCGCCGGCCTGCTGGTGCTGTGCGTCGTGCCGCTGCTCTGTCTGCTGGTGCCGGTTGGGATCGTCGTGGGCATCTGGGAGTACTTTGCCCGATACTTCATCGTCCTGCAGAACGCCGGCGTGGTCGACTCGCTGAGGCTCAGCTGGGCCTTCCTGCGCCAGCGCTGGCAGCCGGTGCTCATCCTGGGCCTGATCAACATCGTGGTCGGCTTCATCATCGGCCTCGTGCTGTCCGCGCCCTTCCTGCTGGCCGTCTTGCCGACGGTTGCTATCATCATCGGCAACGCGTCACAGAACATCCAGCCCGATTGGACGGCCTTCCTACCGATGCTGGTCTGCGGCGGGCTGTATCTGCCGGTGCTGATCGTTTTGAGCGGCGTCCTGACGACCTGGCTCACCTCGAACTGGACCGTGCTGTTCAACCGCCTGCACCTTCCGGTTCAACCGGAGGCCATTGCGCCAGTCGCTGCGTAGGGCCACGATCGATTGAACACAGGCGCTGCGCTTCATCGCTGCACGAGATGAAGCGCAGCGTTCTTGTTTCTCCCGTCGCACAAGGTGAGGTCATCCCACTCCAAGACCCATTCGAGGCGGATCACTTCCTGCATATTCGCGTGATCGGCGGTCCAGCAGCACAGGCTCTCCCGGGGGCTTTCCCCCAAATCGGACCGAGGGAACACCATTAAGAGGAGCTTTTTATTTACATAAAGACGTTAATTCTTGGTAATTTTACGTACGCTTGCCCTACGATTGCCCTACGAAATGGCCAAACGCCCTTGAACAAGGGTTTATGGAAATGGCCTGCCGGGGGCCGGATGCTAGAATGGCTGGGTATGCGATCGTGGTTCTTCCGCGCCCTGCTTGCTCTGGCGCTCCTCAGTTGCCTGCCCTGGAAGGCCGCCCAAGCGGAGGCGCCCGGTACGGCCGTGGCCTCGATTACAGCCGTTGACGCGAACAACTTCCCAAGGATGTTCACCTATGTCTCGGTGACGGGCGCAGACGGCATCCCGGTGAGCGGCCTCAACGAAAGCGCCTTTGCGTTGACGGAAAATGGCGAAGCTGCATCGGCCACCGCCGTGCGCGCGGTGACACTTGGGGTGCAGACGGTATTCGCCTTCGATGTGGGCGCGGCCTTCAAGACTCGCGATGTCCTCGGCAATTCGCGTCTCGATTATCTGCGGCTGGCCGTCAACGACTTTGCTCAGGCCGAGGGCGGTCTTCAACCTGACCTCGACGACATCAGCCTGATCACGCCCGAACAAGAGTTACTCATCCATGCCAACACCCGTGGCCCCGTGGTCGATGCCCTCGATCGCTACACCACGGATTTTGCCGGCGTGGCCGATCATGTGGCGTTGCTGACGCGCGCGATCGACATCGCCAGCGACGCTACCACAAGGCCCGGCATGCGCCGGGTCGTCGTCTTCGCCTCGACTGGTCTTTCGGACAATAACCAGCCCGTCGCCGTCGACACACTCATCCAGCGCGCCCAGAGCGCCGGCATCAAGCTGATCACGATCTATGTCGGGCCTGACGGCACGCAAGAAGGCCCGAATGCGCAGGCTCTGCGCACTCTGGCTGATGAGACCGGCGGCATTCATGCCTTCCTGGCCGGCAACGATAGTCTGGGGCCGGTGTTCTCGACATTGGCCGCCGAGCGTGGACAATACCAGATTGAATATCGGTCGATGCTCAACGAGACCGGCCAGCACCGACTGAACGTATCCGTCGAGTTGGCCAGCGGCCAGTCCGTCCGCGCGCGCGAGGCCGTCTTCCAGTTGCGCATCGAGCCTCCGGCCGTTGCCCTCGAGACCCTGGCTCCGAGTTTCTCAGCGTCGTCAGTCAAAGACACGTTGGATGTGCCGTATACACTCAACTTCGCCGACGGCCATAGCCGCGACCTGCAGACAGTCGAATTGATCGTGGATGGCGCTGTTGCCGCCCGCGCGACGTCAGGCGCCGAGTCCATCACCTGGCCCATGACCTCGGTCACCGACAGCCTGACGCGCACCGTGCAGGTGCGCGTGGTCGACGAACTCGGTCTCGAAGGCATCAGCCAACCGGCGTCCATTTTCGTCGAAGCGCCGCCGCCCGTTGTCGAAGCGCCACCCACCTCAGCGACGATGACGCTGCATGCGACGCCCTATGCGTTATGGGCCGGGTTGTTGAGCCTTGTCGCCCTGGCGGCCATTGGCGCCTATGCCTGGCACCAACAGGGCTGGAAGATCCCGACTGTCAAATGGCCGTCGCTTCCGCGCAAAACCGAGGGCGATCCATCGCCAGCGGGTGGGGCTGTCGCCAGGGTTGAAGCGAGTTCCAGGTCGGCTCCCCCAACTCCATCGGGTGGCGCTCCGGCGGTGGCGGTCGACACAACGCAGCCCATGCGCCCCACCCGCGCGGCGGCGGCGAGCCGGCTGAAGATCCCGAGCCTGCCCCGACCGACGATTCCCGATCTGGGCAGTCTGCATCGACCGCAAATGCCGCGGGTCAATGTTGCTCATCTCGCCCTGCCAAAACGCATCACCCAGCCGCTGGCTGACGCCCTGGCCGCCGCTCAGCGCGGCAACGTCGCGAACTCGCACGCGGTCCTCGAGGTCGTCGACCATCAGGTGCCACAGCGCGCTCGCATCGAACTCAACGGAATCTCGCTCCGCTTCGGCCGCGATCCCGAACTGGCCGAAGTCACCTTCAACGACCGCTCTGTTTCGCGCCTCCACGCCCGCATCGAAGCCGTGGCCGAGAACGTCTACCGCATCTACGATGAAGGCTCCACCTCGGGCACCTGGGTCAACTACAGCCAGGTCACCTCTCCCGACGGCCAGGAGCTCTCGACGGGCGACGTCATCAATCTCGGTCGCGTCAAACTCAAGTTCAAGAAACCACGTAAAGCCAAAGCCGCCTGAAGCCAGAGCGGCAAAGGACGAAAAGCACAGGGCGACGGTCTTCAACCGTCGCCCTGTGCTTTTCGTCCTTTGTGGGATGTGACCAGACCTATGGCTCCAGCTGCACTTCAACCTGTGCGCCGCCGAGGACGGAGCCGTCGTTGGCGCTGAGGTCGAGCACATCGATCCAGCCGATCCCGGCCGCGGTGGCCGTGAACGTGATCGGCGCCTCGAACGTGACGGGGCCGGGGATATCGCCGGTGGTCATGATCGGTCCTTCGCCGATCAGTGCGCCGTTCGAGTCGTGCACCTGATAAACCAGGGTGGCTTCGAACGGCCACATGTTGGCCGTGCCCCTGACGACCACGCCGTTCTGCACACTCTCGCCAGCAGTCGGCGTTTCGAGCGTGATCACCTGCGCGGCCGTCGGGGGCCGCGTGACCGCGATCGAGCCGACGATCGCGTCGAGCAGGCTCAACGCAGGCTGAATGTTGCCGGCGCCGTGGACGATGTCGAATTGCTCCTGGAGGTAAGCCACGTAGTCAGGCGGGTTGAAGTCGGCCGGCGGGGTCTCAGCAAGATCCTCGATACGAACCGGAAACGTCACGCTGACGTAAGAACTCCCGTCCTCGGTCAGGCCCTGGAAGGTGTACCAGACATCGCCGCGCGTGATCGGCATGAGACCCTGAGCATAGAAGGTCAGATAGCGCACGCCGCGGCCGCCAAGACTTCCGCCCTGACCGTTGCCGAAGGCGACGACGGCTGGCTGCGCGCGGAAGACCTGGGTGGCGTTGACCGGCGGCAGGAACGGCAGGGTCGGCGTCGGGCCGTTCGAGATCACGTTGGCGTAGGCGCTGAGGTCCGGGTTGGGTTGGGCCAGCACACCCTCAAGGCTTGCCAGTTCGGCGTCGAAGCCGTAGTACGCGAAGCTGCGCACCGGGTAGACGCGGATGCGCGCCGGGAACATGGTCTGTGCCGGCACGCCCACGACCTGGCCGAAGGCCGGGAGGCTCAGGCCGAACTCAGCTGGCGCCTCGTCGCCGGTCGGGGTCCACGGGCGGGCGGGCTGTGCGGCCACGGCATAACCGACAGGATCGCCGCCATAGTCGACGGGATACGTGACTGCCACGCCGTTCTCCTCGAGCGTGACATCCAGAGACAGATCCATCGCGAGGCTGTAGCGCCGCACGCTTGGCTGCGATGGACAGCAGGCGCCATCACCCGGCCCGGCGACGTCCATTCGCACTGTCACCTCATTGTTGGCGATCGACACCTCATGCAGGGCGACGCGATCGCCCAGGAACGCCTCGACGGCCTGTGAAGGTTCGCCGGCGTTGCTGAGCATGATGAACAGGTGATAGAAGACACCGGTGCCATCCGGATCGGCGGTCAGGATAACGGCCGCATCGCCTGCACCGTCGCCATCGAGGTCACCCAGGGCGATAGCCTCCCCACCCTCGACGATGCCCGCGACGCGGTAGTCGGCCCCGGCCGGGTCATTGACATCGCGCGGCTGGACGCCGTCGGTCAACTGGACCGGCGTATCAGGCATGTCAGTGAAGCGGTACGACGTGTTGCGCAGCTGATCGATGTGCAATCCAGCTGGCGTGGGGGTCTGCGTCGGCGCCTCAGGAGCGGAAGTTGGGGTCGCGGGAACCTCAGAGGCCATCGGGGTCGGCGGTTCCAGGGTAGGCGCGATGGTTGGCGTGGCCCCAGGGCCGGGGATACAGGCGTTAGCGACGAACGCCAGAATGGCGCTCATGGGTAACAGTCGGCGTTTCATGAGTTTCTCCTTGGCTCGTTAACTCTACCCCTTAACGCCGATCTGCCCAGTTTGGTTCATGTGCAGGCATGGCCTGGCGCCGTGCCTGTGACCGGCACCTATGACCGCCCAACCCTGCACATAGAAAACCCGCCTGGCAATGCCAGGCGGGCTCATGAAGCGCGATACGGGCGGGGTGAGAGCCCGCAGCGCGTTACGGCAATTCGGGGCGAGCGATGTACTCGGCCGGGATCTCACCGGTCAGCGCGCGGAGGAAAAGCACCACGTCGTTGACGTCGGAGTCCGATAACTGCTTGCCGAGTTGGTGGCGGGCCATGACGCGCACCATGTCTTCCAGGGTTGGGATGCTGCCGTCGTGCAAGTACGGGCCGGTCTGGGCGATGTTGCGTAGCGACGGAACCTTGAACACGTATTTGTCCGAGTCGCTCTGGGTCACGTTGTAGCGTCCGTAGTCGGCGCCGGCGAAGCTCTCGGCGGCCCCGAGCTTGGCATACATGCCGCCGCCCAACGCAGCGCCGTTGTGGCAGCTGGCGCAGCCGGTGTTGACGAAGACGGCCAGGCCGTGCTTCTCATCGGCGTTCAGCGCGGCATCATCACCGGCGAGGAGTTGGTCGAAGCGCGCCGGCGTGAGCAACTTGCGTTCGAAGGCGCCGATCGCGGTGCCAACGTTGTCGTAGTTGATCGGGTCAACCTGACCAGGGAATGCGGCCTCGAACAGGGGCAGATAGCCAGGGATAGCCTTGAGGGTCTCAACCACGAAGTCGGAGCTGGGCATGCCCATCTCGCCACCCGCCAGGATCGGGCCCTTGGCTTGAGCTTCGACGTCTGCGGCGCGGCCATCCCAAAACTGAACGAACTGCAACGCGGCGTTGTAGGACGAGGGCGAGTTGCGACCAACCGGGTTGCCGGCGTGGCCGAACGAGAACCGCAGGCCATCCATGCCGTAAGTGTTGAGCGGATGGCAGGTGTTGCAGCTCATCTCACCATTCACCGAGAGGCGCGGCTCATAGTAAAGCATGCGACCCAGATCGGTCAGCGAGTCAGTCAGCTCATAACCAGTGGGCGCAGCCTCGGCGGGCAGAGCCGCAAACTGCTTGAGCATGTTGGAGTCGTAGGTGGCTGACGGGGTCGGTGTGGCCGTCTGCGTGGCGCAAGCAGCCAGCACACCGGCGGCGACGATGGCCGCAGCAGCGACGTGAAGGTTTTTCATAGGGTCTCCGGGTATCTCCTCAAAATGCGAACTCGATGCGTTTCTTTGGACGATGCGGCGTTTCTATCACTGGGCTCGAGCCAGCGGTCTGGTGTGCGCCTCCTTGCCCTGGAGATCAGGATGAGATCAGCCCTACGCGCTCGACCCAACCTGGCCGCCAGGCTATGGGTCAGCCGCGAACATCCGAATCTGTGTCCAACGCGGAATAAGGGAAGTCTAAGAATGTGAGGCGCTTCAAACCAGTGATCAAGGTCATGCACAACTGGGCCGAGTCTCCTTATTTGGACTAATTCTTTACCTAGAATTAGTCTAAATAAGGTATGGGTCCAGAAAACACCCTTATCCGAAACAGGCGGCTCCCAGTTGGATGAAATAGGTCTATAATCAGTCCTTAGTTGGACTGGATCAAACATGCAACGTCGACCCCACACCACCCCTGACGCAGCTCTCGAGATGCTGAAAGCGCTCAAGGATGCCGGCCTGCGCATGACGCCCCAGCGTTATGCGATCTGTGAGGCCTTGGCGGGCAACACTGAGCATCCGACCGCCCAGATGCTGTATGACAAATTGCGGGTTGATCATCCGGCGCTGAGCCGGGCGACGGTCTACAACACGTTGCACACGCTTGTGGAAGCCGGCCTGCTGCTGGAACTCGGTGCCGCCGACGGTATGGCGCACTTTGATCCGGACACATCCCCCCATGTCCATCTGGTCTGCGTGAACTGCCACGGGATCGAGGATCTTGAAGACTCGGCCCTGCCCGGGCTCGCGCGGCGTGTCGCGCGGCAGTCGGGCTATGAGTTGCGCAACGCCTGGGTGGCCTACTACGGTCTTTGCCCGAGCTGTCAGAAGGCCCAGCGCAAGACATCTAAGACAGCCTGACCCGGCGCGTTATCTTCGGTCAGCTGTGCCTGGTTCCCGAGTCAACAGAACATCGACAGACCAGGGCCGCGATGGATCGCGTGCTCGGGATGCGCAGACTGCGAGACGAGCTCGACCCATCAGTACGGGCATCGGTCGTTGATGGCGGTGGAGGCCACGCTGATGTTCGACATCGACAGTCTCATCGAACTGGCCCAACGCGCTCCTGAGCAACACCTCCACCTGATCGACCTCCCCTATCGCCTGAGTTCGTGGGCCCTCGATCGAGCCGACAACCTGCGGGTGTGGTTCGACAATGCCGGCGCGCCCCAGGCCTGGGCCGTGCTGCAAACGCCGTTCTGGGCGATTGATATCGTCGCCGACTCAACCAGCAACGGCCCGGAGGCGTACGCCGAGGCGCTGCGCTGGGCTGTCGAACGGGCCCGGGCGACGGCTGAAGATCCCGAACATGGCCGGCCGTGTTGGTTCGTTTCCGTTTTAGAGGATCAGGTAAGCGTCAAGCACGCGCTCGAGGCGCAGGGCTTTGCCGATCAGGGCCAGGTGCCTGTGGATCCCTGGTCGAAAGTCCAGCTTGTTCGACCGGCGGCATGGCGACGGGATCTTTCTGCGTTGCCGATGGGCTACCGGATCCGGCCCCTGGCCGGGGCAACCGAGGTAGCCGCTTACGTGGATCTGCACCGATCGGTGTTCGAGAGCAAGAACATGACCGAGGCCTGGCGAGCGCGCACGCTCGAGCAGAAGGCGTACCGACCCGAGCTCGACCTGGTGGTCGAGGGCCCGGATGGGAAACTTGCGGCCTTTTGCGTCGGCTGGTTCACTGCGAACGGTTATCAAGGCCAGCCGTGTGGCCAGATCGAGCCGCTGGGCGTCGCGACGGAGCACAGAGGGCTCGGGCTCGGCAAAGCGGTTCTGCAGGCCTGCTGTGAGCGTTTGATGGCCGCCGGCGCAAAAGAGATCTATGTGGAGACAGATCGCCAGCGTGACGCCGCTCTGGGCGTGTATGGCTCGGCGGCTTTTTTGCTCAAGCAGAACGTGAGCGTGTACCGGCTCGATGTGGCTTGAGGCCGATAGAAAGGCCGCGCCGTCCCCTCCAGGCTTGCAGGAGGCAAGGCGGTTAAAACGAAGAAGGCTCAACTTGCGTTGAGCCTTCTTCAACACTCCGAAGAGTGTGCCGCTCCGAAGAGCGGGCCGCTCATTAGAGCGGATACAAACCCCTTGGCGACGACCTACTTTCCCAGGCAGTCTCCCACCAAGTATCATCAGCGCTGTCGAGCTTAACTTCCGGGTTCGGGATGGGACCGGGTGTACCCTCGACGCACAAATCACCAAGAGAGTTTATCGATTTTGAGGCTGACGATTGTCAGCCGACAACTGAATTCCGTCTCGCGACGGTCACTGTGAACCTTCAATTTCTCCGCACCACGTCATATGGACTAAGCCCTCGGCCGATTAGGACACCTTCACTCACGCCTTGCAGCGCTTACATGTGGTGCCTATATAGCAGGTGGTCTACCTGCGGCCTTACTGGCTTGTGCCATGGGGGATCTAATCTTGGGACGAGTTTCCCACTTAGATGCATTCAGCGGTTATCTCGACCGAACGTAGCTACCGGGCAATGCCGTTGGCACGACAACCCGCGCACCAGAGGTTCGTCCACCCCGGTCCTCTCGTACTAAGGGCAGGCTCCCTCAAATCCCCTACGCCTACAGTGGATAGAGACCGACCTGTCTCACGACGGTCTGAACCCAGCTCACGTACCGCTTTAATGGGCGAACAGCCCAACCCTTGGGACCTTGTACAGCCCCAGGATGCGATGAGCCGACATCGAGGTGCCGAGCGAAGTCGTCGATGTGAACTCTTGGACTTCACCAGCCTGTTATCCCCGGGGTAGCTTTTGTCTGATAAGCCACGGCCATTCCACACTGAACCGTGGGATCACTAAGCCCGACTTTCGTCTCTGCTCGGCGCATTGGCCTTGCAGTCAAGCTCGCTTGTGCCTTTACACTCTACGGCTGGTTTCCATTCAGCCTGAGCGAACCTTTGGGCGCCTCCGTTACTCTTTAGGAGGCGACCGCCCCAGTCAAACTACCCGCCTGGCACTGTTCCCTGGCCGGTTAACGGCACAAGGTTAGGGTCAGAACTTCATCAGAGTGGTATTTCACTGACGACTCCCCCGAGACCGAAATCCCAGGTTCAAAGTCTCCCACTTATACTACGCAGATCAAGTCCTAACGCAATGCCAAGGTGTAGTAAAGCTCCACGGGGTCTTTTTGTCCTACTGCAGGTAGGCAGCATCTTCACTGCCATTTCAATTTCGCCGGATCCCTCGTTGAGACAGTGCTCCAGTTGTTACACCGTTCGTGCGGGTCGGAACTTACCCGACTAGGAATTTCGCTACCTTAGGACCGTTATAGTTACGGCCGCCGTTCACCGGGGCT
>CAYZRP010000090.1:23660-28317 GCA_964480865.1 uncultured Anaerolineales bacterium | reverse complement strand
CAATAGCCAATAGCAAATAGCCAATAACCAATAGCCAATGTCCGAACAACCCGAGCTCCCCAAGATCCTGTCGCTGTATCTGCAGATCACGCAGTACCCGATCCTGGCGCGCAAGATCCGGGACCGGATGCGGGAGGAGTTGATCCGGCGCGGCGTGATCACGCCGTTGCGATTGGAGGAGGAGGCCAAAGAGAAGGCGGTGCTGTCGCAGCATCGCGAGGGCCTGGTCGATCCGTTTGGTGAAGAGGATTCGGCGGCGTGGGATCAGCGCATGCAGCAGATCACCGACCACCTGATCGACTTCTACTTCGCCTACAACCTCCCGCTCGAGCTCTTCCACCACATCGTCGACGATTTGCTGGCCACGCGCCGCGGCCGCACGACGGAGCCGCTGACGCACTTCGACGAGATCACGCTGACCTTCAACCCGGAGCTGGCCCCGACCGATCTGCTCATCCGCAAGATCGAGCAGTATGAGGCGCTGCCCGTCCCCGAGCGCGAACGCGTCGCGCACCACATCGAAGAGATGCGCGTGGTGCTGATCAAGGCCCTGATCAGCGACCAGCTCGGCTTCATCGGGCGCGCCAAGAAGTGGCTCGACGTCGACGACTTTCGCTACATCCTGCAGCGGCGCATCGGCAACGGCAAGGTCGGCGGCAAAGCGGCCGGCATGCTGCTGGCCTGGAAGATCCTGCAGCTGCAGGGCGAGGTCGAGGGCATCGACCTGCGCGGGCGCGTCGCCATGCCGCGCTCGTACTTCATCGCCGCCGACGTCTTCTATGAGTATCTGGCCCTCAACAAGGTCGAGTACATCAACCAGAAATACAAGCCGATCGACCAGATCCGGGCCGACTACCCCATGATCCTGGCCGAGTACGAGCAGGGTCGCTTCCCCGAGGAGATCGCGGATCAGCTGCGCGAGATCCTGCGCGAGGTGGGCGATCGGCCCGTGATCGTGAGGTCGTCGAGCCTGCTCGAAGACAACTTCGGGACGTCGTTCGCGGGCAAGTACGACAGCTACTTCTGCCCGAACCAGGGCAACGACAAAGAGAACCTGCGCGATCTGACGCGCGCGATCCGGCGCATCTACGCCAGCGTCTACAGCCCCGATGCCCTGATCTATCGCCGGCGCATGAACCTGATCGACTACGACGAGCGCATGGCGATCCTGCTTCAAGAAGTGCAGGGCGAGCGCTACAGGCAGTACTTCTTCCCGACCCTGGCGGGCGTGGCCTTCAGTCAGGCGCCGGTCTTGTGGAATTCGCGGCTCAAGCGCGAAGATGGTTTCCTCCGCCTGGTGGCGGGCCTCGGCACGCGCGCTGTCAACCGCGTCGGCGAGGACTATCCGCGGCTGGTCTATCTCAGCCATCCGACGCTGCGGCCCGAGACCACGCCCGAGGCGATGACGCACTACGCCCAGCACCTGATCGACGCCATCGACATCGAACAGAACCGGCTGGTCACGCTCGCGCCGGGGGATCTGTTCGCCGAGGACTATCCGCCGCTGCGCTATCTTGCGTCGCTGCGCGATGAGGACGGGCTGACGCCAATCCGCAGCCTGGGTGCGCGCTTCGATCGCGACAGCATGGTGCTGACCTTCGACAACCTGCTGGCGCGCACCGACTTCGCGGCCGGGATGCGCGTCATCCTACAGCGGCTCGAGCAGCAGTACGGCTTCCCGGTCGACGTCGAGTTCACGGCCAGCCTGCGCCCTGGCTCGAACGGCAAGCTGACGCCGATCTTCCACATCCTGCAGTGTCGTCCCCAGAGCCTTGTGCGCGGTGGTGAGGCGCCGACGCTGCCCGTCGACGTTCCCGACGACCAGATCCTGTTCACGTCGGCGCGGATGGTGCCGCGCGGCAAGATTGACAACGTGGGCTGGGTCGCCTACGTGCGCCCCGAGATCTATCGCACGTTGCAGCCACGCGCCCGCGTCGAGGTCGCCCGCCTGATCGGGCGGCTGAACAAGAAACTCGAAGGCCGCGAGTTCATTCTGATTGGCCCTGGACGCTGGGGCTCGTCGAACATCGAGCTCGGCGTGCCGGTCTCATACGCCGACATCTTCAATGCGCGGGCGCTCATCGAAGTGGCCGGGGCGGGCGAGGGCATGCCGGACCCGTCGTACGGCACGCACTTCTTCCAGGACCTTGTCGAGTCGAACATATTCGCCATGGCCGTCTCGCCCTCTCAATCCGGCGACCGCCTCAACATCGAGTTGCTCGACAGGGCCATCGACTATCTCGGTGAAGAACTGCCCAACGACGCGGCCGTGGCGGCTTCGCTTGGCTTGAAGCTCATGCAGGTCGGCCAGGAGCGCCCGGGCCGCACGCTGCAGATCCTGATGAACGGCGAGAAGGCGTTGGCGCACTTTGTGTGAAGGCGTCAGACGTCAGGCCTCAGGCGTTAGGGATGGGTCGTCAGCCGTCAGCTGTCAGCCGTCAGCGGTCAGCCTACGCGACGCGCCATATCGCGGTAGCGTAAGCTGAGAGCTGACCGCTGATCGCTTTTTCCTGACGCCTAATTCGTTTCGTTGTATACTCGCCGAGCGTTGGGGACGCCGCCTCAACATCATCCTGAACGGCAACAGACACCAGCATGAAGTTCACGTGCCTGCAAGACAATCTCGCGAAGGGCCTGGGCATCGTCTCGCGCGCGGTCTCCGCGCGCAGCACGCTTCCGGTGCTCGGCAACATCCTGCTCGCCACCGATCAGGCTCAGGTTCGGCTCTCGGCCACCAACCTGGAGCTCGCGGTCACCTGCTGGATCGGGGCCAAGATTGAGGATGAAGGGTCTGTGACGCTGCCGGCCAAGACCCTGGTCGACCTCGTCAACACCCTGCCGGGCGAGCCCGTCAGCCTGGCGTTGACGGCGCGCACCCAGACCGTCAACCTCAACTGCGGCCGCATCAAGGCCAGCATCAAGGGCATCGACGCTCAGGAGTTCCCGACCATCCCGCCGGCGGACCTGGACAAGTCGATCCAGCTCAACGTCGAGGACCTGCGCGCCATGATCACGTCCGTGATCTTCGCCGCGGCCACCGACGAGACCCGGCCGATCCTGACCGGCGTGCTGGCGCGGCTCGAGGGCAACCGCTTCGTCCTGGCGGCCTCCGACGGCTTCCGAGTGGCCGAGCGCACGGCCTACCTGTCGAGCCCGGTGTCCGAGCCCGTCACGGCCGTCATCCCGGCGCGAGCGCTGGCCGAGCTGGCGCGCATCATCGATCCCGAGCAGCCCGTCTACATGCAACTGCCTCCGGGGCGCGGCCAGGTCATCTTCCACAACGGCACCGTCGAGCTGGTGGCCCAGTTGATCGAAGGCGCCTTCCCGGTCTATCAGGGCATCATCCCCAAGGCCTATCGCACGCGCACCGTCGTGGGCACCGACGAGTTCCGCAAGGCCTGCCGCTCGTCAGACATCATCGCCCGCGAGGCTGCGCACACCACGCGTCTGAAGATCAAGCCCGGCGAGGAACTGACGCCCGGGCACGTGACGATCTCGGCGACGGCGGCCGAGATGGGCGACAACGTCGCCGACCTCGACGCCACCATCGAGGGCGATGCGGTCGAGATCGCGTTCAACGTCAAGTATCTGGTCGACGTGCTCGGCGTGATCGACACGCCTAACGTCGCGCTCGAGACCGCCGGCGCCACGAGCCCCGGCGTGATCAAACCGGTCGGTCGAGACGATTACATCTACATCGTCATGCCCATGCATCTGGGCAAGTGATCGGAAACAAAAAGAGCGCGCCCGGTGTTCACCGGGCGCGCTCTTTTTTGTTTCCGATTATGGCGCCGGCTGCAGCACGTACTCGATCATGTGGATGACGCCGTTCGTGGCCGGGATGTCGCCTATCAGGATGCGCACGTTGTTGACCAGCATCTCGTCGCCGCGCTGGCGCAGCAGCAACTTGTGGCCCGCCAACGCCGAGTCGACGCCCTCGAGTTCGCCGAGCGCTTTCGCGCTCAGGGATTGCGGCACCAGGTGGTAGCTGAGAAGATCCGCGGTCTGTTGAGCGTTGGCCGGGTCGAGCCAGGCATCGACCGTGCTGGCCGGCAGCCCGGCAAAGGCCGCGTCGCTCGGGGCGAAGAAAGTGAAGGAGCCTTCATGCTCGAGCGTGTCAGCGAAGGCGGCGGCGTGGATCAACTCGACGAGCGTGCTGAAGCGCCCGTCATTTTCGAGCGTGGGAAACAACCCCTGGGTATGCCCGGCGAAAGTGGGAATCGGGGTGGGGACCGGCGAGGCCGTGGCCGTGGGCTCGGCCGGGGGTTCGGTCACCGTTGCCTCCGGCGCTGCGCAGGCAGCGAGCACCATCATCGCCGGCACGATCGCCGACACTTTCCAGATCCAGCGCAACAACCCGCCCGACATGTCAACCTCCCGACCTGCCCGATTGCTGTGGACAGGGTTACGACGTCCGGCTCACCTCCCTGTGAACCAGGTTCAGTGTCCACCAAGGCGGCGCTGTGTGCAAGCCATCGGGCCGTGAAAATCGCGTACAAGATCCGGGCGTCCATTATCGAAAAGCCCCGGCGCGATGGCCGGGGCTTTCGATTTCTGCAGGAGGTTAAGGTCAGCGGCCGCGGGCGAGCAGGTCGCGGATCTCGGTCAGAAGCTTCTCTTCCTTCGTCGGTCCCGGCGGGGGCGGCGGGGGCGGCGG
>CAYZRP010000090.1:0-23560 GCA_964480865.1 uncultured Anaerolineales bacterium | reverse complement strand
TTAAGATTGACCCGATTTCGGCCGAGTGAACCGATTAATGCGCGGGGCCGGGCGCGACCGCACCATGGGGCAGTGCCTCTCGCAACGTTTCCGGGTCAACTCAGTCTTGCGTAATCCTGTAGCTGATCCAGCAACTGATTGGCCGTCAGGTCGAGATCGAGCGGGGTCAGCGACGCCCAGCCGTGGGTGACGGCCCAGACGTCAGTGCCCTCGACGGCCTCGCCCGTCGGCTCCTCGCCGCCGATCCAGTAGTACGGCCGGCCGCGCGGGTCTTCACGCGTGACGACGACGTCATGGTAGATGCGCTGCCCCTGGCGCGTCACTTTGAGCCCCTGCGGTTGAGCGGGCACATTGAGGTTGAGCAGGTTGCCCTTCGGCAGGCCGCGACGCAGGCAGAGCTCGGCGACCCGGCGAGCCCACTCCGCTGCCGGCGCGTAGTCGTCGAGCGTGCGCGCGCGGGTCGACACCGCGATGGCCGGGATCCCGGCGATCACGCCCTCCATCGCGGCAGTGACCGTGCCCGAGTAGGTCAGGTCCTGCGCGAGGTTGAAGTTCGGGTTGATCCCCGAGACGACCAGGTCGACCGGCGTCGTCAGGAAGCCTTTGAGCGCGAGGGCCACGCCGTCGGCGGGAGAGCCCGAGCACGACCAGGCCGGCGTGGTGCCGTCGGCCAGCGTGGTCAGATCGAGGCGCAGCGGCTTGTGCAGGGTCTTGCGGTGACCCACCGCCGACATGTTGTTGGCCGGGGCCACGATCGTCATCTCGTGCCCCAGCGGCTCGAGGCCGCGTTTGAGAGCCAGCAGTCCGGGCGCAAACACACCGTCGTCATTGGTCAGTAAGAGATGCATGGTGATCGGATGAGGTGAGGGCAGGGACGACCGCTCGCCGTGGGGCGGCGCCGGTCACTGATGCTTGATGCCTACTTCGGTCAGGCGCGCTTGAAGCAGGGCCAGGATGTCGAGCTTGAGTTGAGCGCCCTCGCCGTGGCGTGACCGGGCGATGAGCATGAGCTCGGCCTGGTCGCCCACCGGCGTGTCGGTGGCGATCAGGCGCCACGGTTCGAGCAGATCCGGCAGCAGCGCGGGCGCCTCGTCGGCAAGCACTTCGAGGGCGGGCAGCGCGAGCTTCAGATCGGCGACGGGCACGAGCAGCTTGAGCCGCACGCCCGAGAACGCGCCACGGGTGAAGTTGCGCACCACGCGGATCTCGCCGTTCGGCACCGTGAAGGTCTCGCCGGTCGGCGCGCGCAGGACGCAATCGCTGACGTTGATCCGCTCGATCACGCCCTCGATGGGCACATTGGCGCCCATGATCATGAACTCGACTTTGTCGCCAACATCGAAGGTGTCGCGGAAGATGAAGCTCAGCCCGGCCATCCAGTCGCTGACCACTGGCCG
The DNA here is from genome assembly GCA_964480865.1 of uncultured Anaerolineales bacterium. GTDB lineage: Bacteria > Chloroflexota > Anaerolineae > Anaerolineales > UBA6663 > UBA6663. Next base: position 22,163 of record CAYZRP010000090.1, on the reverse strand, counting down.
CGCGGCGAATCCGAACGCTGCCGAGAACAGGCCGACGACCCAGATCAACGTATCGGGCGCCACGTAACGCGACAACACGAAGACCGCGGCGAGGACGAACGCCAGCAGGCTGATCGCACTCGAGGCGAGCGCTTCCACGGTCTTGCGCCGTTCGATGGCCGGCTTGCCATTTCGTTGCGTCATCGCGCCAAACCGCGCGAAGCGCCGGCCGAAGAAGCCGCTCATCAGCGAAATGACATAGGCGATGACGAAGGGCAGGGCAATGTACTGCAGGAACGGCGGGCCATTCACGGCCAACCACGTTTGCAGGTCGATCCAAAGTGCATCCAGAAACATCGGGGTCGATTCTACTTCAGGGGAAGAAATCAGCCGCGGCTGAATCACTCTGGAGATTGCTGAAGATAAGCTCGAATGGCCTCGGGCGACGATAGGGTCAGGGCATGTTCAACACGGGTGCGGGCCGAGTCGAAAACGAGGCCGCGCACGATCTGCTTGGCGCGCGGGATGGCCGGCGCCGACATGCTCAGTTCGGTGATGCCCAGGCCGACCAGCGCCTCGACAGCCAGCGGATCGCCGGCCAGTTCGCCGCACACGCCGGCCCAGATGCCGCGTTCGGCCGCGGCGCGCGCCGTCTGCCCGATCAACTCGAGCACCGCCGGCTGGAAGGCGTCGGCCAGTCGCGCGACGCGGGCGTTGCCGCGCTCGGCGGCCAGCGTGTACTGAGTCAGGTCGTTGGTGCCGACCGAGAAGAAGTCGACGAGCTCCGCGAACTGCCGCGCGCGCACAGCCGCCGACGGGATCTCGACCATGATGCCGGTCGGAACCGACGCCGTCGCGCCGACTTCGTTGATCGAGTCGCGCAGCAGCGTGCGAGCTCGCACGAACTCGTCGGGCGTGGCGATCATCGGGAACATGACGCGCACCGGGAACTCGGCAGCCACTTGCGCGATCGCGCGCAGCTGGACCTTAAAGAACTCGGGCTGGTCGAGGCCGACCCGCACCGCGCGCCAACCCAGGAACGGGTTGGCTTCGTTGCCCATGTGGACGTAGGCCAGCGGCTTGTCGCCGCCGACGTCGAGCGTGCGGATGATGACCGGCCGGCCCTGCATGGCCGCGCACACCGCGCGATAGGCCGTGTATTGCTCGTCTTCGCTCGGCGCCGTGTCGCGATCGAGGAACAGGAATTCGGTGCGGAACAGGCCGACGCCCTCAGCGCCGGCCGCGACGGCGGCGCGCGCATCAGCTTCAGATCCGACGTTGGCCACGATCTCGATCCGGCGCCCGTCGCGCGTGACGGCCGCTTCTTGCGCTGCGGCCCGGGCCGTCGCGGCAACCTGAGCGGCGACGCGCTGGCGCTCGAGCGCCTCGACCTGGGTCGCTTCGTCGGGCGCGGGCACGATCCGGCCGGCGTCGCCGTCGAGCAGGAGCAGCGTGCCGTCGGTCAGCGAACGCAGGCCGGTGCCGAGGCCGACCACGGCCGGGATGCCGAGGCTGCGAGCCAGGATCGCGCTGTGCGAGGTCGGGCCGCCGAACGCCGTGGCGATGCCCTGGACGATGGCCGGGTCGAGCCCGGCGGTTTCGGCCGGCGTCAGGTCGTCGGCCACCAGGATGCCCGGTGCTGAGAGCGTGGGGCGCAGATCCTGCCCGCTGAGCGCGGCCAGCACCTGCTGATCGACGTCCTCGACGTCCGCGGCGCGGGCGCGCAGATAGGCGTCGTCGAGGCCGCGGTAATCGGCGGCGAGCGCCTGGGCCGCTGAGTGCCAGGCCTGCCCGGCGTTGTGACATTGCTCACGGATGGCGCGCTCGGCCGGCGTGCGCAGGGCCGGGTCGTCGAGGAAGAGCAGGTGGGCGTCGAAGATCTCGGCGCTCTGACGGTCGCCATGCGCCAGCACCGCTTTGCGCGAGGATTCGATGCGTCGTCGCGCTCCGGCCAGGGCTTCGGTGAGCCGCGCGATTTCGGCCTCTGGCGACGCTGCAGCTTCGGAGGTGGGCGCGAGCCGCACGGTTGCGAAACGGCGCACCGGACCGAGCGCGAGGCCCGGGCCGGCAGCGATGCCGGCGTGTGGTTGGTTGTCGCTCAGAGGCGCGGCGGACGCTGCCTCGACCTCGGCCGGGGTCGGCGCTGCCGCTTCCGGCGCGCCGGTCACGACGTCCTCGAGCGGGTCGCCGAAGTTGTGGTCAGCCAGGCGCTGGACCGCGGCGAGCGCTTCCTCAGCCTGAGGGCCCGAGGCTCGCAGCGTGATCGTGTGGCCGGCGCGCACGCCGAGCGTCGTCACGCCGTTGATGCTGAGCGCGCTGACAGGGCCGCGCCCGGTCGTGTCGTTGGTGACGGAGACGTCGGCTTTGAAGCCGCCGACTGTGCCGACGAAGCGCGCGGCAGGGCGGGCGTGCAAGCCCAGTTTGTTGCGGACGGTCAGGGTGAGCGTGTGGCGGGCCGCCAGGTCATCGACGGCCTTCACGGTCGGGACGTCGGGGGCGACGCCCAGTTGAGTTTGTTTGGGGATCAGGGCGGTGCGGGCTTCGGCCGCGACCTGCGCCAGCGGCGCGCCAAGCCTCGACTGCACGGCCGCTGCGATGGCGCCCTCGGCGAGCGGGGCCTCGCACAATAGAATGCGATCAACGGCGTCGCCGCCGAGCATGTCGCGGGCCATCTCGGTGCTGAGGATGGCGCTGCCCAGGTCCATCAGCACGAGCACGCCGTCACCCTGGTCGGCGGCGTCGAGCGCTTCGCCGATGAGGGCGATATCGGTGCCGATCGCGCCGGCCGGTTCGCGCAGCCCACCCGCCGCGATGATCGGCACATCCGGGCCGGCCATCTGACGGGCAAGCTCAACGACACCTTCTGCCAGCCGTTGGCTGTGCGAGACAATCACGATTCCGACCATGTCGGCGCTTCTTCTCCGGCGGACGTAACGAATCAGCCCTGTGACTCGATCGCGGCCACCAGTTCGCGACAAAAGTCGGGGATATCGGCGACGACCCGGCCCCACACGAGGTTGCCCTCGCGGAAGGCGGCTTCGTCAGCCCAGACGGCTCCGGCGTTGACCAGGTCGTCTTTGATGCCCAGCGATCCCGTCGCGCGGCTGCCCTTCGGGATGATGCCGGCCGAAATGGCGACGAGGCCGGCATGACAGATCAGGCCCACGATCTTACCCCGCTGGCTGACCCCGCGCACGAGCGACTTGATCGCGTCGTAACGGCGCAGTTTGTCGGGGGCCCAACCGCCGGGCACCACGAGCGCGTCGTAGTCATCGGCGCTGACCGCCGCGGCGGCGAGTTGAGTGGTGGCCGTGAGCGCGTTCTTGCCGCGCACGGTCTTGTTGGCCTCCGGGCCGACCAACGCGACCTTTGCGCCTTCTTCCTGAAGACGCATCACGGTCACCCAGAATTCGAGGTCCTCGAACCCTTCGTCCAGCAATACGGCTATTCGTTTGTTTTTGAGGCGCATGGCTTGGAAACCTTTAACACCTGTATTATCCCGCGAAATCGGGATTACGGGGCCCGTTTGCCAGGGTCGGTTCACGGCCACGGGGTGAGCCAGCATTCGGCATGATTGGGTCGTTGCAGGGCAAGCCGGACCGGGTACGCGGATCGCGCGGATGTATGCGGATGGCGCGGAAGCGATCCGAAACCGCTCCGCGTCATCCGTGAACATCCGTGTGATCCGCGTACCAGATCCCGCTCGGCCTTGTAGACGACTGACAACTCGTGCTGACACACGCCAGGGTTCTTGCGCGGCTCACTAACACGAGTGCTTCCGCACAAGGATCATGAGCCCAGCCGCCGCGCTCAATCGATCATCGAGAGGCCCGCGAAGTTGGCGACGACGATGATGGCGTTCAGCGGCCAGAGCGCCAGGGTCAGCAGCATGGCGGTCAACGGCTGCCAGCGTGTCCGCGGCGTCCAGGCCCAGGCTGTCGCGAGGGCGAGCAGGCTTGTGATGCCCAGGACGCCGAAGCCGATCGGGACCCAGGCCTGTTCGGAAAGCCCGAGCCCGACCAGCGTGAAGTCGCCGGGCGCGAGCGCCGCGGCCACCTCAGGCGGTGCCGTGACGAGGGCCAGTCGATTGAAATAGCCGAAGCCCCTTACAACACAGGTCAGGCGAGCGTCGCCCATCGTCGCCGCGCAGTCCGTGCCATCGTTGGTGCGTACGACGATTTTCAAAACGCCAGCCGACGTGCCGAGCGAGCAGGCCAGGTCGAAGCTCATCGACGCCGAGAGGTGATCGCAGGTGAAGCGTCGACCATCGAGGTAGGTGTCGTTGACCCGCACTACGGCGATGGCCTCATCGGGGCGCGGCGGCTTGAGCCAGACGCCGGTCAGCCACAGCGCGATCCAGCTCAGCGCAAGGGCCGTCAACGGCAGCCAGCGGAGGAGGGAAGAGCGAGTTGTGTTCATGCCGCCGAGTCTACGGCGCAAGCCGGCCTCGCTCAAGGCGCTCGACGATCGATGTGACGCAGTTGTGACGATGGGGATCAGGCGCAGCGCGGGCACGACGCAACCGGGACGACGACCTCGAGCGAGTCGGGCGTGATCGCCTCGACCGGCCCCGGCGCGAACCCGACGGCGCCGCAATCACAGGCGTACCAGCCGGCCTGCACCGCCGCGAATGACACACGCTGACCTGTCAGAGCGACCACTTCGACGCTCATGCCCCAACGCGCATTCGTGATCAGGCGCGCCGCCCCGGCTTCGCGGAGCCGATCGGCATACTCGCGATAGTGCATGCAGTGTCGCATCAACAGCACGCCGACGGTAACGCCGCTCGGGAACGGCCAGGTCAACGCGTCGGCGACGACTACCTCGAGGTTCGCGGGCCACGGCCCGGCCCCGATCACCCCGCCTTGCCTCTCGACAGCGATCACGCGTCGTGCCAGCTCGGCCGCGCGTCTCGCGAACCGCAGGTCGCCGGCCCCGATGTCGAGCACGACGTCGTCAGCCCCGATCGCGGCGAGCGCCGGAGCGTAGGTCGATTCGTCGTATGGGGCCCAGAGATCTTCCATTGCTGATAGCCGATGGCTGATGGCTGATTGCGGCCAATCAGCCATCATAAATCAGCAATTCCATATGCATGCGCCAGGATGGCCACGGGGTGCACCGAGCGGACACCCGTGCCGTGCGTGATCTGCCAGCGGCAGGTCTCCGAGTCGCAGGACGACAGGTCGGGCTGTGTGGCCTTGATGTCTTTGAACAGATCGGCGCCCACATCCATGGCGATCTGATACTTCTCTTTCTTCAGGCCATAGGTGCCGGCGATGCCGCAGCAGGCAGCCGTCATCTCGACAACGTTGAGGTCCGGGATCAGGCCGAACAGGTCGAGCGCGGGCTTACCGATGCCGTGGCTCTTCTGCTGACAGGGCGCGTGGTAGGGCACCGTGATCGGCATCGGTCGGAAGTCGGTCTTGAGCTCGCCCTCTTCGTGCAGATGCCACAGATACTCGCAGATGTCCCACATGTGCTCGGAGACGAGTTGGAACTCGGGGCCGGTCAGGCCCTGGATCTCCATGTACTCGCGCTTGAGCATCAGGCCGCAGCTCGTCGACGTGGCGATGATGTCGTACCCGGCCTCGGCGTACGGCAGCAGCGTGTTCACGAGTCGCTTCGCGGCCTCGCGTGAGCTTTTGAAGTCGCCGTTGGATTGGAGCGGCAGGCCGCAGCAGGTCTGATCACGCGGGACGATGACACGGCAGCCGTTGTGTTCGAGCACGCGCACGGTCAGCGCGCCCAGGCCCGGCTCGTAGTAGTTGGTGCTGCAGCCGTGGAAGTAGGCCACCGACCGGACGGCGCCCCGCGCGCGACGATGACGGCGCGCCCATTGCTGGAAGGTGTGTCCGGCGAAGGCCGGCAGCGGCGCCTCGGCGTGGATGCCGAGCACCTCCTCGACGATGCTGCGGATCGGGGCGTTGGCCAGCGACGCGTTGGCGATCGGCGCGAACGGCGTGCCGAGCGTGCCGAGCAGATCGGGCCGCGCGATCAGCTTGTTGCGCAGTGGGACGCGCCCGGCCCAGTACGCGACCCGGGCGCGCGAGTTGATCTCGGCAACCTTGACTCCTTGCGGACAGACCTGCGAGCAGATGCTGCAGCCCGAGCAGTAGTCGATCGACTCGTCGGGTGACTGCGACGGCTCGCCCTCAGGGTCGAGCATGGCCTCAAGGTCGAGCCGATAGCGCTCCGCCTGAGGCCCGACGTGCTTGGGCCCCGGGAACTTCAGCGTCACCGCCGCGACAGGGCAGGCGACCGTACAGATGTTGCACTTCACGCAGTGATCGAGGGTTGGGCGAACGTCTACCATTGGCTATTGGTCATTTGCTATTGGTTATTGGGGTGTTGCCAGGCTATCGAGAATATCAATAGCCAATAGCAAATAGCCAATAACCAATGCCTCAGTGTCCCGTTCTCCAGCCGCTGGCGAGGCTGATGCCTTCGCCAGATTTTTCACGCCAGGGTTCCGCGCCGGTCAATAAGCTGCCGGCGGCGTAAAGATTGAGATAGGCCGCTGTGCCATCGGTGCCGAGCGGGCGCAGAGCGGCATCGACGGCCAGGCCAGGCAGGCTCGGCATCCGGCGCTCGAAGTAATCGGAAGGCTCCGACATGGCGTTGGCGGTCGACGCCACGGCAGCAGCCGCCACGACCGGCAGGTTGAAGATCGCCTCACGGGCGACGCGATGCGAGTCGACCTGGATCCCGCCACTGGACACGCCGCCGGTCGCCAGCACCACCGAGCCGCAGCGCCAGTCCTTGGGCCGCGCCGCCGACAGGCTCGTGACGGCCGTCACCTGCAGGCCATCGCTTTTGAAGCCGATCACGGGGTGGCCGATTTGCACGCGCGTCCCGCCGGCGTGCAACAGCCGATCGAGGGCCGTGAAGATCCGCATCCCCGGGATCGAGGGCGGCAGGGTGGGGATCTCGAAGACCGGGCAGCCGAGACGGGCTTCGAGGTCGGCCAGCGCTTCGAGCGCATCGACCAGCCCGAGCACCGCCGGAAAGCCGACGCGATCACCGGGGCGCAGCAGCGGCTCGAGCCGGGCGGCGAGTGCCGCACGGAACCCGGCGTTGTCGAAGGCGCGCGCAAGCACCATGGCCTGCAGATCGGCCTCGTGCTCGTAGCCCGGCGCCGTCACCGAAGCCGCGCGCGAGACGTGTCCGGCTGCGAGCAGGTTGTCAGCGATCAGCGCGGGATAGAAGTCCTTGAAGTTGTCGAAGCCGACGATCAGGATCTGGCCGCTTGTAAGCGGGCCGCTTGCAAGCGGGCCATCGCGGCGCAGATCGCCGGCGATCATGGTGCGCGGCGCCAGCGCCGTCGGCCGGGGCACGCCCAAAGCGCTCGGCAACAGGAAGTTGCTCTGCCCATCGCCTTCGAAGGGATAGCCGGCCGACGCCATCGCCTGCTTGAAGAGGATCAACGAAGCGTTGACGGCCTCGGCGCCAAGGACGGCATACGGGTGCGTCGGCTGCGTCGTCGCAAGGCCCGCCACGGCAGCCAGTGGGCGATCGACCCGCTGGTTGTCGAAGTATCCCAACACATCGATGCATCCGGTTCGCAGATGGGTGCCGCCGTGGCCCTTGGCGATGAGCAGTGTGTTTCGGCCGCTTTGCTGCGCGGCATATGCGGCCATCAGGCCCGCGTAGCCCGCACCGATCACGGCGACGTCGTAGCTCAGGCTCATGGCGTGCTCCCGGGCTGTGTCTTCGGCTTGCGGCTCTTCGCCGCCCGTTTTGGTTTCTTTGTCGGCGTATCAGCGGGGGCGGGATCGGCCGTCTGCGGTCCGCGGTCCGCGGTCTTTTCTGCTGTCCGCCGTCCCACATTCGGCAGGTGTTCGATATCCAGGATGCCCTGGAAGATGTGATCGTCGAGCACGGCCTGGCGGAGTTGGTCGCCCCAGAGCAGCGGCTCGACGCCCTTCCAGCGTTCGGTCACGAACTTGAGGAGGTGGGTGTTGGTGGCGGGCGCGTCGGCGATGGCGTTGGCGTGGCCGATGCCGGCCGCGCGGTAGATGCAGAAGCCGCCCTGGCACGGCCCCATGCCCAGACGCACCGAGCGGCGGATGTCGTCGAGGTCGCCCCCCCGGGAACGCATCGCTGAAGCGATGCGTTTGCGCGTGATCATCTCGCACTCGCAAATCAGCTGATCATCGTGCAGTTGGTCCTCGCGCCGATCGAGCCGCGCGCCGAGCCAGTAGAACCTGCCGGCCTCGGAGTCGGGCAGGGGCTGTTCGGCTGTCACGCACGGGCGACTGACGCCGAGATGCTGGCAGGCCGCGTCGACGGCCACCTGCGCCATCTGGCGGTAGGTCGTGAACTTGCCGCCGGTCATCGTCAGGAATCCGGCGAGGCCGTCGGTGTGGGCGTGGTCGAGGAGCGTGTAAGTGCGGCTGACGTCGCGTGTGTCGGCAACTTCGCCCAGGCTCGGCGGCTGGTAGAGCGGGCGGACGCCGCCCCAGACGCGCAGGGCGCGCGCCTCGCGGAAGCCAGGCACCAGCTTCTCGCCCTCATCCAGCATGAACTGGATCTCGTGCTCGTCGATGGCCCAGTCGTCGGGGTCGGTCACCCTCACGTCGGTCGTACCGATGACGCAGACCGTGCGGATCGGCACGAGGATGTCGCCGTCGGCCGGGCGCTTGAGCCGATTCACCACCATCTGGGTCAGACGGTGATTCATGGCGATCATGATGCCCTTGCCCGACAGCACCTTCACCGGCAGACCCGCGAGCGCCGCGATCTGACCCGCCCAGGCTCCAGCCGCGTTGATGACATAGTCGGCGTGGATCGCGGTCCGTTCGCCGGAGCGGGCGTTGATCACGACGGCGCCCGTGACCGAGGCGCCCTCGCGCATCAGTTCAACGACTTTGTGATGCGACAGGATGGTGCCGCCGTGCGCCTGGACGTCGCGGGCATTGGCCCAGACCGTCTTCCAGGAGTCGATCGCGGCATCCGGCACCCAGAAGACTCGGGCGATGCGTGGGTTGAGCCGCGGCTCCTTGCGCAGCGCCTGGGCCGGCGACCACTCCTCGAGCGGGATGCCTGCCCGCTGACAGCCGGCGACGAACTCGGCTGCATACTCGGGGTCATCAAACTCGGTCTCGACGAACAGCCCGCCGGTGTCTTCGATGCAGTCCGCCGCGATCTTGCGCAGGACGAGGTTCTCGTCGATGCACTCCTTGGCCGACACCGGATCCTTGACCACGTAGCGTCCGCCCGAGTGCAGCAGGCCGTGGTAGCGCCCGGTCGTGCCGGTGGCCAGGTCGCCACGGTCGAGCAGGATCGTCTTGAAGCCGCGCAGGGCAGCGTCGCGGGCGATGCCGGCGCCGGTCGATCCGCCGCCGATCACGAGCATCTCGGTTGTCAGACTAGGCATGCGAGGATTATAGCAATTGGCGCCTGGTTTTCTCCGGATTATGAATGTCGAAGAGGCTTGAATGCGACAAGGGATGCCAAAGAAACGAGGGAGCACCCGGCCGGATGCTCCCTCGTTTCCCAAAATCCTCTGAAGCGGCGGAGAGCTTACGGCACGAAAGCTCCCACGCCCACCAGTTCATGAGCCATCAGGTTGTCACCGGGCTGATCGATGATGTTGGTCAGCTGGACGTAGCCGGAGATGAAGCTGTCTGCCGTGATCTGCAGCGAGCCGACCCAACCATCTGGGAGCGCGGGTTCGGCGTTGGCCCCGTTGCCATCGAGGCGATGGTTGCGGATCAGGATCCCGAACGGCTCGATGGTGAACGGCCCGACCAGGATCGGCGTCCCGCCGCCTTCGGGGATGTAACGCAGGTTGACCGTCGTCGGGAGGGGATTGTCATCCTCATCCAGGTTGAAACCGTAGGCCTGGATCGTGACGGCGGTCGCGAAACCGTTGGCGAGTCGCTTGGCGACCAGTGGAACCGTGATGCTTCCCGAAGCGCTGCCACTGCTACCTCCGACTTCGTAGGTCTCGGCCTGATAGGCGGCTCCGTCGTCACTCGCACCGGGGCGGCGCTGTTGGATGAGCACCCCAAGGTCGTTGGCCGCGGCGCCCGGATCGACCACGCAGGAGCCGTACCAGTCGGCCGGCAGGGTCATATCGGTCACGGGGTTCACGTAGAACGAGGCGAGGCCCGGGATCGAAGTCGGGTTGGTCAATGTGAAATCCTGATTCAGCCCCGGCCGACCGTCCGTGCAGTTGACGTCGATCGTGTTGGCATTGATCGGATCCGTCGAAAGGTTCTGAATGGACAGCGACGTGCTCGTCCCGTTGGCCAGGCGCGACATGAAGAGCGGCACCGAGTGATATATGGAGAAGTCCTGGCCGAACGTGTAGTGCGAGATGAACCCGCCGAACGTCTGCAGCTGGTTCGGCCCGGCCATGAGATTGACCACTACGGCCACTTGAGCAATCGACGGGTTGCCGCTGACATAGGCCGAACCGAAGAAGCCGTTGGGCAGGTTCGTCTCGCCGGCGAGATCATAGTGGTAGCTCGCGCCCGGCGGGATCGTGATGTCATTGCGCGTGAACGTCGTCCCGGGGCTGCCGGGGCCGGGCACGAACTGCACCGTCGCGGTGATCACGGCCGTCGTGACGTTCTGGATGGTGAGGGTGCTGTTCGAAAGCCCGCTCGCGCTGTTGAGGTTGCGCACCACCAGCGGCACGTACTGCGAACGGCTCACGTTCAACGTGCTGTAGGCTCCGCTCGATGGTACCTGGCCGTTGCGCGCCAGGATCTGAACCACGGGCAGGAGGCTGCCGAAGCCCGCGGACGCGATGCTGCCCGAACCGAGGCCCGCCGGCATCGCCGGGTCCGCGTACTGGCGCAGGATCACGGACGCTCCGGGCCCCAGGCTGGCGCTGTTGAAACTGGGCGACGTCGGCCAGACGCTCCCATCCGGTTTGTAGTAACTCAAGGTCGCCGTGGTGCTGGAGGCTGTCGAGAGATTGGCCAGGGTCAGGTTGGTGCTGTAGAGCGTGGCTCTGGCCGTTGACAGCGGCGCGTTGACCGCCAGGATCGGCACAGGGCCCAGAACCGACTGAGCCTGGCCGGCTAATGGTACCGAGAGCAGCACCGCCAGCGCGAGCAGGACCGTCAAAGCGGAACGGAAAAACATCCAACGCATGCGTGGTCTCCTTTTGTATGGGCTTCTGCCCGTGATCGGGAAAAGCTCACCCCAGGCTCAGGCCTGGAGGCGGCCAACAACGTCGATTTTCGGTTCGGGTGATCCTGCCTGGCACGACGCCGCTGACGTCGCGCTGGACGCTGACATTAAAGCATCGGCCCGGGTGATGCCGGGCCGATGTCCAAGCTAACCCAGATTGAAAAACGCTTGCCGGGCCGTTTTCAAGGCACGCTCGCCGTGTAATTCCAGAACCAGTTGTAGCTGTAGTAGCCACCCGGGCCTTCCAGTCGGATAGCGATCAGGCTGGTGCCCTTCAGGCCGGCCGGAATGTTGACGGTTCCGCTCACTGTGCCATCGGCGTTAGTCTTGACGGTGCCGGCTTCGGTGCCATTGACGCCAAGCGTGCCCATCGCGCCCATGCGCACTGTGAAGGTCGCCGACGCCGGGAAGTTTTGGCCCGCGATGGTGACGGTTGTGTCGCGGGTCACCGACTTGATCGAGAAAACTGGGACAACCACGGGCACCGGGGTAGCGGCCGGGGGCACGGCCGGAGTGGCGGTGGCCGCTGCGGGCGTCGGGGTGGGCCCGGTCGGAGTGGCCGTAGGCGCCGGTCGGGTGGCCGTCGCTGCAGGTTGAGTGGCGATCGGCGTGCCGGCGGCGGGGATGCACAACGACTGGCCGACGAAGATCCGATTCGGGTCGGTGATGTTGTTGGCCTTGGCGATCTCGGGCCAGGTCACCGGCGGAAAACTCAACGAGATGTTGTAGAGCGTGTCGCCAGAGCGGACGACGTAGGTGGCGACGCAGTTCTGCTGGGCCATCGCCAGCGAAGGACCGACCGGGAGCAGCGCCGCCAGGCCGAGGGCCAGCGCGCTGAACACGGCCATGAGAGCCGAAGACCATTTCTGCATAGGGGCCTCCTTGAGCCAATATCACGCCGCAACGCGGCGTGTTATTCCGGAGAGACGAACGAGCGCCGACGCACGTTCCGTCAAGGTCATTTGGCAGGGTCAGGCTTTGGTCCGTCTGGCCCGGATCCACTATTCCCGGGCCAGAACGTCAATTGAAATGAGTTGGAATTTGATTATATCAACGCGCGCCGGGCTCTGTGTCTGAAGCGATACAGCGGGGTGCGAGCACGAGTTGTCAGGCGCCTGAAGATCGGTGCCCGATCCTGTCCACGGATGGTGCGGATCGGAACGGACTACGCGGAATCCATCGACAATCGCTCCGCGTCATCCGTGCCGATCCGTGCGATCTGCGTACAAGGCTTACTGTCCTGCAACAGCCTGACAACTCGCCCGGGCGCACATACAGCGGCAGGCAATGACGTCTTGCTTTCGAAGACCCTTTCCTCTGGCATGAGTTGAGACTACTGCTCAACTCATGCCAGTCGCGGCACAAGCCCCACTCTCGGAAATGGCTCCATTCCTGGCTACAATGGCCGCATCACCGAAGGAGAACCCCATGGCCCTGCAAGTCAAAGACGTCATCGACCGTATCGTGGCTGACGTGCCCGGCGCGCCGTTCGCGAACACCGTGGACACGCTCAAGACCGGCGATCCGAACCAGGTCGTCACCGGCATAGCCACGACGTTCCTGGCCACCTGCGACGTGATCGAGCGCGCCGCTGCGGCCGGAGCCAACCTGATCATCACGCACGAGCCCACGTTCTACGAGCACGCCGATCCTGTCGACTGGCTCGAGAGCGATCCCGTGTATGCGGCCAAGCGCCAGCTCGTCGAGCGTCACGGCATGGCCATCTGGCGCTTTCATGATTATCTGCATAGCCTGAAGCCAGACCCGACCTTCGCGGGTCTGTTCGAAGCGCTGGGTTGGAGCGACAGCGTCGACCCCGATACGTTCTTTGCCGCCAACCGCCCGGCGACGACGCTCAGCGGCCTGATCGGCGAAGTCAAAGCCGCGCTCGACCTCAAAGTTGTGCGTGTGGTCGGCAATCTCGACCAACCTGTGTCGCGCGTCGGGTTGATGGTCGGCGCGCCGCCCGGGCGCTGGCACATCCAGTCACTGCGCGAAGCCAGGCTCGACACCCTGATCGTGGGTGAAATCAACGAGTGGGAAACGAGCGAGTACGTCCGCGATGCGCTCTGGGCCGGGCTCGCCAAATCGCTTGTCCTCATCGGCCACTCGGTCAGTGAAGAAGACGGCATGCGCTTCATCATCCCCTGGCTGCGCGCCCGACTGCCAGACATCGCGATCACGCACATTCCGGCCGGGAACCCGCTCAAGGTGGTGTGACAACGAACGACGAAGGTTGAATGGCCATTCAACCACCGCGCTTCGTACCCTTTGGGCGCCTGTCGTGCCGCAAGCATCGGCTGCGCAAGGCTTCTCCGCACCGTGTCATCCAGAGCGCCTAACCCGCCACACAATGCGACTCCTGCAATGAGCGCGAAGGATCTCCTCCGGAGACTCGCATGTCTTCAAGAAGGGCGTTCCCCACGGCCACCGAGTCAGACAGGAGATCCTGCGCGCTCATTGGGCGCGTCTTCGAGCGATGGTGGCCAGGCGCTCTGGATGACACGCTGCGCGCTGAAGACGGACGCACGAGATGCCACGCGACGCACTGGGCCAGCGCACTCCGGATGACACGCAACGCTCGGTAAACGGGCGCGCTTGATGACACACTGCGCGCGGCAGGCAGGACGCTCGGGTTGACACGCTGCCTGCGGGGTTAGGCGCTCGGGAGTCCTGCAGCTCCGAGCTACAGACACGACGAAGGACGAATGACGAAGGTGGAATAGCTATTCCACCTTCGTCATTCGTCCTTCGTCATTCGTCAGGAACTGCCATCCGTCGTCCGCCGTCCGCGGTCACCCCGTCACCAACGCATACGTCAGCCAGGTTCCATACGCGACCGAGGCGATGCCGACGACGACCAGGGCGATGTCAATGAGGCGCGCGGCGCGCGGTGATGGGCCGAGATCGACGAGGATGGCGCGCACGCCGAGCAGGGCGTGGCTGACCACGCTGGCCAGGAAGAGCAGCTCGATCGGCCAGACGATCGGGTTGCCGAGATAGGCCTTCACCTGGTCGAAGCCGCGTAGACCGCCTTCCACCAGAAAGTGCTGGGCGATCATGTGCAGGCCAGCCAGCGGGATGAGCGCCGCACCGGTGATCACCTGCCAGATCCAGGCCATCGAGCCGAGGACCGTTCGGGTTCGCGCGGGAGGCGGGGCGTTGACGGTTGTTGTCGTTTGCATGTGCGCCTCCGCGCCTCAGATCGTGAAGATCAGGTAAACCACAACGAGCATGATCACGGCCGCGACAACCATCAGGCCGTAGAAGATCGTCTTCTGCTGTCGCACGCCGATGCCGAAGCCGTTCAGCGCGACGCGGAAGCCGTTCAGGCCGTGGATGACGAGGCCTGCGAACAGCACGACGTCGAAGATCAGCACCAGCGGCGAGCGCGCCAGCGCCACGAACGAGTCCCACGCGGCAGGGCCCTGCAGCAGCTGGCTGAGCATGACGAAGTGCAGATAGAGATACACGACAAGGCCGATGCCGGTCAGGCGGTTGAGGGCGAAGGCCCACATGCCGGTGCGCCGGCCGCGGATGTCGATCCACTGCCAGGGCTTTCGTGCGCGGGGTCGATTTGTGGAATGCAGGCTCATCGCGTTCTCCTCGAACCGAAAAGCGCCGCGAGCTTGTGGCGGATCAGGGCGCGGCGCAGGTCCATGATGGCGCCAGCGGGATCAAAGTCCTGCGGGCAGGCTTCGCTGCACTCGAAGGCGCCGTGGCACTGCCAGACGCCGCCCTCGCGGTCGGCCAGTTCGAGCAACGCAGCGCGTTCAGGCTCGTTGGTCGACTTCTCCCAGGCGCGGTGCACGGCTGCAAGGCCCGCCGGGCCGAAGAAGCCGTCGGAGGCCGAGAGGGTGGGGCAGGCGCTCAGGCAGATGCCGCACTCCACACAGTTCTCGAAGCGGTTGTAGTGCCGGCGCTCGAGCTTGCCGTCCGACTGCAGCAACTCGCTGGGCTCGAAGGTATGCCCGTCGATGGTCTCTTCGGCGTCGCGCGTGATGACCATGCCGGCCGCCGCCTGGCGCTGGAAGAACGCCGAGACGTCGACCACAAGGTCGCCGACGACCGGGAAGTTGCGCAGCGGCTCGATGGTCATCTCGCCGCCTTTGCAGGCCGCGAGCGGCACGATGCAGGGCAGCACTTCCTTGCCGTCGACGCGCACGGCGCAGGTGCCGCACGACGCATGGTGGCAGGCGTGCCGGTACATCAGGTTCTGGTCCTGGCGCCAGCAGGCCTCGATGACGTCGATCACGTTGGCGTCATCGGGCACTTCGACGTCGAAGTGATCGTAGCGAGCGGCGGTATCGGGACGTTGGCGCTGGACGCGCACATGGAGTTTGGGCATGAGCACCTTGGGCCAGGAAGATCCTGGCCGTCATGGCAAAACGATCACTGATAGAACAACCTGTACGACAACAGCGGCGTCGTGCGCGTGCGGCACTCGACGTTTACGCCGAGCTTGCGCGTCACGAGGTCGCCGAGCTTCTCGGCCATGCCGCGCGCCGTCGTCGTCTTGCCGCCCGAGATCGACACAAAGCCCTCGACGCCGTTGCGGGCATGGTCGAAACATTCGAACGTGCGGCTGACATCGCGCTCGTCCTGGCTGGCGCGTTTGATCAGCGGTCGCGCCGCAGCGCCGACGCCGCGCGTGGTCACCGTGGCGATCTCGGGGATCAGCTCGATGCCCTTGCGCAGCATCCTCTCGATGTGCTCTGGCGGGATGTCGATCGCATCGGGGTCGGTCACGGTCCACGAGGTGGTGCCGATGATCGACGTGGTGCGTTGCGGGACGACGATGTCGCCGTCGGAGGGTTTGTCGAGGCGATTGACGACCATGTTGTTCATGCGCCGCCCGACCGTCACCATGATGCCGGCCGTCGGCTGCACGGGCACGTCGATGCCGCCAAAGCCCGCGACCTCGCCGGCCCATGGCCCGGCCGCGTTGACGACAAGGTCGCAGCCGATCACGTCGGTCTTGCCGGTGACGCGGTCGAGCACCTTGACGCCCGTGACCGAGCCGTTCTGGCGCACCAACTCGACGACCTCGGTGTACGAGCGGCAGACGGCGCCGTTGCTGCGCGCCGTCGCGAGGAAGGCCATCGAGAAACGCCAGGGCTCGAAGACGCCATCGGGCACCTGCACGGCCGCGAGCAGCTTCGGGTTGAGGAGCGGCTCGCGTGCCAGCGCCTGAGCCGGTGTCAGTTCGCGGTAAGGAATGTGACAGGCCTGACAGCCGGCGACGAATCTGTCTTTGAAGATCAGGTCTTCTTCAGTGAGCGCGACAAAGAGCCCGTCGTTGAGCTCGAGCGCGTCGGGCATGATCTTGCGCAGGATCAGGTTCTCGTCGATGCACTCGATCGCGGACTCTTGATCGGTGACGGCGTAGCGGCCACCCGAGTGGAGCAGGCAATGGTTGCGGCCGGTGGTCGCGTTCGAAAACTCACCGCGCTCGACTACGGTGACCCGCAGCCCGCGCAGGGCGAGGTCATGGGCGCAGGCCGCGCCGGTGGATCCGGCGCCGACAATGACGACATGGGGCGCAGTCATGGTGTCTCCTTGGTCGCGCGATGGTGAGTTCGGTCGCGGCGCTCGAGGCCAGGCGGCCCAATCATTCGACCCTGCCCGGCACAATCGTCCCTGATTTTCAGAGAATTCGACCGAACTTCGGAGTGGTAGAGGTTCGCTATTTCCCGGGAGGATTGTCACAGGCTGACGTTGTGCACATTACCAGAAAGGGGCAGCGCTTCCCTTGTTTGACGGGCGTCAACGCCGGTGACATTCAGCGTCGATTTTGCTGTGACACGACGATTGACACCGCGGCGTCGATCGCTATCCTTTTTCAAGCCCGACTTCCACTCGAGCAACACACGAACGACGCAACAGGCGCGGATCGATTTATACCGGGCATCAGGCGACCGCAGGGTCGTGCTGGTGCCCGTTTTCGTAGCTTGCGCCAGGTCGGGGCCGTCTGTGTGCTCGCCGGCTGGAACGTGCCGGGCCGATCATTCCACTTTCATCAGCAGGCAAAGGAGCATCATATGGCACGTCCTTCCCAGAATCCGTCGGCTTCCGGTGGCCGACCTGCGGGCTTCATGCCCGACGACGTCCCGTCGATCGGGGCCATGCTCAGTCTGGGCTTCCAGCAGGTGCTGACGATGTTCCCGGCCACGGTGCTCGTGGCCGTGCTGACGAAGTTCGACGTCGGCGTCACGCTGTTGGCGAGCGGGCTCGGCACGATCATCGCGCTGCTCGTCGCGGGCCGACGCATCCCTATGTACTACGGCTCGAGCTTCAGCTACATCACGGTCGTGGTCACGACCATGACCCTGTATGCCGGGAACTGCTTCAGCGATCCGCAGACGACCTACTGCGCCGAAGGTGTGCGGCTGGTGCAGGTCGGCATCCTCGGCACCGCGGTGCTCGAGATCCTGGTTGGCCTGTTGATCATGCGGCTGGGGCGGGCGGCGCTCGACAAGGTGCTGCCGCCGATCGTCACGGGCTCCGTCGCGATCGTGATCGGCATCGCGCTGGCCGGCTCGGCGCTCAACATGGCCGGCGGCCTGACCCCGGCTCAATCGTCGGTGCATTGGATCGTGGCCTTCATCACCCTGGTCGCCACCGTGATCTACTCGGTATATCTGCAAAACCGCGGCATCTGGGGCATGCTCCCGATCCTGTTCGGCGCGATCACGGGCTACATCGTCGCGTACCTGTTCGGCCTGGTGAGCTTCGACGCCGTGGCCCAGGCCGACTGGCTGCGCGTCCCGCCATTGACGTTGCCTGCCTTTGAGGATCCGCGGGCCTGGGGCGCGATCGTCAGCATCTCGCTGATCGCGATCGCCACCATCCCGGAGAGCACGGCGCATCTGTACCAGATGAGCCTGTACATCGACGCGCTCGGCAAGGAACTGGGCCGCAAGCCGTTCGAGATCAAGAACCTGATCGGCCTGAACCTCGTGGCCGACGGCAGCAACGACATCATCAACGGCCTGCTCGGCGGCTGCGCGGGCACGAACTACGGCGAGAACAACAGCCTGATGGCGATCACGCGCAACTACTCGACGGCTGTGTTGATGGTGGCCGGCGGCATGGCGATCCTGCTCGGCTTCGTCGGCAAACTCGCGGCGCTGGTCAGCACGATCCCGGTGGCTGTGACCGGCGGCCTGGCGATCTACCTGTTTGGCGTGATCGGCATGCAGGGCGTGGCCCTGATCCAGAGCGAGAAGGTCAACCTGTTCGAGCCGCGGCAACTGGCGATCGGGTCGATCATCCTGGTGCTGGGCATCGGCGGCAACCTGTTCATGCCCTCGGGCATCTTCCCGTTCAAGATCGCGGGCATCTTCCCCGACGGCATCCCGGCGATCGTCTTCGCCGCCCTGGTCGGCATCCTGCTCAACCTGCTCTTTGTCGTGATCAATCCCGCCCGCTTCGGCGTGAAGGAGCGCGAGAACCTGAACGCGTAATTCGACCGCAGACGACGGACGGCGGACCGCAGACTCGAAACGTCGGGCGCGTCCGCGATCTACAAAAACACAACGGGCCGGCGCAATTGCGCCGGCCCGTTGTGTTTCAATCAGCAATCGTCAATCAGCAATCAATCGACCCACTTGAACGACTTGCTGACGGCCTTCTTCCAGCCCGCGTAGAGCTTCTCGCGAGCCGCGGACTTCATGGCCGGCTTCCATTCCTTGTCCTTGCCCCAGTTGGCGCGCAGGTCTTCGACCTTGCTCCAGTAGCCCACGGCCAGGCCGGCGGCGTAGGCCGCGCCGAGCGACGTGGTTTCGGCGACCGTCGGGCGCACCACCGGCACGCCGAGGACGTCGGACTGGAACTGCATCAGGGTGTTGTTGTAGACCATGCCGCCGTCGACCTTGAGGGCCTTGAGCTTGACGCCCGAGTCCTTGTTCATGGCGTCGAGCACTTCGCGCGTCTGGTAGGCCGTGGCCTCGAGCGTCGCGCGGGCGATGTGGCCCTTGTTGACGTAGCGGGTCATGCCGGCGATGACGCCGCGGGCATCATCCTTCCAGTACGGCGCATACAGGCCCGAGAAGGCCGGCACGAAGTAGATGCCGCCGTTGTCTTCGACGGTGCCCGCCAGGGCTTCGACGTCGGAGCTCTTCTCGATCAGGCCGAGGTTGTCGCGCAGCCACTGAACCAGCGCGCCGGTGATGGCGATCGAGCCCTCGAGGGCATAGACCGCCGGCTGTTCGCCGATCTTGTAGCCGAGTGTGGTGAGCAGGCCGTTCTTGCTGATCACGGGCTTGTTGCCGGTGTTGAGCAGCATGAAGCAGCCCGTGCCGTAGGTGTTCTTGGCCTCGCCGGCCGAGAAGCACGTCTGGCCGAAGAGCGCGGCCTGCTGGTCGCCGAGGTCGCCGGCGATCACGGTGCCTTCGAGCGCGCCCGTGCCGTTGCCATAGACCTCAGACGAGGACTTGATGGCGGGCAGCATGGCCTTCGGGATGCCCATGACCTTGAGCATGTCGGCGTCCCAGTCGAGGGTCTTCAGGTTCATCAGCATGGTGCGGCTGGCGTTGGTGACGTCGGTCACATGCACGCCGCCGTCAGGCCCGCCGGTCAGGTTCCAGATGACCCAGGTGTCGATGTTGCCGAAGAGCAGCTCGCCCTTGGCCGCGCGGGCCTTGAGGCCCTTGACATTGTCGAGGATCCACTTGACCTTCGGCCCCGAGAAGTATGTGGCCAGCGGGAGGCCGACCTTCTTCTGGAACCGATACTGGCCGCCGGTCTTGGCCATCTTGCCGACGATGTCGGCCGTGCGCGTGTCCTGCCAGACGATGGCGTTGTAGACCGGCTTGCCGGTCGCCTTCTCCCACACCACAGCGGTCTCGCGCTGGTTGGTGATGCCGACGGCGGCCAGGTCGCTGGCGGTGATGCCGGCCTTGGCCAGCGCGCCGCGGATGACGTCCTGCGTGCGCTCCCAGATCTCAAGCGCGTTGTGCTCGACCCAACCGGGCTTGGGGAAGATCTGCTCGTGCTCCTTCTGATCGTACGCCACCACCTTGCCGGAGTGGTCGAAGATCATGAAGCGCGTGCTGGTGGTGCCCTGGTCGACGGCACCCACGTACTTGGTCATAGTGTGTGTCTCCTTAAGTCGAGTCGTTCGTCTCGGAAAGTCTGACTTACTTGAGATTGTCGGCAGCCGCTTGCAACAGGAGGTGCGACGATGTCGCCCCAGGATCCTGATGCCCCGCGCTCCGCTCGCCGACGTAGCTGGCGCGGCCCTTGCGAGCCACCAGCGGGATCGTGCTGTCGCGGCCGGCTGCGGCCGCGGCCGCGGAGGCCTTGAGCGCCGACGCGATGTCGCCGCCCGCGGCGTCCTTGAGCGCCTGAAGGGCCGGCGTCAGCGCGTCCACCATGGTCTTCTCGCCCACGGCGGCCTTGCCGCGCGCCACGACGCCGCCGAGGGCGGCTTCGAGCGCGGTCGTCCAGTCGGCCAGGCTGAGCTCCATCTTGCCGGCGGTGGCGGTGCCGAGTTGCATGAACAACGTGCCATAGAGCGGGCCGCTGGCCCCGCCCACAGTCGCCACAAGCGTCATGCCGACGGTTTTGAGGATCGTGCCGATGTCTTTGTCAGCCACGGTCGGCAGCTTGCCGACGGCCGCCTGCATGCCGCGATGCATGTTGGCGCCGTGATCGGCATCGCCGATGGCCGAGTCGAGATCGGTCAGATACTCTTTGTTGGCCTCGATGGCGACCGCGAAGGCCTTGATCCAGTCGACGATGGAATCGCGAGAGATGGTCATTGGTTATTGGCTATTTGCTATTTGCTATTGGTTATTGGTGTTGGTCATGGAGGTCGATCGTGTGGATCGAGTCTCAATAGCCAATAACCAATAGCAAATAGGCAATGTCTCAGGCTCCCCAGCGCAGGCCCGGCGTCTTCACCGGCGCGTCCCAGAGCTTGGTGAGTTCGTCATCGAGCTTGACGAGCGAGATCGAGCAGCCGGCCATCTCGAGCGACGTGATGTACGAGCCGATCAGACGGCGCGTGATCTTGACGCCCTTGCCCTTGAGGTAGGCCTCGAGCTCGTTGTAGACGACGTAGAGCTCGATCAGGGGCGTGCCACCCATGCCGTTGACGAAGGCCAGGACCTCATCGCCCTGCTTGTAGGGCAGGTCCTCGACGACGGCCGCGGCCATCATCTCGACGATCTCGTGCGCGCTGGCCACCTTCATGCGCTTGCGGCCCGGCTCGCCGTGGATGCCGATGCCGATTTCCATCTCGTCTTCGGGCAGCTCAAAGGTCGGCTTGCCGGCGTGCGGGACGGTGCAGGAGGTCAGGGCCATGCCCATCGTGCGGCCCAGGTCGTTGACCTTCTGGCACACGGCAGCAACGTCCTTGAGCGAGCGGCGCTGCTCGGCAGCGGCGCCCGTCATCTTCTCGGCCAGGACGGTGACGCCCACGCCGCGGCGGCCCGCAGTGTAGAGCGAGTCCTTGACGGCCACGTCGTCGTTGGTGACGACAGCGGCGACTTCGATGCCCTCGGCCTTGGCCAGGTCGGCGGCCATCTCGAAGTTCATGACGTCGCCGGTGTAGTTCTTGACGATGTGGAGGACGCCCGCGCCGCCGTTGACGGCCTTGGTCGCCTCGAGCATCTGATCGGGCGTCGGCGAGGTGAAGACCGCGCCGGGGCAGGCAGCGTCGAGCATACCCATGCCGACGAAGCCGCCGTGCATGGGCTCGTGGCCCGAGCCACCGCCGGAGATGACGCCCACCTTGCCTTGCACCGGCGCGTCAGCGCGCACGATGTAGTTCGGGTTGGTGAACACCTTGATCATGTCCGCGTGGGCGGCTGCCATACCGGCCAGCGCCTCAGGGACAACGTCCTCAACCTTATTGATCAGTTTCTTCATGGATTGTGCTCCTAACTAAAGACATGCATCTCGATCCGCCCACAGCGGACGGGAGACGACGGCGTTTGCGCCAGCCATCTCCCGTCCCCCCCTGTGCGGTTGAGTGGACTTACAGGCCGATGGCCATGCGGACGATCATGGCGAGGGAAGCGCCGATGATCGGG
>CAYZRP010000089.1:25318-28363 GCA_964480865.1 uncultured Anaerolineales bacterium | reverse complement strand
GGTGTTGGCGAAGGCGCGGGTCAATTTCCCGATCTCGTCCTTGCGGTCGGTGTGAGCCACAGCGACGCGCGGATCACCGTCCGCCAGCTTGAGAGCAACGCCCGTGAGTTGCACAAGCGGTTGGATGACCGACCGGGTCAGCAACAACCAGAGGATCAGAACTGAAGCGCCCAGGAGCACACTTCCGACGACAAGGCTTGTCAGGAGCGACTCGTTGATCCGTTGGATCGCTGCCCCGCGCGGCGCCGAGATCTCGACGACCCCGACGACGGCGCCGGCATGATCGAGGAGCGGCGAGGTGATCACGCTGTACGGCTCTTCACCGCCTTCGATTACCGTGATCCGCCATTGGGCCGTGTCCAATACTTCCTGTCGGGTTGCGTCCGGGACCGTAAACGGCTCAGCCAATGTCGATACATATAACTTGAGCACGGTGCCTTCTTCGGGGTCTTGTACATAGGTGAACAAGCTGACATCCGAACCCTGCGACTCCCTGAAGGCCTCCAGGAGCGAAGCGTCGAGATCAAATCCGATCTCGAACGTTCCGATAAAGGTTCCTGCCTGTTCTACGGGCACGATCCCGCGCAGGCCGTAGCCGGCGACGCCATATTCAAGGCCGGCAGCTTGAGCCCGATCCTTCAATGCCTTCACCAGCATAGGTCTGAGCGACGAGAGATCGTCGCCGAACTTCTCGAGTTTGTGCAGACGCAGGAACGAGATCGCTGGCGCAAGATGAAACTGCGCCTGTGAGACCGCGTAGTTTTGATGCAGTGCTTGAAAAGTGGGGAGCGTGAGGCTGGTCAATGACTCGCGGTCGCCAGCGGCGAACGCTGCCTGAACCTCGGGGTCGGCTGTGATAGCCGCCGCGAGCGCCGCAGCCGAATCGGCCTTCATCTGAAGGGTGTTGCTGAAGGCGATTGCCAGTTCGTTGAGCCGTTTTTGTTCCTGGTCTTCAATGGCCTGGCTTTGCTGCCAGACGGCGTAAGCCGTCAGACCGGCGACGGTGATGCCCAACGCAATGAAGACCGGAAGAAGGATCCGCGTAGCGAGTCTCATGACCGTGCTCCTGGTCCCGTGACCTGACCTGGCCGATACCCGGGCAGCCTCGGGTTAGTCCAAGGTTATGGACCCTCCGATGAAAGGTCCATAAAGTGGCCATGCAGAAGCAGTGAAAGTCTGCGGAAATCGTCAACGGGCGTCTGCTTGGGAATGCTGAAAAGTGCCGTAGACTTAGGCCCATGCTGGCGCCGATCTATCGACTTGATCGTGATCTATGACTGAGACAGCCTCTTCGAGGCGATCCTCCGGTGGGGTCCGGTGGGCCGTCGGTCTTGTCATGCTCATTTGTGCTGTGAGCATCGTGGGGGTTGGTCTGGCAATGCTCAGGCCAGGGCGGCTCGACGTTGCGATCGGCGAACCCGAGACCACCTACGACCTTCGCTCCGGCGTCCATGCCGTCCACCTACGCCTGCTCCCGACGGGAAACGATAACGGCACTGTCGACGTGGTCGTTGAGGTGGATGGGCGACGCGCCGCCACGGTCGAGTCGGTCTACAACTATGATCTGTTCTCGAACCAGCCCGCGGGTGAATGGACCTATCGCTGGATTGACGGCGACCTCCTTCCGGACCTCGTGCTGAACACTTCTTCGGAGCCGGCCCAGTCCGTCTATGTGGGCACTGTTGATGGCCAGGCGCACATCATCCCCTGATCGGCGGCCTCACGTCGGGGCGATGCCGCGATCGACAGGGCGCCAGCGAACGTGGATGGCCAGCGAGACGAGCACCATGGCCAGGCTGACCCACAGCAGGAAGGGTGGTTGAAGGATGACGCCGGTGGCAAACCCGACCACGAGATAGTAGAGGTGGTAGGCAAAGGGCACCACGCTTGCCAGTAGCGGAACCGGGCGGGCGTGAAGGTGTGGACGCAGCGCGACAATCGCACCCACAGCGGCACCGATCACAAAGGCCACGGTCAGCAGATAACCGTCACCTTGCACAAACGAGACGATGAAACGATTCGTGACCAGGACGCCAAGCACGCCCACGACGATTGCGCCGAACGGCGCCACCCACGGTGCCCAGGGATGCCGCCCTCTTTCGAAGAGCCGCCACCCGGCCGAGAACGAGAACACCACCCAGAACCAGGCCCAGAAGTTGGCGTAGGGCACGCCGAAGTAGCCAACCTCGAGGCCTCCGCCCCAATCCCAGAAGCCGAGCCGGATCGCCAGGGCGTCCATGGCAAGATCAAGATTCAACCCGAGCAGCGCATCGAAGATCGGGCGCGCCCAACCCGGC
Source organism: uncultured Anaerolineales bacterium (assembly GCA_964480865.1). Classification (GTDB taxonomy): domain Bacteria; phylum Chloroflexota; class Anaerolineae; order Anaerolineales; family UBA6663; genus UBA6663. The sequence goes on along the minus strand of CAYZRP010000089.1, from coordinate 26,066 downwards.
AGGTCAGCCGCGTCGCTGGTCAGCCGGGCCGTGTAGATGATCGTGCCCCAGGCCAGGCCGATCGCGATCGGCACCTCACCCAGCATCAGCATGAAGCGCCCATATCGATAGGCGTGAAGCTGCTGGATCGTGGCCCACTCGAGCAAGACGCCGAACAGGGCCCCTGCCACGAGCGCCCAGACCCGGCTGGGTCCTGTCCGCCACGCGTGCACGAGGCAGGCGCCGAACATGGCGAGCACGATCGCTTCGAAGGAGAGGAAGGTCGGAGGTGGAAGAGTCATAGAGACGGAGACGAAAGACGAATGACGGAGGATGAAGGTTGAACGGACATTTGAGTGTGCCTCCTGAGTCTGCCGATTCTCGTATCATTTGAGCGCTGACGCTCAGCCTTCGCGGGGCGCGTCATCTGAACGCTGACGAGCAAGCTGCGTGCGCGTGTCACCTCTCTCATGCCCCGCTGCCTCTGTCGCCGCGTCGCGTTTCATCGAGAGTGCGAGGCCCCCGTCACTGCGCCTTGCGTGTCGTGTGGGCGATTGCTCCTCACGGTGCCTGTTGCCCAGGTGGTTACCGCTCGTACCTTGCGTGTCTTCCCGAGCGCCAAGCCTCGCGTGTTGCCTGTTGTCCCGAGCGCATGCCTTGTGTGTCATCCAGAGCGCAAGCCTTGCGTGTTGCGCGTCAACCAGGGCGCCCCGCCTTGCGCCTCGCGTGTCATCCAGAGCGCCTGACCTTCTTGCGCCTCGCGTGTCAT
>CAYZRP010000089.1:0-25218 GCA_964480865.1 uncultured Anaerolineales bacterium | reverse complement strand
GCCTGACCTTCTTGCGCCTCGCGTGTCATCCAGAGCGCCTGACCTTCTTGCGCCTCGCGTGTCATCCAGAGTGCCTGACCTTCTTGCGCCTCGCGTGTTATCCAGGGCGCCTGACCTTCTTGCGCCTCGCGTGTCATCCAGAGCGCCCGGCCCTATTCGCCCGGTGTCTCGCTGAATGAGCGCGAAGGATCTCCTGTCGGACTCAGTAGCCTTCGGAGGAGCGCCCTCGAGCGCCAACGGGCCTTCGGAGGAGATCCTTCGCGCTCATTCAGCGAGACACATCACAGAAAGGGCTGGGCGCTCTGGATGACACGTAGTACGCGCCTCTTGAGGACACGCTATTTGCTCGGCGGTGTGGAGGGCACGCGGCGTGCGGGGCGCAGGCTTTCTCTCAAAGGACATGGTTGGAGGACTAACGGTCTTTGGAATTCGTCCTTCGCCATTCGTCCTTCGTCCTTCGTCATTCGTCCTTCGTCCTTCGTCCTTCGCCATTCGTCATTCGTCGTTCGTCGCCCGTCACCCCTCGTTTTCATCCTCAAGGGTTCCGAGGACGCAGATCCGCGAAGGTGATCAATTCGACGTTGTGGGTGCGTAGCATCGCGCGAACGGCGGGGTCAGTGAGCACGGTGCGTTCGCGATCACGGGGGCGGGCATAGCTGGAGATCCGCTCGAGCTCCGCGTCGCAAAAACCGGGATGCGTCATGAGCTCATGCGTTCCGTCGGGCAGCGATGCCAGCCAGGCAGTCAGCGACTCCTGGGTCACCCCTTCCGCGTAGAAACCCGTGAAGAGCGTATCGGTGTGGGGCGGGGCGGAGGCGTCGAGCAGCGCGCGAACCTCCGGACCTGCTGGAGCACCATCTGGCAGGCGAAAGCCGCAGCCCAGTTCGCGCGCCAGCCTCAGCACGAGTTGGAATAGATCAGGCGTGAAGTAAGAGCTGTGGTGGTGCGAATCGAGATGCGTGGGCGGTCGGCCGGCTGCGGCTACAAAGGCCGCGATCTGAGCGCGCCACTCGCGCTCGACGTCTGCCGGGTCGATTGTCGTCAGGCGATTCCGCAAAGGGTCGAGTTTGTAGAAGCGGCCGTCCTCGGTGCACAGGCTCGGTATAGTGTCTGGCCGGCTGATCGGACGCCCCGCGGTCAACACGAGGTGGACGCCGAGACCGAGTTGCGGCGTTTGGACGAGCGCTTTGGCGATCTCGTCCGCCGTGGCCGGCAGGTTCATCATGCACGTGGTCGACGTGACGATCCCGCGCAGATGCGCCTCGCGGATCCCGCGCGAGACCTCGGGTGTCAGTCCGTAATCGTCGGCGTTGACGATGAGTCGCGTTGGCATGCGGCTGGCGTCCATCAGACAAGGGCCGCGTACGTGTGTGCGAGGGTGGCGCGGACGGCTGAGTCGGGCTTGAGACCGGCCTGCTCCATGCCGATCAGGGCCGCGCCGAGCACGGGCGGCGCCGACAGGTGCACGAGCCGCGCGCCGGGCGCAAAACCGGTGACGGTGCGGCGCATGCTCTCGATCAGGCGATCGCCGCCGGCGAACATTCCGCCGGCCATGACCACGTCGAACTCGAGCGCCTGGAAGTCGAGTTGCCGGGCGACGGCGATCACCATTTCGCCGAGCTCCTGACCGGCCCAGTCGATCACGTCTTGCGCGACAGCGTCGCCGCGGCTCGCGACGTCGAAGACGAGCGACGCCGCTTTCGAGCCAATGCGATAACGCCCGGCCGTATAGCCGGCGATCAGGTCGTCGACGTCAGCGGCGCCGACGAAAGAGATGAACGCCTCCGTCAGGGCTGTGGGCTCGATGCGCTTGATCCAGGCGTAGCTCACCATCTGCATGGCGCGCATCACGAGCTCGCTGGCGCCGGCGAATTCGCCCATCAACCAGCCATGACCTGTGACGCGACCCTCGCGTCGGCGTTCTCGATCCCACCCGCAGCAGTTGCAGCCGGTGCCCGAGATGACGCTCACGCCCCAGCCGTCGCGCGCGCCGATGACGAGGCCCGGCACGGAATCGTTGACGATGCGATGCGGGCAGGTCAGGCCGAGTTTCACGACGGTCTCGACCACCAGCGGCAGATCCTCGGGCCAGTCGTAGCCGGCGATGCCCAGGCCCGCCCCGGCCAGATCCCGCGGAGCGAGCCCGGTCGGCGCGAGCGCCTGGGCCGTGGCCTGTGAGAGGGCAGCCAGCAGACCTTCCGGCCCGACGCCCTCCGGATTGCCGGGGCCTGAGCGCCCGAACCCCAACACGCGACCCTCGTGGTCGGCCACGACCGCATGGGTCTTCGTCCCCCCGACGTCTGCGCCAAGGAAGTACGCCATGGTCGCCTACGCCCAGAACCGCGGCAGGTGGGCCCGATGCGTCTCGAGCAGATCGTCGAGGACGGCGCCAACGCGGTCGGCGCTCGGCCCAAGCGGATGGGTCAGCAGCGCCTGATACGCGGCGTCACGATCGCCATGCACGGCGGCCTGCACGGTGAGCAGTTCGTAGGCCTTGATCTGCGCGATCAGGCCGAAGCAGGCGGGCGGCAGCGCGGGCATTGACTGCGGCGTGATGCCACTGTGCCGGACCGTGGCCGGTAGCTCGAGCACCCACTCGGCCGGCCATTCTTTGACGGCGCCCTGGTTGGCGACATTGACGACGTGGGTCTCGCCGAGGTCGTTGTAGTGCGCGTTCAAGAGTTGGGTGGCCACTGTCGAATAGTAGGCGCCGCCGCGCTTCATCAGATCGGCCGGCGGCTCCGAGAGCGCCGGATCCGCATACTGTTTGAGCAGCGACTCCTCGACTTCGGCCACCACTTCGGCGCGCGACGGCGGCCAGGCGTCCTGGTCTTTTAGTTTTGCGCCGGTGTAGTAGAAGTACTGCAGGTAGTAGTTGGGCACCATCTTCAGCGCTTCGATCGTGCGCACGTCCCAGGCGGGATGCTCAGACGCGCGCAGGTCTTCGACCACCGACTCGAGGACGGTCGGCCAGACGTCTTCACCATCGAGGGTGAAGCCATGGTGCCAGGTCAGATGGTTGAGCCCGAGTGTCTTGAGTTCGGTGCGGGCCGGGTCAATAGCCTGACCGAGTTTATCGCTCAGCCGTTTGGCGAAGTCGCGCTGGGCGTTGATCGGCGCGTTGCACACGCCGACCGATGGCACTGCCGCGTACTGGCTGAGCGCCTGGGTGACGAGGCCGGCCGGATTGGTGAAGTTGACCAGCAGCGCGCCCGGCTTGGCAAGTTCCTGCACGTCGCGGGCGATGTCGAGGATGACCGGGATCGTGCGCAGCGCCTTAGCCATGCCGCCCACGCCCGTGGTCTCCTGGCCGATCAGGCCATGGCGCCGACCGAGATACTCGTCGGCGCGGCGCGCGGCCATCTGACCGACGCGCAGTTGTGTGGTGACGTAGTCGGCATCGCGGATCGCTTCGCGCCGATCGGTTGTCAGATGCACCGAGAAGCGCGAACCCTTCGCCTCAGCCATTCGCTGAGCGAACGCGCCGACGACGGCAAGTCTTTCCGGATTGATGTCGAGCAACCACAACTCATCGAGCGGGAAGCGATCGACGCGTTCGAGAAATCCGTTGACCAGTTCAGGGGTATAGGTGGAACCGCCACCCATCACGGCTACTTTAAGCATGGGGCCTCGTGGCGCTGATATGAGGATTAAGCGCGATCGCCATTGTACAAGCAACCGCGGGTAGGAGAATCAGCCGCGGATTTCGTGGAAAAGGAGGGACGACAGGGGATGAGGCTTCCTTCTGCGAAATCCGCGGTTTATTCCTCACACCTGTCTGAGGTGATCGCGGATCAGGATCGCGACGGCAGCGCCTTCGCCGGCGGCCGACGCGACCTGTTTGGTGCTCCCGGCGCGCACATCGCCGGCGGCGAAGATGCCATGCGTGCTGGTCTCGAGTGCTGCGGCGTCGTGGCCGGCAGCTTTGTGCCCGTCGTGCGAGAGATCATGCCCCGTGATGACGAAGCCCCACCGGTCGAGCGACACGCCTGAGCCTTCGAGGAAGCTTGTGTTGGGCGTCAGGCCAATGAAGATGAACACGCCCGCCGGATGGAGCAGGTCTGTCGCGCCGGTCTTGCGGTCGTGCACCTCGAGGGCCTTGAGTTTGCCACCTTCGCCCTCGAAGCGCACAGGTTCGGTGTTGAAACGCACGTCGATCTGTGGATGCGCCAGGACTTTGTCCTGGATGATCTTGCTGGCGGTCAGTGCGTCGCCACGCACCAGCAGGGTGACGTGCTCCACGAACTTCACAAGGAACAGGCTCTCCTCGGCGGCGCTGTTCCCACCGCCGATGACGGCGACCGACTTGCCTTTGTAGAACGGCCCGTCGCAGGTGGCACAGAAATGCACGCCGGCGCCGATGTAGTCCTCTTCACCCGGCACACCCAGGCGTTTGTAGCGGCTGCCCGTAGCCAGGAGCAGGGCGCGGGCCGAGTACTCGCTGCCGTCGGCGGTCTGGACGCAGTGGTAGTTGTCGTGGCTATGCACGTTGGTAACGTCCTGCGCCTGCAGCATTTCGACCCCGAAGCGCTCGGCCTGCAGTCGCAGTTGTCTGGCGAAGTGTCCGCCCTCGACGCCGTCGGCGAAGCCTGGCACGTTGTCGAGCCGCTCGGTCGCCGCAGCCTGTCCGCCGAGCGCGGCCCGTTCGATCACGAGCGTGTCGACGCCTTCGCGCGCCATGTAGAGCGCGGCCGTCAGCCCGGCCGGCCCGCCGCCGATGACGACAAGGTCGTAGTGATGGCGCGTGGCCGTCGTCTTCAACCCGAGCTTCGTCGCCAGTTGCGCGTTCGACGGCTCGACCAGCACACTGCCGTCGCCGAACTCGATCGTCGGGATGATGCGCTTACCCTTGTTGATCTCGACCACATGCTGCTCGCCGGCCGGATCCTGCTCGATGTCGACCCACTGATACGGGATCTGATGCTCCCCCAGAAACTGCTTGCTGCGGCGGCAATCCGGGCACCAGTAGGCGCCATAGATCGTGATCTCGGGGTGGGCGGTCTCGGCCATAATGTCTCCTTGGGTCTTCGCAGGTCCGAGTATGACACAGCGCCATTAAGAAAGTCTTTCCATTTTCCGCATGCCGGCTTTTTTGCCGGGTGGGTTCTGTACGCGGATGGCGCGGATGGGGACGGATAGCGCGGATCATTCGCCGTTGCCTGATGCTCCGCGCCATCCGTGTTGATCCGCGTTATCCGTGTGCAAGACAAGACCTACGGCAGATGTCCTCCTGGTCAGCTAACGCGAGGCGGTAAAATCCTCCGATCGCAAAACGGAGGACGCATGGCGAATCGTTCGGTGCTCTATGAGTTGATCGTGCATCTCGACACCGGCCAGTGGGGCGTGTCAGTGCCGTTGGACCAGTCGCTGATCGGGCCGATGGCCTACGGCTGGGATCGCTACCAAAAGGACCGCGACGGCTTCGTCTTCGGCGGTGGCCTGCTCGCTGGCAGCCCGCTCCCCGGCACACGACGCATGATCTTCAGCGCCTACTCGCCCCAGTGGGAGGATTTTTACGTCTCGGCCCTGGGCGGGGCCATGCACGTCTTCCACCGCTTCGGCACCAACTTCGTCTGGCTGCGAGAGCGTGCACCGGTCGACTCGGTCCTGATCCTCAACCTGGTCAACCTCAACTATCACGTCCGGCTTGAGCCGATCGATCCCGACACGATCTGGAAAGGCTACACCGACGCGACTGGCCGCACCTGGGAAGGCTTCTATGCCCTCCAGCACTACGTTTTCGACAGGTACAAGGGCGAGTTCGAGGATGACTGGGTCCGGGTGCTCGCGGTCGGCCCGGCAGCACGCCATACCAAGGAAGGCGCGATCGGCTCGAACCCGGTGCGCAAGGGCGAGCTCACTCACATCGACGACTGGGCCGGACGAGGCGGGCTCGGCTCACGCCTGCTGCAGCACCATCGCATCGCGGCGGTGGTTTTCGGCGGCGACTTCGAGGATCCAGCGCTCAAAGAAGGCAAGGAGCTGGACACGTACTTCGAATCGCGCTTCGGCATGAAGGCCGTCCAGGCCGACCTGATGCTCAGCGAGAAGTACAGGTACGTCCAAAAGTTCCAGACAGGCGGCACCTTCGGCGTGAACATGCATACCGCCGATGACAGGCTGCTGAGCTTCAACTACAACTCGATCTACGCCAGCGAGAAGGATCGGCTCGACCAGCACGATCACTTCATCCTCGATCATTACCTCAAGCAGTTCAACGACGAGAGCATCAAGCCGCGCAACTTTGCCCATTGTGGTGAGCCCTGCGCCGTCGCCTGCAAAAAGTTCACGGGCGAGCACAAGAAGGACTACGAGCCTTACGCGGCCCTGGGGCCGCAATGCGGCATCTTCGACCAGCGCGCGGCAGAGCGCCTCAACAAGCGCGTCGACACCTATGGCTTCGACTCGATCCAGACCGGCGGCACGATCGCGTGGATCATGGACCTGGTCGCCAGTGGCCTGATCCCGGCCGCCGATTTCGGTCTGCCGACCGCCGGGCCGCGCTTCGACTTCGCCAGCCGGCCCGAGCAGTTCGACAGGGTCGCTGGTTCGGCCCACAACGCCGACTACGCCCTGGCTGTGCTCGACATGATCCTGTTCAGCCCGGAAGGCGCCGTCTTCCGACGCGGCATTCGGGCAGCCGCCAGGGAACTCGACGCGCGCTACGGCATTCAGTCGCTGGATCGCGCCGTCTACACCGCTCACGGCGCCGAGGGCTGTATGGTTCCCAACCAGTACTGGACGCCGGGCATGTTCGCGCCGATGCCGCTCATGGGCAAATACTTCTCGTACTACGAGAACGCGTTTATGGCGCCGTTCGCGCTGGGGCGCAAGAACGTCGAGCGCTTCGTCTACGAGTTGTACTCTGAGAACACCGGGGCGTGTCGGTTCCATCGCAAGTGGACTGAGGACCTGATCGACGAGATCGTGGTCAGCCACTTCGATCTTCCCGGCCTCGACTATTGGGACATGAACTTCAAGCTGGCCAAGGCCATTCACGATCATCAGTCAGCGCGCAGCGTGCCATGGGAGAGCTCACGCGTGGCCGACATCATCTTCGGATTCCTCGAGAACTGGGAACGCGATGGCCTCAAGGATCCGCAGTTGATCCACTGGCTCGGCCGCTTCCGCGAGGACAGGGCCACGGCCGCGCGCGACTTCTGGCAGGAGATGTACGACGGCATGTGCGCGGCGTTCGAGGAGGGTATTGCCGAGCCTGCATCCGCGAAGAAGTGAGCGCAGTGCCTCTGAACGACGGGAGGCCGGCGCGGAGCCGGACTATTCGGCTGCTTTCGCGGATCGGTTGATGGCTCTGTCGTTGGTTGGCTCGGCATGAGAGCGACTGGCCACATCAATCCGAAAGAGGTGCAACATGAGCAAGGTCTTCGTCAACGTTGGTCTGAGCCTCGATGGCTACATGGCGCCGGAAGGCATGACCCTGGAGAACTGGGACAAACCCGAAGCCCATGATTGGGCAGCCAAATGGGGCGCTCTGATGGGCTGGGCCTTGCCCCTGCAGACCTTTCGCGAGAACCTGAAACTGGGTCCCGGAGGCGAGACCGGCCCCGTGAACGATTTCTTCAGGCGCACAACCGAGCGCATCGGCGCCAACATCATGGGCAAGCGCATGTTCGAGGGCGGGGAGCGCGGATGGCCCGAAGAGGCGCCGTTTCATACGGACGTCTTTGTGCTCACCCACGAGGAGCGCGAGCCCTGGGTGAGGCCGGGCGGCACGACGTTCTACTTCGTCAGCGACGGCATCGCGGCTGCGCTCGAGCGCGCCCGCGCCTCGGCCGGCGACCGCGATGTGCGCATCTCGGGCGGAGCCGACGTGATCCAGCAGTATCTGAACGCCGGTGTCGTCGACGAGATCGAGATTTCGCTGGCGCCCATCCTCTTCATGGGCGGGCGCCGGCTCTTTGACAACCTCAGCGAAGCAGTGCCCGCCTACAAAATCGACTGGAGTCTGCACTCACCTGCGGCTACACACATTCGCTACGTGCGAGCGTGATCGTTTGATCGGCGGTCGCGGTCTGGCTGGACGATCACATGCTGCGCATGTGGGCGTCGGCCCGTGCGCGTTGCGTGACATCCAGAGCGCCTGGCCCGCACCGGCCGGAACCAACCGCAATGAGCGCGAAGGATCTCCTCCGAAGACGCGTATGGCTCTGGCAACAGCCGGCGAGTCTGACAGGAGATCCTTCGCGCTCATTAAGCGAGTCTGAAGGTGCAAGACAGGGGCGCTCTGGATGACACGCGACGCGCGGGGTCCGGCGCGCTCGCAATGACACGCGACGCGCGGGCCGGCGTTGGCGGATACGATGAAAGGGCGGCCACAAGGGCCGCCCCTACGGTTGTGCCGATGGGCGATGATGATGTTCGGCGGCGCGCGCATTACCTCGCGCCGACCAATTCGGCCACCACGGGCGCTGCGGCGTTCTCCCCGTGCCTCGCCTCTCGCCCCGCGCTACTCGTACCGCAACGCTTCCGCCGGTGTGACCTGTGACGCCTGCACCGAGGGCAGCCACGTCGTGAGCAACGTCATGCCGAACGCCAGCCCCGAGGCGAGGCCAAGCTCGGTCCAGGGCACCTGGAACGTGATGCCGGGGATGTCGACGGCCATCTCGGTCACCATCTGGTAAGCCGGCAGGAGCGCCAGACCTGCGCCGAGGCCGATGCCCAGCACGGCGACAAAGGCCGACTCGATGATGAAACTCCAGCTGATCATCTCGCGCTGGAAACCAAGCGCGCGCAACATGCCGATCTGCTGGCGCCGCTCGACCACGGCCCGCGTGCTGATCACGCCCAGCGCCGCCACGCCGACGACGAGCCCCAACGTCAGGAACGCCAGCAGGAGTTGCTGGAACACGATCTGCGTGGCCATGGCGTCGCGCAGTTCCTGGGCCTGGTCGACCGCTTCGAGCCCGTTCTTGAGGAAGGCGCTCTCGAGGGCCGCGCCGGCGTCGGCCGGGCGGACGCCCTCGGCAACCTTGATGTAGTACGTCGGCGCCGGCATCTCGGTCGGCCATTCGCGGTCCAGGGTGTCCTGCGACGTCATCAGGCCGAAGCCGGTCAACGCGCTTTGCTCGAGGACGCCGATGATGGTGATATCGAAAGCCGCGCGCGTCCCGGGATCGCGGACCCGCAGCGTGATCGGCTGCATCGTCTCGTCCTCGAGATACACGCCCGAGAGCTGAAAGTCAGGGCCGCCGATGACGATACTGTTCGAGGCGCGTGCCGGCACGGCGAAGCGGTCGATCACGGCATAGCCCGGATGGTCGCGCACCGCTGCCCAGATCTCCTCCGAGGTCTCGTAGCCGACGGCCTTGACCCCGATCTCGTAGTTGAGTTCGTTGAGATACGGCTCGTCGAGGGCCAGCAGAGAGTACCCTGACCAACGATCAGCGCCGACCTGCTGCAACTCGATGCCGAATGTCCGCTGTGCCGCGATCACGGGGTAGTCGGATCGCGCCAGGCGGGGTTGGCCGACGATGACCTGCGGCAGGTTGTCGATGGGGTTGGTATGGCTCGACGCGACACGCAGGTCAAAGCCGCCCGTGTACGAATCGGTGTCGGTCAGGACGACCTCGTTGACTTTGAACAGCGTGGCCATGAACACCACGCTGAACATCACCACGGCGAAGATCCCGATGGTCATGCCGGTTCGGTAACGGTTCGCGAGCGGGTAGGCGATCGCCATCCGTAGCACCGGCGCGATCCGGGCCGAGCCGCCCAGCACGAGCAGGATGGCCTTCAGCAACAGATCCGTGTTGTACATCACGACCAGCACAGCGCCCGTCACCAGGAAGATGCCCGAGATGAACAGCATCTCCGGCCCGCCGCTCAGTTCCGGAGAGCCGAACAACTTCTCGATGTAGCCACCGGGCAGGCCCCAGAAAATCGTCATCGCCAGGCCGAGCACGGTGTAGGCGATCCGGTCCGCAAGACCCGGCCAACGCTTGAGCAACGGCAGGAGAGCCAGGCGTAACAGGCGCCCGCCGCCCAGGATGATGAACGAGATGCCGACGCTGTAGGCGGCAGCGCTCGACGTCTGCAAACCGATTGGGAAGAGCACAAGACCGAGCAGCAGGGTCAGCGGCCCGCCCGTGAACCCGGCCCAGACGATGCGCCACAGGCTCATCGGCACGCCAACGACCCAGGCCCATAGGGCTTCGAAGACCTTCAGTTTGAAGATCAGGCGAAAGACCTCGCCGACGGCCCTGATCGGCCCAAGGAAGATGTCGCGCAGATAGGTGGGCGCGCGTGGCGGCTCAGGCAGGTCGCGGATGGCCGCCACGATGTTGAGGTGGCTGACACGATAGGCCGAGGCCAGAACCGTCACGAACGTCACGAGCATGCCGAGCGCGTACGCGATCAGCATGCTGCGCGCCGTCACGTACGGCTGGATGTTCAGTCCTTCGCCCGCGAAAGCCTGGCCGAGCGTGGTGGCGATGATAAGGCCCGCGCCAACGCCGAGCGCCACGCCGACCGCCGCAGCCAGCAGGTCGTAGGCCGTGCCCTCGAAGACAAACATCTCCATCAGATGCCCGCGCTGCGCGCCGACCGCCCGCGCCATGCCCATCTCGGACTTTCGCTCGGCGGCCAGCATCACGAAGATCAGGAAGATCAGGATCACGCCGGCCGCGATGCCGAACAGGCCCGACACGATGAAGATCGTGGTGAAGGCGCTCGCCGCGAGCTCGCCCTGGTCGATGACGTCGCGCTTGCTGTCGCTGACCGAAAGATCGGAAAGCTGGCCAAACAGGTCGGCGAGGCGATTGCGCAGCGACTGCGTGCCCCACTGGGCATCCGTCAGGATCGCCTGCACGCGATCGGTCAGCCCCGCATCGGCCAGCAGACTCAGCACTTCCGGCGTGAGCGAGCCGCTGTCGAGCCCGCCGGCCAGCGCCTGAAGGTCAAGTTGTGTGTTGCCTTCTTCGCGCTCCGCCGTCTCGCGGATCGCCTGGGCGGCCACGCCATCTCGCGCGAGCATCGAGAAGATCCGGTTGGCTGTCTGCCGGTCGGTCAGCAGACCACGCACATGAGCCGTCACGGCCTGGCTGTGCTCGACGCCGGTGAACTCGTCGCCCAGGTTCGAGATCAGGATCACGTTGATATGACCCGGCGCGTTGAAGAGCGCCTGAGCCTGATCCATGCGCATCAGGATCCTGTCGTTCTGGCCCTGGGCCGCGATCGCGCGCACCGTATATCGATCCGGCCTTCGCCCGACGTACAACTCGAGCACGTCGCCGGGCCTGGCGTCGAGCGACTTCGCTGCCGCGGCGTTGAGGTAGAGCTCCTTGGGCCCGAGGGCGAGCAGATCCAGCGGCCGGCCGGAGGCGTCGGTGACTTCCTCACGCGCCAGGATGCCCACGTCTTGCGGGCGCAGCCCGAACACGCCGACGCTGCGCACGCTGCGCCGGGCCGTGGCGTTGACCACGGGCAACGAGTCACTGACGGCCGGCAGGACGTGATCGACAAGGTCATAGCCCGTCAGTTGCTCAATGAGATCCTGGTATCGATCTTCGCGGAAGTAGCCAGGGCCGGCGCTGCCCGAGCCGAGTGTCTGACCAGCGCCGGCGCTGACCGTCTCGTCCATCTCGCCCATGCCCTCGATCGCCAACGAGCGGATGGTGTGTGAGAGCGTGTCACCGGTGACGAACGCGGCTGTCATGATCAGCGTCGCCAACATCAGGCCGAGGACGATGAGCGCAGACTGCGCGCGCCGACGGGGGATCGGGCGCAGGCCAAGCTTGAACATCACGGGCCGGCGCCAGGCGAGCAAAGCCAGACAACCGACGACGAGCAATAGCGCCGAGGTCAGACACCCGGCGATCGTGGCCATCTCGAGGCCGAAGAGCGTTTCCATATTGTGCTCCTAGGCCGCCGGAGCCGGATCAACGATCCGACCGTCGCGCATCCGCACGATTCGGCCGCACTGCGCGCCGATGGCGCGGTCGTGCGTGACGAGGATGAAGGTCAGTTTCTGTTCCTGGTTGAGCTGAAGCAGGAGCTTCATGATGTCGTCGGCGGTCTCGGAGTCGAGGTCGCCGGTCGGCTCGTCGGCCCAGACCAGGGCGGGGCGGTTGACGAGCGCGCGCGCGATCGTCGTGCGCTGGCGTTCACCGCCGGAGAGCTCACCGGGCCGGTGATTGGCGCGGTGTGCCAGGCCGACCTGGCCGAGCGCATCGAGCGCGCGCTTGCGCGCGTCGCGCGGGCGTGTGCCCGATACCAGCAGCGGCAGCTCGACGTTCTCGACAGCGCTGAGGACGGGCAGGAGGTTATAGAACTGAAAGACGAAACCCATCCGGCGAGCACGATAGGTTGTGCGCTCGCGGTCCGACATCCCTGTCAATGAGACGCCTTCGATGATGATCTCGCCCTTGTCGGCAGCATCCAGGCCAGAAAGACAATTGAGCAGTGTCGTCTTGCCACAGCCTGAAGGGCCCATGACGGCCACCATTTCACCCCGCTGTACATGCAGGTCGATACCGCGCAGGGCCGAGACCACTACCGTGCCGGTGTGATACGTCTTTTGAACGGCGGTGGCTTTGATAATGAGATCTGGCATCGGTTCGCCGGTTGGGGGGACTACGATGGCTGAGGATGGGGATTCCATATGAGTTCTGTTCCGATTGTGTACCGCTGCCCTGAGCGTAAGACGGGCCGCCACCGGGCACCTTGGAGTGTAGACCCTGTGCCAGACAGCTGTCGTGTTCGTTATGCAGACGGGACGGTAGCGAGCTTGTGCCGGAATGCTCTACGCGGTTAGCCGGTCCGGCGTTGCACAGTCGACCGAATCGACCTGATTAGGCCGGGATTTCTGGCCTGCCAGACCACTGCCGGCTCGCCCGTTTGAGTCAAGTCTATGACGAAAGTGGCAGGAGGGAAGGCAACGGCAGGCGTTGATCGAGCGCCGGCGGCGGCACGCCCGGGTCCGCGATGCGCTGGCGCATTACGATCAATTCGCCGTACCAGGTGTAGGCGACCGGATGAACCTCGGTCGCGTCTTTCCGGTGGTAAAAGGCAGGAGCCGGACTTTGCCGAAGCGCTCGTCTTCGGCCGATTGCCCCTCGCGCGCGATCCAGAGGCGCACGTGGTTGTTGCCAAAATCGTCATCGGCCCGCTCACCGAAGCGGTAAGAGCGATGGCGGATAGGCGCTCGAGAAATCAGTGGAGGATCTGCGTGGCCGATATCCGGCCATTCCTGATACCGCGGCTGGGTCCTACGGCGCCTGGCTCATCGGCAGGCTCAGAGTCACGCGCGTGCCCTTGCCCAGCGTGCTCGCGATCTCGATCTGGCCGCCATGCGCCTGGATCAGGGCGCGCGCGATCGACAGCCCAAGGCCAGAGTTGTTCTGGTTCGGCCGCGCCGTGCGGGCTGCATCGGCCCGGTAGAAGCGTTCGAATACGTGGGGCAGATGCTCAGCCGCGATCCCGGCGCCGGTGTCACTGACCGTGATCTGGTAGCGACGAGCCGAGCGACGACCTTCGAGCCTGATCGAGCCGCCCGGCGGGGTGTGCCGCAGGGCATTGTCGAGCAGGATCAGGAGCACCTGTCGCAGACGAGTTGTGTCGCCTCTGACTTCGCCGGGGTCAGCGCTGGCGCTCAGCGTCACGCCTGTCGATTCGGCCACGCGGCCCATCTGTCGTTCGACGTCCGTCAACAGCCCATCCACCGACACGATCTCGCGCTCGAGCGTCAGTCGCCCCGAGTCGAGCCGGGACAGGATCAACAGGTCGTCGACAAGGCGTGCCATGTGGTCGGTCTCATCCAGGACGTCGTGAAGCAGCGTCCGGGCGTCGGCGTCGCTCTCGGGGATTTCGCGGAGCGCCACCTCGGTGCTGGCGCGCACCAGCGTCAGCGGCGTGCGCAACTCGTGGCTCGCATTGGAGATGAAGCTCTGTTGTCGCATCCACGCGTCTTGAGCCGTTTTTAGCGCGCGGCCCGCCAGCCACCAGCTGCCCACGCCCATGAAGACCGCGCTGACGGCGCTCAGGATCAGCAGGGCGGTCACGAGTTGATCGAGCACGCGCGCCTGATCGCGCAGCGGTCGACCCACCTGAAGGGCGACGATGCCATTGGCCTTGCTGAGACGGTAGGTCAACAGGCGCACCGGCGACCCATCCGTTGATTGAACGGTGCGCAGGTCTGAGCCCGTGGAGAGCGCCTGTGTCAAAGCGTCCTGATCGGCCGCGATCGGGGCCCGGGAGCCCAGTTCGGCCAACTCGGAGCCGTCGGACGCGAGCGGCAGGATGAAGATCGAGGCGAGATCGCCGTCGTTGGCGCGTTCGGTCAGATAGGCGTCGCGCAGGCTCTGTGTGTTGCTCACTGACCCATCGTGCTCGCGCTCTTCGTCCTCCTCATCGGACGAATCGCCGCTGGGCAACGCGGGTTGAGGCTCTTCGCGGCTGCGCTCGGCGTACCAGCTCGCGTTGGCCTCGGCCAGTTCGCGGGGCAGCGTTTGATCGCGCAACTGCAACTCCACGGCCATGACGTGCTGGAGCGCAAGGTCCGTCGTGCTTTGAAAGTAGAGGCTAAGGAGTTGATACGCGCCCCCGCCGAGCACGGCCGCCAGCAACGTGGCGGCGATCAGGTACAGGCCCGTCAGGCGCCAGCGCAGCCCGCTAAACACCGTATGCCTCCAGACGATAGCCTACGCCGCGGACCGTCTGGATCGGATCCTTTGCACCCGCGCTCTTCAACTTGCGTCGAAGATACGACACGTACACATCGACCATCGTGACCTGGACGTCGCGATCGTACGACCAGACGTAGTCGAGCAGTTGCTGGCGGGTGAGGCTCTGGCCCGCGTGGCGGATAAAGACCTCGAGCAGGTTCCACTCGGTGGACGTCAGATTCAGGGGTGTTTGCGAATGGCGCGCCGTGTGCGCACGCAGGTCGAGGACCAGGTCGCCGTGTCGCAGTTCGGCTGGATCGCTGGTTGGCGGCAGGAAGCGCCGGCCCAACGCCTGAATGCGCGCCAGTAGTTCTTCAAAAGCAAAGGGCTTGACCAGATAGTCGTCGGCGCCGCTGTTGAGTCCGGCCACGCGATCTTCGACCTGGCCACGCGCGGTCAGCAGAAGGATAGCGATCGGCAGTCGGGCGGCGCGGATCGCGCGGCAGATGGATGGGCCATCGCGCCCGCCCAACATCCAGTCGACCACGACGACGTCGTGAATACCGCGCAGTGCCCATTCAAGGCCGGTGTCACCGTCATGGGCCACATCAACGGCGTAATGCTCATCGATCAGGACGCGCCGGATCAGGGCCGCCAGGCGTTGATCGTCTTCGATCACCAGGACACGCATAGGAATCGTCACTTCGGCCCTTCGGCCGCTCGAAAGCCGGCCAGGGGCCGACTGGAAACGCTTCGCCATGATAAAGGACATTTATTGGAGATGGATTGGAAAACTGGCGGCGGCTTCCCATGGTTCCTCAAGACCGGGTGCCTATGCTGGACCCAGGTTGCTCGCACAACACTGATCGGCGACCCCAAAACCTGGTGATAGGAGAACCCAACAGTGAAACACCGAACCGCACTCGTGATCGCCGCCGTCGTCACAGCTTTCTTGCTGGTGACGGCCGGGGGCGTCCTGGCCCGCGTCGCGCTCACCTCCGCGACAACGGGAACCGCCGACGCTGCCACAACCATCGACGTCTCGGCTGAGGCCACGCTCGACCCACAGGTCGAAGCGCTCCTGCAGCAACGCGAAGCTCAATATCAGGCGCAGCTGACAGCCGCCAACAACAGGCTACAGGAAGCCTATGCTCAACAACAGGCTCTGGCCGTGCAACTTGAACAGGCGCAATCGGCCGGTCCGTCAGCCAACGCTGAAGGCGCCGCCACGACCTCGACCGGCTACGCCATCAGCCCTGAACAGGCCGTGCTTGTGGCGCTGAGCGCCGCGCCCGGAAACAGCGCCGCGTACCTGCCGGACCTGGTCAGCTTTCAGGGCATCCCGGCCTACGAAGTCGCGCTCAGCGGTGGGCTCGTCTACGTCGACGCGAACACGGGCGATGTCCTTTACAACGGAGTTGCCACGTCGGGCTTAGCCGTTCCGTCCTTTGGCGGCGAGTCGCACGAGGGGCATGAAGAGCACGAAGGACATGGTGACGATCATGACGACTGAAACGCGCCGCACACCCTCGTCGCCGGCCCGTCAGCGGCCGGCGACGGGCGCCCCCGGGGTCAAACTCCTGATCACGGTCGGCACGATCGCGGGCACCGTGGCCGGCTGGACGATCTTCACCGAGCAGGAGAAGGCCGCGACCCTGCCTCCGCAGGCCAATCTGCCGGCCGACTCGAGCGCAGCGGTTCAGGTGCTGGCCGCCGGGCTCTCGCCGATCCCGACCCTGGTTCCGCAACCTTCCCTGGGTGGCGCTGCCAGTGTCGAAGCGCAGCCGTCAAGCGACCTGACCGGTGCACCGGTCATCGTGCAGCAGGCGCCGGCGTTGCGGGTGGTCAGTCAGCCGCCAGCGTCCCCGGTCACCCGCACGCGCACGAGCCGTTGATCGCTACCGTGGAGAAGCTCGCATGACCGTATCTTCGTCAACCCCCGACCTCGATAGCCTGCCGCCGGCGATGGCGTTGCAGACCGTCGTGCTGCTTCTGACCGCCGTCATTATCGGCGCCGTCGCAGGGGCCGTGGCTCTGCCGCAGTGGGCGCCGGCGTTGAGCGACACGCTCCTCGGCTCCGCGCCGAAGGCCTACTGGTATCTGTCACGGGCGAGCGCGATCGTCGCCTTCGTCCTGCTCTGGATGTCGATCATGCTGGGGTTGACGCTCACCAACCGCACGGCGCGCATCTGGCCCGGCGGCCCTGTGGTGTTCGATCTCCATCAGCACGCCAGCCTGCTCGCCCTGATCGTGGCGTTCTTCCACGGACTGATCCTGATGGGCGATCGCTACATCGCCTTCACGCTCACCACGGTCCTGACGCCCTTCTCCAGCGCGGACTATCGGCCCTTCTGGGTCGGGCTCGGCCAGATCGGTTTCTATCTTCTAGGGATCGTCGGCCTCAGCTTCTACGTGAGGCGCTGGATGGGCGCGCGGCTGTGGCGCGTGGTCCACTACCTCAGTTTCGGGGTGTTCATCCTGGCGCTGCTCCACGGCATCGTCAGCGGGACGGATACGTCGACGCCCGCCGTCGCCGCCATGTACTGGATCGCGGCCGGCAGTGTCGTCTTCCTTACGCTCCATCGCGTCCTGGTGACCGGTGGTCAACCGGCTCGCGCACGGTCGTAACGGTCTTCAGATCGTCGCAGTACGTGGGTCGTCGGCGAGCGCGCCCGGACATCGTAACACTCCCGATCTGTCCCGATGTCCGGGCGCGACGCGTAGACTCACTGGTTCAACAACGGCAGGATGTCGGCCGCGACATCTGCAGGATCGTAGTAGCCAACGTGGATCTTCCGGATGGTGCCGTCGCGGTCGACCAGCACAGAAGTGGGGAAGGCGTCGATGCCCAGGCCGACGAGCACATTCGTGCCGGGGTCGAGCAGCACCGGGAAGGTGAAGCCCATCTCGTTGATGAAGGAACCGGCCTCACTGGCGGTTTCACCGGCGTTGACGGCCAGCAGCGTGAACCCCTGGTTCCGGTAGGCGACATAAAACTCGTGCAGGGCCGGCATCTCGGCCCGGCAGGGCGGGCACCAGGTGGCCCAGGCGTTGATCAACACCACCTGGCCTTTGAGATCGCCGATGGTGTGGGCCGTGCCGTTCAGATCCCGCAACGTGAAATTGGAGATCGGGCTGCCGATCTGGGCGCGGCTGATGGTGTCGTCGTTGTGCGACCAGATCGCGGCGATGGCGATGATGATGATGATCGCAGCGCCGGCGATGGCCCAAATCAGCGTGTTTCGGCGCGTATCGCGCTCGCGGCTCTCGCGCAACTTCTCACGGCGTGTGCTCGGTCGATTGAGTTCCATAGTGCGTCGCATAGTATCTTGGATGCCGCCCTGTTCCGAAAGTGACAACTCTCACTGTGCGCTGGCCGGGTCGTGGGGCACCCTGAAAACGGTGTTTCCGGCGGATCTGTCACCTTTGTCTGGGGTCGGCATCTATGGACATGGACCTTCAAACGCGAGGAGCATTCCATGTCAACACCTACCAAACCCCAGCCGCGCGTGATCGTGTTTTCGACGCCCACCTGCGGCTTCTGCAATCAGGCCAAGGCCTATTTCCGCCAGAAGAACGTCCGTTACACCGATATCGACGTCAGCCGCGACATCGCGGCGGCTCGTGACATGGTGCGGCGCTCCGGACAGCAAGGGGTGCCCGTGATCGACATCGGCGGGCAGCTGGTGCTGGGGTTCAACCGTCCCAAGATCGATCAGTTGCTGGGCCTGAAATAGGCAGCGACGTCGACATCCCTATTCAAAGAGGCATTTCAACCATGAGCAAGAAGACTTCCACTCCCGCCATTCAGCCCCTCGGTACGCGCGTGCTGCTGCGCCCGCTAGAGGACGAGGCCAAGACCGCTTCGGGCCTGCTGCTGCCCGAGACCGCCAAGGAAAAGCCGCAGACCGCGCAGGTCGTGGCCATCGGCGATGACGAGACTATCAAGGTCAAGGTCGATGACAGGGTGCTGTTCGCCAAGTACACGGGCACCGAGGTCAAGTACGACGGCGTCGCCTACCTGCTGATGGAAAGCAACGACATCCTGGCGCGCATCGTCGCCTGATCCTGCCCAAAAGGAAACGACACCATGACCGACACCGCTCCTCAGCCGCGCCTGACCCTCTACGGCACACAATGGTGCAAAGACTGCAAGCGCTCGAAGGCCTTCCTCGGCGAGCACCGCATTCCCTATACCCTGGTCGACATCGAAGAAGACGCCGAGGCGATGGCCTACGTCGAGAAGGTCAACAACGGCTCGCGCAGTGTGCCGACCATGGTGTTCCCGGATGGCTCGGTTTTGGTTGAGCCCTCCAACGCGGCGCTGGCCGAGAAGCTCGGTCTGCAGACCTCGGCCAAGAAGGAAGCCTACGACGTCGTCATCATCGGCGGTGGTCCGGCCGGCCTGACGGCCGCGCTGTACCTGGCCCGTGAGGGCGTCGACACGCTCGTCATCGAGAAGTCGGGTGTGGGCGGGCAGGCCGGCATCACGCAGGTGCTTGAGAACTTCCCGGGCTTCGATGAGGGCATTCCCGGTGCCGAGTTCGCGGAGCGGCTCGGCCGCCAGGCGCGCCGCTTCGGTGTCGAGATCCTGACGGCGCAATCCGTCGCCGATCTCTCGCCCTCCGGCGATGACTGGCGCATCACGACCGGCGACGGGCGCACGTACTGCGCACAGGCCGTCCTCCTGACGACCGGCGCGCGCTATCGCCGCCTCGAGGTGCCGGGCGAGGCCGAGCTGGTCGGCGCGAACATCCACTTCTGCGCGACCTGCGATGGCGCGTTCTACAAGGGCAAGAAGGTGCTCGTCGTCGGCGGCGGCAACAGCGGCTTCGACGAGGGCCTGTTCCTGACCAAGTTCGCGTCGCGCGTCGACATCGTCGAGTTCCTGCCGCAGGTCAAGGCCAGCCAGGTGCTGCAAGACAAAGTCGCGGCGCGCTCCGATATGTCGGTCACCGTCAACCACGCGGTCAAGGAGTTTCGCGCGGCCAAGCACCGCCTCGAGACCGTGGTCGTCGAAGATCGCGCGACCGGCGAGGTCAAGGAATGGCAGTACGACGGCGTCTTCATCTTCGTCGGCCTGGCGCCCAACGTCGATCTGGTGAAGGACAAGGTCGACATCGACCGCTTCGGCTTCGTGCTGACCAATAAGGATCACATGACGTCGCTTCCCGGCCTCTTCGCTGCCGGCGACGTCCGCGCCGACTCGACCAAGCAGGCCGCCTCGGCCGCCGGCGAAGGCGCTGCCGCGGCGCTCAAGATCCGGCACTACCTGAGCGCTCGAGCGAACTAGTTCTTTGCCGCGAATTACGCGAATTGCGCGAATTGGTTGCTGCAAATTCGCGCAATTCGCGTAATTCGCGGCTGATTCTTTATATGGCCTTCATCGAGCCGCCGAAGAAAATCGCGTGGTGGTTGCGGATCGGGCTGTGGTTCGCCAGGCGGGCGACGGGCCGCGAGGTGCTGATCGCAAAACTCCTGGCCTGGGCGCCAAAGGCCGCGCTCAGTTCGGGCGTGATGGAGGCCCTGGTCGAGCACGGCCACGGCAAACTGGATGCCAGGCTGTTGCAACTCGTGCGTATGCAGGTCTCGTACGCGGCGGCATGTCCATTCTGCATCGACATGAACGGCGCCGGCCACGACAGGCAGGGCATCAGCGATGACGAGATCGCGGCGCTCCGTGGCCTGCGTTCGCTCGAGTCGGTGACCACGCTCACGTTGCGCGAACGCCTGGCCGTCGACTACGCCCGGCGCATCACCGAGACCCCGCTGCGTTTCTCACCCGACATCGTCGAAGCGCTCAAACCCCATTTCCGCGAACACGAGATCGTGGTCCTGGCGACGACGGCCGCGCAGGTCAACTACTGGACGCGCCTGATCCAGGCGTTGGGTGTCCCGCCGGCCGGCTTCTCCGATCCCATCTGATCCGTCACCTTCCCGCCGACATCGCATCTATTCCGGTGGAACGCGCCGTGCCGCCCCAACACTCGGCCCGCGTGACACCAGGAGCAACGATGTCCCTCGATTTTGGTTTCTCGGCGCAGGCCGACGTAAACGACTACGACGTGGCGATCATCGGCGGCGGCCCCGCCGGCGCCACGGCCGCGATTTACACCGCCCGGGCGGATCTCAAGACCGTGATCATCGACAAAGGCCTGACGGCCGGCGCCCTCGGCCTGACCGCCAAGATCGCCAACTATCCCGGCATCGTCGGCGAGATCGGCGGCGCCGAGCTGCTCGAGCGCATGCGCCAGCAGGCCGTGTCGTTCGGAGCGACGCTGTCGACCGACAAGGTGCAGGGCGTCGATCTCGAGGGCGAGCGCAAGACCCTTTACACCAACCAGGGCACGATCTCGGCCAGGGCCGTGATCATCGCGACAGGCTCGATGGGCCGCGGCCAGCGCGTGGCTGGCGAAGATCGGCTGCTCGGCCGCGGCGTCTCCTATTGTGCGACCTGCGACGCCGCCTTCTTTCGCGACCAGGTCGTGGCCGTGGCCGGCAACAGCGACGAGGCCGTTGAGGAAGCCCTCTTCCTGACCCGCTTCGCCCAGAAGGTCTACCTGCTGTCCCCCACGCCCGAACTGAAGGCACCGGCCCATCTGGTTGAAGAAGCCAGGGCGCATCCCAGGATGGACGTTCGCCTGGGCGCTTCGTTGCGCGAGATCCTGGGCCAGGAGCGGGTCGAAGGCGTCCGGATCGCCGTGCGCGGGCAGGGGGAGGAGATCCTGGCCGTCACCGGCGCGTTCGTCTACCTGCAGGGCGGCAGGCCGGTGACCGACTTCCTGCAAGGCCAGCTCGCGACGAGTGAGATGGGCTGCCTGGTAGTTGATCGCGAGTACGCCACGGCGCTACCGGGCGTGTATGCCGTTGGCGACGTGCTCTGCAATCACGTCAAGCAGGCCGTGATCGCCGCCGCTGAAGGCGCCGTGGCGGGCATGGCGGTCGAGAAGTTCCTGACCGGCCGCAAGCAGCTTGTCGTCGATTGGTCGAAGTGATGGACCGACCCGCCGCGCTCGCCGAAGCCTGCCTTCGCGCGGAGCGGGCCCTTGCCGCCGCGTTGGGCGACTCGACCGTGTGTCGCATCCATCGCGACGGCAGGGTGACTGGCGGTGCCAAATACGCTGAGGGTCAGCTCGTAGCCCTGGCCGATCTGCAGCGCCATCTGCGTGGAAGCGCGCCAGCCGAGTTCGACTCGCTGGCTCGCAGCGAGCTTCGACAGTGGAACGAGGAACTCGCCCGACATCGGTCTCTGCCGACGCCGTCGCTGCCCTGGCTGGCCTATCGTCAGGGCGGCTGCGACGCGCTGGCGGAGGTGGTTGGGGAAGCGACGATCGATGAATGACGAACGACGGGTGACGGATGACGAATGACGAATGACGATGGTTGAGTGGCTTTCGACAATGGCCACCATGGCTGTGGTGCTCAGTGCGTTCCCATGGGCCGACGTATAACGGCTTCCGCTTAGCCTTTGCGTCCGTGTCATCCAGAACGCTCATCGCTGCGTGCGCCATACGCCATCGAGAGCGTTGACGCGCGCGCCCTGTGTCAGCCAGCGCGCGCCGCGTGTTATCCAGAACGCCCATCACTGCGTGCGCCGTGCGCCATCGGAGACGCGTTGACGGCTGCGCCACGTGCCATTCAGCGCGGTCCGGCCCAGCGCGCTGCGTGTCATCCAGAGCGCCCAACCCTATTGGTTCGGTGTCACGCCGAATGAGCGCGAAGGATCTCCTCCGAAGACTCGCATGGCCCCGGAGACAAACCTCCTCGGACAAAGGAGCCTGATAGGAGATCCTTCGCGTTCATTATGGAGGGTCGTAGGCAAGGTTTACAGGGCGCTCTGGATGACACGCGACGCGTGGGGAAGGCGCTGTGGCCGACACGCGGCGTGCGGAGGCAGGGGCTCTGGATGACACGCGGCGCGCGGAGGCAGGGGCTGTGGCCGACACGTGACGCGCGGAGGCAGGTGCTCTGGATGACACGCGACGCGTGGGGGCAGGCATTGTGGCCGACACGCGGTGCGCGGAGGCAGGTGCTGTGGCCGACACGTGACGCGCGGAGGCAGGGGCTCTGGATGACACGCGTCGCGCAAAGGCAGACACTCTGGCTGACGCAGTCATGAGATTCTGTCGTTGCGAGGGCCATCGCCGAACAGTTGTGCGACCTTCGTCGTTCGTCCTTCGTCATTGTGCGCTCGCGCCGCAGACTCCTTGGCTATAATGCGTGAACCCCACACAGAGAGGTTCCGCAACGCGATGGCGGCAGTTGAAGACGAAAGAGAAATGATCGAACGGCTGCGCAGCGGCGACAAATCAGCCTGCGCGCAGTGCGTCGAGATGCATGCCCAGGGGCTCTATCGGCTTGCGTTCCGACTGATGGGCGACGAAGCCGAAGCTGAAGATGTTGTTCAAGAAACGTTCTTGAACGCGTTCAGGTCGATCGAGTCGTTCGAGTGGCGCTCGGGTTTGAAGACCTGGTTGTACCGCATCGCCACCAACGCGGCGTTGATGCGGCTACGGCGCAAAACACCACTGAGCGTCTCGGTCGACCTGCCCGAGGAAGACGGCACGGCGACGGTGCCAGCTCAGCTCTTTGACTGGTGCTGCCTGCCCGAGCAAGAATTCGCGACGTCGGAGGTCAAGACCGAACTCGAGGCCGCGATCCGCGAGTTGCCCGAAAAGCTGCGGGCAGTGTTTGTGTTGCGCGAGCTCGAAGGGCTTTCGGGTGAGGAAACCGCCCAAGCGCTGGGGGTCTCGCTCGATAACGTCAAGACGCGCCTGCACCGCGCCCGGCTCTGGCTTCGGGAGCGGCTCGCCGGCTACTTCACGGACCTGGCGCGCTCGCACGAGGAGTTGTGAGATGGCAGATCACGAGTGCGGTCATCTGCTCGGTGAGCTTTCGGCTTATCTCGAAGGCGAGGCGTCTGAAGCCGTGTGCGCCGAGATTCGCGAGCACCTCGAGGGCTGCGAGAACTGCAAGGCCGTCGTCGACACCTTGCGCAAAACCATCGAGCTCTATCACACGCTGCCGCAGCCAGATTTGCCTGAAGGGGTGCGGCAACGGCTCATCCACACGTTGAACCTCGAGGCGTTTATCAGCCCGTCATCGCCGAAGACGACGTCGGGTTGAGCCAGCCACCTGAAGGAATACCAAGCAACAAAGCGGAGGAGGCGGAGTGCTCGGGTGCACCGCCTCCTCCGCTTTTTGCTTTCCGTTACACGTCACTGGCGCGACAGGATCCGCAGGACGAGAAAGATCAGAAACGCGGCCACGATGACCCAGGCCAGCGGATGCCCGAAGTTCAAGGTCCGCCCGATCCCAAAGCGCTTGTTAACCATCAACGCCGGGTCGCTCGGATTGAAGTAAAACGACCCCAACTTCCAGGCCGAGTCGTCATCGCGATTCAGAAAGCCGGGGCTGGCGGATGCCTGCCGCGAGTCGCCTCGCAGCGCCAGCAACAAGACAGGTGCGAGGATCAACCAGCCGATCATCGGAGCCAGGATGAGGGCCTTCGCCGTCTCGTCGTTGCCGAAGGACAGGCCCCAACCATTGAAGGCAGCGACGAGGAAGGCGCCATTGAGCCCACAGGCCAGCGACAGGATCAGCCCCTGCACGATCTGGAGGTTGAGTCGTTGCCAACGTTGCGAGCCCTCCGGATCCTCGACGTCAATCGACTGCGCGCTTCCCTGCCGCATCCACGCGAACGCCACAAGCAAAGCTGTGGCGCTCACCTGCAACAGCACGGGCAGGAACACGCCCAGGACATCGGCCCGAACCGACCATGTGCCGAGCGACAGCGGCCAGACATAGCGCAGTTCGCCCGACAGCGCCGGATAGCGCCAGATGCCCACGCCGGCCGTCACAGCCATCACGCTGCCGGAGACGAAGAGCAGGACCCACGCAGGCCAGTCGGGCCACGACCAACGCGGCTGCGCGCTGGCGACCAGCGCCGGACGACCCTCGGCCAGCCAGCGCTCGCGGGTCTTCACAGCGTTCAGGCTGCGATGACTGAGGTAGTAGATGCCCCAGCCACCCACGACGAGGCCGAGCAGCGCGACAGGTAACCCGGCTGACCAGCCGACGATCGATGAGACGATGGCCACGCTCAACAGCGCCACGGCCAGCGCCCCAATCCGCCAGGCATAACGCGTGTGCTCGATCGTCACGCGCGGATCCTGACGGCGCGAGAGCGGGATGCGCACGCCGAACGGCACCGTCGGGAAGATGAGGCGCGGCATCAACCACAGGAGAGCGGCCACCAGGACGAAAAAGATCAGGGGAAGGGTGGGTGCATTCATTTGGACTTGACCGTTTTCTGGCGTCGACCATGACCGTCAGACTCCGGATCGGACGCCTCAAACGACCGGAGCGATGCCCGACAACCTGCCAGGATCTCGTCAGCGCTGACACCGCGGGCAATCTGTTCGGCCAGCAATACCCGCAGGCGCTTATCCCAATCGGCCTGCCGTTGCGGATCGCGAGCGCTCAACCGTCGCACGAAACAGCCGTGGCGCCTGGTGAGTGTCACGAAACCTTCGCCTCGCAACACGTCGTAGGCTTTGTTGACCGTGTGAAAGTTGATGCCGAAATCCAGCGCGAG
>CAYZRP010000088.1:0-28537 GCA_964480865.1 uncultured Anaerolineales bacterium | reverse complement strand
TGGTGATCGTGTTTCTCGGCGCGGCCGTCGTCGCCGGTGGGCTGGCCTGGTGGGCCAACGAACAGCGTCAAGCTGCCGTTTCAAACCTCAAAATGTCGGAAGCCCAACGCCTGGCTGCCGAGTCAAATCGGCTATTTATAGAGCAACGCAATTTCGACGTTGCAGCGTTGCTGGCACTGCGGTCGATCAGTCTCGGTTATTCGCCACAAGGCGATGAGGCCCTGTCGCGGGCGGCTCGCCAGATGTATGCGGACCGGCTGTTATTTGGCAATACCGGGCAGGTCAAGGGTATCGTGTTTTCCGGGGATGGTCGATATATGTCGACTGCTGCCACGGCATCTATTCCCCTGGTTTGGGATGCTGAGACGGGAACCGTCCTTTTCCGCCTGGCTGGTTGTGGCGAGGGGACGAGCGCGATTGACATGTCGACGGATGGAAAGTGGATTGCGTCCAGCAGCGGCAATACCGCCTGCGTGTGGAGTGGCGAGAGCGGCCGGGATATTTACCGCCGGGAATACTCGGGTGAGATAAACAGTGTGGATATCTCAAGCGACGGGCAGTCCCTGTTAGTTGTCGGTTGGGACAAATCCGCGCACGTGTTGGATCTTGCTACGGGCGAGGAAAGGCAGCAACTGCCTCAACCGGATGCATTGCTCGGCGGAAGGTTTTCGCCTGACGACCGCCTCGTGCTGCTCGGCGACGTCAATGGCCGGGTTCGTCTATGGGATTGGCAGGCGAATGCGATCGTTCTGGATCTCACCGTTGTAGGTTGGCCGTGGGGGCTTGATTTCGCGCCCGACATGAGCACCTTCAGCGTCGCATCCTTCGACAAGTTGGCCTACATCTTCGACACCGCCACGGGAAAACTCCTCCATGAGATTCCGCAAGATGACGTGCTCTATTGGACGGCGACGTATTCGCCCGATGGGCAGTACATGGTGACGGCTGATCAACGCGGCGTCTTTCATCTCTGGGATGTAGAAACAGGCGAAGAAGTGCGGCGTTTTTCGCACACGTTGCCCGCGAACCTGTCCGCTTTCACCCCGGACGGACGATTCCTGGTGACGGGAATCGATGATGGAACGATCAGTTTCTGGGATCTGCAGGCCCGCCCCGTGCAGATCGCCATCCCTGGCGCCGGCCACCTTGAAGGCAAGATCGCGTTCACGAGCGATGGCGAGGAGTTGCTCTCGCACGGTCGGGTTTTTAACAGCCACACGGGAGCACGCGGGCCGGATACGGGCGTGGTGGAGGGTTACTCTGCCATATCGCGCGATGGCACCACTGCCTTCATTCTCAATTGGGATCCGTCCGAGATCCGGGTACTTGATCCCCGCACCTGGGCGACGCGCCTGGCACTGCCCGTCGATTGCATGGAACAGCCCTTCGCTTTTGGATTATCGCCGGATGGGTCGCTGATCGCCCTTGGAAGTTTCAACGCTCCATACAAGATCTGTGTGTATGACAGTCAGAGTGGAGAGGTGATCCGCGTCTTCGACAACGTCAGCCTCAGCTACAAACTCGCATTCACGGCAGACAACCGGTATCTACTTTCAGCAGAGTGTTGGACACCTGCGCACGTATTCGACGTTTCGACGGGCGCTGTCATTCTGAAGTTGCCGGAGACATCGGTTAGGGGCAGTTGCGCCAGCGATGATATTGCGGTCTCTCCAGATGGCACGCAGATTGTGACAGCCAGCTCCGTCGGCGTTGCAGAGTTGTGGGACTTTGCCACGGGCACACTTTTGCGGACTTTCGTCGGCCACACCAACATCGTATGGAGCGCGACGTTTTCGCCCGACGGCCGCACCTTGTTGACAACCAGCGCCGATGGCACGGCGCGGCTCTGGGATATCACGACAGGGCTCGAATTGCGGCGGTTCTCCGGGCATACAGCCACGGTGTGGAATGGGGCCTTCTCACCGGATGGTCGTCGCGTGGCAACGTCGAGCAGCGACGACGCCGTGATGCTGTGGCTCACCGACCTGGATGAGTTGAAGTCCGCCGTGTGTGATTCCTTGCCTCGTGACCTCAGCGAACCCGAACGTGAAAGCTACGGCATCTCCGACGCGGCGCCGACATGTACTAAGTTCGCAGGCCCATGAGGAGTCGGACGATTCCATCTTGGGAGCGTGTCCGCAGCCAGGTGCAAGGAGGGGCGCGATGAACGACCCGAATGCGACCCCGGATGGTGAAGCGCCTTTGCGAACCACAGACGCAAAGACGCGCCGCACCGTTGTCCATGTGCTCGACGCCTTTGGGCGCACGCGACTGCTGGCGTTCGACCGCGACGCCGCGACGCGTGGCCCGACGGTCGAGGTGTCGCACGAAGCGCTGCTGCGCGAATGGCCCTTGCTGCGCGACTGGCTGCGCGAGAGCCGCGGAGAGGTGCGCCTGCAACGCCAGCTCGCGCAGGCCGCGGCCGAGTGGGCGGCCGCGAACCGCGACTCGAGCTTCCTGCTCAGCGGCGCACGCCTGGCTCAGTTCGAGGCCTGGCGCGCCAGTGCGACGGTGGCGCTGACAGCCGATGAACAGGCGTTGATCGACGCCAGCCTGGCCGAGCGCGAGCGGCGAGCCTCGGCCGAGACAGCGCGCGTCGCCCGTGAGGTCGCGTTGCAGCGACGGGCGCGGCGGATCCTGCAGGCGCTGGTGATTGTGTTGCTCGGCGCGGCCATGATCGCCGGCGGGCTGGCCTGGTGGGCGAATGATCGACGCGCTGCGGCCGAGATCGCTGAGAATCGGGCCGTGTCCAGTCTGCGGCTTTCCGATGCGCAG
This sequence comes from uncultured Anaerolineales bacterium, assembly GCA_964480865.1. Classification (GTDB taxonomy): domain Bacteria; phylum Chloroflexota; class Anaerolineae; order Anaerolineales; family UBA6663; genus UBA6663. The sequence continues at coordinate 25,762 of CAYZRP010000088.1, read as the reverse complement.
CGGCTGGCGGCCGAGTCAAAGGCCCTCATCCTCGACGGCCGCGACGCGACGACGGCTGCCCTGCTGGCCCTGCGCTCGATCGACCTCACCTATACGCCTCAGGGCGACGAAGCGCTGTCAATGGCGCTCTATCTGGACTACCCCCTGCGCGTCTTCGCCGGCCATGAGGCTTTGGTGTGGGCCGGTGGCTTCCTGGCCGACGACAGCCTCATCTTTACCGTCGGCGGGGACCAGGTGGGCTCGGTGAGGCTTTGGGACGTGAAGACGGGCAACGTCGTGCGCTCTTCCGACGTGCTCAACGGCTGCCTGGAGGCCGAGCTCTCACCAGATGAGGCGACGCTGGCGGCAGCCTGCCTGGATGGGGCCGTCCACGTCTGGACCGTCGAAACCGGCGTCGAGATCCGCCAGATCGCTCACGGCGCCTCCGAAAACCCAAGAGTCCGGTTCTCGCCCGACGGAACGCAAATCCTGACGGCTGGCATCGGCTCGGTCGCGAAATTGTGGGATCTCGGCACTGGATCCCAGATCCGCACCTTCGCGCCAGCCGGTCAGGACCGGATCGACATTATGGCCGTCGATTTCACGCCCGACGGCACCCGGGTCGTCACCGGTGGCCAGGACGGCGTGGTGCGACTTTGGGATCTGGCGACCGGTCACCTGATCCGTGAGTACCGTGATCACACAGACTGGGCCTGGGGCGTTGAGGTCTCGCCTGACGGTCGTTACCTGGTCAGCACCAGCCTGGATTCCGGTGGGGCGCGCTTGTGGAATCTGGAGACCGGCACACTGCTTCATCGCCTGATGCACATTGGTGCTACATCATATGAGATCGACTTCTCATCGGATGGTCGTTATGTGTTGACGGGCGGCCTCGATACCTCGGTCAGAATGTGGGATGTCGAGACCGGCAAAGAGCTGCGTCGCTTCACAAACCCACAGGTCACGTGGGGTGTGGCGTTCTCCCACGACGGGCGGTCTGTGCTGACGACGTCGTGGGATCAGGCGGCGCGCCTCTGGTCGCTGCAGGGTAGTGATGGGCTTGTCCGCTTCGAGTCAGTCGAAGCTCCGGCCCACGGGGCGCTCTCCCATGATGGGTCCCGGCTGGCGCTGACGCTGCTGGACAATTCGGTGCGGGTGATTGATACGGGATCCGGCCAGGAACTCGAGCGCCTATCCGGGCATCTCGGTCCTCTCTGGGATTTGGCTTTCTCGCCAGGCGATGACCTGTTGGCGACGACCAGTTCGGCTGATTCCAGCACGCGGCTGTGGGATCTACGCACCGGTCAGGCACTGTGGGCAGACCCGACGTTCGGTGGCCAAAGCCTTGCGTTCTCACCCGATGGTCGCACGCTGTACGCCATCGGGGCAACTGCCCGAATCTACAACGTGGCGACCGGCGAAACTGTACGTCAGATCTCATTTGCCGAAAACCTGATCTATGGTGCGCTTGCACCCGATGGAACACTGCTGGCCACCTCTCTGGGCACACGCGAAGACATACTGCTGTGGGATCTCTCTACCGATACGGTGATTCGTACACTCCATCCCGACGTGGGCGGCGCACAGCGGGCCCTGACGTTCTCGCCAGATGGAAGCTTCCTGGCCACGGGCGGCGATGCAGGCATTGTCTACCTTTGGGACGTCGCGACCGGGGCCATCGTGCGTCGATACGTGGGACACACGAACATGATCGAACGAGCCCTGGCTTTCTCAGCGGACGGCCGGTATCTCGCCAGCGGCTCCTTCGACCGCACCGCGCGCATCTGGGACGTGGCCACAGGTGCTGAACTCCGGCGTTTCACAGGCTATTCCGACGGCCTAGCCCGGGTCGCGTTCACCCCAGATAATGCGAGGCTCATGACCATCAGTAACGACGGCATCGTGCGACTGACGTACGTACAGCTGCAGGATGCCATCGACGATTTGTGCCGACGGCTCATCACCGATCTCGACGCCGAGGCGCGCGCCCGCTTCGGCATCGCTGAGACCGGGCCGACCTGCCCACCGTAGCGGAACTCCTCAGACACGAGATGAACGCCCAAAAGCCGACGGGTCCTGACGGTTCGAAACATCACTTCTCGAACCGCCGGAACCCGTTCGTCGCGCATACCTTTAGCGTCGGGTTGATCGAGTTCCGAGCCAAAACGACGTTTCCGGCCTGATGTTTGCCGTTGGGCGGCGCAGGCGGAAGTCCCGCGCGGCGATCGGTGACCAACGATACTGCCCCGCGCGCGACCGGGCACGCAAAGTCGACCTGTCCCAAGATCTCTTCGATTGAATCGCTGGCGTATTTCAAACCGATCTTCCATGACATCGACAGTGGTTGCCTCAACCTTATCCGCGTGATCCGCGCACAGGTCTGGCCGTTCGAATGCATCCTGCCAACGCCGAATGCTGGCTCATCCCCTGGGCTCGCGGGGGTCCGCCAGTCGGTACAATCTCCATCTGATCGAATGCAGGGGAGGATTGCACATGCTGCTGTTGACTGGACCGACGGCCGCCGGAAAGAACACGATCGCACGCGCCCTGGCTGCCCGTCAGGAGCGCTGCGCCGTCGTCGACTTCGACCTGATCCGGGTGATGTTCGTCAACCCGCATTGCCCGCCGTGGATGGGGGCGGAGGGCCATGCCCAGGCCATCCTGGGCGCCGAGCTCGCGTCGCGCGTGGCTCTCGGCTTCCATGACGCGGGCTGGAAGGTGGTGCTGCTCGACGTCATCACCAACGATGTCTACCCGGCGTACCAGAAAGCTCTCGCCTCGGTGCCTTTCACGGTCGTGCAGATCCTGCCGACGCTCGCGGAGAACCAGCGCCGCTTCGACGCGCGCGGTCCTGTGCTCACCCAGGACGAGTTTGTGCGCGTTCACGAGCGCCAGCGTCAGTTCCGCCATGCCGCCCGCGTCATCGACAACACAGGGCTGGCGCCTGAGGCCGTGGCCATCGAATTGGAGCAGTACCTGTGAACGACTTGGAGGCTCCTCGATGACGATGCGCATGCACGCCAACGAGATCGACACAAGCCCCGAGCTGGTCGCCCGGTTGTTGGTTGCGCAGTTCCCGGAGTTCGCTCATCTGCCGATCGAACGCGTGCCCTCGGCCGGGACCGACAATGCCCTGTACCGGATCGGCTCCGACTGGGTCGCCCGCCTGCCACGAATCGATTGGGCGCTCGGGCAGGGTGAGAAGGAACGTCAATGGCTTCCTCGGCTCGCCCCACATCTCCCGCTGACCTTGCCGGCGCAGGTCGCTCAAGGTCGACCCGGTGAAGGCTATCCCTACGCCTGGACGATCTACCGCTGGTTGCCCGGCGAGAGCGCGACGTATGAACGCCTCGCCGATCCGAACCAGGCGGCGCGCGATCTGGCGGCCTTTATCCTCTCGCTGCAGCGGATCGACCCGACGGACGGGCCCGACGCGCGTGTCCTTCGCCTGCGCGGCTCGCCACTTGTTACACGCGATGCGGGCACGCGCGAAGCCATCGCCCAACTGGGCGACTCGATCGACCTCACGGCCGCTCTGCGTGTCTGGGAGGTTGCCTTGGGCGCGACGGAGTGGCGGAGAGCGCCGGTCTGGTTTCACGGGGATCTGCTGCCCGGCAACCTGCTGGTCGATCACGGGCACCTGAGCGCCGTGATCGACTGGAGCGGCCTGGGCGTCGGCGATCCGGCCTGCGACCTCATGAGCGCCTGGGCGTTGTTCCGAGGCGAGAGCCGGGCGGTCTTTCGCGCTGCGCTCGGCCTCGATGACGCCACCTGGGCGCGTGCCAGGGGGCATGCGCTCTCGCAGGCCGCGATCTTCATCCCCTACTATGTTCACACCAACCCGGTCGGTGTAGCCAACGCCTGGCGGCAACTCAATGCCGTGCTTGAGGAAGCACCCTCGCTGTGAACGGCGCGCTCTCAGGGGACGTAAGGCGGTAACTCCAGCACGCGGTAGGCGCCGGCGATCTTGACCACGGTGAACGTGAAGCCAGACTCGGGCGGGTTGTCCGTGGCGTTGCCGCCGCAACACGGTCCGCGCTCGAACAGCGCGCCGTCGCGGGTCGAAAACGTGACCTCGAACAACAGACCCAGCTCCGAACGACCCGCGGGTTCGACGGTTCGCGCGCTCAGGCACTGCAACCCGTTGATCTCGCAACCGGCGCGCAGCAGGCCGGCGTGGTCCTGGCGATCGATGTCGTTCGGATTCCACCCGATGAGTGTGTCGTACGGGCCGGCATAGCCCAGCGCCGCCCGCTCATAATCGCCGGCGCTGAGGTCGTCGAGGAAGTCGCGCAGAGCGGCGCCGGCCGCTGGCTTTTCGGAGTCGGCGATCGCTTCGAGGATCCATCCCGTGTCTGTGAGCCGTCCCGTATCCGATGCCTCCAGCGTGGCAGGCAGCGCCGTCGGCGCCAGGGTCGGTGCAGCGCGAGGGGGCGTGACACAGGCGCTGGCGAACACCATGATCAGCACGCTGATGGGCCAGGGCTGTTGGGCTGGGCTGTGTGACCGAGCGACAAATGATTGCATTGGCTTGAGAGCTCGCATAGCTTGCCACCGATGGGTTTTCCTGGCACAGGTGTCCTGCGGCGCGGAGGCAATCCAGGGGTCAGGTTCATCCGCGAAACCCGGGCAATCTCCGGCCAGAATTCCTGACAATGAACGCGGCCATGGACACCAGCGCCATTCTACTCTTCGGCTCGACGACAACCTGCTATCCTTGTGACCGGTCTTTGTTCAGAGATCGAGGACGGTCAACATGAATATTCCGCGGGAGCGAATCCTTGAAACACTCGAGCGGGGTTGGGCCGGATATGTGACGACCTTCGACGAGTGGTCGCCGGAGGTGCAGGCCGAGTTCCTGCTCCGACAGGGCTATCGCCGGTTCGAAGATGTCCTGGCGCACGTGATCGCCTGGTGGCGGCGGGGCCGCGGTATCGTCGAAAGCCTTGTCGCGGATAGCACCTATCAGGCCACGGAGGTGGAGGTCGATGCATTCAACGCACAGGCGATTGAGGACTTCAGTGGCCAGGATGGGGCAACGGTCCGTCAGGCTTTCGAGGCCGAACGCCAGAAGATGGTCGACCTTGTGACGAACCTCTCCGCCGAGGCCATGGAGTCCGAAAAGATCGTAGGCCAGTTGAACATGGAGATCATCGGCCACATGGCCGAACATGCTCAGGGCGAGTACTGACGAAGCCTTTTCCTTCAGCGAAGCAGCCCAAGGCAGGCACACGATAAGGTCAAGGGTCGATCCGTTCGGATCGGCCCTTGACCTTTTTTGCGTCTGATACTGATGCTCGACCTTGATGCCGAACGTTACCGGTTTCCTGGCGCAATCTTTCTGGTGGACGGTGCGGGCTCACGTGCCCAGGTCAGCGCGTTTCGGATCAGCGTCTGGTATCCCGGCTGTAACCAGACGGGCAGATTGTGGCCGGGGGTCAGCACGCACACGCGCCCGGCGCCGACCGCGCGGGTCCAGCCTCCGGGCTGTTCGCCGTGATCGGAGTGCGTGGTCAAGAACACGTCCATGGCGGGGTCGTCGAGCAGCATCATGTAGTGCTCGTCCTTCTCCTCGAAGGCCACGGCGCCGGCACCCAGGCGATGTTCACCGTTGGGAACAACACCAACCTTGCACTGCTCCGGGTGTCTGTCGAAGACGCCGCCGAGAAGCCCGCGCAGGAGGTGTTGTTCCTGGTAGCCTGCGGTCCCTGAGTGGATCGCGACAAGGCCCCGCCCGCTGCGCACATATTCGACGAACGCGGTGGCGACCTGATCATCCACCCACGGCGCATGATCGCGCGACGAGACGTTGTTCGACTTACTCAGCAACACCACCGGGTAGGCCTTCATCCTCTCGGCTGACCAATCGCGCGCATCTTCGATGAAGTCGAAGGCGAACATGGCCGAGAGCGGCTCGAGTCCCGCTCGCACGGTGGCCGCCGGATGCCACTGATCGTCGCACAGCACCAACACAGGCGCACGCTGAGTCGTCACCATGGCCACTCCTGTCCCTGATAATCGCGCAAGGCCAGCGTATCTTCATCGATATGGGCATCGAGGAAGTAGGCCAGGGCGGGCACGGCGGCCTCTTCGGGTTCGAGATCCGCTTCGTTGTTCTTCACGCCCGAGATGTATGAGCGAACCCAACCGGGGTGATACACGCGGAAGGTATAGCCGTTCCGGCGCAGGTCGTTGAACAGGATGCGGGTCGCCATGTTCAGCGCAGCCTTCGACATGGTGTAGCCGAACCATGAAACGCGCTCAGCCCGCCCGATGCTGCCGGCCTCGGACGAGACGAAGCACAGACGTTTCATCGCGCTCGCTTCCATCAGGGGCAGGAAGGCCTCGACCACACGCACCGGCCCCAACGCGTTGATGTCGTACATCCGCTGCATCTCGGCGTAGTCCTGCGGTTCGCGAATCGGGTGGGGCGAGGTCGGCGAGTTGACGCCGGCGTTGTTGATCAGCAGGTCGAGGCCGGGGCTCGCGCTCGCGACGGCCGCTGCTGCCGCCCGGGCCGACTCGGCCGACCGAACATCCAGGGCTACCAGGGTCAGCGCCTCGGGATGCGCCTGCCGGAGTTCACTCAACTGCTGCCACTCGGGCATGTTCTGGCCCGCGAAAACCCGCCAGCCGCGGTCGAGCAGCCCCTGACACAACGCCAACCCCAATCCGCGATCCGCCCCCGTGACAAATGCCGTGCCTTGATCCTGCATGTCGGCTCCCTTGTCCTCAAACGTCTCGTCATTGTAGCTGCCTCGGGCTGTGTCCGTCAGGCGTTTGTGCCGCGGATAGCGCCTGTGTGTGCGATCGGGCCGCTCTACCGAAGTCGCCTGATGCTCGCCAACTCACGCGCGCTATCGCCGCCATCTGCGGCCGTGACCGCTTCAGATCGTGTTGCGGTTGGCTGGTTTCGTGGAGTGGTATTCGGCATTACCCGCCATCCCACTGACCGGGCGATGGGGCTCTCCAGGCCGGGCTGATGGGTTCGCCCATCGGGCCGGGACACGGCACGAAAACCGGATCGGATGAGAGCGTCGAGTTTTGATAGATTTTTGACCGAATGTATGTGGCAGCCATGGCCTCGCCTGCCAGACGAGGCGTTTCTCGGTTGTGGCTGCGCGCCTGCCCACACCCATTCCCACCCGAGGCCACGTTGATGCTGAGCGCCAATTCTTTCGCAAGCCCCATACCGGGCCTTCCCAAAAGCTCCTCTGGCATCCCCGGACTTGACGAGATCACGGGCGGCGGACTGCCGCGTGGTCGCACGACGCTGGTCTGCGGTGGCCCTGGCTGCGGCAAAACCCTCTTCGCCACGCAATTCCTTGTCAGTGGCGCCGTCGACCAGGGCGAGCCCGGCGTGTTCATGACCTTTGAGGAGACCGAGGACGAGTTGGCGCAGAACACGGCGTCGCTTGGCTTCGATCTGGCCGATCTGGCCGCGCGTCATCTCGTCTACGTCGACTTTGTGCGCGTCGAGCGCAGTGAGATCGAGGAGACCGGCGAGTACAGCCTCGACGGCCTCTTCATCCGGCTCGAGGCGGCCGTCGCGGTCACGGGCGCCAAACGCATCGTGCTCGACACGATCGAGGCACTCTTTGCCGGTCTGACCAACACCGGCATCCTGCGCGCCGAGCTGCGCCGTCTCTTTCGCTGGCTCAAAGACAAGGGCCTGACTGCCGTTGTCACAGCCGAACGCGGCGACGCCACCCTGACGCGTCACGGGCTCGAGGAGTACGTCTCCGATTGCGTCATATTGCTCGACCACCGCGTGGTGGATCAGGTCTCCACGCGCCGCCTGAGGGTGGTGAAGTACCGCGGCACCGCCCACGGCACCAACGAGTACCCGTTCTTCATCGATCACGCCGGCATCTCGGTCTTGCCGATCACGTCGATCGGCCTCAACCACGAGGTGACGACGGAACGGATTTCGACAGGCATCGCCGATCTCGATCAACAGTTGGGCGGAAGGGGTTACTACCGCGCCAGCACGATCCTGGTCTCGGGCACCGCCGGAACGGGCAAGACGAGCCTGGCCGCCACGTTCGCGCTGGCGGCCTGCCGACGCGGCGAGCATTGCCTGTACCACGCGTTCGAGGAATCGCCGGCTCAGATCCGGCGCAACATGCTGGCCATCGGCGTCGATCTGGGGTCGGCGATCGATGGCGGTTTGCTTCATCTTCTGGCCAATCGCCCAACCTACTACGGCCTCGAGGCGCACCTGGCCGTCATACATCAGGCGATCGCGCGTTACAACCCGTCAGTGGTCATCCTCGATCCGATCAGCAATCTGAGCCTCGGTCTCGCCGCGTTCGAGACGAAGGCGATGTTGATGCGGCTCGTCGATTACCTCAAGGCCAATGCGATCACGGCGCTGTTCACAAGCCTGACGCACGACGTGCCCGGCGCCGACATGAACGAGATCGGCATTTCGTCGCTGATCGATACCTGGTTGGCGTTGAGCGTGGAAGATCGCGGCGGCGTACATGAACGGAAGTTGACGATTCGTAAGTCACGCGGCATGGCGCACGCCAATCACGCCATGACCTTGAAGTTGACCGACCGCGGCATCGAGTTGCGCGACGCCGCGATATCGCAGGCATGAGCCGGTGTGAAGCAACGAAGGAGGCTGGCCAGATGATGGAGCCCGGGTTTGATATCTCCCGAAACGGCGAGCAGGGATCTCCAGACCTGTGGGAGTTGCGTCTTTATGTGGCTGGCGTGACACCCAATTCACTGACGGCTTTCGAGAACCTGAAACGCCTGTGCGAAGAGCACCTTTCGGGTCGCTATCGAATCGAGGTCGTCGATTTGCTCGAGCAACCGCAGCTGGCCAAAGGCGATCAGATCCTGGCCATTCCGACATTGGTTCGGCGGCTGCCACCGCCGTTGCGCAAGATCATTGGTGACCTGTCCGACACCGAGCGCGTGCTGGTTGGCCTCGATCTCCGACCCCGCACCTGAAGGTCAGGGCGGCCCTGGGATCGACATCTCACGCTTGTGACGGCGGGTTCGACACGGGAGGTGGCATGACAGATCAATCCTGGAATGACATACAGGCAGACTTCGAAGGTGCTCGAAAGACGCCTGACTCGACGCATTACGTCCTGCAACTCTTTGTCACGGGCGTCACAAGCAGTTCGCTGCGAGCGATCGCTAACCTCAAGGAGATCTGCGACACCTACCTGGCCGGCCGCTACACACTCGATGTGATCGATCTTTACGAGCAACCGGCCCTGGCGCGTTCGCATCAGGTGTTCGCGGTGCCGACCTTGATCAAGCGCCTGCCGACGCCTTTGCGTCGGATCATCGGCGACCTCTCCAACAAGGAACAGGTGCTGGTCGGCCTGAATCTCAAGTCAACGCCCCCGGCATCTGGGCCACAGGCCGACCCGCCGGCCGACCATCTATAGCGTTGTGCGCCAACGGATGACAGTGACTTCCCAAGACCCTCGCGATCGGTCAGAGCCGACCGACATGGAGAGCCTGCTCCATCGGCTGAATGAAGCGGAGTCGATCCTGGCGGCAATCGGTTCGGGCCAGGTCGACGCCGTCGTTGTCTCAGGCTCGCCTGATTCGCGCGTCTTCGTCCTCGAGAGCGCCGATCAACCCTACCGGCTGCTTGTCGAACAACTCCAGGAGGGCGTGGCGCTGCTGACGTTGCGTGGCGACGTGATGTTCGCGAATCGGAAGCTGGCCGAGTTGCTCAACCGGCCGCAGCGGGCGCTCGTGGGCCTCAGTTTCGAGGCGTTCGTCACCGAAGAGGATGTCACAATCTTCCGGCAACTACTGGCGCGTGTGCAGTCGGCGCCAGGCAATGGCGAGCTTGTTCTGCGCCCGATCGACGGGCCGGGTTTGAATGTCCACCTCTCGCTGAGCCATCTTGACGTCGGCGGCACACAGGCGCTCAGCGCCATCGTGTCGGATCTCACCGAGCAGAAGCGCAGCGCCGAGATGATCGCCGCGCAACGGCTGACGCAGTCCGTGCTCGATCAGGCTCTCGAGGCGATCATCGCCTGCGACAGCGATGGCCGCGTCGTGCGCGCGAACACTGCAGCGCTCGCGCTCGGCGCCGCGCCCGTGGTGGGCCTGCGCTGGGAACAGGCCTTCGCGTTCACACCGTCTCAACCGGGCAGCGACGGTCCCACGATGAGAGATGTGGTGACCCGGGCCCTGGCCGGCGTCAATACCACGGGCTTCCCAACGAGCCTGACGAACGGCGACGGCATGGCTCTGGATGTCTTGATCAACGCCGGGCCATTGCGTGACGAGCAGGCGCGCATTATCGGCTGTCTGTTGACGCTGATGGATGTCACAGACCGCAACCGCAGCGCGGCGCGGCTGCATGAGTCTGAGGAACGGCTCCGGCTGGCCACCCAGGTGTCCGGCTATGGGTTCCATGACTGCGACATCCCACGGCGGCGGATCTACGGCACGCTCGAGCTTCGGCAGTTGCTGGGCATCGACCCCACCCAACCGCTGACCCTCGAGCTCGCCCAGGCACTTGTGTACGGAGATGATCTCCAACGCGTGGCCACGGCTGTCCGAGAAGCACTCGACCCGCGCGGGTCGGGCGAGTGCGTGCTGGAGTTCCGCGTCTGTCGCCCGCTTGATGGCCAGATCCGCTGGCTGTTCAACCGCAGCCAGATCCTGTTCTCGGGCGAAGGGGCGTCGCGACGCCCGATCCGTATGACCGGCGTGATCGTCGACATCACTGAACGCAAAGAGGCGGATCTGGCGCTTCAGCGCGCCGCGCAACGTTCGGAGGCCTTGCAGTGGGTGGCGACCCACCTGTCGGGGGCCGTGACGAGCCAGGAGATCATTGCGGGCGTATTAGTGCAGGGCCTGGCAGTGCTTCAAGGAAGCGCAGCCGCCTTTCTGCAGCTTGAGGCGAACGACGTCCTGGCCGTCGCACAGCAGGTGGGCTTCAAGCCTGAGGCTGTCCTTGGACGCTTTCCGCTCTCGGCGTTGTTTCCGATGGCCGAAGCCGTGCGCGAACGACGCCTGGTGACGACGTCGTCGCTCGAGGACCTCGAGGCCCGTTACCCCGCCGCCGCACCCCGTCGGCGCACAACCGGGCACCAGGCGAGCGCCTACGTGCCCTTGATCATGCAGGCCAAAACCCTGGGAGGCCTTGCGTTCAGCTTCGACAGGGTGCGGGACTTCGACGCTGACGAACAGGCCTTTCTGCTCACGCTCGCCGAGCTATGTGCTCAGGCCCTGGATCGGGCCCGGCTGTTCGAGGCCGAGTCTGAGGCTCGTCGCGACGCCGAGGCCGCGGCCGCGCGGCTCAGCCAACTGCAGACCGTCACAGCTGCGCTCAACACGACGTTGACGCGCGAAGCCGTGGCGACCCTGATCGTCGATCAGGCGTTGCCCACCCTCGGCGCGGATGCGGCCAGCCTGGCGAGCTTGAGCGACGACGGCGCGGAGTTCGAAATGCTGGCCAGCTATGGCGTTTCTACGGAACTTGTCGGGCAGTGGCGTCGCTTTGCGGCGGAACCGGGCCTGCCGATGAGCGACGCCGTCGCGTCCGGCAGGCTTGTGCTGTTGCCGGATCGCGACAGCATCGTGGAGCGCTATCCGACGCTCAGCCCCGCGCAGGGCGACACGCGTGCCTGGGCAGTCCTGCCGTTGATGCATGCGGGGCGCGCGCTCGGGGCCCTTAGCCTGGCGTACGAACGACCGCGCCAGTTCTCGGCAGGTGACGAGGCCCTGTTGATGGCCCTCGGACAGCAATTTGGGCAGGCGCTCGAGCGTGCGCGCCTGTTTGAGGAAGCGCAGGCGCTGAACGCCACGCTCGAGCAGCGCGTCGCCGAACGGACGGCGGAGTTGGAGCAGTCGCGCAGCCAGCTGCGGGTGTTGAATCGCCACCTCGACACCATCCGCGAAGACGAACGCACCCGTCTGTCGCGCGAGATCCACGACCAGCTTGGCGGCACGCTGACGGGCCTCAAGATGGACGTCAGTTATCTGCGGCGACACTGGAGCGATTCCGACGCCAACCTGACGGGTCGGCTGGCGGATCTCAGCCGCAATCTCGACAGCACTGTGCAACTCGTGCGCGACATCGCCGCGGATCTCCGGCCGGGCATGCTCGATGAATTCGGACTGCCCGCCGCGATCGAGTGGCAGCTCGAGGACTTTCGGGCGCGCACCGGGATGATCATCAGCCTTCGCAACGATCTCTCCGACTTCGTCTGGAATCGTGAGTGCGCCACGGCGCTCTATCGCGTGTTCCAGGAAGCTCTGACCAACGTGACGCGCCACGCCCAGGCCACGCGCGTCGACGTGCATCTCGAGCAACAGGGGCCTGATCTGATGATCCGTATCGCCGACAATGGTCGCGGCCTCGAAGTCGCCGATCTGGCCGGGAAGCGGAGCCTGGGTGTGCTGGGCATGCATGAGCGGATCGCGGCCTATGCCGGCGAGTTGAGGTTCGATGCCACGCAGGGTGGGGGGACGACGGTCTGGATCCGCATGCCCCTCGACCAGTGCCGACGGGCCGACCCGCCGCAGGCCTGAACCCCGCGTCTCGCCGCTCACCACCGCCACCACGCCTGGCACGACTCGTGAACCGGCCCGCGTGTCAAGCGACCCAGGGCGACCTGTCAGCGCCTTCGCCGCCGATCGCGCGGTTGGCGACGGATGTCGTCGAATTGTTCCGACATCCCTCAGTTTCATCCGTGAAGATCCGCGTGATCCGCGTACAGGCCTCGCCATCCGATGCCGAACTGGCAAGGCTGAATGCTGGCGCCGTGCAGACCAATGTCGCCACCGACAGGGTGACTCGACTCAGGTTCGCTATAATGATTGGGCGTTTCGAAAGGGGTTTCTATGACTAATTTTCCCGGCAAAGGCAAAGTTGCCGTCCTGAAGACATCACCGGAGACGGTGGTGGCCGATTATGCGCGAGTGATGGAACTCGCTGGCGTGCGTGAGGCGTTGCCGCAAGGTCCGACGACCGCGTTGAAGATCAACATCTCGTGGCAGACGTGGTATCCGGCCTGTTCGTCGACGCCGTGGCAGATCGAGGGCGTGGCCCGCGGCCTGAAGGCAGCCGGCTATAACGACCTCGTCGGCGTGCATAACGACACCGTCGTCGTCAACGCCAAGGACGGCGAGTTCAACAACAAACACCGCTTCGTCACGGACATGCTGGGCATCCCATGCGAGTACCTCTATGAAGAGAACTTCGAGTGGTTCGAGTACAGGCCCAAGCGTCCGTTTCTGGTGCTCGACAAGGTCTATCCCGACGGCGTCTTCATCCCGCGCGCGCTGGTGGGCAAGAACATCGTCCATCTGCCGACGGTCAAGACCCATGTCTTCACCACAATCACCGGGGCGATGAAGAACGCGTTCGGCGGGCTGCTCCATCGCAATCGCCACTGGACGCATTCGGTCATCCACGACACACTGATCGATCTGTTGATGATCCAGCAGGACATCCACCCCGGCCTGTTCGCCGTGATGGATGGCACGTTCGCCGGCGATGGGCCGGGCCCGCGCGCCATGCGCTGGCACGAGAAGGACATCATCCTGGCCTCGGCCGATCAGGTCGCCATCGACGCGGTCTCGGCTAAGCTGCAGGGCTTCGACCCGCTGAAGATCCGGTTCATTCGCAAGGCTCACGAGATGGGCCTCGGGGTGGGGGATCCGCGCGAGATCGAGATCGTCGGCTACGACATCGATCAGGAGCCGGCCTGGAACTTTGAGCAGACCGACACGTTTGCGAGCAAGGGCCAGAAGATGATCTACCACGGCCCGCTCAAGCCGCTCGAGAAGCCGCTGCTGCGCACGCCGATCGTGCCGTGGTCGTTCTTCGCCAGCAACTTCTATCACAACGTCTACTGGTACCCGTTCGTCGGCCGGCCGCGGGTCGAGTCGGCGCTGCAGACCAAGTGGGGACGATTGTTCGAGCGCTACGGCGACGGCAAAGTCGTCATGCCCGGGATGGAGCCGAAGACGGTGGCCGTCGCGGCCGGCGGACTGGCCGCGTTGGTCCTGCTGGTCGGAGCCGCGGCGCTCCTGCGCGAGCGCCGTTGATCGACCGGAAGACGTCGTCTCACAAAAGCGAGGGCCGGGATACCCCGGCCCTCTTTCGTTTCATCAGGTTGGCAGCGTGTCTGCGGATCACATCGCTCGGAGCGTGGTCGTGGCAACCGACCGGTCGAACAGTTTCTTGATGGCGCCCTGGAAACGCTCGACCTCGCGGATCGTCCCGCGCCGAACCAGAACCGAGTCGGGCTGGTCGACGAGCAACAGGTCGCGGCGCTTGTAGTGTTCGCGACGCAGCAGCCGTAGCGCCTGGTTGGCATCGACGTAGCGTTCCTCGGTCATCCGCCGGGCGCGATCGTTGAGCTCGGCGATCATCACGCCCGCGACGACGTCGGCCCAGAACGGGCTGGTCTCGTCGACGCTGACCATGCCGTAGAGCTCGACGCCCTGCGGTCGGCGAATGGCGGCCAGGACCCCGAAGAGGTGCTCGCTGCCGTCGCCCGCACGCCGCCACCAGCGTGCGCCCTCGGGCTCGTCGACCCACTCCCACTCGTATTGGCCGGGGTCGGCGCCGAAGCGGCCCGCCAGCGCGACGGCCTCATAGCGTTGGATGTGGATCCGAACTCGATCCCAGGCGATCGCCGGGACCAGCATGACGAGCTGTGCTTCGGGGTTCTCTGCGAGTTTTGAGAAACGGTGAGCCGGATGCTCATTGACTAAGAAACCAGTGCTGCTTTTCATAAGTTCTTACCTGCTAATCGATGCCCACAATTTACCAAAGCCTGTAATCGATGACGGGGGGGGATAACCATGCTTCGGTTGGCGTGTTTCACCCCTACGAGGGGGAGGCGCTTGACGGGAGCCTGCGTCCGTCGCCCGCGCACAGGCTTGACGGTCGCCTTACGTTGGATGGGTGGGCGACAGCGGTGCTCGCAACGCCGTTGCGGACAACGCCGTTGCCCGCCACGCCTTATGTACAATCCCCGGTGAGGCAATCGGGCCCCTGTTGCGTTGGACTCATTCAGAGGTGTCACATGCCAGGCTATCTCGCGGTGCTGACCATTGTGTTGATGATGGGGCTCGTGATCTCACGCGTGGTGCTGCTCAGGCAGCAGGGTGTCGAGGCGCTGAAGTTCGGCGTGACGGATCGATCGGACTTCATTCTCCCGCCATTCGCATTGCTGTACTTCTACCTGATCTTCGCGGCGAGCTTCGGGCTCCCGACGCTCAGTTCGCAGCGATTCTTCGAGAGCGAGGCCGTGG
Organism: uncultured Anaerolineales bacterium; assembly: GCA_964480865.1. Taxonomy (GTDB): domain Bacteria; phylum Chloroflexota; class Anaerolineae; order Anaerolineales; family UBA6663; genus UBA6663. The sequence continues at coordinate 10,522 of CAYZRP010000088.1, read as the reverse complement.
CCTGGGTCGGCGTGGCGTTCTGCTTCGCCGGGCTCCTGTTGCTGCTCGGCGCGATCGTGTCGTTCGGGCGAAGCTTCCGCGTCGGCATCGATACCGAACGCCCCGATCAACTTGTCACGACAGGTATCTTCGCCTACACGCGCAATCCGATCTATGTAGCCTTCGGCGCGATTCTGTTAGGGCAGTTCCTGATCTTCCCGAACTGGATCCTGCTGGTCTATCTCGTGCTCGGCATCGCGGTTTTTCATCGTCAGGTGCTCCGCGAGGAAACATATCTGCGCCAGCACTACGGATCGGCCTACGACGCCTACACCCGACGCGTTCGGCGATACCTTTAGCCTGGCCTCGCCTTTTCCGTCGATGACTGCTCGGCTCCCACTCGCAAGTGGGATAGTGCCGCCCGCCTCCGACGGCCGTTGAGCGTCGCTGCTCATCTCAGAACGGCTCCCAGGCCTCCAAAAGTGGCTCTCGCCTGAACGGGTCGACAGTCGCCCAAATGCACCAACTTCGCGATCGGGTTGGCCCATCCTGCCCGTTATTCTGGCCCAATGAGTTGAATATCGCCGGGCACATGCTGGATGCGTGATAGGTTCTGATGTCGCCGAGCCTACGGGCTCGGAGAAGGGAAGTTATCATGCCAAACGACATCATCGTTATGGTCCCACAAAAGCGCATCGCGCTCGTGGCGCATGACAACAAGAAACGCGACCTGCTCGAGTGGGCGAGATTTAATCGTGATCTGCTGGCCGGTCACGACGTGTTTGCGACCGGGACGACCGGCGAGATCCTCGAACGAGAACTCGGCTTCACGATCCACAAGCTGCAAAGCGGGCCGTTGGGCGGCGATCAACAGATCGGGGCCAAAATCGTCGACCGCGAGATCGACTTCCTGATCTTCTTCTGGGATCCGCTCGAACCGCAGCCTCATGACCCCGACGTCAAGGCGCTGTTGCGGATGGCCGTCGTCTGGAATATCCCGATCGCGTGCAATCGGGCTTCGGCGGACTTCATGATCTCGTCGCCATTGATGGACGGCGAGTATCCACGACTGGTCCCGGATTACGGCGCCTATCGCCAACGCAAGGTCGATTGGGGCGAAGCTGAACCGACGGAGGGCGTGTCGATCGCCGCTGAAGAAGGCGAGATCGCCGCGATCGCGCTGACGTTGCCGTGAGGCCAGATCGCGTCAGGATCACAAGGCACGAACGTCGAGGCCTGTCGCCAGATCCGCGATCTGCTCCATCGAGGGCGGTCGATCCTGCGAGAGGCCGCGCTGGATCTGCAGTGCGCCGACGGCGGTCGCCCACCGCAGCGTCTCAGGCAGCGACCACGCCTGACGTTGGCCGTAGATGACGCCCGCCCGAAAGCTATCCCCGGCGCCGGTGGCGTCGACGGCCGTGACCGTCGGCGGGCGGAGCGTGTACTCGGTTCCGTCATGGTCGATCGCCCAGACGTCCTGTTTGCCGTTTGTGACGATGATGATGCCATGACCGGCTGCGCGCAGAGACAGGCTGTGTTCGCGCACGTCGGCGTCCGGGAACACCTCGCGGATCGAGTCGGCTGAATTGATCACGACCGCGGCGGGGGGCAGGGCGGTCTCGTCGGTCGAGATCACGTCCATGGCCACGATCTTGACGCCACGCTCAGAGGCCAGGCGTGCCATCTCGATGGCGGCGGCGTTCCCGACGACCTGGCGGTGGTAGAACGCGATCTCAAGGATCTCGACGCCTTCGAACATGGCCGGCGTCGGCGGCGTGACCGTGACCTTTCCGTAGCCGACGCAGAGCAGATATTTGTGCCCGTCGGTGAAGGGCACGGTGCGCGAGACCAGGGTGCGCACATCCGACGAGCGCTGCACGAAACTCAGATCGATGCGCGGATGCTCGCTCAGCCAGCGCAAGAGCTGGTCGCCATCTCCGTCGGTGCCGAGGACGTAGCCGGCCAGCCGCGTTGGCACGCCCCAACTACCGAGCCACTCGGCCACGTGGGCCGACCCGCCCCCGAGCCGGCTGTGTTCCTCGCAGATGATGTGGGCGATGCCGGTCTTGGGTGTGTAGGGTAGATCGATGACCGTCTCGAGCGCGATACCGCCGTAACAGAGGACCATAACCGGTCGTTACCCCTGAGCGGGCTGCAATGCCGACTTCGCGGCTGAAGCAAAGGTGCGCATGCGCTCGGGGTCCTTTCTCCAGGTCCCGGGCACGCAGGTGTGCGTATTCGAGTCCACGCCCCAGGGCCTGACGGCCCTCACAGCGTCGGCGACGTTCTCGGGCGAGAGGCCTCCGGCGAGGATGCAGCGCTTCTTCGCCTGCTGCACGACCGCGCGGCTCAGCGCCCAGTCGTGCGTGACGCCGGCGATGCCGATGCCGACCACGTTGGGGGCCACCGAGTCGAGGAACAGGATGTCGGCGACTTCTTCGTAGGCGTTGGCGATCGCGAGCGCCTCGGGGCCGGTCATCGGAATGGCCTGAACGATCTCGACGCCCGGGAGGCGCTCGCGCAGGGCGCGGACGCCACTTGGCGGCAGCCGGGTGATGTCGCCGCACAGGTGCAGGACGTCGGGCTTCGTCTCCTCGGCGATCTCGGTCAGGGCCTCGAGATCGGTCTCGATCGAGAGCGCCATCTTGGGGTAGGCCGCCGGCGTTGCCGCGAAGACTTCCCGCGTCTTGGCGAAATTCATCTCGCTGGGCATGATGCCCTTGTTGCCGACCTCGAGCCCCCAACGATCGAGGCCCGCGTCGATACACATGCGCATTTCTTCGATGCTCTTGATCGCATACACCTGCACAAGCATGCAAGGATCTCCCAGGGGTCTTTGAGCGTACTGTCTGGTCGTGATCATTATACGGCGCGCGAGGGATCCGAATCCGTTATGGCGAAGGACCGATCTCGACGTGTACGCAACAGCCAAAACCCGTGGAGCAGGTCATGCATCTCCGATACGAGAGAACATTCACCGATGTGCGATCCCTTCGGTTGCGTCGGTTTTCTCAGGGGAGGGGGCGCGGGCGTGAGGCTGAATTGACGCAGTGCGGACCCTCATGCTTGACAATCTTCATTCAGTGAATAAAATAACTGGACGGCCCAATCGAAGACGATATGCCTCATCATCCGCTCGGCAATCGCGACTTGATGCGCGCGCTCAACCGGTCGACCGTCTTGAATATCATCAAGACGCACGGTCCAATCGGTCGCGCCGAAGTCGCGCGACGCTCCGGGCTCAGCCCTGCCACTGTCACAGGCATCACGGCCGACCTGATCGCTGAAGATCTCGTCTTCGAAAAGGAAGCCGGTGATTCGTCGGGCGGTCGTCGGCCCATCTTGCTCGCGATCAACCCGACTGGCGGTTGCGTGGTGGGCATCAAGCTCACCGAAACGCAGTTGATCGGCGCCCTGACGGACCTTGAGGCCTCGGTCATCGCCACGCACGCCCGGCCGTTATCAACTCGCACGATCGACAAATCGATCGATCAACTTGCTCAGGTCGTCCAGAATCTTGTACACGCGAGCGGTTTCCCCAAGAACAAACTGCTCGGTGTGGGCATCGGCCTGGCAGGCACTGTTGACGCCGAGAATGGCATCCTACGCCAATCGCCGTACCTGGGATGGCGCGATCTCCCGATTCGCCAGTTGTTGAAGGCGAAGGTGCGCGTCCCGGTTTACGTCGACAACGACGTCAACACCCTCACCCTGGCCGAGAAGTGGTTCGGTGCGGGGCAGGGCCTGGATCATTTTCTGACGGTTACGGTCGGGCGCGGCGTCGGTCTTGGCATTGTCGTCAATGGTCAGTTCTACCGCGGGGCGGGCGGTGGGGCGGGCGAGTTCGGGCACACCGTCGTTGACCCCGAGGGCCCGACCTGCGCCTGTGGCAAGCGGGGCTGCCTGGAAGCCTTCGTCAGCGACCCGGGTCTGATCTACATGGCGACTCAGGCAGCGCGTCGCGGCGATCTGTCGGAGACCCCGCACTCAGTCGCAGACCTCGTGCGACTGGCCGACGCGGGCAACCCTGTAGCGCGCAGCATCTTCGCGCGAGCCGGCGAAATCCTCGGGCGCGGCCTCGCCAACCTGATCAACGTGTTCGACCCGCAGCGCATCATCGTCGGTGGCGAGGGTGTGCGCTCGGGCGAGTGGTTGTTTGGGCCCATGCGCGCTGCGATCGCCTTGCACGTGTTGCCGAGCCTGGCCTCGGATGCCGAGATCCGCGTCGAGCCCTGGGGCGACGACGCCTGGGCGCGCGGCGCGGCCAGCCTTGTGCTGCGCGAGTTGTTCGAATCGCCGGTGCGCAAGTAAACGGCGATCTGTTCAGATCACGACTGTCAAGGAGATCGGATGGTCGGCGAACGCGGTTGGCGCAAAGCCGGTTGGGTCACGCTCTTCCTGCTCCCGAGCCTGGGCGGGTTGGCCGTCTTCTCGTTGATCCCGATCGCGGCCTCGCTCGTGTTGACGCTGTTCGACTGGGACCTGTTGACCCCGCCGCGCTATATCGGCCTCGACAACTTCGCTGAGTTGTTCGCCTCCGAAGACTTCTGGGCGTCGTTGATCCACACGTTGACCTTCATTGTCGGCTACATCCCGCTCGTGCTCGTGCTTGCTTTGGCGCTGGCGCTCGTCCTCAACCAGAAGCTGCGCGGCCTGCTCATCTTCCGGGCCGCGTTTTACCTGCCTGTCGTCTCGGCCTGGGTCGCTGTGGCGCTGCTGTGGCAATGGATCTTCAACCCGAAGTTCGGGCTCGTCAATTACGCGCTCAGCCTTGTGGGCATCACCGGACCCGGCTGGCTGTTCGACCCGAACTGGGCCATGCCGGCCATCATCCTGACCAGCGTGTGGAAGGACATGGGCTTCGTCATGGTGATGTTCCTGGCGGGCCTTCAAGGCATCCCGGCCGATTACTACGAGGCAGCGTCGATCGACGGCGCCGGCCGCTGGCAGAGCTTCTGGCACATCACGCGCCCGCTGCTGGCGCCGACGACGTTCTTCGCGCTGATCATCTCGCTGATCAACTCGTTCCAGGTCTTCGACCAGGTCTGGATCATGACCGAAGGCGGGCCGGCTGGCGCCACGACGGTGCTGGTACAGCAAATCGTCCAGAACGCGTTCTCGTACAGCCGTATGGGTTATGCCTCGGCGCTCTCATGGGTGCTGTTCTTGATGGTCTTCGTCGCGACGGCTCTGCAGATGCGCCTGCAGCAGACGTGGGTGACCTATGAGTAAAGCACGGTCCTTGCCGTTGCGTCTGGCGGCCTATGCCGTGTTGACGATCGCGGCATTGTTCATGGTGGTGCCCTTCGTCTGGATGTTGTCGACATCGCTCAAGGCGGATCAGTATGTGCTGACCATGCCGCCGCAGTTTCTGCCAGACCCCGTGACGCTCGAGAGCTACACGCGTCTGGCGGAACTCTTCCCGATCGGACGCATGGTTTTCAATAGTTTCTTCGCCGCGATCGTCACCTTGCTCGGCCAGCTCGTGACGTGTTCGATGGCTGCCTACGCCTTCGCGCGGATGCGCTTCCGCGGCAGCGGCCTGCTTTTCCTTCTCTATCTGGCGACGCTGATGGTTCCCCAGCAGGTGACGATCACGCCGCTCTTCATCCTCGTGCGTTATCTGGGTTGGATCAACTCATATCCGGGCCTGATCCTGCCCGGGATCTTCAGCGCGTTCGGCACGTTCTTGCTCCGGCAGTTTTTTCTCACTCTGCCCCGCGAGCTCGAGGAAGCTGCGTTCCTCGACGGCGCCTCGCACTGGACGGTGTTCACGCGCGTGATCGTGCCGCTGGCCGGACCCGCGCTGGCGACCCTGGCTGTGTTCGCGTTCATGGCATCGTGGAACGCGTTCTTGTGGCCGCTGTTCGTGGTCAACGATCTGGAGTTGATGACGCTGCCGGTCGGGCTTGCGACCTTGCACGGCCGCTATCTCACGCAGTGGAACCTTGTGATGGCCGGCTCTGTCATCGCTGTCGTGCCGATGTTGATCGTCTATCTGTTTGCCCAGCGTTATTTCGTCCAGGGCGTCGTCCTCAGCGGGATCAAGGGATGAGAGATGACCGCGGACGGCAGACCGCCGACCGCAGCAGTTGTCTGGCATTTTCGGAAGCGTCTGTCGCAACGTTTGCGGTCCGCGGTCTGCCGTCCGCGGTCGCTTGAGAGGGAGGTGTCCTACAGGGATTCTGAACAACGTTGAATGGGCTCGTTTCATCGAAAGACAGGCCCTCAACAGGGGGCAACGTTTCAAGGAGAGCAGAAAGATGAACGTGAACTGGCATCGCTTTAGTCTCGTCGGCACGGCTCTGGCCCTTGTGGCCGCTGCCTGTGCCCCGGCCGCCACGCCGCAGGTCATCGAGAACACCGTCGAAGTGCCGGTGCCGGTGACGCAGATCGTCGAAGTGCCCGTCGAAGTGACGGCGCCGCCCGCCCCGACAGCTGCGCCCGAGCCCGTGACCCTCACATACTTCACCTTCTCGGCTGCGCCCGACCATCTCGAAGACCTTGACGCCATGATTCAGGCGTTCGAGGCGACTCATCCCAACATCACCATCGAGGTCGAGACGGCTCCGTTTGATCAGTACTTCACCAAGCTGCAGACGCTGATCGCAGGCGGCACTGCCCCCGATATCTTCGAGCTCAACTACGAGAACTTCGTCAGCTACGCGTCGAAGGGCGTGCTGCTCGACCTCAGCTCTCAATCGGCCAACGACTCGAGCTTCTCGGCCGATGTCTACTATCCCCGCGCCTATGAAGCCTTCAGCCTCAATGGCATGCAACTCGGCTTGCCCGCTACGTTCTCGACAGTGGTGTTGTATTACAACCAGGATCTGTTCGATGCGGCTGGTCTCGACTACCCAACCGCCGACTGGACCTGGGCTGATGCCGTCGCCGCTGCCGAGAAATTGAACGATCCCGCCAATGGCGTGTACGGCCTGTATTCGCCGACACAGTTCTGGGAGTTCTACAAGAAGGCCGCCCAGAACGAGTGCGAGTTCTTCAACGCCGACAAGACCGAAGTGACCGTCAACGCGCCGGAGTGCGTCGAGGCGCTGCAGACCATGATCGACTTCGTCCAGACGAGCAAGGTCATGCCCAGCGATGCCGACATGGCCGGCGTCTCGGACGGTGACCTGTTCAAGTCGGGCAAGATCGCCATGGACGTCACGGGCATTTGGATGTACTCGGCCTTCGCCGACGCGTCGTTCAAGTGGGACATCGCCGTCGAGCCGGGGCTGAAGACTCATGCCACGCACTTCTTCGCTAACGGCGTATCGGTCTTCGCTGCCACGCAGCATCCGCAGGAGGCCTGGGAGTGGGCCAAGTTCTTCACGAGCAGCCCCGAGGCCGCCAAGATCCGCGTCGATGTCGGCTGGGAGCTCCCCGCCGTCAGTGACGCGTCGGTGTTCGACACGTACCTGAAGCAGACCCCGCCGGCAAATCGGCAGGCCGTGCTCGACTCACTCAAGTGGTCAATCGTGCCGCCGGTCATCGAGCGGCAGAGCGAGATGCAGGACGCAATCAACAAGCTGCTCGATCAGGTCAAGCTCGGTCAGTTGACTCCGCAAGAGGCATTGGACCAGGCCAAGGTCGAGATTGAAGCGTTGTTGAAGTAGGTAAGACCGCGGACCGCGCGCAACGGGTGTTTGCGATGCGCGACTGAGGTGCGCGCGGTTCGCTGACGAAGGACGAATGACGAATGGCGAAGGCTGTGCTCGACATCGAGACGCCTTTCGTCATTCGTCGTTCGTCCTTCGTCGCATGGATAGACAACTCACCATGAACATTCTTGAACCCCTGACCCTCGTGCATGTCCCACGCGGTGATGAACATCCCTATCGGGCGGCGCCGTTCGAACGCGTGCCGCGTGATCCGCTGGCCGGCCAGCCCGTGCAGGTCTGGGCGGGCACACGGCCGGCCGGCGCCGCGCAGGCGGTGCGCGTGCTCTGGCGCGTGAACGATGGGCCAGAGGGATCGATCGAGGCCGAGGCTCAGGATGAGATCGACGGCGCCACACGCTGGCGCGCGACCCTTCCGGCGAGTCTGGCGGGCGAGAAGGTCAATTACCGCTTCATCGTCGAGCCGGGCGAGGGCATGGGCGAGAGCCACGAATACACCGCAGCCGGTTGGGTGCAAGGGGGGCGGGTCGCCCGCTGGGAGGCCACCGGGAAGGGCTTAGTGCTCGAGCTGGAGTCGGGCCCGCGGGTGTCAGTCTCGGCCGACGGCGGCGTGTTATCGGTGCGCACGGGTTTCTCGAACACGGCGTTGGAAGTAGGCGCTTCGCGGGTTGACGTGCGCGAGGTCGACGGCGTGCTCATCGCCAACGTGGGTGAGTGGCGTTGCGCGATCGGACTCGCTCCCTATCGGCTCGAGATCAGGACGACGGACGGCAGGGTCGTCTGGGCCGACCCGGCCGAGGGCGGCTTCGCCTGGTTGCAGGCTGGAGATTGCGTCAGGCGACTTGCCCATTCGTGGAAGGCGGGGCCAGGCGAAGCCTTTTACGGCTTTGGCGAGCGCTACAACGCCTTCGATCAACGCGGTGAGGCGATCGACTCGATCGTGTACGAAGAGTACAAGAACCAGGGCAAACGCACCTACTTCCCTGTGCCGTTTTTTGTCAGTTCGCGCGGCTACGGCGTGCATCTGGCGACCTCGCGCCGCGCGTATTTCGATCTGGGCGTCGAGACATCTGACAAGGCCACACTGGCCGTGGATGGCGACGCGCTTCATCTGGAATTCTTCGCCGGCGATCCTAAGGCGATCGTCTCGCGCTTCGTCGAACGCATCGGTAAAGCGGCGCTGCCGCCGAAGTGGGCCTTTGGCTTGTGGATGTCGTCGAACGAGTGGAACAGCCAGGCCGTTGTGGCCGAACAGGTCGCGCTGACGGAACGACACGGCATCCCGGCCACGGCCCTCGTCATCGAAGCCTGGAGCGACGAGTCGACGTTCTACATCTGGAACGACGCGCAATACATGCCACGGCCCGGGGCTGAAAGCCATCGGTTGGCGGACTTCACCTTCCCGGCTGACGGGCTCTGGCCGGACCCGAAGGGCATGGTCGACGACCTGCATCAGCGCGGGGTTCATCTGGTGCTGTGGCAGATCCCGGTGCTGAAGAAACTCGAAACGCCACATGCCCAGCAGGATGCCGATCGTGCGCATGCTGTCGAGGCCGGCCTTGTCGTGCGCGAGGCGGATGGCGACGAGCCGTATTTGATCAGGCCGTTTTGGTTCCACGATGGATATGTTCCGGACTTCACGTCGGCCGAGGCCGACCGCTGGTGGCGGGCCAAGCGCCAGTACCTGATCGACGACCTTGGCGTCGACGGCTTCAAGACCGACGGCGCCGAGCACCTGTGGGGCGAGGGCCTGAAGTTCTCGGATGGTCGCACCGGGGCCGAAGTCAACAACCTCTTCCCGAACCTGTACGAGTCGGTCTACGCGCGATTGGGCGGGCCCACGCGCCTGAACTTCAGTCGCGCCGGTTATACGGGCGCGCAGACCGTCTCGACACACTGGGCCGGTGACGAGAACTCGACCTTCGACGCCTTTCGGCATTCGATCACGGCCGGGCTGACGGCCGGGCTTTCCGGTGTCGCGTTCTGGGGATGGGACATCGGCGGGTTCAGCGGACCGTTGCCGTCTGCGGAACTGTACCTGCGCGCGACGGCCATGGCAGCGTTCTGCCCGATCATGCAGTACCACTCCGAGTTCAACAACCACAAGGTGCCGTGCGTCGATCGAACGCCATGGAACATGCAGGATCGCACGGGCGACCCCGAGGTGCTTCCGATCTTCAGGTTCTATGCCAACCTGCGTATGAACCTGTTGCCTTACATCTGGAGTGAAGCGATTAAGGCGAGTCGCTCGGGTCTGCCGATGATGCGGGCCTTGCCGCTCGAATTCCCCGATGACGAGCGCGCGCGGGCCTTCCCTTATCAGTACTTGTTCGGTGAAGCGCTACTCGTGGCGCCGGTCGCCTGGGAGGGGCAGAAGCAGCAGGACGTTTATCTGCCCGAGGGATTGTGGTACGACTTCTGGACCGGAGAACGCCATCAGGGTTCGCAGGTCCTGACGGTCGCGACACCCAAGGCCCACATCCCCGTGTTCGTGCGCGGCAGCACGGTGTTGGCACTGCGATTGGCGGCGGATGGCGAGTTGGGCAGCTTTGTTGGCAACGCCGTAGACGGCGACGAGATGCCGGCGTTTCGCGTGTATCCGGGTCTGCAACCTGGCGAGTTCACGTGGTACGCCGATCCGCAGCGGCCGCCGGTGCGTTTCTCGGTGTCGGCCTCCTGTCCTGTGTGAGTCTTTGCTCTGAAGTCTCCCCGCTCTCGATGGGTTCGGTTCAGCCCAGGCACTGGCCTGGGCTGAACCGTCTTGTGTGCTGCTTTATGGCGCTTCTCGAAAGCAACGGCGCTGATCTACAAGACCACACATTGGAACGCCTATCTCGTAGGGTGCTCCCCTCACGCACCTCTGTGGGCTCGCGCTTCGTGAGTCCTCAAGGCGCACGTCACCCACACGCCGTGTGTCATCCGGG
>CAYZRP010000087.1:5908-28557 GCA_964480865.1 uncultured Anaerolineales bacterium | reverse complement strand
CACGTGTTGTTGTTTTCTCTCCTCGTGTGGGGGGGGGGGTGGGGGCCGGGCGTCCCCCCCCCCCCCCCCCCCCCCCTCGCTTTCTCGGAACTTTATCCACTGAGGCGATAAAGCCACGTCCCCATGCGATTGCCCTGACAGATAACGGCCTCGGGGTGCACCGAGTCGCCGTGCCGTGTGGCATGCGGATCGGGATCGATCACGTCGAGGAGCCGAGGGCTCAATCGCGCACGAAGAATTCGAGCAAAGCCCTCGCTGATCCGCGTGATCAGCCCCTATCCGCGCAGTCCGCGTACAAAGACCTTTTTCTGTTTCAAGCCAACCCGGTTGCCGTCAACTCAACTCGCCGAACCAGCCACGCCGCTCCATCCACTTCGCCAGCTCAAGCACCGGCGACACCGTGAAGGCCAGGCCGGCCACCAGGACCCAATCCGTCCAGGGCAGGCTGAAGGTGCCGAACGGCTCGTGCAGGAATGGCACGTACACGATCAAGACCAGCAGCACGAGCTCCCACACAATCGCGAGGTTGAGCCACTTGTTGGCGAACGGCCGGTTGAGCACCGAATGCCGATCAGACCGGAAGTTGTAGGCCTTGAAGAACTGGATCAACACGAGCGACAGAAACGTCATCGTCATCGCCTCGGGCAGGCTGCGGCCGGCGTTCAAGGCCCAGCTGAACAGCCCCAGGTTGATCAACGCCGACCAGAGCCCGCCGACGGTCATCAACGTCACCACCGGCCGGGTGAAGATGCCCTTGCGTGGATCGCGCGGCTTGCGCCGCATCAGGTCCTTCTCGGGCGGGTCGACCGCCAGGGCCAGGGCCGGAAGGCCGTCCGTCGCCAGGTTGACGTACAGGATCTGCACGGCGCTGAGCGGCAACGGCAGGCCAAGCAGCGTCGCCCCAGCCATCAGGCAGATCTCGCCGATGTTCGAGGACAGCAGGTACATCAGATACTTCTTGATGTTGCCGAAGATCCCGCGACCTTCCTCAACGGCGGCCACGATCGAGGCAAAGTTGTCATTGGTCAGCGTCATCGCCGCGGCTTCCTTCGTCACGTCGGTGCCGGTGATGCCCATGGCGATGCCGATGTCGGCCTTCTTCAGCGCTGGCGCGTCGTTGACGCCGTCGCCGGTCATGGCGACGATGTGGCCCTTCTTCTGCAACGCCGTCACGACCCGCAACTTGTGCGCCGGCGACACGCGAGCATAGACGTCGATGCTCTCGACCTCACGCTCGAACGCGTCATCGGGTAACGCCTCGAGTTCAGCGCCCGTGACCACGCGTCCATCCTTGAGCAGCCCCAGTTCGCGCGCGATCGCCTGCGCCGTGACCGGGTGATCGCCCGTGATCATCACCGGCTTGATCCCTGCTTCCTCGCACACTCGAATGGCCTCCCGGGCTTCCGCTCGCGGCGGATCGATCATGCCGATCAGGCCCAGGAAGGTCATGTCGCGTTCAGCTGTCTCGCGCGTCGCGCCTGTTTTGGCAGCCACCCCGATCACGCGCAGCGCATCCGATGCCATCCGCTGCGCGGTCTCCAGGATCGACTGGCGAGCGACTGCGTCGAGCGGCGCTTCGCCGTTGGCCGCGAGGTAGCGCGTCGACGAGGCCAGGATCGTCTCGGGCGCGCCCTTGGCATACGCCATCACGCCGCCCGGCTCCTGGTGCAGGGTCGTCATGCGTTTGCTCTCAGACGTGAACGGGATCTCGTCGACGCGCGGTGCCTCAGCTTCGATCGTGGCTTTGTTGAAGCCGGCCTTGGCGGCCGCCACGATCAGGGCGCCTTCGGTCGGATCGCCTTTGACGTCCCAGCGGCCGTCGATTTCCTCGATGCGCGCGTCCGATGCGAGTGCTGAAGCGCGCAGCACCTGCTTCAAAGCAGCGGGCGGCTCCACCGCAGCGCCCTCGAGCGTGAACTCACCCTGCGGCGCGTAGCCGGCGCCCGCGACATGGAACACCTGATCCTGCACCGCCACCTGGCGCGCCGTCATCTCATCCTTGGTGAGCGTTCCGGTCTTGTCGGAGCAGATGATGGACGTGCTGCCGAGCGTCTCGACGGCGGCGAGGCGACGCACCAGGGCATGGCGCTTGACCATGCGCTGGACCCCGATCGCGAGCGAGATCGTGACGACGGCCGGCAGCGCCTCGGGCACCACGGCAACGGCCAGGGCGATGCCGAAGATCAGCATCTCCACAAAGGGCTGGCCGCGGAACAACCCGAGCACGACGATGATCGCGACCACAACGGCCGCAATCCGCGCCAGCGCGTGTCCGACCCGGTCGAGGTTCTCCTGCAGCGGGGTCCGCCCGGACTCGACGGATTGCAGCATCCGCGCGATCTTGCCGAACTCGGTGCCCATGCCGGTCTCGACGACCACCGCGCGGCCGCGCCCGTAGGTCGCGGCGGTTCCGGCGAAGGCCAGGTTGCGCCGATCGCCGACGGCCAGGTCGGCCGTGGGAAGCCGGTCGGCGTGTTTCTCGACAGCGACGGACTCGCCGGTCAGCGCAGCCTCCTCGATCTGCAGGTTGACGGCTTCGATCAGGCGCACGTCGGCGGGGATGCGGTCGCCGGCGCGCAGCAGGACGACGTCGCCGGGCACCAGCTCGCGCGCGGGCACTTCGATTTCGCGTCCGCCGCGCAGGGCCGTGGCCGTCGGCGCCGCCATCTGGCGCAGCGCTTCGAGCGCTCGCTCGGCTCTGTATTCCTGGACGAAGCCGAGCAACACGGCAAACAACACGATCACGGCGATTGCGATCGACTCGATGCCATGACCGAGGAAGGCCGACATCGCCGTGGCCGCCAGCAGGATCAAAATAAGGACGTTCTTGAACTGCTCGAACAGGATCGCCCAGGGCGAAATGCGCTGCGCCTGCTGCAACTCGTTCGGGCCGCGTTCGGCCAGACGCCGTTCGGCTTCCTCGGGTGTCAACCCGTCGGGGCGAGAGCCGAGTTGACCGAACGTTTCGTTCGCGTCGAGGGTGTGCCAGGTGGTTGAGGCGGCAGGTTCGGCAGCGGCCATATGTGGAAACTCCTTGTGGACGACCAGGGGGTGCGGCGCACGACAACGCACCGGCGCGCCGCAAGCCAGCGTGGACGTCCGGTGGTGGTTGAACGGGGTTATACCAACTGCGGCCGCGCTGGACCGCTCCTGAGGCTGACAACTCGCCGTCCGCAGCCTGACAACTGCCTGCAACTTTCCGGCGGCGGCGCCTGTACTACACTCCAGCCATGACCGACGACGACCGGCCGCTGGTGCGCCGTGCCCTGCAACAGGACCTGCACGCCTACGGCGAGTTGGTCAAACGCCACGAAGCGGCGGTTTTCCGTGTCTGTTGGCGGTTGCTTGGTGAACGCGCCGCAGCCGAGGACGCCGCGCAGGAGACCTTCATCCGCGCGTATGATCGGCTCGAGACCTTTGATCCAGAGCGGCCGTTTGGCCCGTGGATCCGCAAGGTCGCGACCAACTGGTGTCTGAACCGCCTGGCCGCGACGCGTCCGAGCGAGCCATTGGCCGAGGACGATGAGCGTGGCCCGGTCGGCCCAATGGCCGATCAGCCCGAGCCAGCCCAGCTTGGGCGCGAGCGAGACAGCGCCGTTCGCGCGGCGCTGCGTTCGCTGCCGGAGAAGCACCGAGCCGTCGTCGAGTTGCGGCATTTTCAAGACATGAGCTACGACGACATCGCGGCGGCGCTGAGCCTGCCGGTCAGTGACATTAAGAGCTACTTGTTCCGGGCGCGCCGGCTGTTGGCCGAGCGCCTCGGCGATTTGCGCGACGAGGCCTAGATGGACGTTCACGATCCTGTGTCCGATGACGACCTTGAACGGTTGTGGGCGGATGCCAGCGGCGAGTTGACCGTCGACGAGATCCGTCAACTGCGGTTGGATTTGACAACCCGCCCGGCGCTGCGGGCCGCGCACGAGCGGATCGTCGCGGCTCAACGGCAGCTCGCCACTCTCGACGCCGGCGGCGATGTCCCCGACATCGCCACACCGGTCATCACGCGTCTGGCTGCCCGACAGTCGGCTCCTGCGAAGGTCGCGCTGGCGCCCTGGTTGTGGCTGGCGCCGGTGGCGCAGGTGCTTCTGGCACTGGTGGCACTGGCCTGGGCCTTGCCTGGCTTGTGGCCCCTGTGGTACGCGCAGGTGCCGGCCGCGTTTGCGCCGTGGTTGGCGATCGGCGACGGGGTCGTGCAGGCGCAGGCACTGGGCGCCGAATGGCTGGCAGCCCTGGGCGCTCTCAACCGCGCCACCTGGGTCCTGGCGGCCGATGGGAGCGCCGCGGGCCTGTGGCTTGGCGTGTGCGTGGCGGGCGCGACGTTGACATGGCTGGCCGGCAACAGCGTTCTGCTGGCAACACGTTCCTTGCGACGATGAGGGGATGGGATATGGCTGGTTTACTCGACTACGCGGGCATGGTGCTCCTACTGGCGGTGTTCCTGACGGCTCACGCAGTGGCGGTCGGCGGGATCCTGTCCGCGCGGACGCAGCGGGTCGCGGCCGTGCTCGAGCGTCAGCCGCGCCGGGCGGCCTGGGTTGGGGCGCTCAACCTGGGCTTCGGGGTCGCGATCTCGTTGCCGTTCTTCGCCTTGCAGGGCGCGACCGGGGCCGACTTCTGGGCTCTGCCCGGGCTGCTCGTCCTGATCACGGTCCTGGTACTGGTCAGCATCGGCTTTGCCGGTCTGAGCCTGTGGACGGGCGGACGACTGCTCCCCGAGGGCGGGTCGTTGCGGCAACGCGTCGTCGGCGCGTTCGTCCTGGTGCTTGGCGCGGGTCTTCCGGTGGCGGGCACCGTGTTCGTGCTGCCATTGATGCTGTTCTTGAGCCTTGGCGCGTTGCTGCTCAGCTTTCTGGTGAAGCCGGAGCCGGCGTCGGTCTGAATATCCGCTGTAGCCGAAGGTTGGGCCAGGGACCGACGCGGGTCACTCTGTGATGCGGTTGTCCAACTCGGGCTGCGTGCGCAGGCCGCGCACCGGCGAGAAGAAGATCCAGAGCCATCCGAGCAAGGCTCCGAACAGACCAACGGTCAGCGTCGGCACGACACCCAGGATCGAACTCAGGCCGCTGGATGCGAGAGCTCCAAGCGGGATGGCGCCCCACACGATGAACCGCATGCTGGCGCTCATCCGGCCCAGCAGCCGATCCGGCGTGACCGCCTGGCGCAGGCTGACCTGATTGACGTTATAGACGGTGTTGCAGAAGCCCACGAGGAAGCCGCGCACGACGAGGATCGCGATCACCCCCTCGAGCGAACCGCGAACGAACAACACGAGCAGGTTGGCAATGCCGAACCCGAGTGCGGCGCCGACGATGGTCGGCCCAAGTCCCAGTCGTCGGGCGATCCGGGCGGCGACCAGGGAGGCAGCCAGAGCACCCGGCGCGCCCATGGCAAAGACGAGGCCAATCTGTGCCGCACTGAGTTGCAGGTTGCGCGTCATATACAACACATACAGCGAACCCCAGATGTTATTGAAGAAGTTCAGCGTGGCTGTGCACCCGGCGATCGACCACAGCATCCGATTGCCGAGCACGACGCCCAATCCCTCGCGGATCTCCTGAACCAGATTGGGTGCGCCGGCCACCCGGGGCTGGGGCTCAGGTTCAGTGATCCGGACCCATGCCAGCATGACGGCCGAGACCGCAAACGACGCCGCGTCGATCAAGAGTGCGACGGGGCCCGTGAACACCTGAACGAGCCAGCCGGCCAGGCCTGGGGCACCGATCTCGGCCACCGAGTTCGAGACCTCGAGCTTGCTGTTGCCTTCGACGAGGTGCTCACGCCGCACCAGCGAGGGCAGAAACGCATAGTAGGCGACGTCGAAGATCACCGTCAGGACTCCGATCCCAAACACCAAAACGTAGAGAACCTCCATTCGAAGCCAGCCGAGCCACAGACTGAGCGGGATCAACGCCAGGCAGACGGCGCGACCGATGTCAGCCAGCAGCATGATCGGCCTCCGCCGTCGGCGATCGACCCAGGCTCCGGCCACGAGCGCGACGAGCAGAAACGGCAGCATCTGAGCTGCGTTGAGTAGGCCCATCTGAGCCGGCGTGGCGTTCAGGAGCGTGACGGCCGTGAGCGGCAAGGCCAGCTGGGTGATGGCCGAGCCAAAGACAGAGACCGATTGACCAGCCCAGAATTTCAGGAACTCCGGTCGCCGCCACAGAGAAGCCGTCGGGGAAGCGGGTGTGTTCAAGGAAGGAGAATTGTATTGTGACGGTCAACCTTGACAGCTTACAGTGTAAGTGTTACTGTACTTACATCGTAAGTTTATGGGAGTTCGGCGAACCTGACTATGCGTTTCTTGGAAATCCTTCTCTATTTCGCTCTGATCCTGGCTCACCTGCTCGCCGCCCTTCGGAACCAATCAGGGTGGAAGGGGGCGATCGCCGCGTGCGTCCTTCTGGCCATCCTCCAGGGGGGCCTGGAAGGCGCCCGCTGGCAGTTGGTCCCCGCCTATGCGGTCACGTTCGCATTCGCGGCAGCGGGCATCCTGACGGTGTTGGGTCGACCGTCGCCGGAGAGGGTCGTCGGTTGGCCCGTGTTCGTCGCGCTCGGCGTCGGCGCAGCGATGACCGTTGTCAGCTTTGGGCTGGCTGACCTGTTACCGGTCTTTCACTTTCCGACGCCTACCGGATCAAATGATATCGGCACGCACTCGTACGATTGGGTCGACGAAACACGGGATGAAACCTTCACGGACGAGCCCGGCGACCAGCGTGAGTTGATGGTGCAGATCTGGTACCCGGCCCTTACGGACCAGGGTGCGCCGCGTGCGCCGTATATTCCGGACGGGGCTGTCCTCGAACCACTGGCGAGCCTGCTGGGTCTACCAGGTTTTTCGCTCGGCCATCTCAGCCTGGTCACGACGAACGCAGTTGCCGATGCGGCCGCTGTGGGGGATAACACGCGTTACCCGGTGCTGATCTTCTCGCATGGCCGTGGCGGGTATCGTCAGCACAACACGGCCCTGTTCGAGGAGCTTGTGTCGCACGGCTATGTCGTCGTGTCGATCGATCATCCATACGCGGCCAGCGGCGTGGTCTTCCCGGACGGGCGCGTGGTCGCTTTCGATCCACGCATGCGTGAGCGCCCGTTCGTCAACGCCGCGATCCCGACTCTGGCCCAGGATGTGCTGTTCGTCCTGCGGCGCCTCGCCGACGTCGATGCCAACGATCCGGCCGGCGTGCTCACCGGTCGACTCGACCTCGAGGCGGTCGGGATGTTTGGGCTTTCCCTGGGTGGCGCGACCACGGCCGAGGCCTGCAGGCTCGAGCCGCGACTGCGCGCCTGCCTGATGATGGATGTCTGGATGCCGCCCGACGTGGTCGCCGCCGGGCTCGATCAGCCCGCGATGTGGATGACGCGCGACGAAGCCAGTATGCAGGGCGAAGGCTGGGCACAGGCCGACATCGATGAGACTCTGTCGACCATGCGCGCGGTCTATGCCGGCTCTCGCAACGCGAGCTACTTCGTCACGGTGCCAGGCATGTTCCACCAGGACTTCTCGGACGGACCACTGCTCTCGCCGTTGCTGAAGCCTATGGGCCTGAGTGGCCCGATCGACCCCGATCGCGCACGCACGATCGTCGCCGCTTACGCATTGGCCTTCTTCAACCGCCACCTGCGCGGGATGGATGAGCCGCTGCTGGACGGACCTTCGTCGGACTACCCCGAGGTGCAACTCGAAACCCGCCGACCGTAGCGGATGGCAATGAGATGCGGGGCGAGCCGATCCGGGGATTCCACCTGCAACTTTCGCCGGGTGCCACCGGTATCTCCTCTGAGAAAAGGAGAACCTTATGGCAGACATGATCGGCGTCAGCATCGTCCTGGTGCTTTTCGCCACAGCGTTTCCCGCGTACCTCACGGTGCTCTGGCGCACATGGCCAGGCGCCGTCGAGCGCGCTCGCGAACGACTCGAACGCACACCGGGCCGCAGCCTCGCGCTCGGTGCCGCTCTGGCCGCGTTGCTGGCCGTGCCCATGATTGTGTTGCTCGTGATGCCCAACGGCGTCGCGCAGTTCCTGGGCTACAGCCTCCTCGTCCTGGCTCTGGCCTACGCCGGGGTCGGTGCTGCCGGGTTCGCGAGCCGCGTCGGCGGCGCGGCGGGCCTGCGCGGTCTGCTGGTCGGCGCCGCCGTAACCGAGTTCGCGATGGCGCTGCCCGTGATCGGTTGGTTCGTCGTGACGCCGCTGTTACTGCTCGCGAGCCTGGGTGCCGGCACGTTCGCATTGCTGCGCTGGCGGCCGCGTGTCACCGCTGCGACACCCGCCGCCGTCGCGTCTCCGACCCTGGCCGTAGAGTCGCATTGAGCGCCCGGATGCCCCACATGGTGACGCGACGCGACTTCCTGCGCCTCACGGCCCTGGCAGCCGGGAGCGCTTTCCTGAGCGCCTGCGGGCCGCTCGCCGAGCGACTGACGAATCGACCCGGGCCGCTCGGCGACGTGGCGATCGTCGACCCCGACGTGTTCGCAGTCGTCAACCGGCTGACATACGGCCCGCGCCCCGAGGAACTCGCGCGCGCGACCGAGATCGGAGTCGGCGCCTGGATCGAAGAACAGCTGGCGCCCGACACGATCGATGACGGTGAGCTCCACCTGCAACTGACTCGTCTGTCCCTGCTGTCGTTGGATGCCGACGCGCTGCGCGACGTCAGCGACAAACTGTTCGACGACGTCGATCTCGACCTGGTGCCCGGTGAGTTGCGCCGTGCCACGCTCCTGCGCCAGGTCTACAGCCGGCGGCAACTCTACGAGCGCGTGGTGGAGTTTTGGTCCGATCACTTCAATGTCAGCGTTGAGAAGGGCGATTGCCACGTGCTCAAGCTGGTCGATGATCGTGACGTCATTCGCCCCCACGCGCTTGGCCGCTTTCGGGATCTGTTGGGCGCGTCGGCGCACTCACCCGCGATGCTGGTTTACCTCGATAACCACGTCAGCGATCTCGCGCACCCGAACGAGAACTACGCCCGCGAGGTGATGGAGCTGCACACGCTCGGCGTCGACGGCGGCTATAGCCAGCAGGACGTGGCCGAACTTGCGCGCTGTCTCACCGGTTGGTCGGTGGTGACCGAAGGTCGCTATTGGGGCCGCTACCAGTACAAACCTGAGCTGCATGACAACGGCGAGAAGATCTGGCTTGGCGAGCGGATCGCGCCGGCCGGTGAAGCCGAGGTCGAACACATCCTCGACCGGCTCGCCGATCACCCGGCGACCGCGCGCTTTCTGACGCACAAGCTAGCCCGACGATTCCTCGGTGGGCCCGCCCCTGATCTTGAGGCTCGCGCGGCCGCGGCCTTCACGACCCACCGCGGCGACATCACGGCGGCGCTGCGGGTGTTGTTGCTCGACGGCCTTGCGTCAGGTCAGGCGCTGATGCCGCGGTACAAGCGCCCGGTGGAATACCTGACCTCGGCTCTGCGGCAGCTCAATGCACGTATCGGCAGCGCTGGCGTGTTGCCGGACGATCTGCGTCGGCTCGGGCAACTGCCCTTCGCGTGGCCGACGCCCGATGGCTACCCGGATCGCGACGAGGCCTGGTCCGCCAACCTGATGCCGCGCTGGGCGCTGGCCTGGTCGCTCGGCGGCGATGCGGTGCAGGACGTGGTTGTGGACTGGCCGAGCGTGTGCGGAGCTGATCTCGCGCCCTCGGATGCGCTGGATCGACTCTCGCTGATCCTCTTTGGTCAACGCCTGCCCGATGCAGATCGCAGTGCCTTGTTGTCCGAGCTTCCGAGCCCTGACCTCGGCTCACGCAAGGTGCTCGCCGCAGCGCTCCTGGCCTCGCCGCGTTTCCAGTGGCAGTGAACCTGGCTCATCTCGAAGGAGATTGCGATGACGTACACGCCGACGCGCCGCGCCGACTTCCTGGCGGCCGCTGCAGCCGATCGTTGGGATCAAACCTGGCCGGCCTGGATGCCGCGCCTGGCCTTCGCGCCTGCCGATGGCGCCCTGAACGGCGACACCCTCGTCGTGGTCTTTTTGCGCGGCGCCGCTGACGTCCTCAACCTGATCGTGCCGCACGCCGAGCGCACTTACTACGACGCCCGTCCGACCCTGGCCATCGCGCGGCCTGACGACACGGCCGCCGGGTTCGGCAACCGCTCGCTCGACCTCGATGGCTTCTTCGGCCTGCATCCGGGTTTGAGCGCGTTGCTCCCGATCTGGCAGACGAAACAACTCGCGATCGTGCATGCCTGCGGAGCGCCTGACGAGTCGCGCAGCCACTTCAAAGCGATGGCGCTGATGGAGCGCGGCGTGGACGATGAGCGCGGCCCGGCGTCGGGCTGGATCGGCCGGCACCTCGCGACGCTGCAGAACGGCAACACGTCGCCGCTCCGCGCCGTGGGCTTCGGGTCGATCACGCCGCGCAGCCTGCTTGGCAGCGTGCCGGCCGCGGCGTTGCAATCGATCACGGACTTTCACTTCCGTGGCGACTCGGATGCGCTCAAGGCCTTCCAACGGATGGTGGCGCAATCGTATGCGCGCGATCCGGGCCTTGGCGCGATCGGCACGGCGACGGCGGCCGTGGCCGCTGATGTGCAGCGCCTCGACCCCGAGCGGTATGTGCCCGAGGGCGGCGCGCGTTACCCGACCACAGACTTTGGCCGCGCGTTGTTGCAGACTGCGATGCTCATCAAGGCCGATCTGGGTCTCGAGGTCTCAGCGATCGATCTGGGCGGTTGGGACACGCACTTCGCGCAGGGCGGTTCCGCCGGTTGGATGGCCAACCTCGCGCGCGAACTGGCCGACGGCCTGGCTGCGTTTCACGCCGACCTGTCTGCTTTTCACTCGCGCCTGACGGTGGTCGTCATGTCGGAGTTCGGTCGGCGTGTAGCCGAGAACGCCAGCCTGGGCACCGATCACGGACATGGCAGTGCCATGCTGTTGCTCGGTGGACACGTCGCCGGGGGCAGGGTGCACGGTCGCTGGCCGGGGCTCGCGCCTGAGCTGCGCGTCGGGCCGGGTGATCTGGCGGTGACGACTGACTACCGCGACGTGCTGGCCGAGGTGTGCCAGCTGCGGCTCGGGAACGCGGCGCTCCCCGAGATCTTCCCCGAATATGCCAGCCAACCGGTGGGGATCGTCACAGTATGACGGGAACGCAAAACGCCGCCGGCCCGGGATGTCGGAGCCGGCGGCGTTTTGCGATTAGGACGTATCGGCCTCAGGCCTTCTTCATGCGCTCGTCGATGTACGTCACAGCGCCACCGACGGTCGTGATCTTCTGCGCATCCTCATCCGAGATTTCGGCACCGAACTTCTCTTCAAAGGCCATGATCAACTCGACCAGGTCCAACGAATCAGCCTCGAGCTCTTCGCGGAACCGGGCTTCGGGGGTCACCTTGCTGGCATCCACGCCGAGCAGGTTGACAATAATCCCCTTGATCTCTTCATATGTGTCGGCCATTGCAAATCTCTCCTCAACAGAGTTGGTAGCTTGGGGGCGATTAAGGCCCGATTGTAAATCTTGGCAGGGACTTGTCAAGCTGGTACGATACCGCCCGATCGGCCTATCCCACCCGCGTGGATAACACACAACGATGACGAAAGTTGCGGACACGGCGGCGCGAAAAGCGGATCACATCCGCATCAACCTCGAAGAAGACGTAAGGTCCGCCCTGATGACGGGCCTTGAACGCTATCATCTCGTGCATTGCGCCCTCCCTGAGCTCAACCTGCGCGACGTCGACACCTCGGTCGAGTGGTTCGGCAAGCGCCTGAGTGCGCCGCTGCTGATCTCATCGATGACCGGTGGAACGGGTGCGGCCGGCCCGATTAATCGCAACCTGGCGCAGGCGGCGCAGGCGGCTGGTGTCGCCATGGGCGTGGGGTCGCAGCGCGCCGCGCTCGAGGACCCGGCCCTGGCCGAGACCTTCAAGCTGCGCGACGTGGCGCCCGACATCGTGCTGCTGGCCAACATCGGCGCCGTGCAACTCAACTACGGCTACGGCGTCGACGCCTGCCGCCGCGCCGTCGACATGATCGCGGCCGATGCCCTGATCCTGCACCTCAACGCCATCCAGGAAGCCGTCCAACCTGAAGGCGATGTCAACTTCGCGGATCTGCTGAGTAAGATCGAGCAGGTCTCTCGTGGGTTGTCCGTGCCCGTGATCGTCAAGGAAGTCGGCTGGGGCATCTCGGGCGATGTCGCCCGGCGCCTGGCGGATGCCGGCGTGGCCGCCATCGACGTGGCCGGAGCAGGGGGCACGTCATGGTCACAGGTCGAGATGTATCGGGCTGAGAGCGCACGACAACGCGCAGTGGCCGCGGCCTTCGTCGGCTGGGGCATCCCGACCGCCGAGTCGCTGCGTCAGGTGCGTGCCGCGGCGCCGGGTCTGCGCCTGATCGCATCCGGCGGCCTCAAAGATGGCGTCGACGTGGCCAAGTGCGTGGCCCTCGGCGCATCGCTGTGCGGCCTGGCCGGCCCGCTGTTGCGCGCGGCCGATCAGGGCGTCGAAGCCGTGGTTGAGCGCCTTGGCGAACTGACCGACACCGTGCGTGTAGCCCTGTTCGCAACGGGCTGCGCGTCCATTGCGGATGCGCAGACGCGTCCCATTCTGGCACCCGTGCCCTGAGCCTTTGACAACGACATGCCGACCGACACCCTCCCATCCCTTGCGACGCTGAGCGCCGACTATCTGCCGGCGATTGAGACTGAGATGCACGCCGCTATCGGCTCCGGCCCGGCCGTGCTCGACACGTACTATCACATGCTGGTCTACCATCTCGGTTGGGTGGATGCAGAACGGCAGCCGCTCCCGGTTGGGCAGGGCGGCAAGCGCATCCGGCCCTTGCTGACGGCCCTGACCTGCGCGGCAGTCGGCGGCGACTGGTCGCATGCGCTTCCTGCAGCCGCAGCCATAGAGTTGCTTCACAACTTCTCGTTGCTTCACGACGACATTCAGGACAACAGCCCGCTGCGTCGCGGCCGCGCGACGGTCTGGACGCTGTGGGGCGCCCCACAGGCCATCAACGCCGGCGATGCCATGTTCACGCTCGCGCACCTGGCGCCGCATCGTCTTCGGGGTCTTGGCGTTTCCAGCGACATCGTCCTCGACGTCCTGGCGGACTTCGACGCGACCTGCCTGCACCTCACGCAGGGCCAGTACCTCGACATGGATTTCGAACGGCGGACCCGCGTGTCGGTCGACGAGTACCTGACCATGATCGAGGGCAAAACCGCGGCGCTCGTCTCGGCCTGCGCGCGCATCGGCGCGCGCATCGGTGGCGCGCCGGCGGCAGTCCGCGAGCATCTGGCCGCCTATGGCCGTCACCTCGGCCTGGCCTTCCAGATCCACGACGACTGGCTCGGCATCTGGGGCGATCCAGCGGTCACCGGCAAGTCCGCCGCGACCGACCTGCAGACGCGCAAGAAGAGTCTGCCCGTGGTCTACGGTCTCGAACGATCGGATGCATTTGTGAAGGCCTATGCCGAGCCGCACCAGCCCGGCGAGTCGGTGGCGGGTCTGATCGACGTCCTCGACTCGCTCGGCGCCCAGGCGCACACGCGCGGCCTGGCGCGCGAGCACTCCGACCAGGCGGTGGCGCATCTCGAAGCTGCCGACCTCGCCGGTCCGGCCGCCGCCGCCATGCGCGAGTTGACCGAGCAGTTGCTGGCACGAACGTCTTGACGGGAAGAGACAGGGAGTGTAACGATGTCCCCGATGTGCTGCCCTTGGGCAGCACATCGGGGGACATCGTTACACTCCCGTTCCCTTATCACACGAACTCGCGAAACACCTGGTTGCCTAGCAAACGCCCGTCGCGTGTCAGGCGCAGGCGCCCGTCCGTGATCTCGACAAGGCCACGCGCCGTGAGCTGTCGGATCTCGCGCCCGAAACGCTCGTCGAGCGGCTGACCGAAGCGTTGCGCGAAGGCCGCGAGCGCCACGCCTTCGTCCGTCAGTCGCAGCCCCATCATCATCGTCTCGCCGATCTCGTCATCGCGTTCGATCGTCGTCGACTGCTGCAGCGCCGGCGAGAGCGGGAACGTCGTCGGCGATCCGGCGTTCAGTCGCTCGATATAGGCCGACGGCGCCAGGACGTTTGAGTAGCGCTGCCCGTGCGCATAGCCATGGGCCCCGGCGCCAAATCCCAGATACGGCAGGTTGCGCCAGTATTGAAGATTGTGGCGACAGGCATGCCCGGGCCGCGACCAGTTCGAGATCTCGTACTGCACGAAGCCATTGCGCATGAGCAACTCATCGGCGAGCAGGTACATGTCTGCCGCCAGATCGGGGTCCGGCATTGGCAGCAGGCCGCGATGGACCCAGGCCCGCATCGGCGTGCCATGCTCGAGCGACAGCGCATAAGCCGAAACGTGGTCGGGGCCAAGCCCCAACGTGCGCTCGACGGTCTGACGCCACAGGTCGAGCGTCTGATGCGGGAGGGCGAAGATCAGGTCGAGGTTGACATCGTCGAAGCCGGCGGAGCGCGCCCAGCTGACGGCCTGCGCGGCATCGCCGAAGAGATGCAGGCGATCCAGCAGGCGTAGCTCGTGCGGGTGCGAGGACTGGACGCCGAACGAGAGTCGGTTCACACCAAGCTCTCGCAATCCTTCCAGGTACGCGCGCGACACCGTCCCTGGATTGGCTTCGAGCGTGATCTCGGCATCCGGCGTGAGGGCGAAGGAGTCGCTCAGCGCCGTCAGCACCATCGCCAGGTCGTTCAACGGCAGCAACGACGGCGTGCCGCCTCCAAAAAACACCGTGTGCGCCGCCGGGCGTGCGGCGGCCGCGCCGACGCCACGCACCTCGGCCGCTAACGCTTGCACGTAGGGCCGAATCTGGTCGTCGAGCCCCGCGTAGGTGTTGAAATCGCAGTAGGCGCAGCGGACCTTGCAGAACGGGATGTGCAGATACAGGCTGTAGCTCTCGGACACGGCTTGAGTTGTACCACAGGCCCGACTTACGGATCAGGCAGCTTCACGATCGTGGGCTGATGCAGCCAGCTTGAGTCATCCCCGATGATGAACAACCCCGGCGCGGCTGCCGAACCCTCATGAGCGATCGCCAGCCGGAGCGGCGCCGCACCCGCTGGCACATCGAACCAGCGCGTGGTGAGCACTGACTCACTCGCCTGTAACCGCGTGTCGAACGGCAGCTCGCCGGGCGCAGCTCGGGCCTCATAACGCTTGCCCGCCTGATCCAACAAATGAACTACAAGGCCTTGTTCGCGCTGCGCCACCCGCAGAGCGCGATTGGACAACCGAAACGTCACGGCGTAAACACGCGCACCGCCGATCGTCTGCGGCCCCGCGTCGACCACGGCGATGCACCAGTCGTCATAGCAGCGGTCCTGGCCCGACGTCAGTTCGCGCGGCGCCGACACCTCCGACACGATCACCAGCGCGACGCCGTACACGACCACGCCGATGCCGATCAGTTGCGCCACGCGCAGGGCTGCCGGGCGCCGGCCCGAGATCCACAGGGCCAGGGCGGTCAGGATGCCCACGCAAACGCTCAAGATCACACAGATGAACAACAAGTCGAAGACGGACATGGCCAGCGAGCCTCCCGCTCGTATGAACGTTATAGCGCCGCAACAATCTGCTCGTGACCGGCGCCCTGGTGTGGTGCCGGCCGATGCCGTCACACCCCGGTCATGAGAGATGTCATCTTCTTTATTGCCCTTCCGCGCTGTATGACGGCCATCATACGAAAGGCTATCGCCTTGGCCCACAATCCTTCCACATCAGGCGGACACCTCGGAGGGTGATCCGTGTTCCCAGGGAGGATCTATGAAACGAGTTCTGTCGCTGGCTTTGGTGGCGACATTGTTGGCGGGGTGCGGCCAGCCGGCGGCGCCGACGGCCGACCCGGGGTCGGGGGCGTTGCCGGCGGATGCTGCTGCGGTGGCAGCCGAGCGCGGCCTGACGGCCGACGATGTCTACGCCGCGGTCAGCACGTATCAACCGTCCGGCCATCCCGATGACTACATCCTGTTCTCGTCAGGCGGCCAGAGCGGCCAGGTCTTTGTCATCGGCGTGCCGTCGATGCGCATCCTGCGCACGATCGCGGTCTTCGCTCCTGAACCCTGGCAGGGCTACGGCTTCGGCGACGAGACCACTCAGGTGTTGCGCGGCGGTGACATGCCGAACGGCACGGAGCTCAATTGGGGCGACACCCATCACCCCAATCTCTCCGAGACCAACGGCGAGTACGACGGTCAGTTCCTGTTCATCAACGACAAGGCGAACGCCCGTCTGGCCGTAATCGACCTGCGCGATTTCGAAACCAAGCAGATCGTCAAGAACCCGAACACGCTCAGTGACCACGGTGGCTCGTTTGTCACCCCGAACACCGAGTACGTGGTCGAGGGCCCACAATACGCAATGCCGGCTGGATGGGAGTATCAACCCGTCGAGACCTATAACGACACCTACCGCGGCTTCATCACCTTCTGGAAGTTCGACCGCATGGCCGGCCGTGTCGCCCAGGATCAGAGCTTCCAGATCGAACTGCCGCCGTACTTCCAGGACCTGTGCGACGCCGGCAAATTGGTCAGCGACGGCTACATGTTCTGCAACTCGCTCAACACTGAGCGCGCTACGGGCGGGGTCGAGTCAGGCAATCCGCCCTTCGAGGCCGGCACTACACAGAACGACACCGACTACCTGCACGTGATCAACTGGAAGAAGGCCGCCGAGTTGGTCGCGGCCGGCAAGGCCAATGACGTCAACGGCATACAGGTCCTGCCGCTCGACGTGGCCGCCAGCGAAGGCGTGCTGGCCTTCGTGCCCGAGCCCAAGAGCCCGCATGGCGCTGACGTGACGCCCAACGGCGCATACATCGTCGTTGGCGGCAAGCTCGACCCGCACGTGACGATCTACTCGTTCGACAAGATCCAGAAGGCGATGGCGGCCGGCGGCCTTGAGACGGATCCGTATGGCGTGCCCGTGATCCCACTGGACTCGGCCAAGGAAGCCCAGGTCGAACTCGGCCTCGGCCCGCTGCACACGGTCTTCGACGACCAGGGCTACGCCTACACGACCCTGTTCCTCGACTCGATGGTCGCGCGCTGGACGCTCGGCGGCGAGTACGCCGACAAGCACCCCGAAGAGCCGTGGACGCTCGTCCAGAAGCTGCCGGTCCAGTACAACGTCGGCCACCTCACGGCCGTCGAAGGCGACACGACGTCGCCCGACGGCAAGTACCTTGTGGCCATGAGCAAATGGTCGATCGACAGGTTCAACAACGTCGGCCCGCTCAAGCCCCAGAACTTCCAGCTGATCGACATCGGCAACACCGGCGAGCACATGCGCGTGATCTACGACCTGCCCATCGGCATCGGCGAGCCGCACTACGCCCAGATCATCAAGGCCGACAAACTCAAGCCGATCGAGGTCTACCCTGAAGTCGGCTGGAACCCGGACACCTGGAGTGTCGACCCGAACGCGGTCACCGACGCCAAGGACGCGCGCGTCGAACGCAACGGCACCAATGTCGAGATCTGGATGACAGTGGTTCGCTCACACTTCACACCGGAGCGCATCGAGATCAACCAGGGCGACCACGTGATCTGGCACCTGACCAACATCGAACGCACGCCGGATGCCACACACGGCTTCGCGCTCAGCGGCTACAACATCAACCTGAGCCTCGAACCGGGCGAAGCCCGCACGATCGAGTTCGACGCCACGCAGTCCGGCACGTTCCTGTACTACTGCACCGAGTTCTGCTCGGCCCTGCACCTGGAGATGCTCGGGTACTTCCTGGTCAAGCCGTAAGTCCCTCGTGGTATCGGGCCACGGCCGAAGGATGGTCCTTCGGCCGTGGCCCACCTGAGAAGAGGCACCATGTTCCGTTCGATCCTGGATCCCGATGTGCGTGTGCTGCTGCCTGACGGCACGTCGCGCCGGCTGATCGACTACCTGCTGCCCAGCGCGTTCATGATGCTGGCGGCCCTGATGCTGTCGATCTCGGTCTTCCTGCCGTACTGGAGCTTCACGATGCTCGCGCCCCAGTACCCGAAAGGGCTGCGCGTCGACGTGTACGTGAATCACCTCGCCGGCGACGTCTTCGAGACCGACGAGCTCAACCACTACCTCGGCATGCCCCCGCTCGACGAGGGCGGCCAGTTCGAGCGCTCGATCAGCGCCGTGGCGATCGCGTCCATGGGCCTGCTCCTGGTCGGCGCCGTGTTCGTCCACAACCGCTGGGCCGCCTTCCTGGCGATCCCGGCCGTGGGCTACCCGCTGATCTTCCTGGCCGACCTGTACTACATCCTCTACCAGTACGGCCACAGCATCGATCCCAACTCGGCTCTAGGTGGCGCGATCGAACCGTTCACGCCGCCCTTGTTCGGCATGGGCAAGATCGGGCAGTTCGGCACCCTGGCGCAGGGCGAATGGGGCCTGTGGCTGGCGGTGGCGGCGGCCGTGGTGGCCGTCGTTGGCCTGTACTTCCATCGCGCGGCGTACCGGCCGATCGTCGAGGCCCGGCGCCGATTGGCTGCGGAGCGCGCTGCGGCATGATCACGCGACGCCGCTCGGCGCCGACTCGATCAGTGGCAGGCTGCCTGCGCCTGTTCCTGGTCGTCGTCGCGCTGGCCGCACTCCTCGGCTCCACGCTCACGGCCCATGCGCAGACGGCGCAGACGCTGACCGTCGGGCAGGGCCAGGCCTACGCGACGCTCAACGAGGCGCTGGTTGCGGCGCACGACGGCGACACGATCGAAGTGCACGGCGGCGTGTATCCCGCCATTGTCGTCGACAAGAGCGTGTCGCTGATCGGGCTGGATCAGCCCGTGATCGACGGTAGCGGGCAGGGCACCGTGGTGCGCCTGGCAGCGCCCAACACGTTGTTGCAGGGTTTCGTGGTGCGCGGAAGCGGGTCAGAGCCGGATCGCGACCACGCCGGAGTCACCGTGACCGGCGCCGATAGCGTGGTCGCGTCGAACCAACTCGAAGATGTGTTGTTCGGGGTGTACGTGTCGGAGGCCGACGGCGTCATCGTCAACGACAACGACATCACCAGTAAGGCGAGCTTTCAAGAAGCGCGCAAAGGCGACGGCATTCGGGTGTGGTACAGCGACGGCGTTCAGTTGACCGGCAACACCGTCCACGAGGCGCGAGACATCGTCCTATGGTATTCGAACGATCTGGTGCTCAGCGGAAACCGCGTCACTCACGGACGGTACGGCGTGCACTTCATGTACTGCGACGGCGCTCGCGTGGAGCACAACGACTTCGAGAGCAATTCGACAGGCCTGTACGTGATGTATTCGCGCGATGTGGCCCTGCGTTTCAACACCATCCGTGGTCAATGGGGGCCGAGCGGCTACGGCGTCGGCTTCAAGGAAAGCGACGCCATCACGCTGTCTGACAACGTCATCGTCGACAACCGCGGTGGCCTGTTCTTCGACGGTACGCCCTTCACTTTGGATGGCTACGCCAGGATCACGAACAACATCGTCGCTTACAACGACGTCGGCGTGACGTTGATGCCGGCGGTCAAAGGGCTCGAGATCACGGGCAACGCCTTCTGGGACAACACCCAGCAGATGAGCCTCGCCGGCAGCGGTACGCCGGGCGTCAACGTCTGGCACGCCAACGCCTGGAGCGACTACGGCGGCTATGACCTTGATGGCGATGGTGTCGGCGACACGCCCTATCGCGCCGAGCGCGCCTTCGAAGGAATCGCGGATCATGAGCCGCTCCTGCGTGCCTTCTATTTCAGCCCGGCCGCTCAGGCGATCGAGTTCGCCGGGCAGGCCCTGCCGGTGCTCAAGCCCCAGCCTCGCCTCGCGGATGATGCTCCGCGGCTCGATCCACTGCCGGTGCCGGCCTTTGCGGCCCCGCGTCGCTCGACCGACGGCGCTGGCCTGGCCGGTGCGAGCCTTGCGTTGATGTTCGGCGCACTGGGCGTCGTCCTCGTTTCGCGCTGCGCTCATAAGCTCGAGGAGAAACCGATGCCTCAGACGCCCTCCGTCGTTGAGACCGACGTGGTTTTGACCGCCCATAACGTCGGCAAGTCCTACGGCCGCCAGCGAGCACTCGAGTCGGTTGCCTTCGAACTGCGGCCCGGCGAGACGATGGCGCTGTGGGGCGCGAACGGCGCCGGCAAGAGCACGCTCATCAAGGCCATCCTCGGCGTGATTGCCTTCAACGGCGAGATCACGGTCTGCGGCCACGACGTCAAATCCGACGGCAAACGCGCGCGGGCCAGCATCGGCTATGTGCCGCAGGACGTGGCCCTGTACGACGAGACCGTGCACGACACGCTGATCTACCTGGCCGAGTTGAAGGCGGCTCCAGCTTCGCGCGTGTCGGCCGCCATCGCCGACGTAGGCTTGAGTGAGCATACGAACAAGAAGGTGTCCCAGCTCTCGGGCGGGCTGCGCCAGCGCGTGGCCCTGGCCGCCGCGCTCCTCGGCGATCCGGCGCTGCTGCTCCTCGACGAGCCGACGGCCAACCTCGACGCCGCCGCCCAGCGCGACTACCTGGCGCAGGTCGGCAGGCTGGCGCGGGAGCGCGGCACGGCCGTCATCTTCTCTTCGCACCGGCTAGAAGAAGTGCAGGGGCTCGCCGACCGCGTCCTGCTCCTCGAGCAGGGCCGGCTCGTGGCCGTCCTGACTCCGAAAGAACTCCTCGGCCGCCTGATGCCGGATCTCGACCTGCTGCTCTGGGTACCCGACACTTACCGCGTCGATGCGCTGGCCTGCTTCCGATCGCACGGCTTCTCTGCGCATCTCAACGGTCGCGGCAGCGTCGTGGTGACCGTGGCGGCGCGCGACAAGGATCTGCCGTTCGCGGCGCTGGCGGCGCGCGGCATCCCGGTGATGGACGTCGAGATCGTGCAGGCCCGGCTCAAGCGGGCGACGTCGGGGGACCCCTCATGAACGGACGAGCTGTCTGGACGATTGCGCGCCGTGAGTTGCGCGAAAGCCTGCGCCACAAGTGGCTCTGGGCTTACGTGATTGGGTTCGCGGCTCTGGCGATGGCGCTGTCGGGCGCGAGCCTCGCCGCCGCCGGCTACGCGGGCCTGGGCGGGTTCGGGCGCACGGCGGCCAGTCTGGTCAACGCCTTGCTGTTGTTCGTGCCGCTCCTGGGCCTCAGCATCGGCGCTGGCAGCGTGGCCGGCGATCGTGAGCGCGGCACGCTGCTCTACGTCTTGAGTCAGCCGGTCTCGCGCTCCGAAGTTCTGGCGGGCAAGGTGCTTGGCGCCGGCCTGGCGCTGAGCCTGGCCGTGATCCTCGGCTTTGGTCTCGCGGCACTGGCGCTCTCGATCGGCCCCGCCGGCGACGGCTCGGCGTTCCTGGCGGTCGCGGCCTATACGCTTCTGCTCGGCTGGGTCATGCTTGGCGTCGGCTTCCTGATCAGCGTCAGCTCGAAGCGAGCGGCCCCGGCCTTCGGCATCGGCCTGCTGGTCTGGATCGCCTTCGTCTTTCTCAGCGACCTCGGCGTGATCGGTGCGACGCTGGCTTTCAAGCCGACGCCGGCCATGCTCCTGGCCGCGCTCGTCGTCAACCCGCTGCAGGCCTACAAGCTGGGCGCAATTCTCAGCCTGCAGAGCAGCCTCGATGTGCTCGGCGCCATCGGCCAATACGCGACGCGCCAGATCGGCGTCGGGCTGCCGTGGGCGCTCGCCGCGCTCCTGCTGGTCTGGGCGGCCGCCGCGTTCTCGACAGCTTTCGCCATCTTCTCGCGCAGGAGCGATCAATGAAACACCGATCCCTGTGGATCTTCGCGCTTGTCCTGACTCTGAGCACGACCCTGTGGGGTTGTGCGCCGACCGACACCGGCATGCAGCCGCCCGAGATCGCGTACGGACAGGATGTCAGTATGGGCTGCGGCATGATCATCAGCGATCCGGCCTTCGCCACGGCCAGCCTGCTCGAGGATGGCACGGCCTACAAGTTCGACGACCTCGGCGACATGCTCAAATATCACTTCGAGCGTCCCGACAAGATCGTCGCCCAGTATTTCGTTCACGACTACCAGACGCAAGAATGGCTCACGGCCGATGACGCCGTGTTCGTCCAGAGCGCCAGCCTCGTCTCGCCTATGGGCTATGGCCTGGCGGCTTTCTCAACACGCGAAGCTGCCGAGGCCTTTGCCTCAGAGCGCGAGGGCCAGGTGTGGGACCTGAACGACGTCAAGCTCTACGTCCATGAAGTCGCGCACGGCAGCGGGCACGTTTCGATGCCCTAGCACGAATGCGCTGTATCCGGTGAGGGGCGCTCGGGCTGAGCGCCGTTCCCGACGAAAAGGAAGTAACCATGACATCCATCCGACTGTTCATCGCTGCCTCGACCGTCACCGCCGCGCTCATCCTCAGCGCGTGCGGCGGCGCTGCCGATGGCTCCAATTCGGGCGCCTCCGGCGGCCCGACCCTCAGTGCTGACGCCGCGAAATATGCGTCGCTCGCCGGCGACGCCGCCAAGGGCGCGACGGCCTTCAGCCAGACCTGCTCGGCCTGCCATGGCGCGGACGCTACCGGCGTCGATGGCCTCGGCAAGGATCTGGTGACCAGCGACTTCGCGCGTGGGTTGCCCGATGCTGAGCTGATCCTGTTCCTGGCTCAGGGTCGTCCGAGCTCGGATCCGCTCAACACCACCGGCGTCGACATGCCCCCCAAGGGCGGCAACCCGGCCCTCAAAGACCAGGACATGGCCGACATCGTGGCATATCTGCGCACGCT
>CAYZRP010000087.1:0-5808 GCA_964480865.1 uncultured Anaerolineales bacterium | reverse complement strand
TCAGCCCGACTGCGCAAGCTCCCGCAACCGCTTCTCGTTCAACAGCACGAGGTGCCCGCCGCGTTCGGTGCGGACGAGCTGCTCGTTGGTGAAGCGCGAGATGGTGCGGATCGCGGTCTCGAGGGTGGTGCCGGAGAAGTTGGCAAGGTCCTGACGCGACAGCGAAAGCGTGATGCGCGTGCCATCGTCGACGGGCTCGCCACACTTACCCGCCACTTTGAGAAGCATGAAGGCCATGCGCCGCTCGACGCGTGTGCCCGCCAGCGCCTGACCCTGCAGCATGGTGTAGTGGCGTTGGCCCAACATCTTCAGCAGCCGCAGCGTGATCGCGGGATGAATGCGGAGGAAGTCGCTGTAGTGTTCGCGCGACAGGCTGATGACGGTGCTCGCCTCCATCGCGCGCCCGGTGGCCGGCTGCGCGGGGAAGTGCAAGACGGCCCCGCCGAAGGCCTGACCGGCATCGATCAACTCGATGATGACATCACGCCCGTCTTCGTCCTGGAACACGATCTTGACCTGGCCGCGGTCAACGATGTAGACGTGTGTGCAGGGATCACCCTGCTGGAAGATGAGATCTTCCTTTTCGTAGCTCGTCAGCGTGCACTGCGCGGCCACCGTCCGCAGGTCGCGATCATCGACATCCTGGAACAACGGCGAACCGCGGAGCCTTTCGGCAATTGAAATTATGACGTTGGTCATTGGACTTATTTCAGTGTACCACTAGGATCTGACACATGTCATCCATTCACAGCAAAGACGATCTCAACGTGCGCTTCAGCCCAGACGGCCCGTTGCCGCGCGTGTGGTTGAACACTCCCGAACTCAAAGTCGTCCTCGTCGGCCTCGAGCCTGGCCAGACGGCCGGCCCGCACGACGGGCCGCCGGCCATGTATCACATTCTTGATGGCGTCGGCTGGGCCACCGTCGGCGACTCGCGCTCGCGCCTCAGCCCCGGCGACACCATCGTCGTGGAGGATGGCACCATCCGAGGCATCGAGGCCGAGACCCGCCTTGTGTTCATCGGCGCGCGAGTCCCTTGAAGAGACCGCAGACCGCTGTTCTCTGACGCCCGACGCCTGACACCTGACGCCTTCATCAACTCCGAGGTATCCGTGCCCAAATTCCCCATCGACCCCTGGCAGATCGTCGGCGACGTCGTCATGCTGCTGGCGTTCATCGTGATCGGCGAACAGGATCACGGCCTGTTGGATGATCCGGCCATCGTGTGGACGGTGCTGCGTGCCGTCATCGTCTTTGGCTTTCCGTGGCTCGGCGCTGCGTGGTGGTGCGGGGCGTTCGTGCCCGTGTCGCGCCAGGGCTTCTGGCGCTGGCTGGCGTCGACCGTACAGGCTCTGCTGATCGCGCTGCCACTGGGTATCTGGCTGCGCGCGTTGTGGCTCGATCGCGCCGTGGTGCCAACGCTCTTCATCAGCGCCACGCTGGGCTTCGGCACGCTGTTCATCCTGGGCTGGCGCCTGGCCTACGGCCTCTGGCGGGTGCGCGCGGCCGGACGCCTGGAGCCCGCGGGCGCGCCCCGATGAACCGCCTTGGGGCCCTGGCGTTCGCGGCGGCTGTGCTCGGCCTGTTGGCCGGCCTCTGGGCAGGATTGCTTCGCCTCGGCCTGACGCTCCCGGCCATCCTGCCAACCGGCGCGGCGCAGCACGGCCCGCTGATGATCTCCGGCTTCCTTGGCACCTTGATCTCCCTCGAACGGGCTGTGGCGCTAGGCGCGCTGTCGTCGTTGCGCTGGCCGTACGCGGCGCCGGTGCTCTCGGGCATCGGTGCGCTGGTCGTCGTGCTGGGCGTCAGTCCCGAGTTCGGTCGCGGCTTGCTTCTCCTGGCGGCGCTGACGTTGACCGCGGTCT
The DNA here is from genome assembly GCA_964480865.1 of uncultured Anaerolineales bacterium. GTDB lineage: Bacteria > Chloroflexota > Anaerolineae > Anaerolineales > UBA6663 > UBA6663. The sequence continues at coordinate 3,943 of CAYZRP010000087.1, read as the reverse complement.
GCGTGCGCATGGCCCGCATGCAGCCCGAGCTGCACACGCAACTGCTGGCCGTGGCCGCCGGGGCCTGGGCGGTCGGCAACCTCGTCTGGTTGTTCGGCGGCTCGATCCACTCCGCCTCGACCTGGTGGATCGGCTTCCTGGTCCTGACCGTCGCGGCTGAGCGCCTTGAACTCGGTCGCGTGCTGCGCCACACGACAGCCGTGAAGCGACTGTTTGTCGCGGCCGTGGTCTTCTTTGGACTGGGCACCTTGCTGACGCTCGTCTGGCTCGAGGGTGGGGTGCGCATCGCCGGCGTCGGCCTGGCCCTGATCGGCGCGTGGTTGCTGCGCTTCGACCTCGCGCGCCACACGATCAAGGCCCGGGCGCTCACGCGCTATGTCGCGGCCTGCTTGCTGATCGGGCACGCCTGGCTGCTGGTCGGCGGTGTGCTCTGGGCTGTGCTGCCGGCCTCGGGCGGCGGTGGCGTATACGACGCCGTTCTGCACAGCGTGCTCCTCGGCTTCGTCTTCTCCATGATCTTCGGCCACGCGCCGATCATCGTCCCCGCGATCACGCGCCGCCCGGTTGCGCTCTACACGCCGCTCCTTTACGGGCCGCTGGCGCTGCTCCATCTCGCGCTCGTCGTGCGCCTCATCGGCGATCTGTTGCCCGACCTGGCCATCCGGCAGTGGGGCGGCATCGCCAACGAAATCGCCGTCCTTCTCTTCGCCGGGCTGGCCGCCTCGCGCCTGCTGGCCCCATCGCCGAAATCGCGCTGACGCCGGCATCAGAACACGAAATGGCCGGGGCATCGCCCCGGCCGTTTTGTGTTCTTCAATCAGCAATCAGAAATCGCCGATCACCAATTATCGATGGTCGGCCTTCTCGCCGAGGGCCGCATGCGCCGCCGCGATGCGCGCGATCGGCACACGGAACGGCGAGCAGCTGACGTAGTTCAGGCCGATCTTGTGGCAGAAGCCGATGGTCTTGGGATCCCCACCGTGCTCGCCGCAGATGCCGACGTCCAGCGACGGCCGGGTCTGGCGGCCAAGGTCGACGCCCATCTTCATGAGCTTGCCGACGCCGACCTGGTCGATCGACGCGAACGGATTTTCGGCCAGGATCGACTTGTCCAGGTACTCCATCAGGAAGCCGGTCTCGGCGTCGTCGCGCGAGATGCCGAAGGTCGTCTGGGTCAGGTCGTTCGTGCCGAACGAGAAGAACTGGGCATACTCGGCGACCTTGTCGGCGACCAGCGCGGCGCGCGGGATCTCGATCATGGTGCCGAACATGTAGTCGATCTTCTTCTTCTTCTCGGCCATCACAGCCTTGGCCTCTTCCTCAAGCACGGTCTGCTGAAGCTTGAGCTCGTTGCTGTGGGCCGTGAGCGGGATCATGATCTTGGGATGCACGTCGATGCCGGCCTTGGCGCAGTCGCAGGCGGCTTCGAAGATCGCGCGCACCTGCATCCGGGTCAGCTCGGGCATGTGGATGCCCAGGCGGACGCCGCGCAGGCCGAGCATCGGGTTCTGCTCGTGCATGCTCTCGACGGCGGCCAGCATGTGCTTGTCGCTTTCGAGTTTCTTGGCCGCTTCGACGTTGACCTTCTCGATCTCGGCGATGCGGGACTCGATGGCCTTGAAGTCGGCTTCCTGCTCCTCGCGCTTGGGCAGGTCGGGCGACACCGGCGCAGCGTTCTCATAAGCGGCCTGGCGCACGGCCTCGACAGCGTCGAACATCTTCTGGCGCTTCGAGAGCATGTCGCTGAGCGCCTTGTGCTCGCGCTCGCGCGCGGCGATCAGGGTCTCAGCCTCGACCACGGTGCGGAGCAGGTCGGTGTGGCTGGGCAGGAACTCGTGCAGCGGCGGGTCGATCAGGCGGATGGTGACGGGCAGGCCGTCCATCGCCTTGAACAGACCGGCGAAGTCCTCGCGTTGGAAGGGCAGGAGCTTGGCCAGCGGCGCGGCACGATCCTCGGGCGTCTTCGCCAGGATCATGGACTGCACGTAGGGCAGGCGCTCGGTCTCGAAGAACATGTGCTCGGTGCGGCACAGGCCGATGCCCTGGGCGCCGTACATGCGGGCGCGCTCGGCGTCGCGCGGGTAATCCGCGTTGGCCCAGACCTCGAGCTTGCGGATCTCGTCAGCCCACTTGAGCAGCTTGATCAGGTACGGGTCGTTGAAGTCGGGGACGACGGCTTCGATCTGGCCGGCGAAGACCTGGCCGGTCGTGCCGTCGATCGAAACCCACTCGCCTTCCTTGAGGACGACGCCGTCCTTGGTGGTCAGCTGGCGGTTCTCGACGTCGACGTCCATCGTCAGCACGCCGACCACGGCCGGCTTGCCGAACTGGCGCGCGACGAGCGCGGCGTGGCTGGTGCGGCCGCCGCGGCTGGTGAGGATGCCCTTGGCGGCGAGCATGCCGTGCACGTCGTCCGGCTTGGTCTCCGGTCGAACCATGATCACGGCCTTCTTGTCCTGGTGCGCCCAGCGCTCGGCCGTGTCGGCGTCGAAAGCGATCTGGCCGACAGCGGCGCCGGGGGAGACGTTCAGGCCCGTGGCGATCAGCTGGCCGGCCTTCTTGGCCTCAGCCTTGAACTGCGGGTGCAGGAAGAAGTCGACGTGATCGGGCGCGACGCGCTTGACGGCCTCGGCCTTGGTGATCAACTTCTCGTTGGCCAGGTCGACGGCGATGCGGATCGCGGCCTGCGCCGTGCGCTTGGCATCGCGGGTCTGGAGCATCCACAGCTTGCCGCGCTCGATCGTGAACTCGACGTCCTGGACGTCGCGGTAGTGGTTCTCGAGCTGCTTGGCGATCTTGGCGAACTGCGCGTAGACCTTGGGCATCGCGGTCTTCATCTCCGCGATCGGCAGGGTCTGGCGGATGCCGGCGACCACGTCTTCGCCCTGGGCGTTGATCAGGAAGTCGCCCTCGAGCTCCTTCGAGCCGTCAGAGACGTTGCGGGTCGTGGCGACGCCCGTGCCCGAGCTGTTGCCCATGTTGCCGAAGACCATGGTCACGATGTTGACGCCCGTGCCCAGGTCGTGCGGGATGCCGGCGGCCTTGCGGTAGTCGAAGGCGCGCTTGCCGTTCCACGACTTGAAGACCGCGGTGGTGGCCAGCTCGAGTTGCTTGAACGGATCCTCGGGGAAGGGGATGCCGGCTTCCTTGAGGACGATGGCCTTGAACTCCTCGGTGATGGCCTTGAGGTCCTCGGCGGGCAGGTCGGCGTCATTGGCGACGCCATGCTTCTCGCGATGGTGCTCGAGGACTTCCTCAAAGGGCTCGTCGGCCACGCCGAGGACGACGGTGCCGTACATCTGAACCAGGCGGCGGTACGCGTCGTAGACGAAGCGCTCGTTGCCGGTCAGCGCGATCATGCCCTGCGCCACGTCATTGTTGAGGCCGATGTTGAGGACCGTGTCCATCATGCCCGGCATCGAGAACTTGGCGCCGGAGCGGCACGAGACGAGCAGCGGGTTCTTGGGATCGCCGAACTTCTTGCCGGCCAGCTTCTCGACGGCGCGCAGCGCGGCAACTTCCTGCTCCCACATGCCGGGCGGGAACTTTTCGCCGGCGGCCAGGAACGCATTGCAGGCTTCCGTCGTGACCGTGAACCCCGGGGGCACCGGCAGAGCGGCGCGGGTCATGTCGGCCAGGTTGGCGCCCTTGCCGCCCAGCAGGGAGCGGACGCCGTCCCAGGTCTTCGCGTACTTCTCGGCGGCAGCAACTTCGCCGAACAGGTACACGTACTTGGGCGCTTTGGCCGCAGGTGTCTTGGCCGCAGGGCGCTTGGCCGGGTTCTTTTTGGCAGCGCTCGGGCGAGTCTTGGTGGCGGTCTTAGCCATGAAATTCCTCCAGACAAAATCGATGATGAGACGCCCGGAGACACCGGACGATTTGGTTTAGCGCCTCACTAAACGGCAATGATACCCCTAACGCTATATGCGGGCAACAGCGAACC
>CAYZRP010000086.1:0-28674 GCA_964480865.1 uncultured Anaerolineales bacterium | reverse complement strand
CGCGTTCGCTGCCCGATGAGGCCGGGCTGGTGCGTTCGCTGGGCATGGCCTACGAGCACATCCCTGTTGATTGGGACAGCCCGACCGATGCCGATCTGGCGGCCTTCGAGCAGATCATGCTGCAGCGCGCAGGCGGCAGGATCCTGATCCACTGTGCCGCCAACTATCGTGCGACGGCGTTCTATTCGCTCTTCGCCCTGAAACATCTCGGGTGGTCACGCAACGAGGCGGAGGCGTTTCGCGCCCGCATCTGGGCGGGCAGCGACTATCCCGTCTGGCGCGCGTTCATCGCACGGATGGAGGCCCAGATCGGCGCCGTCTGACCGGACCGCGCTGTGCATGGACCGCCGCAATCATCCGTGACCTATTCGACGGCGTAGCAACTGCCAACCGCGAAGACGCCACGCGCGCTAATATTCCTGGGGGAATCTTCGCGCTCTTGGCGTCTTCGCGGTTCGTTCGATCCGCTTCAGGCCTAAGGCTGGCGCAGCAACGCCACCGCCTCGGCGTCCATCAACATCACCAGCCGATCGAGCGCGCGGGTCATGCCGACGTAGAGCAGGCCACGATCGCCCTTGAGGCGTTTTGCGTCGAGGTCGGTCAGGACAACGACCGGCGCCTCGAGGCCCTTGAACTTGTGGATGGTCGTGTAGCGGACCTTGCCTGGCTGCGACTCCTCGATGGGTGTCAGGCGCTCAGCCCACGGCGCACCCAGGCGCAGGGCGCAGGCGTCTTTGGCGCGCGCCGAGAGGACGACGATGTCGTCCAGGGCGATGCCGCGCTTCTCGAGCTCGGCGAGCGCGTCGGCCAGGAGCTCGACCTGCTCCTCGAGGTCCTGGTAAGGCAGGAGCTGCGGCGGGCCAAAGCCCTCCTCGCGCAGGACGCGCGTGTAGCCGGGGTCGGGCTTGATCCACGCCGTCACCCGATCCGCGATCGGGCGCGGGTTACGGCAGTTGGCATAGAGCCTGTAGCGCACGAAGTGGTCGAGCCGGCGACGACGCAGTTCCTCGAGGCCGGCCTTATCGAAGGCGTAGATCGCCTGCTTGTCGAAGTCCCCGAACAGGCGCAGCGTGCCGGCGCGCAGCCCGCCGCGCGTCGAGAGGTCGAGGAAGTCCAGGAACGGTTCGCGCACCAGGTCCTGGGCCTCGTCGGCGATGACCTCGTCGAACACGTACTGGCCGGTCGCGTCGAGCATGATCACGTCGCAGGCCTGTTTGGGCAGCTCTTGCTTCCAGAACGCGTCGTCGAAGCTCGGGCTGTAGGTCAGGCCGGCCACGTCCATCATGTGGCCCTGCAGGGTGTTGACCGTCAGCCGATCGTTTGGTGGCAGTTGCGAGCGCAGGCGCTCGGCCAGGGCGCGTCGGGCTGCCTCGACGGCCAGCAGGGTCTTGCCGGTGCCGGCCGGGCCGAGGAAGAGCGTGCGCGGGTTGTCGGACATGGCGTCGAGGGCCCCGAACTGCTCCTCGGAGTAACGCTTGAGCTCGGCGTCGCGGCGTTGGGCGCGGGCCGACGGCGGCTCGAAGACCTCGAACCTTGGGCGCAGCAACTGCACCACTTGCAGGGCCTGCTGACGCGTCGGCAGCGAGCCCTGGAACCAGCGGGCCGTGCTCTGGCTGGTGCGCAGGTTGTCGCGCCAGGCCTCCATCGACTTGAGCAGCAGGGCGGGCAGCGGCTCGCGGGCGAGGTCGTCGGCGCCGATCAGGTGGAACCAATCCCACTCGGGGCTGGGGTGGCGGATCCGGCCGCAGCGTGGCAGCACCACGCAGTAGCCGAAGGGCATGCCGTTCAGGGCGCTCAGCTGCGCGCCGACGTAGTTGCGCAGCGAGACCATGTTGTCCTTGGCCTGCACGAACGGGCTGATCGGTTTGGTCAGCGGGTTGGGGCCCTGGCCATAGATCCAGCGCTGGCCATCGAAGCCGACGTAGTCCGAGCCCTTGACTTCGAGCACCAGCACGCCTTTGCCCGGCAGCACGACCACGAAGTCGATCTCGCCCATCTGCTGGTAGACGTGCCGCGACAGGTTGAGCGAGTGCAGCACGTGCCACTGCTCGGCGCCGATCCCGGTCTTGAGCGCCTCGAAGACCGTGCGTTCGCCGAAGTTGTCCTGCGAGTACAACTGGTTCGGGTACATCGTGGCCATCAGGCACCGCCTTAGAAACTACACCTGCCACACGAACTCATATGCTCGCTCCGCGCAGTTCGCAAAGCACATCGCTCGCGATGGAGGCAGTTCAAAACGCATCATCCAGAGTCCTGGCCGCCATGAGGCGAGCATAGGACGTGTACCTTGAGCTTTGCGGTGCCTTGACTTTGCCGTGGGGCTGCAACCGTAGTGGCGGTGTGATCTCCGTAGGTGGACCGGCTAATGTCAGGACATACTTGTTCGTGTCGCGGTATTGCTCGATGGAAGCGACCTCGGCGATATGCGTGATGGCCGAGTCGGGCGCGACGCGGTACGTGGCAATATGCTTGATGCGGGGGATCATCGAGGCGTGCATTCGGATCGCATACCATCGATGTTCACCCATGAACCGCGTCAGAAAGCCTTCTTCTCGAGCAGGAACGACCACCGTGTCAACCTCGGTGATGTCGATCGTATCTCCGGCTTCCGGTGTGCTGGTTTCATGAATGTCACCGGCCACGTCCTCAAGGAACGGTTCGAATCGGTAGAGTCGAGCGCCAAGAGCATCTTTGTAGCGCTCGAAGGTCAGGAACTCGACTGGAAACTTGAACCGGCTCATCAACACCGTTTCCAACTCGTCCGGCATTTCGTCGATGATGATGAGGGGGTAATAGCTATTGGGCGCGAAGACGATCTTCTCAAGGAGGTAGTCGATGTTGCCGAAGTTGTTGGCCACGGCAAAGTCCGTGCAGATCTGATTTGCCGCTGTATCGCTCTGGATCGCGGCCTTTGCGGCGTTCTTGACGATCTGGGGTGACGTCTCGTAGGACAGCGAGAACTCGAGAATCTGCGCCGCAATGTGCTTGAGCGGATCGTGTCGTGCCAGTTCGACCTCGACGACAAAGAGGCGGGGTTCTTTGGGGCTGGAAAGATCCAGCAAATAGCCGTCCGGGATGTTCTGGACCCGACCTTTGCCCCCGATCCGTTTCTTGATGTCCAGGTAGAGGCGTGATTGGCCGAACAGGGCCGGCGCGGCTTCCACGATCGCGCGCTCCAGTTCGTACTCGGTCTCGAACGGTTCGTCCACGTAGGCGTGGCCGTTGCTCCAAAGCATCATGGTGCGGAGGCTCCTCAAGGCTGTGGGGATTGGCGTTCCGATGGCGCAACGTCTATTCTATTCGGTTGAAGTGAAGGGACAAGTGAAGCCATGGTCCTGTGAATGGTAGGACAAGCAATGTTGATCAATGAGATCATGATCATGGCATGTGGCGATCAAAGGTGCCGGTTGCCGGCTCCGCTGTTCAGTGTCACGGCGACCCGCTCGTTCCATATCCACGGAGTCGGTTGTGCCCAGGCCATTGCTGATAGGCGAGAGAGGGGCATAATGGTTCCCATGTCCACTCGCTCTGACCTCCTCGTTCGCCAGATCCAATGGGCCCGCGCCGCCGGCCATAGTGTCGATGCGCGTGGGTATCTGACCACCGTGGACGCGAACCTGTATCAGCCGCTCTCCGCGGCGGCCCGCGAGTGCTTCACCCACGGCAGTGGCTCCGAGCTCGTCGACACACCGACGCGGCCGGCGAAGATGCGGGCCCTGCACTCGTCGTCGGCGCTGGCCGTCAACGTCTTCGATCACTGGCAGGGCCGCGACACCACTGCGCTGGTGACGGCGCTTGGCCTGACCGGCACGCTGGCCTCGTTGCGCTTCGAAGCCCAGTACCCGACCGGCTGCGGCGGCACGCCACCCAACCTCGACGTCGCGCTGACGTTCGCCGACGGCCAGGTCGTGGCGATCGAGAGCAAGTTCACCGAGTGGCTGACGGCCAAGACGCATGGCAGGGCGCCGTTCAGCACCATCTACTTCTCTGGCGGCGCTGGTCGCTGGGCGCGATGCGGACTGCCGCACTGTCAGGCTTTGGCGGAGGCCCTCGCGAGCGGCGAGCGGCGCTACGCGTATCTCGACGCTGCCCAGTTGCTCAAGCACGCGCTTGGCCTGGCGACGCATCACACCACCGGCGGCTTCGGGCTCCTGTACCTGTTCTGCGACCACGCCGGCTACGAATCGGCCACGCACCTGGCCGAGGCCGCCGACTTCGCCGGCCGGGTGGATCGCACGCTGGGCTTTCGCGCCATGAGTTATCAAGATCTGGTCAACAGGCTCGAGCAGACCGGGGCAGACGTAGACTACCGTTCATATCTGCGCAACCGCTATCTTTAGCTCCGCATCAGACGGCGCGCGTTTGGAACACACTTCTCGCAGACACGTCGGCGTTCGGGTGCGTCGCTCGCTGGAGCTGTGCGGCGCTCCATCTGGCGGGATTTCGAACGACCATCGTGCGCTGAGTGCGTGACTCCACCCATTCAGCAGAAACGGTAACCGCACGGTAACTCATGTGTGAACCAACAGGTGACAAGTGATAACAAGCTGAAGACACTAAGATAGGATGTGGTTGCGCGTGGCCTTAAGGGGGGCATATGCACCGGCAGACTGTTCGTGACCTTGTCATCTCCTGTGTCGTCCTGATCGCCTTGACGGGCTGTCACGCCGCGACCCCGTCAGGTTTGGCCACGGCCACTGCGACTTCCGCCCAGACTAGCACAAGCACGCCCACGCAGCGCCCGACGCGGACGCCGCAGCCCACGGCGACTCCAGCCGCAACCGCGACCCTGTCGCCTATCTCTGGCTGGGGTCAACGACCGATTCGACCGGCGACGAGGTATCGCCTTGATGCGTGGACCGCGGCTGATTTACAGCAATGGCTTGAACTTGAATTCAAGCCATATCCCGAGAGCGAGTCGGGCAGCTATGACGCCTGGACAGATGGTTCTGATCTTCGAATCGCGCTCAGGCGCGAGATCGTCTCGCGTTTTGCGGGGTCGACTGAGGCAGACGCCGCGCAGACCGCGTTGATCGACCCGGCCGAGTATGTCGGGGCCACATCTGTCCCGGCTGAGCCGTTCCGTGCGGCTTTCCAGCAGGCCCTGAACGACGGTGACGTCAGGTCGATCACTGCCGAGGACCTGACCCGCTTGTTGGCCGGCACGCCCTACGGTGAGTTCCTTTCGGTCTGGGACGTTCGTGTCGCCGACAATGTCCTGGGAGATGGCGAAACCGGTTGGGTGATCGATGTGCGCCTCGGTGCCGAAATGGCACTGCCTCTGGCGATCTCGGGCCGGCCAGGGCATTATCGAGTCGCTACGCCACAGACAGATTGGAGCCGTTTTGCCTGGAGCGATCACGACGTTCGAGTGCAGGACCTTAACGCGAATGACATTCCAGAGCTTGCGGTGTGGGAGAGCCACTGGGGAACCGGCATGTCGCACTTCTGCGTGGAAGAATATGCCGTATACGAATGGAATGGAGCCGGCTTTGCCAATCTCACGCCCGACCTTCACACCGCCGCGAACACCGATTCCGGCGGCTGCCTGGATTTCGAAGTCGTCGCCGGGGCTGATGGAAGGCAGGCTGTCACCACCGGAAACACCGTTGCAGCGAATTGCTGGTACGCCGATCAGTGGGGGATCGGCGATCTGGTGATCCTGCGCCGATACGAATGGAACGGTTCGTACTTCTCCCTGTCTGATCAATCGATCCAGCCTGCCCAGGCAACCTCGCTGCCGAAGTCACCGATCAACCCGTGCACGCTGATCTGGGTGAACGAGGCAGGCGTCGAGAATGCCCAGGCGCGCGCGCTCCTGCCTCAGCTGCTCGACAGCGACGACCCTGCGTTGATCGACGGCTTCGCGGAAAGCTTCGGCCCGGCTTGGCGCGACTATTTCACTCTCAAACTGGGGGTGTGGCACGCCCTGCAGGGCGATTCGACCACGGCCATTCGTTTGCTCGAATCCGTCCGAGCCGCGCCGGCCGTGCCGGACTATTCCAAAGCGTCAGAAATGGCGACTACGTTTGTGGATGCCTATGGTCGAGCCGGAGCGTTCGCCGGCTGTGCGGCGGTCAACGCACAGCTCGACCTCGAACCGTTCGCCCTGGAGTACATGGTCGACGGCATGTCCTACAGGATGGGCCAGGTCCGTGAGGCGTGGGGTTTTTCAGACTGGCAGTGGGGGCTCGCTGGCGGGTCCCTCTGGAGCGGCGCGTTGGTCCGCCATGACGCCCTCAATGTATGCAACCTCGACGCGGCCCTTCGATTGAGCGTTCGGGGGCAGACCTTCACCGACAGCGCCCAACTCGAGGCGTGGCTGGCCGCGCGCGAGATCCCGTATACAGGATTGGTCGCGACCGACCTTGACGGCGACGGTCGCCAGGACTGGCTCCTGTTGGCCGGCACCGAATTTGAGCAATCGTTCGCCTGGTGGGCGATCCTCAATCGCCCCGGCGCGGCTCAGGCGATATGGTTGGGGAGGCCCTTTAACGCTCAAGGAACTGTGGCGGCAGCCGCCGATACTTTCTCGCCAGATCCGCACGGTCGTCCCGTCACCGTGCTCCAATGGCCGAGTGGGCTGATGGCCTTTCGACTAACGCAAAGCGGGGACTCGTGGGTCGTCGAAAGCCTGCTGCCTGAGGTGGGTTCCATCGCCGAGGAAATGCAGCTGGGCTTCATCATCGAGAAAGACTCTGCCGGCTCCGCCGACAGCGACGTCCTGCGGGTCCACTTCACCTATTCAGATATCGGAGACGATGAGTGGATGACGCTGGCCTGGGACGACATCCACCATCAGTTGGTCGATGTCGACTCGGCCTGGCTGAGACAGACCCGGCAGGTCAGGGAAGTCGAGCGTCTGCTGTTCGAGGCGCGGGATCCTGCTGGTGCCGCGGCGATCCTGGATACGCTGCTCAACGAAACGATTGTGTTGGATGACCCGGCATATCGCTGGAGGAAGCTGCCGCGCCTGGCCCCGTATCTCTGGTATTTGCGCGGGGTGACGGCTGAAGCCCAGGGGCAGGACGCTGCTGCCGTCGAAGCTTACTGGACGGTCTGGGACAGGTATCCAACGCATCCACTGGCCGCGATCGCCCAGGATCGGCTCACGCCGTGGCCCTGACTCGGGTTGACCTGCAGTTGGCCTGCCGTCCATCTCAGCGGATATGCTCTGGCGCCGTCCTCGGCACCATTGGTCGACGGACCGCCTTTCCTCGCAGACAAGCCGGGCTGCGAAACTTCCGGCGCAGCGGTGTCGCCGCGACCGACCAGGTCGCCGCGACCGACCAGGTCGCCGCGATGAAGGTCCGGGTCACGTTAATCAGGTGGACGGCACACAGAAACACCGAGGCCAAGGTGTGCGACGGGTGGCTTCGCCGTCCGGCCCGTGTGAGAACGCGTGGAGGGCCAGTTGCCTAACGGAGGGATCCATGACCACCAGACCCGCTGCGACCCCGATCACCGACGCGATCGTGGAGAGCCTGACCTTCGATCACCGCACCCTGCGGGCGTTCGTGGGCGGCATCGCGTTCTGTTTTCCGTTCGTGGTGACGGCCCTGGCGCGAGGATTCACGTCGTCGATCAGCGCTTCGTACTACACCGATGCCCGCGACATCTTCGTCGGCGCGCTCTTCACCATCGGCATCCTGTTGATCGCGTACAAGGGCTTCCGGCCTGAACTCGATCCAAAGGACGTGGGCTGGTTCTGGCAGTGGGTGGGCGGCCTGCTGAATGCCGTGTCCCGTCTCTGGCACGGCACCACCGATTACCGCGTCGCCGGCCGGCGCGACGAGGAGGACATCGTCAGCACAATCGGTGGCGTGGCCGCCATGCTGACGGCGCTTTTTTCGACAGCCTGCGACGGTTGTGATGCGGGGCTGTCGTCCTGGATCCACTACATCTCCGCCGTGACGCTGTTTCTGACGGTCGTGTACTTCTGCCTGACGGCCTTCCTGCGTCGCGTCAGCGAAAAGCTCTCGCTTCCGACCGGCCTGTGGCCGTTTCTGCGGGCCCTGTGGTCGAAGACGGATCTCAGCCCCATTCACCTGCCCGAGAACGCCCGAAAGGTCCTGCGCGGCCGCATCTACGTTATCTGTGGCCTGGTCATCCTCGGCACCCTGGTGCTGGCCCTGCTTGCGCAGACCCTCCTGCCCGCCGCTCTTCGGCAGGCCTGGTACACGACCTTCGCGGCGGAAGCAGTGAGCCTGTTCTTCTTTGGCATCGCCTGGACCACGGCCTGCCAGAAGCTGGGCTTCCTGGTGGATCAGAACGAGAAGGAAAAGCCCGTGGCTTCCGGAGCTGCTCAGCCTGCCGGGCACATTCCGTAGGCCATCATCAGTTTCCTGACGCGGCAAACGGATGTATCTGCGCGTCAGACAGGTGTGAGCCGGCCAGGCGTCTCCTGGGTAGAATCGGCGCTGCGAACGGTCCTGTCGGGTCGGGTTCGATACGGATTCCGCCACCCGGGATCGCGTCGCCACGGCATCCACGGGAGACGATGAATTGCGTCTACGGACATCTACCACTTTATCCGGGTCGATGACACGTTGATCACGGGCGGACAGCCCACCGCCGAGCAGTTCGCGGCGGTGGCGGCGGAGGGCACCGAACTCGTCGTCAACCTGCCGCCTCACGACCCGGCTCGTTCGCTGCCGGACGAGGCCGGGCTGGTGCGCTCGCTCGGCATGAACTACGTCCACATCCCCGTCGACTCAGAGCACCCGACCGACGCAGACTTCGCGACGTTCGAGCAGACCATGCTGCAGCGGTCGGAACGCAAAGCCCTGATCCATTGTGTTGCGAACTATCGCGCGACTGCCTTCTACTCGCTCGACGCTCAGAAGCATCGTGGCTGGTCAGACGCTCAGGCGAATGCCCTTCGCGCTCGCATCTGGCAGGGCAGCGCGCCCGGGTCCAGACGGGCCTGCGCGCCGGCTGATCTGCGCGAGGGTCGAGATATCCCCTGAGTCATCTTGCGCTTGAACACCTGACCCCGTGATGTTCCCCGGCTTCGACACCTTCCGGATCCGGTCGTCTCAGGTCGAGATCCACGGCGTGTGCAAGGGATCCGGACCGCCGTTGCTGCTCCTGCATGGCTATCCCCAAACCCACGTGATGTGGCACAGGATCGCGCCGGCCCTGGCCAGGGACTTCACGGTGGTGGCCACCGATCTGCGCGGCTATGGCGATAGCGACAAACCTGCCGGCGGGCACGCTCACGCCGCCTATGCCAAGCGCGTGATGGCGGCCGACCAGGTCGAGGTGATGGCACGCCTGGGTTTCGCCGACTTTGCAGTGGCTGGCCACGACCGCGGCGGGCGGGTGGCGCATCGCCTGGCGCTCGACTTCCCCGAGCGGGTGAGGGCGCTGGCCGCCCTCGCCATCGCCCCGACGCTGCACATGTACGCCACCACGGACATGGTTTTTGCCCGGGCCTACTACCACTGGTTCTTCCTCATTCAACCATTTGATCTGCCCGAGCGCCTGATCGGCGCCGACGTCGACCACTGGCTTGACTCGAAGTTCGCGCAGTGGGGTTGGGACGCCGACGCGATCACGCCCGAGGCCCGCGCCGAGTACCGGCGCTGTTTCGCGGATCCGGCCGCCATCCATGCCAGCTGTGAGGACTATCGGGCGTCGGCCGGCATCGATCTCCGGCACGACGAGGCCGACCTTGCGCGCAGGCTGCCCTGCCCAGTGCTGGCGCTCTGGGGCACGCGCGGCTTCGTCGGCACTCACTATGATGTGCTCGAGACGTGGCGCGCCCGGGCAATCGACGTGCGCGGCCACGGCCTCCCCTGCGGCCACTACCTCGCCGAGGAAGCGCCTGACCTCACCCTGGCCGCCCTGCGCGACTTCTTCTTGACGCGCGCGTGAGTTCCCGCGCAGAGACGGTTGTCACGCGACCGATGGGTCGCGGCGTGCCCACGCTCTGCCGTCGGTTCGCTTTCGAGGACTCATCGAGGACTCGACCCCGGGCATCGCCGACTATGCTGGGCATGAAAGGATCACTCCCTCATGACCAATCAAGCCCTGCGTATTCAACCTTCCACACTTCAGTCGGCGGCTGGCGCGCTGCAGCGCCTCGAAGCCTCCGAACTCGCGGTCTGTCTCGACAACCTGCGCCGGTTGCAGCAATCGCTCGGAGCCCACTGGTCCGGCGCGGCGGCCTCGGCCTACGATGGTCGGTTCGGCGGCTGGTTGAGCCGTTACGGTGCCCAGGGTCGCGAGATCGCGGCCATCGCTCACTACCTGCAACGCGTCGTCGCTGGCTATCACGAGACCGAACGCCGCCTGACCGATGTTGACCTGTTCGACGGCCTGGCTCTCGCAGGCGCGGCCAGCGGCGCGTCGAAGGTGCTTGGTCGCCCGATCGCGTTGGACGCCGATGGCACGATCGGGCTGGTCGATCTCGCCTGGTGGGCGCAGGCCTGGTATGGCAAGAACTGGGTCAAGTACTTCCAGGCCTGGCAGGCCGATGTGCCATTCATGCGCGCCATGGATCTGCTCAAGCCCGGCTACAGCATCCAGCTCGGCAACGACCCCTACAGTCGCGTCTTTGTGCAGGTGGCCACGGACGGCACGGTCTACTTCACGGATGCAGGCGGGCACTTCATCCCGTTCACCGAACTGGCCGGCAAGGGGCCTTACAAGATCCTGGATACGAACTCGCGCCTGATCGCCGATCCGACGACGAATTTCGGCGGCTCCGGGGGCTGGCTGTCGACGAGCGGCTATGAAGGCTATCAACCCGTCTACGACTACTCGAGTGGCGTGCCGACGTTCACGGGCGAGTGGCGGGCCTACACGCCCCAGGTCACGGATATCCAGGTGACGCCGAAAGAAGTTGCCCTGCTGGGTGGTTCGGTCGCGACGTTGTCAAAGGGCGGCACCACCGTGCTCCAGGTGTCGGCAGCACAGGCCCTGCGCGTGCTGGGTCCACGGGCGGCGGCTCTGTTGCCGGCGGCGACCGGGGTGGGCATGGCGGCGACGGTGATCATGCTGGTGGCTTCAGTCGATTCGGCCGGCACGGTCTACCTCGACGGCTATTCGGAGACGACCTTGCCCGACGGCTTCTGGAACCAGCCTGGCTGGCGGATGGATCCAGTCACGCCCGGTCAGCCCGGAGCGGTGGATGTGCAACCGGCGCCCTGGGCCAACCCGTCGGGTCCGAGCTATCCCGGCGTGCCGTCGACGGTCCGATAGCGCTGAGCGAAGGAAACCGGTGAACCATGAACCTCAAACAGACAGCCATCATCGCGGCCCTGGCATCGCTCCTGACGACCGCCTGCAGCGCCCCAACACCGACACCCATGGATGGCACCGTGACCGTCCAGAACTGTCGCTGGAAGCCACCGAGTGGCTGGCCAACGTTCGCCACCGAGAACACCGTGGTGGCGGTCAGCGCCGGCGACGCTGAGGTGACCGCGCGTGATTGGGGTCAGAGACCGGCGGGCGAGATCATCATCCGCCTGTCGATCCAGCTTCATCTCGACGGCGCCACGGCGGCCGAGTTCGCGTCGAACCTCTGGCGCACCGAGAACTGGGTGACTGGCGGCGGCAACGCGGTGGCGCCCTGGCAGGAGTGGCCCCTGCCGCAGGTTGCGCCTGTCACGGTGGGCGCGCTCAGCGGCGTCCAGACGGACTCGATCGAACGGTCCGTCATCCTGCGCCGTTACATGCTGGATCTGTCCCCGGAGAAAGCGCTCTATGTGGCTGTCTGGATCCCGCCGGGTCACGCGGGCCTCGCAGCCGCACTCGAGTCGCTGGAGACTCTTGAGCGCCTGCCGTTAACGTCGCGAGGACCTGGCGTCGGGACCATCCGCTGAGGGGCACAGGAGGGGCTGAGACATGAACGTGAAAGACCACACCTGGATTGTGTTGTTCGCGGCGTTGATGCTGGCTTCGTGTGGCGTCTCGTCGTCTGTCGATGGGACAGTGACCACGCTGGACTATCGCTGGAAGCCGCCGAGCGGTTGGTCGACCGTTGTCGGGCAGGATCGCGTGGTGGCGGTGAGCGCCGGTGATGCCGCCGCGCTCCAAACCGACCTGACCCGGCTGTCGACCGATCAAATCGCGATCTTCATGACGCCCACCCAGCACCTGGGTGGCGTGTCGATGAAGGACTTCGCACCCCAGTACTGGCGCACCGTGTCCTGGTTGGAGGGTGGCGGCGACTCGGTGGCGCCCGTGGACGAGTGGCCCTTGCCATCCGTCGCGCCCGTGACTCTGGGCGAGCTCAGCGGTGTCCAGTACGACGCGCTGTACCGCTCCATGATCTGGCGGCGGTACATGTTGGAGCTGACACCCGAGATCGCCCTGGAGGTGTCAATCTACATCCCACCAGACCACCCAGGCCTCGAGGCCGCCCTCCAGTCCCTCGAGACCCTGAAGCGCGTGCCAGCCGCACGGTAGCGCCCGGGCGTCGTCGCGACAGCGTTCGCTCGTGAGATGGAGATCGAAATGTGCCACCGACATGTTTGGGTGATGGGGTTCTCCATTGCGTTGGCGCTGGTGAGTTGCGCGCAGCGCGAGAGGGTCGCCACGCCGATGGCCAACACGGTGACGACGCCAGCCTATACCTTCTCGCCACCGGTCGGCTGGCCGTTGTACGTGGAGGGCGACTCGGCGTTCATGATCAGCGCCGGCGACGCCCGTCAGATCGAGCGCGATCGCAGCCTGGCCGCTGAGGACGCTCTGTGGATCGAGATCCACACGTCCACCCTGAGCCCGGAGTTTCCCATCGATCCGGCCGCCGCCACCCCGTTGCTTACAGAGGCGTGCGGGGCGGCCGGCGATCGTCGGACGGTTGCGCTCGAGGATGGGCCCTGGCAGTCGCTTGAGCCGGCGCGCTTCGGTGACTTCGCGGGCTATCAGGCCGATCGGATCTCGGGCGCGACGGTCTGCCGCTCTATCCTGCTGGAGATCGGTCCTGGCCACGCGCTGCGGGTCGCGCTGTCCATCCCGCCAGGTCACCCTGGGCTCGACGTCGCGCTCGCCACGCTCGCCTCGCTGCACCGCGAAGCCGTCCGACCCTGACGGCCTCCTCACGTCGCGCCTCCACCTTCGCTCAGGCCGGGTCGTGACGCCCGCGCAACCGGGTCCTCACTTCAGTACGCGGCGTCGAGGGCGGGTGCCTGTCGGCAGGGCATTCACGCGTATCGCCTCGACGATCAGGGCCTTCAGCGCCGCCACGGGCACCCGGTCGCCTTCGTGGAAGTCGATGGCGCGCACGGTCTTGCTGTCGAGCCGCGTGTTGAACAGCGTCTTCGGGTCCTTCATCTGAGCGCCCTTGGGGAAGGTCAGTCGGACGGCGTTCTTGAGCGTGTCGGCCACGCACAGGGTCCCGGCGTGCGACCAGACCGGCACGCCCTCCGGCCGGGAGGGCATCTTCCACTTCACCTCTTCGACCACCTTCCGGTTGGCCTTGAGGATCACGGCCCGCAGATCCGCCAGCATCAGGCCGCGCCAATCGTCCGTCGCCTGGATGATGGCGTCGATCTGCTCGGAGGCGGATGTCTCGTTCGTTTGAGGTGTCATGATAGTCGCCAGCCTCGATCGCGAGCCATTATAGGCCTGTGATGGCGTCGCGCCGCGAACCCCTTGTGCTTCAGCCGTGTGCACGCCACCGGGCATCGCCAGCCCTCAGGCCCTCCGTACAGGCGCCGGGCCACTGACCCCCGCCCGCCGACAATGGGGCACCGAGCCCCGCGCGCTGACGACGGGCCACTGACCCGGCCCGCCGACGACGGGGCACCGAGCCCGCCGGCCGACGACGGGGCACCGACCCCGCCCGCCGACAATGGGGCACCGAGCCCCGCGCGCCGACGACGGGCCACTGATCCCGCCCGCCGACGACGGGCCACCGAGCCCGCCGGCCGACAATGGGGCACCGACCCCTCCGCCCATGTCATCTTGAGGGCCAACCAACCCGGCAATCAGACTCGCCGAATGAGCCCGAAAGATCTCCTCCGGTGACTCGCCTGCCGTCGACAGTCACCCCTCGTTGCCTGCCGGGCACCAACTGAAGACAAGCGTGTCTCAGAGGGAGGTCTTTCGGGCTTATTCAGCGCGCCCGCAGGCAAGGTGGGCAGGCTCTCAAGATGACGCAGGCGGAGGCGTCGGTATGGGCGAAGGAACTCGCTCCCCTCGCGGTGCATACGGCGACTCCCACATCGCGAACATGATAACGAACCACTATAATGCTGCGACCGCGTACACCTGGCGCCACCCGTCTGAGTAAGGAGACGTCTTTCGATGCAGTCACCGCGATCCCGTCTGGTCCGTCTGCTCGGCGTCGTGCTCGTGGTTGCCAGCGCTCTGCCGGCCCCGATGGCCCGGGCGGCCACGTTTACGGTGACCGACGCGCCCGGCCTGATCGCGGCCCTGAACACGGCCAACAGCAACAACGCCGACGACGTCATCGTCCTCGGCGCCGACATCGTGTTGACGGCCGTCGACAACACGGCCGACGGCCAGAACGGCCTGCCAAGCATCGGCGGCGACAGCGGACACAGCCTGACACTCGACGGCCAGGGCCACACGCTCAGCCGCAGCGGCGCGACGGCGTTCCGGATTCTGCATGTCGCGTCCGGCGCGACCCTGACGCTGCGTCATATCAGGATCCAGAACGGCCTGGCCAGCGCCGGCGGGCTCGGCACCCTTGGCGCCGGCCTGTATTCGGCCGGCACCCTCACCGTCGAGCGCAGTGTCTTCGCGAGCAACACCGCGACGACAAGCAGCGGCCTGGGCGCCGGGATCTTCATCAACCAGGGCGCCACCACCCTCACCGAGAGCACCTTCACGGGCAATACGGGCGCGATGGGCGTTGGCGTCTACGCCTATCAGGCCACGGTCCACCTCACGGGCAACACGTTCACGGGCAACTCCGGCACAAGCGGCGGTGCCGCCCTCGCGAACGAGACCGGAACCGTGACGTTGACGAATAACACCTTCTCGAACAACCAGTCGCTCACTGCCTACGGCGGCGCCGTGTACCAGCTCGGCGGCTCGGCGGTGCTGACGAACAACACCCTGACGGGCAACTCGGCCGGCCAGGCGGGCGGGGCGCTCTACAACCTCGCCGGCACGATGACCCTGCGCAATAACATCATTTCCGGAAACACAGCGCCGTCGAACCCCGAGTGCTTCAACGACATGCTCTTCGGCGGGACCGTCATGACCGCCGACGCCCACAACGTCCTGGGCGTGTCGGGCAGCGCCGGTGGGTGTCCGGCGGGCCTCGCCGATTTCGTCCCGGCCGGCGGCGTCGCCACGATCGTGAAAACCCTCGCCGACAACGGCGGGCCGACGCAGACCCATGCCCTCGCCGCCAGCAGCCCGGCGCTGGATGCCGCCGACATGGCCTATTGCCCCTTCACCGATCAGCGCGGCGCGGGCCGACCGCAGGTGTCGGGCTGCGACGTCGGCGCGTTCGAAGAGTCAGGCCTCGTGGTGCTGTCGGTCAACGCCAGCACCGCCGACGGCCTGTATGGCCCCGGCGCCGTGATCGACATCCAGGTGAGCTTCAGCCATATCGTCACAGTCATTGGCACACCTCAGCTGACCCTCGAGACCGGCGCCATCGACAGCGTCGTCGACTACAGCGGCGGCAGCGGCACGGCCACGTTGACCTTCAGCTACACCGTGCAACCGGGCGATCTCGCCGGCGATCTGGATTACGCCAGCACGTCGGCGCTGTCGCGCAACGGCGGCATCATTCAGGACCTGGGCCTCGTCAATGCCGTCCTGACGCTCCCGACGCCCGGGGCCAACGGCTCGCTCGGCGCGGCCCGGGCGATCGTGATCGACGGCGTCGCCCCGGATACCGGCATCACGAGCACACCTGCCGACCCCAGTTCGCTGACCAGCGCGACCTTCGCCTTCACCGGCGCCGATGTGGGCGCGGCGGGCCTGGCCGGGTTCGCCTGCGCCCTCGACGGCGCGTCGTTTCAGGCGTGCACCAGCCCGGTCGTGTTGGCCGGTCCGCTCGCCGACGGCCCGCACACCTTCCAGGTGCGCGCCAGCGACGCGCTCGGCAGTGAAGATCAAACACCGGCTACCTACACCTGGACCATCGCCACCGGCTCGACCGCCACCGCCACGCCGACGAGCACGGCCACGCCCACACCCACACCAACGGGCACCGTCGCGCCGCCAGCCTATGTGCTGAGGATCCCGGTGGTCTTGCGCGAGCCGTGACTTACGGCCACTGTGTGTGGGTCTCGTTGCAGTGGAATAGGAGTAGTTTTCGACAGTCTGCCATCGCCAGCCTCTGAGCCAATCGAGGCGTTCACCCTGAGGACCCGACCATGACCCTCCCGTCGCTGCAGCTGAACAACGGCACGAGCATCCCGCAGATCGGCCTGGGCACGGCCTCGCTCGATGACGCGACCGTGGCGCGCGTGCTGGTGACGGCCGTCGCGGCCGGCTATCGCCATATCGACACGGCCTTCCGCTACGGCAACCAGCGCGGCGTTGGCCAGGGCATCCGCGACTGCGGCGTGGCCCGCGAGGAGCTGTTCGTCACCACCAAGCTCGACGGCGAACACCAGGGGAACGATCGCGCCATCGCCGGCCTGGATGAGTGCCTGCGCCAGCTCAGCCTTGACTACGTCGACCTGCTCCTGATCCACTGGCCGCTGCCGTGGCGCAACGAGTACCTTTCTACGTGGAAGACGTTCGAGCAACTTGTCGCGGCCGGGAAGGTCAGATCGATCGGGGTCTCGAACTTCAAGCCCGCCCACCTCGAGGCCCTCATGGCCGAGGCCACGATCCGGCCGGTCGCCAACCAGATCCAGCTCGACCCGCGCATCACGCGCGCCGACCATGTCGAATACGACAACGCGCACGACATCGTCACGGTGGCCTGGAGCCCGCTCGGGCAGGGTAAGGATCTGCTGAGTGAGCCGGTCCTCAGGTCGATTGGTGCCGCGCATGGCAAGTCGCCGGCCCAGGTCGTGCTGCGCTGGAACATCGAGCGGGGGCTTGTGACCATCCCGCGCTCGTCGAACCCCGCGCGGCTGGCCGAGAACCTGAACGTCTTCGACTTCACGCTCAGCGCCGAGGAGGTGGCCGCGATCTCGGCCCTCGACACCGGCGCCGAGCCGCGCGTCGACTCCGACACGATGGGGCACTGAGGCGCCGCGCCGTCAGGGTGCGGTCCGCCCGACTTCCTGACGCCAGTCGTCGACGGACTTCGTGAGCGTCATCGAGAAGTTGCCGCTGGCGACGCCGATGTCATAGGCCGATGTCGCTGTGACGCGAATGGCGCCGAACGAGTCGATCGAGGGCACGTGGGCGAACGCCGTGCGGACGACATCCTTCACGATGGCCGCGCGCTCCTCGCTGCCGGGGTTGCCCTTGATCCAGACGCTGATGACCAGCGAATGGCTCGAACTCCCACCTGACACCAGTGACACGCTGTCCAACACACTGGCCGAGAAGAAGCGCCCATCGCTTGAGAGCGCTCGATAGACATCCATCACCGAGGCCAGCGTCCCGCTCGCGAACAGCGATGACGTCAGGAGCCCCGCGACGAGCAGGGCGGCGCCTACGAAGACGGCCCAGCCGCCGGAGACCCACAGATGTCGGCGCGCCGTCTTCGGAAACATGGCGATGGGGTCGCCGCGCAGACGGACGACATAGGTGCCGACCATGAGGTCGTGGATGCCCTGATGGGCCTTCCAGTTGAACAGCATCGTGTAGAGCAGCACGCCGCCCAACCCAAAGATGGCCAGAGCCGCGATCCAGGCATACACCGGGTTATCGGACGCCGGGATCGACCAGCCATTGAAGAACGCGGGCGTGATCAGGATTGCGATGCGAGCCAGCGACCGCGCCGGGCTGATCGGCTGGTTGGCGCCATCGCGCACCGCGATCCTCAGGGCGCGTTTTCCGAGCGTCTGTCCACCGCCGAGCCTGGAGTTGAGGATACCGAAATACGGCAGGATCAGAAGCAGCCCGATCGGTCGGCCATAGGGCCCGATTTGAAAGAGGATGCCGTTGAACACCAGGGCGATGATCTGCCCGGCCACGCCCAGGATCACGGTATCAATAAACGATGCTCCGAGCCGCTGCCAGAAGCTGGCGATCGGCGGGAGCAGGCGCGTGGTTTCGATCGGCCCGGGCGCTGCCGCTGGCTGAAATCCGCCGACGTCCTGCATAAGGTCCCCCTTGTAGCGAATGATCGTCCGCCGATCGTCTGGCATTACTCGATCACGTTGAAGCTGCTGAAGAAGCGTGTGACATCCTCGCTGGCACCTGATCCCGCGGGGAGGAAGGCGAGCACTTCGTAGATCCGCAGATCGACCAGATACATCCTGCCGTTCAACGTGAACGGGTTGCCCTTGTCGTCGCGGACGTCGGCGGTGAAGTCGAGGCCCGGGTGCGTGCCGAGCGCAACGGGATGTGACTCGACGACAGCGCCATTGATGTTTTGCACGGCGCCATCCCGTGCGCCCTCCAGGATCACCTGCGCATCGACGGTGCGCACGACACTGGCCGGATAGTCTGCATAGGCCACCAGATACGAGACGCCTTTGCGATCGCCCGCGAAAGAATGAACCGGGAGGACGTCGCCGGTGTCGAGGTTGACGTCCTGCGTGCTCTCCTGCAAAGCGATCGGTGCTACGACCGAGAAGCGCCCCTCTTCGGAACGGATCGTCTTCGACTGCGGGAACCACTCGTTGAGCCCGGTCTGCAGCAGCACGACCGAGATGTAGAAGGCCGCCACCGTCAGGAACGTGACGAGGGACGTCGCCGCGTACTTGAGGAGGGGCGTCAGCTTCGAGCGGAACAGCCGCGCGTTGGCGAACAGGCCGATCGAACCGAGGAGCACACCGAGCGCGCCACCCGAAAAATAAAGCAGGATCGGGATGCCGCTCCAGAGCCACTGGTACCACTTCAGGGGTTCGGCCACCTGATAGGTCCTGTCATCGACGATGAGTTGCGGTAGCGGGTCGAGAAAGAACACCGATCGAAACCTGGCGACGACCTGATGGCCGTCGTTGCGGGTCAACACGAACTCGCCGTTCTTTTCGCCCTTGGGTGCAGGCACGCCATCGGCCACAAGCGTCATCGATGAAAAGAGGCCCTTCGTTTCGACGGCGATCTCGCGACCTTCGAAGCCGTCGACGGCCACCACGTAACGCATAGCGATATTCCCCCTATCGAAAAGTATGGCGGAATTGTACGCCAGCCGGTGTCAGCGCATCAGCGCCGCCAATAGCAACTTCCAGGGCGTGAACTCGTCGTACCCGATGTCGAAGCCCGCACCAAGCGGCCGCACGTCGCCGTCGACATCCAGCGCCACCCCGGCATCGGTGCCCGCGTCAAACGCCGCCGAGCCCGGGCCGAGGCGATAGTCGTCGGTCGTCGGGTCCGCGAAGACCGGGTCGCCGACGCGGCTGTTCACGCCCCCGCTGACGACGCCCTGCGTGTCGGCGCCGTTGCCGAAGAACAGGTTGTGGTCCTGGGCCGCGAGCCCGCCGCTGGCATCAAGCCCGACTGCGTGCCGGGCGATCACGGTGTTCGTGATCGCGGCGGTGCCGGCGAGCACCTGGATCGCCGAGCCCGGGACCAGGGCCGGGGCCGCGACGGTGACGTGGATCACATCGACGGAACCGGTCGACGTCAGCCGCAGCGCGGCGCCATCGCCATTTGCGGCGCCGTTGTCGGCGAAGAGCGCGTTGACGATGCGCGCGTCGAACAGGTCATGGTGCAGGCCGCCGCCCTCCAGCGCATTGTTGCGAACGAACACCGTGCCGTCCACGAGCGTGACCCCACTGCCGGCCAGGCCGCCGCCGTGGCCCAAGGTGCTGAGGTTGTTCGTGAACAGGCCCTGCGTCACCGTCAGGGTGGCGAAGGCGTACAGACCGCCGCCATCGCCGCGCGCGCTGTTGCCCACGAAACGCGTCCCTGTCACATCGGCGTTGCCCTGAACGTACAAGCCGCCGCCAACGCCGAGCTGGCTTGTGTTGTCCCGGAAGAGCCCACCGATCACCGCGGCACTTCCGGGCGCGGCGACGCCGCCGCCCTGATCGCCGGCGGTGTTGCTGACGATTTGAGTCCCGCTCAGAGTGGTCCGGCTGAAGGCAAACAGGGCGCCGCCGTCGCACGACGCCGCCAGGCACTGGTTGCCCTGGAAGAGCACGTCGGTCAGGGTCGCGCCGCCCAGGGCGAAGACAGCGCCGCCGTCACCGTGAGCAACGTTGTCGACGAACTGCGTGCCGCTCACGGTCGCGGCGCCGATCACGCGTAGCGCGCCGCCCGAGCCGCCTGTGCTGCGATTGCTCTCGAAGCGGCCACCGGTGAGGGCCAGGTCGCCCGAGATGTACAGGCCGCCGCCGTCGCCGGCCGCCGTGCTGCTCAGCACGACAACGTGCGTCAGGGTCAGGGCCCGGTTGCTGCGGATGGCACCGCCATCCTCGGAGACGCCCGGCGCGCTTCCGTGCTGCAGCGTCAGGTCGGCCAGGGTGGCCGGCGCCCCGACGATGTCGAGCACGCGATACTGGTCCTGGCCGTCCACGCTGAAGAGAGCGGCGCCGGGCCCCTGGATCGTCACGGCGTCGGTCACGGCCGGGAGTGCGCTCGCGAGGTGGATTGTGCCGACCGCGGCGATGCTGACGAGGTCGGGCCCCGGGTTCGCGTTGGCGTCCAGGATGGCCTGGCGCAGCGAGCCCGCGCCAGCGTCGTTCGTGTTCGTGACGACGAAGGTCGCCTGGGCCGCGAGGTCAGCGCGCGGCAGGGCCCGCGCCGACTGCATCTGCCCGAGACCGACGAACAGGCCGCTGACTGCCAACAGACCCAGGCCGACCGGGGTTGCCAGGCGCGCCAGCCGGCCCGCGCCGCGAGTCTGGACGTGTGTGGTCATCGATCACCTCCTGGGTCGCCCGTGCTAACGGCGCCGCTACGCCCGAACGGCGAGGCCTGCAGCGAGGTGCCATCAGTGTGTCGGGCGCCCGCGTGCCTGCGCCGCCGATGCGTTGCTGTGAGCGGCCGGTTTGAGTGAGTACAGGATATCGATTGCCGGATCGGGTGGCATCAGCGGGCCTACCCCATATTCCTGCCGGCGTTCCCTATTTTTCCGATCGGGTCGCGGGGCGGTCGGCGTAGTCCAGAAGAACTGAGCCGGATACGCCTCTGGTCTGTCGCAGGCCAGAGACGTATCCAGGCATGGCCGAGGCGTCAGCACTTGCCCGACACAGACTGCTCTGCGTCGGCGAGATATGGCGGGTTGAAAAGCGGCGTCGGTCCCGGGGTCTCGCCCGAGGAGGGCCGCCTTTACAAGCGGTCGTGGGTTCGAGAGGTTGGCGTGTGTGGGGTCCGAACTAGGCCTTCGAACCTGCGGCCGACTGCTGGGCCATCCAGGCCCGGATGCCGGCCTCATGGTCGTCGTGGAAGTGGTCGAAGAACTCGCCGGCCGCAAAGGTTCGGCCGCCGATGTGCACCTGACGATAGGGGTCGTCGATGCGCGTGTCGTCCGGCAGCTCCTGGATGAGTGCGCGGAGCTGGCGCAGCGTCTCGCGACAGTCCACGAGCACGTCGTTCACGGCTCGATCCTTGTGCGTCGTGTAGATCCAGGCGTTGATGTCGGCTTCTTCGTGAGTCTCGGCCGGCCAGGCCGGCGCGGGATCCGGCTCGCCACGCAGGACGGCGCGCATGAGCGCCACCTGGCCGCGGGTCCACTCCGTGAGATGCGCGATCACGTCCTTCATGGACCAGGTTCCGTTGACGTTCGGTTGTTCGAGTCGATCGCGCCCGAACGTGTCCAGGAATGTCTCCCAGCCCTCGATCTCGCGATCGAGCCAGTTCAGGAGGTCAGTTTTGCGCACAGGCGGCTCCGGGTCGTTCGAGGGAGTAGGGGCCCCGAACGCGCAGCCTGACCATATCGCGGAATCCGGGCGATCTCCGCCCTGATTGCGGCAGCGACCAGGGATGCTGCGCCCAACTTGCCAGGGGCTCAGGCTACCTCTCGCGCCGCGCGTCTGAGCCGGGCACCGGAATGCGGAACCGGGGCGCCGTGGGGTTGCCCTTGAACCGCGCCTTGATGGCGTCGTAGCCCGCGTCGCTGAATGGGCACTTCGCCAGGCAGATGCCGCAGCCGAAGTTGCGGTCGAAGTAATCGCGGCAGGCATCGTGGTCGATGCACTGCATCCCGCCGTCGCCGCGTGGGCGTGGTTGCGGGCCAATCGCCTGAACCGGGCAACTGCGGATGCACTTCCGGCACGACGCGCAGAAGTCGCGTACCCAGAGGTGTTCGTTCTCGGTCTCAAACGGCAGGTTCTCGATGTTTGTGTAGATCGTGTTGATCCGCAGGCGCGCCCCCTCCGTCGGCGTGATGAGCAACCCGTGATAACCGATCGCGCCCAACCCGGCCCGTTCGGCGAGGTGAACGTAGTCCGTCAGGCCGCCGAGCGCGGTGCCGGGGTAGGCGGCAAAGCCGTTGCGGCGCATGAAGCGGGCGAGACGGTTCCCGATCCGAGCCAGGTTGCCATAGCCTCGGGCGACCTCAAGGAACGCCTCGAAACTCGGAGCGTTGACAAAGGCCGAGCGCTTCATCTCGACGGTGAGGATCACGGCCTGCGCGTGCGGGACGCCTTTGTGCTGGAAAATGGCGTTCCCGGGCACCTGCACAAAGCGGATGTCTGCCGCGCCAGACGCCCGCGCCAGGTCCTGGAGCTGCGTCAGGAACTCGGCTGAGGCCTGGGACCTGGTGGGCCGGTACCGGTCGGCGTACAGGCGCGCGCTCTGGCTCATCCGCACCCGCAGCGGCACCAGCACCCGCAGAAACGCCAGCAGTTGCGTGCCCGTCAGTCGCGCCATATACATGTCGTCGAACGAGAGCCGTGGGTTGTCGAACGGCGTTCGCGGCTTCGACTCGGGAGCCGGCTTGACCACGTCCGTGACGTGCTCGAGTTCCCGGTCGAACCCCTCCAGCATCGCGTCGAGCGACGGCATGCCGGTCGCTCGATTGCCAAGCACCATCTTCAGGACCTGCCCCACGACCGCCATGATCATCCTCCCGATGTACCCTTATTGTTAGTTAACACTAACAATAGTATAGTCCCGCTTCTTTGTGTGTCAATCCGTGCTTATAATGGCTGCGCGGGAGGATCAGGATGCCAAAACGCATTGCCGATACGCAGATCTTTCAGGCCGTGATGGACACGATCGCGGCAAGCGGGTATGCGGGCGCCACGACACGCCAGATTGCCGCAGCCGCTGGTGTGAGCGAGATCACGCTGTTTCGCAAATACGGTACAAAGGCCGAGCTTGTCACGCGTGCCATCGCCGCACTGGTCGATCGATCCGCGTTTCGTTCTGCCACGCGCTACACGGGCGATCTTCGCGCCGATCTGACACGGGTGTTGCAGGCCTATCGAGATGTGGTCGTGCAGCACGATCGTTTCTTCTCCGTCCTGCTGGGTGAGCTCCAGCGCACGCCCGAACTGGCCGGGTCTTTCGAGCAGCCGCTGAAGCTGTTTCAGGCCATCGGCCGGCTGCTGGCGCGCTATCAGAAGGCCGGCGTCCTCAAGCCCGAGCCGCCCCTGCATGGCGTGGCAGCCCTGCTAGGGCCGCTGATCTACCTCGCCCTGATCCGGCAGTCCACGCCCGGTCTGACGGTCCCGCCGCCTGTCGTCGATGTGCATCTCGACCACTTCCTCGGCGGCCGGGCGTGTACCAGCCCGTCGAAACGCCAGGGCCGACCAGCCGTCAACGGCGGCGGGGTTGATTCGAAAGGAAAACGCCGGTGACGCCTGACGCGATCGCCAACGACGCCTACACCGAGCTGGCCGCGCGCTACGATAAACGGATCGACACGAAGGCGCACAACGCCTACTATGAACGTCCGGCCACGCTGGCGCTGTTGGGGCGGGTCGCCGGGTTGCGCGTCCTCGACGCTGGCTGTGGCGTCGGCAAGTACGCCGAGATCCTGTCGGATGCGGGCGCCGAGGTGGTGGGCCTCGACGCGAACGCGCGCATGCTCGAGCGGGCGCGCCGCCGACTCGGCGATCGGGCGGTGCAACTCATCCACGCCAGCCTCGACCACCCGCTCGATGGCCTCGAGTCCGCGAGCTTCGACATCGTGTTGGCCGCGCTGTCGCTCGACTACGTGCGCGATTGGGTCCAGGCCTTCGCCGAGTTCGAGCGCGTCCTGCGCCCACGGGGCAGGGTGGTGTTCTCGGTCACGCATCCGCTGGCGGACTTTCTGGCGCATCGCAGCCGCGCCGTCTACTTCGAGATCGAGCGCGTCGAGTACGTCTGGCGCGGCTTCGGTGGAGCCGTGACGATGCCAAGCTTTCGCCGATCGTTCGCCGACGTGATCACGCCGGTGCTGGCCGCGGGCTTTCAGCTGCAGACGGTCCTCGAGCCGCGCCCACAGGATGCGTTCAGGGCCGTTGACCCGGATGAGTACGCGAAGCTGATGCGTGAACCCGGCTTCCTGTGCGTCAGCGCGGTCAAGCCCGAGACGTCTCGCCCGCGTTGACGATCTCGTGTTGCGGCACCAGTGAGGATGAGTCGCATGTCTGAACCGATCCTGACCCGGCTGCTCGAACACCACCACTGGGCCAACCTCCGCCTGCTCGAG
Organism: uncultured Anaerolineales bacterium; assembly: GCA_964480865.1. Taxonomy (GTDB): domain Bacteria; phylum Chloroflexota; class Anaerolineae; order Anaerolineales; family UBA6663; genus UBA6663. The sequence continues at coordinate 4,079 of CAYZRP010000086.1, read as the reverse complement.
GCCTGTGAAGCCCTGTCAGACGCGCAACTTGATGCAGTGCCGCCATCGGCCACGCATGGCACGATCCGCGAGACGGTGCGGCATCTCGTGACGTCCGAAGAAGACTATGTGTCAATGCTGACCACGGGCGATCATCCACCCGAGCGCGAGGCGCCGACGCTGGCCGAGTTGCGCCAGATCCTGCATGCGACGGGCAGGGCGCTGATCGCCTACACGCGTGGCGCGCAGGATCGCGCGCTGGCGCAAATCGACCTGAGCGACGGGTATCGTGTGGCCCCGTGGGTGATCGTCACACAGGCCGTGAACCATGCGACCGAGCATCGCGAGCAGATCAAGAGCCTGTTGAGCGCGCTCGGGATCGAGCCGCCCCGCATCGATGGCTGGCGCTTTGGCCGTGAACAGGGCGATCTGATCCCGCCGCGTGCGTGAGCCGCCGCCGCAACTCAAGGAGGTGAACCATGTTGACCGGTGAGAAGGTCGTACTGCGTTCGATCCGTCGCGAGGACCTGCCGCGGCTGTGCGCGTTCAACAACGACGTCGACGTCGAGCTCGCCGGCGGCGGCGATCCGCCGTATCCACAATCGCTCGAGCGCCTGACGGCCGAGTTCGAGGCCGAGGCCAGCAAGGGCGGCCGTGACGGCATGAAGTTCGCGATCGAGGCCGACGGCGTGTGCATCGGCCAGTGCGCGCTCTTCAACGTCGTCGAGACGTCGCAGACCTGCGAACTTGGGATCGCCATCGGCGACAAGGCTTACTGGGGCCGCGGCTATGGCCGTGACGCAATCCGGCTGCTCCTCGACTATGCCTTTCGTCTGCGCGGGCTGCGTCGGGTCTATCTGACGGTCACGGCCACCAACGCCAGGGGCATCAAGGCGTACACAGCCTGTGGCTTCGTCGAGGAGGGCCGGCTGCGCCGACACGTCTGGGGAAATGGCGAGTACGTGGATCTCGTCTATATGGGCATCCTGCGCGACGAATGGGAAGAGCGGGTGCGAGCCGAAGACGAAGCGAACGGCCGCGGATGAGCCCGACGCTGATCGTGGTGTCAGGCCCGCCGGGCTCAGGCAAGACGACCCTGGCCCGCCGGCTGGCGGGGGGCCTGCACTGCCCGCTGCTCAGCCGCGATGAAGTCCGCGAAGGCCTGTTGCTTGGCCGGGTCGTGGCCGACGAGGATCTTGAGGCCATCGCCACGCAGGCCAACCGGGCCTTCTTCGACGTGGCCGGCCAGTTGCTGAGCCGCTCGGTGTCGGTCGTGATCGAGGCCGCCTTTCAACACCACCTCTGGGCGCCCGGGCTCGAACCGCTGCTGCCCCTGGCCGCCATCCGGGTCGTGCGCTGTCGGATCGATCCGGCCCTGGCGCTGCGCCGCATGGCCGAGCGGCTCGACGACGCGCCCTGGCGCCAGGATCTGCATCCAGATCGCGAGTACCTGGAACGCCAGACCCGTCTGGATCCCGGGCGCGCCACGTTCGACGCGATCCACATCGATCAGCCGACTCTGGATATCGATACCACGGATTCGTACCGGCCCGCTCTGGATGTTGTGTTGCACTTCATCCTGCGACGGTGATGGTGGCAGGTCGTTCGCTGTGCAGTGAAGGTCAGCCGCGGATGGCGCCGATGTCGCGCAAGGAACGGAAGGCCACACCCTCCATTGGCCAACCGGTCGACCTCTGCGACGTCGGCACATCCGCGGTCAGTATCTGCGGCTGACAACTCGCCCGTGTACGCACACCTGCAGGGCAATCGCATCACAAGTGCCCCCTCATTCTCTCGACACATTTGCAGCCGAGGCGATGAGGCCACGCCTCATGCGATTGCCCGTGCACACACACCTGCGCGCTACACAGATCGCGGCGTGTGAGAGATATAATCTGCGCCTCGCGATGCGAACCCTTCACAGAGGCTAGAGCGCATGTTTCCCGATTTGGAAGTACGCCCGGCCGATTCGCCGCTCGTTGAACGTATCTGGCGGAGCCACAGCCTGGGCCCCGGCGCGTTCACTTCGATATCGGTGGTCAGCTGGTCAATGGTCATCTCGAGCCATCAGGGGCGCATGTCCATCAGCGTGCACGGACCCGAGACGAAGGCGAATCGCAAACACGTTCCGGGCTGTCTGGAATGGTTTGGGATCGAGTTCAAATTGGGGACCTACATGCCGTGTCTTCCTCCGGGATCCATCACGGATCGGTGTGTCACCCTGCCCGAAGCCGGAAAACACACCTTCTGGTTGGCTGGTTCGACATGGCGATTTCCCGATTACGAGAATGCCGACATCTTTGTCGATCGGCTGATGCGCGAGGATCTTCTTTCGCGTGACTCGGCCGCAAGTGCGAAAACACAAGACGAGCCCACGCTGTCGCTTCGCGCCCGGCAGTACCGTGTCCTGCGCTCGACTGGCCTATCCCAGCGAACCATTCGTCAAATCAAACGCGCTCGTCTTGCGGCCACCCTCCTCAAACGAGGGACGCCGATCCTCGATACGGTCACCGAGGCGGGCTTTAGCGACCAACCTCATCTCACCCGGTCGCTGAAACGCTTCATTGGATGTACGCCGGCCGAAATCCCGACGGCGCCGATCGTTGCCTTGAACGACTTCGAGTAGATTGCGTTATCGTTCAAGACCGGCTGCCTCCAATTGAGCTACGCTACGCCCATCAACAAGCACTGCTTGCGCTGCGCATCTGCAGGAGTGTATACCCCGGGATCGTCTGAGATGATCCGGTCGTGACAGGGAGAGGGTGATGAGCCAGAGTACCGTGAAACGTCTGTATCTGATGCTGGTGGGATCCATGCCCGAATACCAGATTCCGATCGTGTGTTATCTGGTGCAAACGACTGACGGCCGGAATATCCTGATCGACACGGGATTGCCGGAGATCATCCCGGAGGACTCAGCTGAGTTCGTGAACGGCGATGACGTGATCCAACAACTGGCCGGACTGGGCTTGAAGCCAGATGACATCGACACTGTCATCTCGACGCACTACGACGGCGACCATGCCGGACGACACGCGGCCTTTGCGAGGGCGCACTATGTTGTTCAGCGTGCGCATCATTTGGATGCGGCGAGCAACCCGCGTTATGCTTCCATACGTTCCCAGTGGGATCAGCCCATAGAGCGCATCCGACTGGTGGACGGGGACACGGAACTGCTGCCGGGGCTGACCTTGATCGAGACGAGCGGGCATGTGCCAGGCCACCAATCTGTGTTGGTGCGGCTACCTAAAACGGGAGCGGTCTTGTTGACAGTCGATGCCGTGCCCTTCGCCGAGGGCTTCACCCGTGACGCGCCGATCGACGCGAAAGACCCCGGCGCCGAGGCGATCCGCGCCAGCACGATCAAGCTGTTGGATCTGGTCGAGCGTGAGTCCATCGGGCTCGTGATCTTCGGTCATGAGGGCGAGCAGTGGAAAACGCTCAAGCTGGCGCCGGAGTTCTACGAGTGAGGCAGCGCTCAAGGTATGTGGCATAAGGAAAGGAAGTGGATATGGCTAAGTTCGTCTTCAGCATGAACCAGTCTTTGGATGGCTACGTCGATCACACCGGGTTCGCGCCAGGACCCATGCTCTTTCGCCACTTCATCGAAGAAGCTCAGGGCCAGGCGGGCAGCATCTACGGCCGCCGGATGTACGAGATCATGCGCTACTGGGATGACGATCAACCCGATTGGGGGGCGGACGAGCGAGCCTTCGCTGCCGCGTGGCGGCGCCAGCCGAAGTGGATCGTCTCGCGCTCGCTGACGGTGGCCGGCCCGAATGCCAGCCTCGTCGAGGTCGCCGATCTCGAGGGCTCACTTCGCAAGCTGAAGGCCGAGCGCGACGGGGAGATCGAAGTCGCCGGCCCGAACCTGGCTTACAGCCTCGGTGAACTCGGGCTCATCGATGAGTATCGGATCTACCTGCACCCCGTTGTGCTGGGCCACGGCCAGCCCTACTTCGGCGGACCCAGACCGCCGCTTCGCCTTGTGGCTCATGATCGGATGGGTGAAGATGTGATCCGGCTGGTGTACGTTCCTGGATGAGCCGACTCGCACCTGATCTTGAGACCCATACTCAGCCAGAATGAGAAGTGCTCCG